>DGSL01000024.1 GCA_002393965.1 Bacteroidales bacterium UBA4363 | reverse complement strand
GACGAAGTAAAACGGAGTCCCTGCTAAACAACGTTCGACCTTATAGAACTCCGTAGGAGCGTCACCTTACCGTCCTCCCCAACACTACCCCATACGACAAAAAGGAGAAATCATCGACTCCAGAAAACAGGCGTAAACAACAACAACACCGTAAACAACTCCAAACGCCCGATCAACATCACAAACGAAAGAAAATACTTACAAAACTCCGGAACAGCGGCAAACGTACCGGATGGACCCAAATCACCAAACGCCGGACCAATCGTCCCCAGACAGGCTACGGCAGCCCCTACCGCCTCCAGAGCGCCCATCCCCGTGAACGAGAGAACAATCATGCACACCACCACTACAATGATATACAACAGGATGAACGCCAATACGCGCGTGACGACATCGGTCCGCAGAAAACTGCCGTTATACGATATCGGAATCACCGCATTCGGATGAACCATCCGCTTGAACTCGTAATAACAGTACTTGAATGCAATGACGATACGCACAACCTTGATACCTCCCGACGACGAACCCGCATTCGCCCCGAAAAACATCAACAGGAAAATCATAATCCATGTCAACGATGGCCACGACATATAATCGGTCGTCGTGAACCCCGTCGTGGTGATGATTGAGACCACCTGGAACAGACAGTCACGCAACAAATCACCGAAACGGTCAAAGGACGTCAGATGAATCTCCTCTGCCATGAAGAATACCATGATGGCAAAGAACAGAAGCACCAGCGACAGATACGAATACAACTCACCGTTATGCAACACCTTACGGCGGAATTTCCCGCTGAACGCATACCAGTACAATGTGTAATTCACTCCCGACAGGAACATGAACAGGATGATGATACACTCAAACAGGGGATTGTGAAAATACGCTATCGAGGCTTGATGAGTCGAGAATCCGCCCGTAGCGGCCGTAGTCATGGAATGACACACCGAGTCAAAGACGTTCATCCCGGCTACGTTCAGACACACAATCTGGGCAAGCGTCAGACCTAAATAAATCATACCGAGACGCTTGGCTGTTCCGGATACTTTCGGCGACAGTTTCTCTTTCGTCGGACCCGAAAACTCCGCTCCGAAGAGCATCGTACCCGAAAAACCGAAGATCGGCAACAATGCCAACGAGATCATGATAATACCGATGCCTCCTACCCACTGCATCAGACTGCGCCAGAACAGGATACCATGCGGCATCTCGTCAATGTGCGTCATGACCGTGGCTCCACACGCCGTGAAGCCTGACATGGACTCGAACAGTGCGTCCGAGACACTGCTTAAGGCTCCCGAAAACAGGAACGGCAACATCCCGAACAGGGAAAACAAAACCCAGACAGAGGAGACAATGACAGCCCCCTCACGCTTCGTCACGTGCTTCGAGGCCTTCCATCCGGATACCGACATCACACCGCCCGTCACCAGGGCCAGCACTCCCGCATTGAAGAAGGACATCAGATCACCCTCTCCGTAATACAGGGCAACAGGACATACGGCAAACAGCAGCAGACTCTCAAAGATGAGCAGTATGCCCAGAATTCTGAAAACACGTCTGAGGTTAAAGTTGACTCTCATATTCTTTTCTCCGCAGAAGGTCTGCAGAGCATTTTTTTTTCGATGGCAGGAGACTCCTTTCTCATTATGGGAGAACGGTCCGCTCCCGCGCTCCCGACTCCGTTGCTTACTTGAACAGCACTTCCACTTTCTTCACCGTCGTTGCCAGACAGAAGACGACAACATGGTCACCAGGCTGTATCTGCGTGTCACCCGAACAGATATATCCCTTTCCGTCTCGTACATATCCTCCGAAGTTCACGTCCGACGGGATATGCAGATCGCGGATGATGCTCCGCGTAATCTTCGCACCCGCTTTCGCCTCGAATTCCACCACCTGCGCATCGACCGACAGTGGCACACACGTCACGTTGCGGACCGCGTCGTCCAGCGTCATCTGGTAGATGTGGCTGGCGGCAATCAGTTTCTTGTTGATGATCGTGCCGATATCCAGGTTCTGCGCCAACTGGATATAGTCGTTGTTCTCTACCTCGGCGATGGTCTTGACAACACCCATCTGCTTGGCAGCCAGACAGGCAAGGATATTGGCTTCCGACGAGTCCGTAACAGCGATGAACGCATCCGTCGAGCCGATGCCCTCTTCTCGCAACACTTCCATGTCACGTGCGTCTCGGTTCAGAACCAAGGCATTCGGCGTCTGCTGCACCGCATCATTACAACGGTCTATGTCCGCATCCAAAATGGTGGCTTTCACACCGCTCGGCAACATCTTGCTGGCGTTGATGCCAATACGCGAAGCACCCATGATGATGGTGTGCTTCACCGGCTTCGACACCTTGCCGCACTGCTCCATCGTGAATTCAAAGTTCTCAGGCGTCACCATCAGATAGACGATGTCTCCGTCCAACAGACAGTCTTCTCCCTTCGGTATCAGCGTGGTTCCCTGACGCTTGATGGCTACGACACGAAACCGGCCGTGATTGAGAAATCCCGTCTTGAACGGCGAGTTCAACACCATGGCATTGGAACGCAACTTCACTCCCAGCAACGACAATGCATCGTCACAGAAACTCATATGGACCCGCTGCCACGACGTGCGGATCGACTTGACAATCTCCTCCGCCGCCAACATCTCTGGATAGATCAACTGTGAGATACCCAGACGCTGGAATCGCTGCACGTTGTCCGGCATGACATACTCCCGGTTGTCAACCCTGGCAACCGTTTTCTTCGCACCGAGGTTGGATGCCAGGACACAGGCAGTCATATTCACCGTCTCGTGCGACGTGACGGCTACGAACAGGTCCGCCTTGTTCACCTCCACCTCCATCAGGTCGTGGATGAACGTGACGTTCCCCTCACACGTCATCAGGTCAAAGTGGTCCGAGAGCTGACGCAGACTCTGACCGTCCAGGTCGAGCACCGTAATGTCGTAATTGTCAGCCGAGAACATCTTGGCAAGGTAACGCCCGACTTCTCCCGCTCCTGCTATGACTATTTTCATGATTCTATAAGTTCTTCCTTGATTCGACGACTTACTCCCGCTACGTCAAGCCCCACTTCTGCATACAACTCTTCCGGACGACCCTGAGCGACGAAACGGTCCGGAAGACCCAGTATCGTCACACGACCGCTGTAACCGTGTTCCGACAGCCATTCCAGTACGGCACTGCCCGCTCCGCCTGACCTCACTCCGTCCTCTACGGTCACGATGCGGCTGTGTCTGCCCCCTATCTCTTCTAACATGGCTTCATCCAGTGGCTTGACAAAACGCAGGTCATACACCGCAACGGTCTTACCAGCCGTTTCCTGCTCCACATTCTCGACGGCTTTTAGGACAGTCTGCGCCATCGTGCCGACGGAGATAACCGCAAGGTCCTTTCCCTGCTTCAAGATCCTTCCCCGGCCAACCTCTATCTCTTCAAACGGATTTCGCCATGCCTCGCCGCCATAGATACCCCTGCCCCTTGGGTAGCGGATCGCAAACGGACCGCGACGCAGACGCTGTGCCGTGTACATCAGGTTACGCAACTCCTTCTCGTCCGACGGCGCCGCAACCGTCATGTTGGGTATCGAACGGAGATAAGCCATGTCAAACAACCCATGGTGCGTGGCTCCGTCAGCCCCGACCAGACCGGCACGGTCAATGCAGAATACAACAGGCAACCGGCAGATGGCAACGTCATGGACGATATTGTCATACGCACGCTGCAGAAAAGTCGAATAGATAGCACAGAATGGCAACTTGCCTTCCTTCGCGAGTCCGGCAGCAAAGGTCACGGCATGACCTTCTGCAATGCCTACGTCAAAACACCGCTGCGGCATTTCTTTCATCATGATCGAGAGCGAACAGCCCGTCGGCATGGCAGCCGTGATACCGTAGATGTCCGGATTCTGCTTCGCCAGCTCCAACAGCGTCTCGCCGAATACGTCCTGATAACGGGACGGCAATCCTTCCTGACCGTCCCGACAACGCACGCCCGTCTGGACGTCGAAACAACCCGGAGCGTGCCACTCGGCTGCGTTCTCCTCCGCCGGAGCATAACCCTTGCCCTTCTTCGTGATCAGATGCACTACTTTTGGACCACGGAAGTCCCGGACGGCAGTGAAGAGACGAATCAAGGTCGGCAGGTCGTTCCCGTCCACTGGACCGAAATAGCGGATCGAGAGGGATTCGAAGATGGTACTGTGCTGCTTGGATAGGATGGTCTTGATGTGGTTGGTCGCTCGCTGTATGCGTTTTTTTCTCGACTCGTTCATCAGACCGTGACGGCGGAAGAATTGATACAGCCTGTTGCGCAGGTTGTTGTACGTGCGCGATGTGGTGATATCCAGCAGGTACTGACTCATGCCTCCCTTGGGCGCGTCAATCGCCATGTGATTGTCATTCAGGACAATCAACAGGTCATTGGACGTGGTCGAGACGTTGTTCAGTCCCTCGAAGGCCAGCCCGCCACTCATGGCACCGTCGCCGATGACCGCCACCACCTTCCTCGATTTGATGTTCGGATTCCTTCGCTCCTCCTCCCGAGCCGAGACACTCATGCCCAGGGCTGCGGATATCGAGTTCGACGCATGACCCGCAATGAAGGAGTCGGCCTCCGATTCCAACGGAGAAGGAAACGGCGAGAGACCCTTATATTCCCGCAAGGTCTGAAAACGCTCCCTCCGGCCCGTCAGGATCTTGTGCGAATAAGCCTGGTGACCAACGTCCCAGACAATACGGTCGTAGGGCGTGTCAAATACGTAATGCAACGCTACCGTCAGTTCTACCGTCCCCAACGACGACGCCAGATGACCCGGATGCTCAGAGAGCGTCTCCAGAATATAGGTCCTCAACTCGTCACACACTTCCGTGAGCTGCTCCTCCGGGAGGCTGCGCAGGTCCGCGGCACAATTGATGCGGTTCAGTAGGGTATATTTCTTAGCAGCGTCTGCCATTCTTCATTTTGATTATGAAAAGAGACTTCCGAAAAAGACTCGTTCAGGAAATTCCGATACGGACTTCTCCCCCTGTATGAAAACAGGCTGACAAATCAACTTTCCAAGTATCACAGATGGACTCATGAAAAAGTGTTCCGGTTAGAAGAATTGGGTGATGAACGGAGATTTTTTTTGAAGTCATTTAAGCAAATATAGGTCTTTTGCGACAAGACGGAACAAAAAAAAGGTACTTTTTTTCTCCTTCATGGACAAACAATCGTCAGTCTCGCTGTGTGAATGTCAGCCAGAAAGGACGGTCCATGTTACGGCGCGGTCTGCGCGTCGGGATATTACCCAGATTGGCGGAGAGAATCAACGCCTGCTCCATATAGACACCGCTGTTGAAGATATGCATCACGATGTCGGCTCTTAATGATATGTAGTTCTTCGATATGCACTGCACCAACAGGTCCGTACGGTCATAGAAGTCGGCACGGAAGGCAGGATCACTCCAATACAGGCTGTTGCCGTGCGCCGCATAATAGCGCATCTGACCCTTCCCGGCATAGCAGGTCGAATGGAGGGCTATGCGGTTCCAATCGACTTTCAACTCTCCCATGACTGCATTGTGCAGGTACCATTTGCCGATGCCTCGGTCGTCTTCCGCTTCCAGCGAATAGCCAAAGGAAAGGGACAACTCATTGAACGATTCAAAACGACGGCTTTTCGAAAGGTCCATGCCCACCTGTGTGACAGTGGTCAGGTTGTCATGGATAAACTGATTGGCAGGCGGCTCCAGCGTCTTGGCAAAGTGGTACATCGTTCCGCTGTGACGCAGAAAGAACAGACCCTCACGACGACGCATGGTCGGGGCAATCCCCATCTGCCAACCGATCATGAACGTCTCTCGACGCTCCTTGCTCTGCATGCCCGTCCAATCTAAAAAGAGATCAAAGTAAGGATGCGAATAGCGGTCGGCTGTCATGTGCAACAACGCTCCGTTGATGACTGGACGGAAATAGGTAATCGAGTCCTGCATCAGCGCGCGCGAATATTCGCCCAATAAGGCCCTTGGAAAGGCTCCGAGGTAAAACGAGGTGGCAGAACGTCCGGAGGTGGCGGAAAAGTAAGCCAGCGGATCGACGTCGTAGATCTCACCGTCCTCGCCGAATCGCTCCGTCGCAGCGGCTCCGACCATCAACCGGTACGCGGCGGTACGGTGCTTCTGACGGGCATTCAGCGCAACACCCACCTGGGGCATGACCCTCACTCCCGTCATCGTCTGGTCATTCTGATACTTACATCCCGCAAATTCCGTATTGTCAATGAAACTGTAGAAGTCAACTCCCCATGCCGGTGTCCACTTCATCTTCTGATACACGTTTCGCCATGTCGCACGTTCTCCGACCGTATCCCAGACCTGTACCATCTGTCTTTCACGCATCAACGTCTGCTTGCCCAAATGGTCTCCGGCAATTCTCGGATGAGCCTGTGCCTCCTCCGACGGAGACAATAACGGCTCTCGGGCCGTGGTAGTTCCTACTGCCGTAATCGTTAAAAAAAAGAAAATACCCAATCGGACTGAATGACAAATCCTTGAAAGAGCGGTATCGCCAGTAATGTTCTTTAAATACATGGGTTTTAAGAATTTTTCAACGCCTCAAAGATACTAAAAAGTAGGCAGGTTCTGCGCAAAAGGACTATCTTTGTCTATGATTATGGAAAACACACTCGCTGAACAACACTCCTCTCTGCCGATATGGCACGCCCCACTGCAGGGGTTCACGGAACAGATCTACCGCAACCTGCACCACCGCTTCTGCGGAGGCGTGGATCGCTATTTCTCCCCTTTTCTGCGTGTCGAACGCGGCGAGGTACGCCGACGCGACTTGCGCGACCTTCAGAACGATTCGACTGGACGACTGACTCCACAACTTCTCACCGATAACGCCCACGATCTGGAAATCCTCCTCCAGGCCGTGACCCACCTCGGCTACCACGACGTCAATCTCAATTTCGGTTGCTCCTTCCCTCTTATCGCACGCAAGGGAAAGGGGGCTGGCATCCTTTCACGCCCCGATGCCGTCAGGGACGTTCTTTCGTGCCTCCGGGACCATCCCGAGATCTCTGCCTCTGTCAAGATGCGACTGGGCTGGTCCTCTCCTCAAGAGGCATTCTCTCTCCTGCCCTTGCTCAATGACTCTTCTGTCTGCGAAATCATTCTCCACCCTCGCCTCGGCTGCGAACAATATAAAAATACATGCGACATCGCATCCTTCGCACGATTTGCGGAAGAATGTAAGAAACCACTGGTCTATAACGGCGATATCCGCAATGTCGAGGATATCCGACGCATTCATGACCGATTCCCACGTCTGAGGGCTGTCATGATTGGACGTGGACTGCTCTCCGACCCTCTCCTGCCCGCCACATGGACATCCGACACACCCCCGTCCGAGGCAGACCGCCTCTCGGTCCTCTCCCGGTTCCTACGCGAAATGGCGTCTCAGATGCAAGAACGCTACGAGGGCGACCGTCAGGCTCTGTCACACCTGCAACCCTATTGGGACTATCTCCTGCCCGAGGCGGAGAAACGGTTGCGTAAACGCATCCTCAAGGCACGATCCCTCGCCGACTACCGACAATCGGTAACCGAACTCATCCAGAGCCTCCAAAATTCATAAGCCCCGCGCGCTCACCTCCCTCCCCCGACCGACTGACCACTAATCGTTTCACCACTGATCTCATGGCTAACGGAGAGAACAAATACAAATCCCTGCTTCTGACCTTCTCACTTTTCGTATCCGCCCTCACGACGACTATGGCTCAGGGACACTTTGCTCCTCTCATCTCTTCCGGACAGTACGACGAGGCAAACAGACGACTCGACCGCGAAATAGGGACCAAACGAAACGATGCCGAGGCACTCTACTACAAGGCCGTACTGCTCAGCCGGCATGACTATGCCCACTACAACCCCGACTCTGCCTACATCTGCCTCTGGGAAGCCAAGAAACTGTTCGGAGCAGAGAATAATAAGAAGAAGTTCGAATCGCTCGGCATGACCTACCGATCCTTCCGCGAACTCAACGACTCAATCTGCAAGGAAGGACTCGAACAGGCAGAACATACCGCAACGGTCGAGGCTTTTGACAACTACCTCAAACTCTACCGACGCGCTCTGCCGCCCTATCCCTCTCGGGCTCTCGAAGGAAAAGCACGCGCCGCCTTCCGCGCAGCAGGCGAGGAAGGTACCGTCGAGGCATACGAACGGTTTGCACGATCCTATCGGACCAGCCCTCTCGCAGCCGAGGCTCGCAGCATTATCCATGCGCTCGAGTACGACAACCTCGGACCACACCCCTCTCTCGAAGCCATCCAGGAGTTCATACGACGGTTCCCGGATTCCGACCAGGCTGAGTTCCTGCAGTCGCAGGTCGATAGCCTCGAGTATATCACTTCCGTACGACCGGACGACTGGACCGCCTACCGCGATTTCCTGAATACCTACCCGTCCAACTCCTACTCCGACCGCGCTGAGGATGAACTGTTCCGCATCTATAACACAACCACAGACCCCGATACACGACTCGATATCCTCGAATACGGAGCAACCTACTTCTCCGGCATTCACTCCGAACAGATGCTGCTTGACTACCACGACTATTTTCTCAGCGACGGCGACGCCATCTCCGTCAAGGAATTCTACGACAACTACGATTCACCGCTCTTCGATTCCATTCGCCCCATCGATTTCAAAAGCGCCGCCGAGAGCGAACAATTGCTGCTCGACCGACGCTACGATCCCGGACGTACACCCGCCTACGACCACTATATCAAGAATAACCCCGATAAGGATCTGGCTTTCGTGGCACTCCAACGCATGATCTCTATCAATATCGAACGACACGAATGGCAGGCGGCAATAGCCACGATTCAATATTACCAGAAAACCCTCAAAGGCGCAAACGCCGAAAGGGCACGGGATCTCATCGCACTGCTGCGTTCTCCATCTGGAGGCGGAAAGGTCTCTTTCTTCTCCGACCGTATCAACTCCGCCGGCGAGGAATACAGCCCCGTACTCTCCGCCGACGACAACACACTCTATTTCTGCGGACGATACCGTAATGGCAACCTCGGATTCTCCATAGATAAGAAAAATACGCAGCACGAATTACCAGCTCAAAACAAAAAAGATATTCCTCTTCGCACGAACAGACAAACAGGAAATACCCCTAAGAACTCAACGATACAGAAAGGACCGGCTAACAACGAGGATATCTTTGTCGTACGACGCAATGCTACCGGCGGATGGGAACGACCGGTTGTCGATTCGACCCTCTGCGGCGAACAGGCGAACGAGGCACCTCTCTCTCTCTCTGCCGACGGACGGACACTTCTCTATTTCCGTGACGGCGAACTCTGGCGGGCAGAACGTACTGCCGACGGACACTCGTGGCGAGAGCAACGACGCCTGGACTACCCATTCAACCAGAATCTATGGCAGAGTGATGCGTGCCTCACGGCAGACGGACGGGCTATTCTCTTCGCAGCCGAGAGCGAAGAAAACTACAACACCACTTCCGAACATTCCTACCACGGTGAATATACTCACGCATCCGACCTCTACGTCGTATATCTCGACGCTAACGATTCCGTCGTCGGACCCCTGAACCTCGGTCCCGTCATCAATACTCGCTACTGCGACCGCTCCCCCTACCTCCATGCCGACGGACGGACTCTCTATTTCTCCTCCTCCGGACACGGCGGCCTGGGACACTGCGACTTCTTCGTCTCTCAACGGCTCTCCGACTCCTGCTGGACCTGCTGGAGCAAACCACGCAACCTGGGCAGGGAAATCAACGGCCCATACGACGAGACCGAACTGAAAGTCTCGCTGCGTGGCTCCGAAGGATACTTCTACCGCAACTACCGCAAACAACCACGCAACTACGACCTCTTTTCCGTCACCCTCCCCACTTGGGCACAACCAGACCCAATCCTGCGTGTCTCTGGACGCGTCACCAACGCTTCCGGACAACCCGTCCGATGCGACATACGCTGGTTCGATGCCGAGAACGGCAACTATCTCGGACGATCATCTTCTCATGAGGAGGACGGCTTCTACTCTGTCCTCCTGCCCGCAGGACACACCTACCGACTTCGGTTCTTGTTAGACGGAACCGAAGCCGCCACATCCTCCCACGACACTCGCTCCCTGCGCATGACTCGACATCTGCCTAACTGCGATGTCACCGTCCGCTGATTTCGCGGTAGCCACTTGTGCAAACGTCACCTCATCCCCTTCTTACCTACCCCGTAACCTCTCCCTTCTCCTACCTGCCCACCGCCTCCTCATTCCCCGCCCCCTCACCGCATCTCCATTCCCCTGCTTGCCTACAACATCCCCATCTCCTGCCTGCAATTCGTCAGGCAATCTCTGATTACCGGAATTCACTGAATAAAAAAACAAGGCTACATACGGTTTCAGCCCCGTATGTAGCCTTGCTTCTGCCTTCGTCGTTTCTCCCTCGGTCCGCCTTTTCCTGCCTCAATGCTCTACGAGAACACACGAATGCCAAGCAGTATCAGCACAACAAGAAGAAGAAAGACGACAACTCCGACAAGGATCAACACCCACTTTAGTATCCTCAAAATCCGCGATAGGAGCTCATTGCTCTCCTCTGTCCAGTGCTGTACGAAGTTCAATACCCCGGCTCCGATGACGACCAGATCGTCAAACCAACCCACTACCGGCATCGCATCGGGCGACAAGTCAAGAGGACTGACTCCGTAAATCAACGCCAGCACCAGACCAACCCACGAACCGATACCTACACCGGACGGTTTCTCCGGAAGACGTCCTCCCGCCTGAGAATCTTCCATCTCATTGTTTTCGCTTTTCATAATATTAAAGTACTTATTTAAGAACAAATCAGGATTTAATAATAAAAATAAACGACAACTTCAATAGTAATATGTTATATTCTAAATAGTTATAGAAAATTTATTTAAGAGATTTTTCATTAACAGAATTTATTATTCTATATTTTAAAATATTCTCTCAGACACTCATCCCAATAGTCGGTCCGATAGAAATTGACACGTCCTATTTTGACGACCATGCGTTGACGGTCACAGTGTCGCAGGATGTTGAAAAGGGTTGTTCGGCTGATTTTCTTCTGCTCGAGTAGTTCTTCGGTGAGCAGCCACTGCACGTTTTCACCATAGCGTTCCCGTAAGGTCCGTTTGGCGTTCAGATAAAAATCCGGAGTCATGATAAAAAAATGTTTTTGGGGGAACATCAGGTGTTCCATTAAATAAAGCTTACTTTGAATAAATGGTCTCCACGTTGGTGGGGGGAATTCAGAGGGGAGCTTTTACCTCCTTTCCTGCCAACGAATTTACAACAAGGAATTCTATTATCCATAGAATAGCACGTACATTTTTAGTACATTTTGAGTGCACCGCTCGCCCCTTCTGAGTACAGACTTTTTTCCATTTCCTACACTTTCCATTCCACCACCACCTTCTCCATCCACTCCATCCCCTCCACCTTCTCCATCCACTCCATCCACTCCATCCACTCCATCCACTCCAGGACATCAGCAATCAAACGATATAAATCTCAAAAACAAAGGACACATCCATTCTCCAATCACCAAAATTTACACCACTCAACCACCTTTTGCACGAATCACATAATAAAACACACAAACACACACTCTTCGCATGTATAAATAAAGAATTTATAAGTAACACCAAAATGTCTTGTGAAACAAGACAAAAATAGTCCCATCGGGACGACAGAATACAGACAGGGATGTCGGAGCAAGCCGAGCGCAGAGTTATGCATGCATAATCTCTGCCGAGGCGCCGCCCGATTCCTTGCGAAGCAAAATGCAGCAAAACGGAGTCCCTGCATAGAACGGCAGT
>DGSL01000005.1 GCA_002393965.1 Bacteroidales bacterium UBA4363 | reverse complement strand
GAGTGGTAGTGGAGTAGTAGTGGAACTGGTACGTGCGTGACATGGCAGGAGTAAACTCACTTTCTTATAATAAAATTGTTATCTTTGCGTTTATTTGGTGGAGTATAGGCCTGCTTCTTCGCAGGACCGAACTATCATCAGTAAAAAAAACGAAAGAAAAAGTATGTTAGACTACATATCCGGCAAGATAGCCGACCTCACACCGACGGAAGTTGTCATTGACAACGGAGGCATCGGTTATTGTATCAATATAGCTTTGCCGACCTACAGCCTACTTATGGGTCAGAAGGAGACGAATCTCTACGTTTATGAGCTATTGCGTGAGGATGTGCATCAGTTGTATGGTTTTGCAGAGAAGTCGGATCGCGAGTTGTTCCTGTTGCTAATCGGGGTGAACGGGGTAGGAGCAAACACGGCCCGTGTGATTATGAGCAGTCTGACGCCACAGGAGATGCGAGACGCCATTGTACGTGAGAATGCGCGTGCGTTGAAGAACGTGAAGGGCATCGGAACGAAGACAGCCGAGCGTATCGTCGTGGAACTGAAAGACAAGATCGGCAAATTGAAGATTGCGGGTTCGCAGCCACAGATGATGATGGGTCAAGCAGCAGAAGCGGAAGAGGCTGTGGATGCGTTGGTGATGCTTGGATTCAATCGTCAGAACAGTCAGAAGGCCGTGGAGAAAGCGATACAACAGAATCCGGGAGCCAAGGTAGGTGAGGTAGTGAAACTTGCCATGCGTTTGATGTAGATTCCTGCCCTTAATGTCAGCCGTGAGACAGCACAGTCCAAAACGTATCATCGACTCGGTCCGGAGAAGCTCCGGAGACGGGAGGTTGCGTGCCATGGTATCGGTGTGTGCGTGCGTCGTCCTGTTGCTTGCGGGAGCCTGGACCCTTTCGGCGCAGACGTTTGCGATGCCAGACTCGGAGCCATCGGTGGAATATGATCCTCAGACGGGTCTTTACTTTTTCCGTTCGAAACTGGGGGATGACGATGTGGTGACACCGCTGTCGATGTCACAGGACGAGTATATGACCTGGAGCGAGAAAGAAGCGATGCGCAACTATTGGAAGGAGCGTAACCGTCAGGAAGCGGAGAACGAGAAAAACAAGAAAATCAGTCTGAACGACATACAGTTCGGTCTGGGAAAGGCGGACAAGATCTTCGGTCCGGGCGGAGTGCGTCTGAAACTGCAGGGGCAGGTAGAGATTCTCATGGGTTTCAAGATAAACCGAGTTCAAAACCCGGCATTGAGTGAGCGAATGCGCAAGCCAGCCCCGATATTCGACTTTGACGAAAAGATACAGATGAACGTCGATGCCCGCGTAGGTGACAGGGTGCACTTCGGCATGAATTACAACACGGAGAGCAGTTTCGACTGGGATCAGAGCAAGGTGAACCTCTCCTATGAGGGGAAGGAAGACGACATCATCCGTCGAATAGAAGCGGGAAACGTGAGTCTGCCACTGAACTCGAGTCTGATCAGAGGAAGCAGTGCCCTGTTCGGAATCCGCAGTGACCTGCAGTTCGGGAAACTCAGTGTTCAGGCCGTCGTTTCGCAACAGGAGAGTGAGAGCAAAACGGTGAGTATGCGAAACGGAGCGCAGACCACGGACTTCGAAGTGAAGGGCCGTGACTATGACGTGAACCGTCATTTCTTCCTGAACCATTACTTCCGGGACAACTACGAGAAGTGGATGTCGTCGTTGCCACACATAAGTTCGGGTATGCAGATCAACCGAGTGGAGGTGTGGGTGACGAACAAGAAGTCGGACTACAGCAGCAGTCGCAACATTGTGGCCTTTCTGGACCTCGGTGAGACGGATCACCGTCATGCGCCATGGGGGGTAGCCTTGGGCGTCAAGTGGCCGTCGAACAAGTCGAACGGCTTGTACGGAGAGGTGACGTCGTTGCCGAACTTGCGTGACATAGAGACGGTCTCGGCGGCTCTGAACAGCACGTCGGTGAGCATGACGGGTGGAGAGGACTATGAAAAACTGGAGTCCGCCCGTCGTCTGAACGAATCGGAGTACACGGTCAATCCGATGTTGGGCTACATCTCTCTGAAGAGTAAGTTGCAGGACGACGAGGTGCTTGCGGTAGCGTATGAATATACGTCGGGCGGAAAAACCTATCAGGTCGGAGAATTCTCGACGGACGGCATTGAGGAGCCGAAGACGCTCGTATTGAAACTGTTGAAAGGCGCCGCTTTCTCGCCTGGTTTGCCGAACTGGGACCTGATGATGAAGAATATCTACAGTCTGGGAGCGAGCAATGTACAGCAGGAGGGCATGAAACTGGAGGTGGCGTATCAGAATGACTCGAGCGGAGTCTATATAAACTATCTGCCGGAAGGAGACGTGAAGAACCAGCCTCTGGTGAGGGTGATGGGCCTGGACCGCATGGACAGCCGTCAGCGTCTTCGTCCGGACGGGAATATGGACTATGTGGAGGGATATACCATCCTCAGCGAGACGGGTCGACTGATTTTCCCTGTCCTGGAGCCATTCGGAAAAACCATCGAGGAAAAGGCGGGGTCGGCGGGTTCGAAATACGCCTACAAGGAACTCTATACCAAGACCAAGACGGATGCTGAGGAGTACAGCGAGAAGGATAAGTTCATTATTCGAGGAGAGTATAGGGCCTCGAGCAATGCGGAAATCCGCCTCGGCGCCATGAATATACCGAAGGGAAGCGTCTCTGTAACGGCGGGAGGCATGACCCTTACGGAGAACGTGGACTATACGGTGGACTACTCAATGGGAACAGTGACGATATTGAACGAGTCGCTGCTGGAGAGTGGCACTCAGATAGACGTATCGCTGGAAAACCAGAGCATGTTCTCGATGCAGCGAAAGACGCTGATAGGAACGCACATGGAATATGCCTTCTCGAAAGACTTCTCAGTGGGGGGAACGCTGATGCATCTGAGTGAAAAGCCGTTGACAACTAAAGTGGCCATGGGCGATGAGCCAATCTCGAACACCATCTGGGGACTCAACTTTGCATACACGCATCAGAGTCAGCAGTTGACGAACTGGCTGGACAAACTCCCGTTGCTGTCTCTGAAAGCGCCATCGTCTTTCACGATAAACGGAGAATTCGCACAGCTATTGCCGGGTCATCAGAAAGCAGTCGGGGATGCAGGGTATGCGTATATAGACGACTTCGAAGGCAGCAGAACGACGTTGAACGTGCTATATCCCTACGCCTGGCATCTCGCAAGTACGCCACAGGGGCGTTTTGCGGCAGGAAACCTCTCGGACGATATAGAATACGGAAAGGGTCGTGCGTTGCTTGCCTGGTACACCATAGACCCTATCTTCACACGCAGTACGTCCACGACTCCATCCTATATCCAACGAGATGACAAGCAACAGAGCAGTCACTGGGTGCGCGAAATCTCGGAGCAGGAAATCTTCCCGAACCGCGAGCCTATTGCGGGTCAGACCAATACGCTCACGGTGCTGAACCTAGCCTATTACCCTACGGAGCGTGGTCCCTATAACCTGGACACTGACAATATCAACGCCGACGGAAGTCTGAGGAAGCCATCCTCACGATGGGGTGGAATCATGCGTAAGATGGACGTCACCGACTTCAAGAGTGCGAACGTGGAATACGTTGAATTCTGGTTGTTGGACCCTTTCATCTATAATCCGCAGGCATCGGGCGGAGACCTCTACATCAACCTGGGCGAACTGAGCGAAGACGTGTTGCGAGATGGGAAGAAATCGTTTGAGAACGGCTTGTCTCCGACGGGAGACATTACGTATACCGACTCGACAGTATGGGGTCGTGTCTCGAAGACGCAGTCGGTGGTAAATGCCTTTGACAATGACAAGTCCGCGCGCACGAATCAGGATATCGGCCTAGATGGTCTGCGCAATGAAGAAGAATTCACCTTCAAGACGTACAAGGACTATCTGTCTACGTGGGAAACGAAAATCGGAGCGCAGTATGTCGATTCGTTGCGCAACGACCCGTTCTCCCCATTCAACGACCCTGCCGGTGACCGTTACCATTACTATCAGGGCGATGACTACAATGCGGCTCAGACTTCGATTCTCGACCGTTACAAACACTATAATGGAACAGAAGGTAACTCGCCGGTATCGGCCGGTGCTGACAACTACTCGACATCGGCTACCAACCTGCCAGACGTAGAGGATATCAATCAGGACAACAACATGAACGAGTATGAGAAATACTTTGAATACAAAGTGAGTCTGCGTCCTGCGGACATGGTTGTCGGTCGAAACTTTATCAGTGACAAGCTGAACGTCCGTGTTGGGCTGAAGGACGGAACGACCTCCATGGTGTCCTGGTATCATTTCCGTATTCCGGTTTCGGAATATTCGGAGAAATACGGGTCCGTGAATCTGAATTCCATCCGTTTCATGCGTATGTATCTGACGGACTTCACGGAGGAGACGCATCTGCGTTTCGGATCGCTGGAACTGGCGCGTAGTGACTGGCGCACGGTAAGCAAGGACCTCTACGACCCGGCATATCCGCCAATCACCGCTTCCACTCAGACTGAAATCAGCGTCGTCAATATCGAAGAGAACTCCTCGAAAACTCCTGTGAACTACGTTCTGCCGCCAGGAGTAGAGCGCGAACAGGATCCGTCGCAGACGCAGATACGTCAGGAAAACGAGCAGTCGTTGATGATGCGCATCACGGATCTCTCTCCCGGAGATGCCCGTGCGGTGTACAAGACGACGGAAATGGACATGCGTCCGTATAAGCGTCTCCAGTTCTATGCCCATGCAGAAAAATTCATTGACGACGTGACGGACCTGAAAGGGAGTGATCTGACTTATTTCGTGCGTTTGGGATCGGACCTGGTAGAAAACTACTACGAATATGAAGTACCGTTGACGCTGACCCCGGCAGGCACCTACAGTCTCTCTGAGAGTTCCTCGGATCGTGAGATTGTGTGGCCGAGAGAAAACAAGATGGACTTCCCGTTCTCGGTACTGACTGACGTCAAGAAAAACAGAAACAGGGCACGCCGGCAGTCGGGAAGCGGAGTCTCGCTCAAAGACGAATACTCGGAATATGACCCAAATGCTCCGCGCAACAAAGTGACCGTAAAAGGAAATCCGACACTGGGCGATATAGAAAACATCATGATTGGAGTCCGGAACCGCTCGTCGTCCGTCAAGTCGGCCGAGATATGGCTGAATGAACTCCGCATGAAAGGATTCGACGAGGAGGGCGGCTATGCGGCATTAGCCAATGCGACGCTGAACCTCTCGGACTTTGCCTCTGTCAACGTAGCCGGAAGAGTAGAGACAGCAGGCTTCGGAGGAATAGAGGACAACGTACAGGACCGACGTCAGGATGACTATACGCAACTGAATATCTCTACGTCCGCGGAACTCGGCAAACTGTTCCCGGAAAAAGCAAAGGTACATATACCGGTATATTATGCTTACGGAAAAGAAGTAACGAAACCCAAATATGACCCGACCAATACGGACCTGTTGCTGAAAGAAAGCCTCGAAACGCTGGAGACATCGCATGAGAGAGACTCGTTGGAAAACCTGGCACAGACGGTCTTCACTACCCGTTCTTTCAACGTAACGAACATGCGTGTGGACCTGAAGAGCAAAAATCCGATGCCGTACGACCCTGCCAATTTCTCCGTATCGTATTCCTACACGGAATCGAACGAACATAATCCGGACGTGGAACGGTCAATCCGAAAGGACTACAAGGGAACGCTGCTATATCAGTATGCCCCAAGCGTGAAGACATGGGAACCGTTCAAAAACGTCAAGGCACTGAAGGGTCAGAACTGGCGAATCGTCCGCGAGTTGGGCTTTAACCTGGTACCGTCATCGGTAAATTTCAACACCACGCTTGCGAGAGCGTACGAAGAAGAGCAACAACGAAACCTGAATAATCCGGAGATCGACTACCATGATCCGAACAATGCTTTACTATCGGTGAGCAAAGACTTCATGTGGAACCGCAGTCTGGACGTCAAGTGGGATCTGATAAAAGACCTGAAACTGTCGTTCTCTGCCACATCCAATGCACAGATAGACGAAACGAAATATTCGCCGGTGAACAAGGAGTTATTCCCTGACGAATGGGACAACTGGCGAGACACCGTCATGCGAAGCCTTCTCAACGGCGGTTCTCCGTTATCATACCAACAACACGTCACCGCCAACTATACATCCCCGTTGAACAAGATACCTATCTTCAGCTGGATCACCTCCTCACTTAACTACACGGGTAACTATACGTGGGATCGTGGTGCTCTGACAGAAGAAGATGAGGCAGCCGGTCGGCATAACTCATCGTTAGGAAACGAAGTGACCTCGCTCGGAACGTTGCAGTGGGACGGTCGGTTCAACTTCGAGCAACTGTACAATAAAGTGCCGTATCTGAAGCGAGCCAACCAGCGTTATTCCTCACGCGGCAAGACCAATAAGAAGAAGACAGAAGAAAAACCGCTCGTCAAGACCCAGAAAATGACGCTAAAGAAGGGTCAGAAAAAGAAATTCTCACACCGTCTGAACACAACACGTGTCAAGGTCACCGCAATGACATCCGACAGTCAGTCCGTAAAACTCAAATATGATGTACTGGACCGTAACACGGTCGAGATCATCCCTCAGCAGGATGCGGAACTGATCGTGAGCGTGGATGGAAAGAACATGAATGCGCAACCAGAAGGAATGGGGGCTGTCGTACAGGGTGCGGCCCGATTCCTGATGATGGTCCGCAATGCGTCGTTCTCCTATACGCAGAGCAACGGTACGTCCATGAGCGGATTCATGCCAGCCGGCGGACTCTTCGGGCAGGATGACGGCGCACCAGGAGCGTTATTCTCTTTGGGTTATCAAGAGCCTGGTTTTGTACGTAATGCCTGGGAGAAAGGTTGGTTGTGTCGAGATTCGACGGTCGGCGCAGTCAACAAGACATACACCCAAGACCTGACGCTACGAATGTCTCTGGAGCCTGTTTCGGGATTCCGTATAGACCTTGCCGCATCGCGCAATTACGCAACCAATACCTCCATCCAATACCAATATGCGGGAATGCCACGGACCTTCTCGGGTTCGTTCTCGATGACGACCATTGCCCTGAAAAGCCTGTTTACGTCGACTGGTAACGTATCCAACAACTACCATAGCCCGACCTTCGAGCGTTTCAAGGCGAACCGAGCCAAGTATCAGTCCCGTCTTGAACGCAAATACATCGGTACGCATTACCCAGCAGGTTCTTTCATGGCAGAGAATTCGGAAGCCCTGGCCCTTGTAGGTCGTGAGTTCGATCCAAGTGTCGCAACCTTCTCTGCTAACTCGGCTGAAGTGCTTATTCCGAGTTTCATGGAAGCGTACACGGGTCGTTCGTGGAACGAATCGGAAATTATACCTGGCTTCCTCAGTATGTTGCCAAACTGGCGAGTTTCGTATGACGGTCTTTCGAAATTACCATGGATGAAAGACCATTTCAAACGCATTGCGCTGACGCATGCCTATGTGTGCAAATACAATATCGGCAGTTTTGCGTCCTATTCTAACTTCATAGGAATGGACGGCGACTTCGGGTATGTGGCAGACGTGACAACGGGAATGCCGATCCCAAGTTCGCAGTATGACATTGCTGCAGTATCCATCACGGAGAACTTTTCTCCTCTGATACGTTTGGACGCCACACTCAAAAACAGTCTGACGCTCACGGCAGAATATCGAAAAGGACGAACGCAGACGCTCAACATCGCATCGGGTCAGATGGTGGAGAGCGGAAATAAGGAGATAGTCTTCGGGGTAGGATACCGTCTTTCAGACTTTGACGTGATACTTCGTCTGAAGAATGACAAAGAACAGAAAGTGAACAACGATCTGAATCTTCGTCTTGACTTCTCAATGAAAAACACCTCTGCGTTGATACGGAAATTGGATGATGAGTCTATTCCTCAGGTGACATCTGGGGAGAAGACCTATTCGGTCAACTTCTCAGCCGATTATGTATTCTCATCGCGGCTTAACCTCAAACTCTATTACGACTGGGAGAGCAATGAGCCGCTCATCAGTTCCTCCTATCCGACTTCGAATCACAACTTCGGACTGAGCGTCAAACTGCTTCTCAATAATCAGTAACCGTCATCGTATCGAAACATGAACATGAGAAAGCCCTTTGCCATACTGTTCTTATTTATCCTTTCTGTTGCAGTCAGCGGAGAGATTCTTCAACCTGTAGAATGGAGGCAGGTTCAGCAGACAGAAGAAAAAGGAGTAACGCTGGAGTTGTCAGCGACTATTCAAGACGGATGGCACGTCTATGGCATGAAAATTCCCGATGGAGGTCCCATTGCGATGGAAGTCGTATTGACGGAAGTGGAGGGCGCTCGACTATCAGGCGGAATACATGTAGATGGAAAGGAAATAACACGGCATGACGAGACATTTGACATGGATTTGCAATGGTATGAGCATGCCTTATCGGTTCGTCAACGCATAGTACCAGAGAAGGACGGGGTGTGGATGGTGAAGGGATATGTCCGATACATGTGCTGCGATGATCAAAGTTGTCTGCCTCCGGAGAAAAAAAACTTCGAGTTCAAGGGAAAAGAACACAGATCTGAAGCGGCCGAAGCAAGGTCAGAAACCGAAATGAGTGACACCTTGCTGGAAAAAGAAGGAGTATCGGACGAAGCAGGTCCCAAAGAAGATTGGTGGAGTCCAACCACATGGACAGGAGAGACAGGGAATGAGGGTAATCTATCGGGCTTCGGAACGAATCGCCGTTCGCTATGGCTGTTATTTCTCTCTGGAATTCTGGGAGGCTTGTTAGCCTTACTAACTCCTTGTGTGTGGCCTATTTTGCCGATGACGGTCAGTTTTTTCCTGAAAAGAGGAGCGTCAAGGCGAAGCGGAGTTCGTGATGCGGTGCTCTATGCTCTTTCGATTGTTGTCGTTTATGTAGGTTTGGGATTGATTGTTGCGTTATTATTCGGAGCAGATGCATTGAATACGGTAGCTACGAATGCTTGGGTAAATATACTGTTCTTTGTCCTATTTGTCGTCTTTGCGCTATCGTTTTTCGGCCTGTTTGAGATACAGTTGCCAGGAAGCTGGAGTACGGCATTGAACCATCAAGCCGAAAAGACAAAAGGATTCCTCAGTATACAGTTGATGGCTTTGGTACTGGTTATAGTCAGTTTTTCCTGTACTGGCCCCATCGTCGGTTCATTGTTGGTGGAGGCGGCAACAGCTTCGTCATCGGGATTTCTTTCCCCTTTAGTAGGTATGTTTGGTTTTGCATTGGCATTGGCTATGCCATTCGGTTTGTGTGCGCTATTCCCTGATTTTTTGAAACGTCTTCCCAAGAGTGGAGGCTGGATGGAGACGGTGAAGGTAATACTTGCCTTCCTGGAATTGGCAATGGCATTGAAGTTTCTGAGTGTTGCGGACATGGTGATGGGATGGGGAATCCTACCCAGATGGTTGTTTATTATCATATGGGCTTTGCTTGGTTTTACTATGGCGTTGTATGTTCTTCTGAAAGGGAAGATGCCCCGATGGTTGAATATGTTTTTTGTTTTGGTGGGTATGCTCTTCGGCTTCTATATGTCGAGCGGATTGTTTGGAAACAGGCTGAAAGAAGCCAGTGCATTTCTGCCTCCCGAGAAATCGACAGAAGTCTGGTCGGACTATGAAGCTGGAATGAGAGAGGCACGACGGAAGGGAGTTCCTGTTTTTGTTGATTTTACGGGATGGGGATGTGTTAATTGCCGGAAGATGGAAGCAGCGGTATTGGAGGAACCGGAAGTGAAAAGCTTATTAGAAGAAATGGTTGTCATCCGTCTTTATGTAGATGATCGTCAGAAATTGGGGAAAATGGAGAAAGTAAAAGAAAACGGAACTTGGGTTGGATTGGAGACAGAAGGAGAACGATGGAGTTGGTTGGAGCGACATAAGTTCGGAGCCAATGCGCAACCTCTATATGTGGTAATAGACAATGATGGAAATTTATTAGGTCCAATGCGCGGGTATGACGAAAATCTCTCAAAATTCTGTAGTTGGTTGCGACAGTGTAGGAATCGTTACAGACAGGGCGAGAAAGCAAGAAAGTCAGAAAAAAACAGATAGGGTTCTATGTGTGCTGACATTCTGTCAGTAAAGTTTGCTTGGCAGAGAATTTGAGAAGAAACACGAGAAAAAATGAGAATATTCAATCGAAAAAGAAAATCAAATAAGAATATGGCAGAAAAAAGTAACAAAGAACAGCAGGATTCTAAGGAACAGACGGAGTCCCAAGCAGAACAGACGGTCGCAGCGTCGGAAGAGACAGGAGCACAGGAAATGCCAGAATCCGGAGCAGGAACGACGGAAAAGGACGAGTGGAAAGAAAAGTATGATGAGCTAAATGATTCCTATTTACGTACGCTGGCAGAATACGAAAATTACCGGAAGCGAACAATAAGAGAAAAAGCAGAACTTCTGGAAAGTGCCGGTGAGAACATTTTAAAAAATATTTTGCCTCTGGTAGATGATTTCGAGCGCGGGATAGAAGCAGCAGAGAAGACTGAGGATATTGCCTCAGTCAAGGAAGGGGTGAAATTGATTTATGATAAATTTGTAAAATTTCTGGAGCAGAATGGTGTGAAAGAAATAGAAACATTGAATCAAGATTTTAATACTGACTATCATGAGGCGATCACGATGATACCGGCATCGACGGAAGAGCAGAAGGGCAAGGTCATGGATTGTGTTCAAAAAGGATACACTCTGAAAGAAAAGGTAATACGATATGCCAAGGTGGTCGTTGCTCAGTGACAATCAAACAAAGATACGATTCAGAAAGGAACTGAATAATGGCAAAGCGAGATTATTATGAGGTTTTAGGTGTAGATAAGACAGCCTCGGCCGATGAAATAAAGAAAGCTTATCGTAAAAAGGCGATCCAATATCACCCAGATCGTAATCCGGGGGATAAGGAAGCTGAGGAAAAGTTCAAGGAGGCTGCGGAAGCGTATGAGGTACTCAGCAACCCACAGAAGCGTCAGCGCTATGACCAGTTTGGACATGCTGGAGTTGACGGCGCAGCAGGAGGCGGCGCACAATGGAGTGGCAGTATGCAGGATATCTTTGAACACTTCGGGGATATATTCAATGGTGGCTTTGGCGGCGGCTTTGGCGATTTCTTTGGAGGTAGTCGGGGTGGTAGTCGAGGTCAACGAGTAAACCGAGGAGCAGATCTAAGGGTTAAAGTTCGTCTGACTTTAAACGACATCCTAAACGGAGTTGAAAAAAAGATTAAGGTAAAGAAATATGTTGCCTGTGACCATTGTCATGGTAGTGGTGCAGCAGAAGGCAGTGGAACGGAAACATGCTCTACCTGTCATGGAAGCGGTTACGTTACACGCATACAACAGACGATTCTAGGTCGTATGCAGACTCAGTCGGTGTGTCCAACGTGTGGAGGAGAAGGCAAGACGATAAAGAACAAATGCCCTCATTGCAATGGAGAAGGAGTTGTGCGAGGAGAGGAGGAAATATCGTTCAAGATTCCAGCCGGAGTTTCAGAGGGCATGCAATTGAATGTAAGTGGAAAAGGCAATGCAGCTCGCCATGGAGGTGTTAACGGAGATTTGTTGGTGGTTATTGAAGAAGAAGCACATCCAGAGCTCATACGTGATGAGAATGATTTGATATACAATCTTCTGCTGGATGTGCCGACTGCTATACTCGGAGGCAGTGTGGAAGTCCCGACACTGGAGGGTGCTGTCAAAGTGAAAATAGCGCCAGGAACGCAACCAGGAAAGAAATTGCGTCTAAAGTCGAAAGGATTGCCGAGTGTCAATGGTTATGGAAGAGGAGATCTATACGTGAATGTTGGGGTTTATATTCCAGAACATCTATCAAAGGAAGAAGCGAAATTGGTAGAACGTCTTCGAGAGTCTGAAAATGTAAAGCCAACAAAATCAATGATTCAGGAATTCTTCCGAAGAATAAAAGCCAATATCTTTTAGATTAGAAAAAAAATCCCGCTTTTAGCGGGATTTTTTTGATGTGATCAAATTATTAATCTTATTGAGCTTCTTTTACATCTTCCTCGATGGTCATAAAGTCATTCCATTGTTTTGCTCCTTGGAATGCGGTTTTAGACCCTTCCTTTACGTGCAGGATGCAGGATGCAGGATCCACAGCATAGAACACTCCTTTCCCCATTGTAGGAACAGGATTGGCGCTAAGTACTGAAATAGAAGCAAGTGCTTTGCAGTTGTAGTATGCCTCAGATTCAAGAGAAACGACTGATGCAGGAATCGTCACCTCTGAAAGATTATAACAAGCATAGAAAGCACGTTCTCCTACTCCTATCAGATTTTTTGGATAAATAACATTCTTGATGGTACGTTTTCCGGATCCGTTACCATTCTTGAAGAATGCATATTGAGGGATTGTTTTTTCTGCATATTTTGCTTTTACAGGTCGTCCTTTGTCAGTCTGTTCAGAACCTTCAGTACCTTCGTATGCGGCGATGTTGACCTTGGATATGTCCAGAATTTCGAGTTTTGGCATATTGTCGCGGATTGTTTTGAAATCGCGAGCATCCATGGAACCTGTCAGGATGAGGTGTGTCGTATTGGAGCGCTCATCATAGGTCAAAGCCTTGAACAATCCACCAGGAACGACTGACATTGTTTTGGTTATCTGTGCTTGGAGAAAGGCTCCAAAACATAAAAACGAAGTGAGGATTAAAAGAGATTTCTTCATTTTGTTTGGTTGTGTTTTATTAAGTTAGACTTAGGTTTTCTTTTTCTTTGTTTAAAGATATGCAAATATAGCAAAAAGCATTTTTTATGCAGAGTCCTAAAATCAAAATCAGTGCCAAAAACATTTCTTTAGAGATAAAATACATTTTGCTATTGAGAATATCTATTCCAACTCAAAAAAGCTGAAGATGAAAATACCATAAAAAAGGTATTGGTGAATAAGTTGGAAAATGCTACTTTTGCAAAGTTTTTCGCATGATAGAAAGAGAAAATGTCGAAAAAGAAAATAAGAGTAATATAGAAAAAAAACAAGAAAATGGCTGAAAATATTGAAAAGTCAACGGGAACATTTAAAGTGAAAGCGGGTTTAGCGGAGATGTTGAAAGGCGGAGTTATCATGGATGTGGTAAATCCAGAACAGGCAAAGATTGCAGAGGATGCTGGTGCAGTAGCTGTTATGGCTCTCGAACGAGTCCCTTCTGATATTCGTAAGGAGGGTGGAGTGGCACGAATGTCAGATCCGGAAATGATTATCGGTATTCAGAATGCAGTAACTATTCCTGTGATGGCAAAGGCACGTATTGGTCATATCGTTGAAGCACGTGTTTTGGAGGCCTTGGATATAGATTATATTGATGAGAGTGAGGTGCTTACACCTGCAGATAATAAGTATCATATATTCAAGAATGATTTTAAGGTGCCGTTCGTATGCGGAGCCCGAAATCTAGGGGAAGCTCTTCGCCGAATAGGTGAAGGAGCGGCAATGATCAGAACAAAAGGGGAGGCTGGAACTGGAGACGTTGTTGAAGCAGTGAAGCACATTCGTCAGGTAAATGAAGATATACAACGTGTTGTTGAGGCAAGTGATATGGAGCTGATGACCATCGCCAAGGAATTAGGAGCTCCTTATGAATTAGTCAAGCAGGTAAAGGAACTCAAACGTTTGCCAGTGGTAAATTTTGCTGCGGGAGGTATTGCTACACCTGCTGATGCAGCATTAATGATGACGCTCGGTTGTGACGGCGTATTTGTTGGTTCGGGCATCTTTAAAAGCTCTAATCCTGCTAAACGAGCTAAAGCTATTGTTCAAGCCACGGCTCATTACTCGGATTATCAGCTTGTTGCAGAGGTGTCTAAAGGGTTGGGAGATGCTATGCGTGGTCAAAGCGTAGCTCAGATGGAAGAAACAGATAAGATTGCAGGACGTGGTTGGTAACCGACTATAAAAGCGATTGAAATAAAATAATGCGGGATTTCTCTACCGAGTATCCCGCATTTGCTATGATAGAAAACAAGGTATGACGAAAATCGGAGTATTGGCACTGCAAGGTGCGGTCAGTGAACATGCAGACATGTTGCGTAGATTGGGAGTAGACGTTTGTGACGTTTTAGATCCAAATGATTTAGATGGGTTAGATGGGTTGGTTTTGCCAGGAGGAGAAAGTACGGCGGTAGGAAAATTGCTGGACTTTTATCAGCTTTTGGAACCTATAAGAGAAATGGGTCGTAAGGGTTTCCCGATATTTGGTACCTGTACTGGACTGATTTTGCTGTCAAAACATATCAACGGAAGCGAACAGTTACGTTTGGGACTGATGGATACCTTTGTTGAACGCAATGCTTTTGGACGTCAGTTGGCGAGTTTCGAAGCGAATATGCCTATCGATGTACTTGGCGAAACTCCGTTCCCAACAGTATTTATTCGGGCACCTTATATTGACAAGATAGAAGGAGAGGCGAGATCTCTCTTGGAACTGGATGGAAAAATCTTGATGGTGGAACAAGGTAATCTTTTGGCGACTGCTTTTCATCCAGAATTGACTGATGACACTCGTGTGCACGAGTATTTCCTTCAAAAGGTTAACGTGTATAAAAAAAGAGAGATTGTTGTTGGTAGGTAAACCATCGCTCAAAATAATACGACTGGGAAACATTTTATGCCGTTCTGACGTTTTATAAGGACGGTCCTTTTAAGACAGATGCAAAATAGTTTATGTGTTCGTCCACATACTGAGCAATAATATCAATGGATTCCTGCTCAATTTCGATGTAGAGATCGTCCAAAGGGTCAAATTCTTCAAAGTTCGAATATATCTCGCATAGTTCTTCTTCTTCAACTTCCATTTCCAAGTCTTTTTTTCGGACATCATAGATGCGTTTGGCCTTGTAAATGAGTTTAGACAGTTTTTGGGCTCCCATCTTGCGAAGTGCAGAAGCAAAGGGGTTTTCAAAGATGTATGGTCCATATCCGTTGTAGATGAGCTGGACAAAACCTCCGCTTCGAACTTCAGATCTAAAAACACCAAAAGCCATAAGGACATTTTGCCATCCATTCAATTTATTCATGTTTTCGATTGTTAACTCATTATCTATGGCATTTTGATATGCGAGAATGAATGTATGTAGAAAGTCCCAACTTCCGCTTTGTGAGGATAGTCTCAGTTCTTCGTCTGTAAGTAATATGTCGCAAGTCATTTTTCTGTTTTTCCGATAAAGGTACAGCAATGGAATCTTTCTTGCAAGGTGCTACCTAAAGTAAACCTCTTAGTATCTGTTATTCTATCCAGTGTGTTCCATGAAAACATTGCTGAGAATCAAATAATGAGTAACTTTGCAAATCCTGTTAGCGTTGTTTCGCTACTCTTGAAATAAACCATGAGCATGTTGTTTGGTAAACGTGGAATTGTCAGCATAGTCGGTGGATTGGCATTGATGGCGGCTGGACTAATAGGTTACTTCAAATATGATGAAATTGTTAATGGTTTTGATTTCTTTTCCACTGGTAATATCAGTCATCTTCCTTTTTTGAGAACGGAGAATGGCAAATGGGGAATGGTCGGTATAGATGGAAGTTTGCTTTTCGAGGGGTGTTTTGATAACGAACCGACTGTTGTGGTCAACAATCGTTTTTACGTTAAAAATAAAGACGGCCTTTGGGATTTATATTCAATTGACTCTTCTAAACCAGAGCGTGTTGGACAGTCGTCCTATCGCTATGCGGCTCTCTTTTTTATGGATGTTGCTCCAGTTGTTCGACCGAATCATTGTATTGAAATAATAGACCGTAATGGAAGAGTCTTGCATCAGATTGACAAATTGGCAGGTAGACAGGTTCTGCGAATATCTAATTTTTCAGAAGGTCTAGCAGTAATTGAACTTGACAATCATCAGTTTGGAGCGGTAGATACAACGGGACAGTTGATAATTCAGCCGAACTATGATGTTCTCTATCCATGTCATGATGGACGTTTAATAGCTCATTCTTCCAATAAGATGGTTGTGTTGGATAAGTTCGGAACAGAAGTCTTTTCTCGCATTATGAAGGAAGGATTTTCTCACGCACCTTATTATAAGGATGCTTCTCTTGCGGTAATGTATCTGCGGGATTCTAACGTAAAAAAATGGGCACTGCTCAACCAGGCGGGATACGAAATACGAGTTGGAGACGGTGATTTGGTGGATTTTCAAGGCGAGATGGTTATTGTAAAGACGAAGGATCATCAGTCTCTTCTGAACGTCAAGGGGGAAACGATTTTGTCTGTAACGGGACAGAACTTTCATTTTGCAAGCATGGAGGATCGTATTTGGCGGATTGATGCAACTGGACGTTATCATCTGATAGATATAAATGGAAGAGAGAAGGGGAATGCTGAGTTTTTCGATGTTCTAGAATATAAAAATGAGTACCACCCTTTTTATTCGACAGGAGACGAGGTCGCTGTTGTATCCACAGGAATGGGACAGTGGGGCTTGCTTAATACAGAAGGACGGGTCAACAAGGAGTATTATAGTCTTGGGTCATTCAATTTGGCTGATTGTTGGATTTATAATGAGCAGATCGATCTCGATTATTTGATATCGCAGCTTTTAGTGTCATCTCGAGGTCTGGATGGGTTGACGTTTGATTCTCCAGCATCAGAAGTGGCTTTGAAGTCTGGAGATACTGATGCCAGTAACTATACTGATCTCTATGATATTCGATATGTCAAATCATTGGGAAAAGGAGCTGTAACGATTGTTGTGGATTTCAGTGATCAGGTTGGGTATCCGGATGGTACGTTCACTGATATGACGCCTGATTATTTTGAGGTGCGTTTTGATGAAACAGGTATTTTCTACCGAAAGAGAAACGAGATTTTTGAAGCCCTCAATCGCTACATTTCGCATCTTCATGGAGTTGAACATATTGAGAATCAAGGTGAAAACGCAATAGTCTATCGTTTTGGAGATCGAGTTTCTTGTGTTGTCTATCGAAATCAGTTCGGTGTTTATCTCATGATGAGTTTAGGAGAGGATTCAGAGTCGGAAATGAAAGAAATAGCACAAGACGGGGAAAATGAACAGTTGGATGATGACTCATTCCGGAATGAAGAGCGTCAATATGAAAGAAGTGATACGGACTGATTGCAGGAGTTTAAGATTAAACGTACCTTTGGGAAAGGTAAATAAAGCAAACGTATATGAAATGTAGCTTTTGTGGAACAGATTTGCGACCAGGATCACAATTCTGCAACTCTTGTGGGAAGTGGCAACCATTGAAGAAGAGACCAATGAGTGTCACGTTGGGAAAAACAGAGCAAAAAGAAGAAACCTCCTCATCAAAATCAGAAGGTAAGGAAGAAACTGTCTCAGGAAATCCTGACAAGAGTACAATCTCGGAATCAATAAAACAAAGAGAAGCTAAAGTTTATTCCACAAAGCAAAGAGATAAATCAGAGGAGCAGAATAATAATCCTGGAAAGACTCGAATTGGGATTGGAACGATTCTCTTAATTGTTCTCTTGCTTCTCTTGCTTGTTTTTTGTTTATTTTCGCTTCTGGGGCGTGAGGATCGAATGGCCCGTCCTCATGCTATGGATTCACTATCAGCGGATACGATTGGGCAAAAGTCCGATCTTGCGATGGAGCAACTCCCTGAATATACTCATTTAGAAGAAACGGGAATATTCCTGGAACAGACAGGTAGTCTGAAGACGTTTACAAATATGTCTTTCAATATTGATTTGCCAGAGAAAATCGAGGGTATTAGTACTGAAAAGTTGCAATTAAAGATTATCAATATCTTGTTTCGTGATGCTAAAGAAACAAACGATGTGAAAGAGGCTCTGAATCAGTGGAAGAATAATCTTGGAGAACCGATGGAGCATATGCCTGATATGAAAGGTCAGCGTAGGATAGGAGATACTCTGACGTGGAAAGCACACAAAGAACTGAAACCTCAGGGATATATAAGGGGAAGATTCATCAGTTTTACATATCAAGATTATCGACTATGCGATCAGGAACAACCGAAATATGACGACTATCCAGTGTATGCCTTGAATTATGATTTGGAAAATGATAAAGAACTGATGCTTTCAGAATTATTGACAGACGAAGGTATAAAGGCATTGTTCGGGGTCGAGAAGGAAGCTCTGGATGCGCGGCGCCGGAATGCCAGTCCACGTACTGTTCTCTTTACGCCGACGGAAATTGTATTTCTGAAAGGGAAAAATGCCGATGAGAAGATTACGGTACCTATTATTGATGCCGTTTCGTATCTTACCCCTAGGGCGAGAGATTTGTTTATTCATTGACAATCACAGATAGCGATCGGTGTTCACACGTTCAGTTCTCATATCGGTCTTTTTTTTCTCGTTTTTTACATCTCTATCTTTGGCTGATAATAGGCCCTCTAAACCTGCAGAATGTTATCTTGTAGTAGATGTTTCCGGGTCGATGTATCGTTATGCAGATTTCGTCAAACCTGTATTGCGTAAACAGGTTGATTCCATGCAGGACGGTGATAAGGTTTCCATAGTCCGATTTGGAACATACACAAAAATCCGAGAAGAAGAGTGTGGACAGATTTCGCCTGTTTTCCGGGCAGAACTGAATCTAATCATCGAAAAAATATATGAAGGGAATGGTACGCTGCTTTCCAATACAGATCTTGGAGAGATGCTTACTGCTTTGTTGCAATACATGGAATTGTCCTCTGCGATAAACAAAAAAATAGTTCTTATTTCTGACTTTGTTAACGACGTTCCTGTCAAGGGAATTAGTCCGATATCATCTGATTATATACCAGAATGGCATCGTCAACTTTCTCGTTTGACAGGACTTGGTTCGGTAGAAGTGGAGGCATATGTGTTGAAGTCAAATGGCGAACAGGACAATAGCATCTCTGTGTTTCAACGTTTGTTCGAAAGCCACGACATTGTGTTTTCAAGTCATCAGGTGATAGATTCCCAATACAGATAAAGAGCACGCCGAGAGCCAAACTTAGGAAGTTGAAAAATCATTTGGGGAACTCTCAGATTTTTTATACTCTCCACTCTGATGGCATGACTCGACTGTGTCAGGAGTTGATTAGATGGATAGTGTGACAGGCGACGATTCCTGCAGTTTCTGTGCGGAGACGGCTTTCCCCTAATGAGGCGGCTCTAAAGCCGTTTTGCTCCGCCAATTCAATTTCTTCTTTGTCGAAGTCTCCTTCTGGTCCGATCAGTATCAAAGTGTCCGTATGTGGGAGAGCTGATTTTAGAGGAATCTTTGATCCATCTCCACAGTGACAGATATAGCGCTGCGTTTCCGTCGCATTTAACAGGAGATGCTTCAATGGTGTCATTTCGTTTAGATGAGGCAGGAATGCTTTGTGTGACTGTTTCATCGCTGCAATGATGATTTTCATCATACGCTCCGTTTTCAGTTCCTTGCGCTCTGAGTGACGACACAATAGTGGTGTAATCTCATCAATACCAATCTCCGTACATTTTTCCAGAAACCATTCGGTTCTTTCGTTGAGTTTTGTGGGAGCTAAGGCGATGTGAAGTCGGTAGTCTCTCTTCTGTACCTCACTTTCAATATGCTTTATTTCAACTTCACAATGTTTGGCATGTGGGTTGCTGATGGCCGCTTCGAACGCGTTGCCTCTGCCGTCTACCAGTGTAAGACGGTCTTTTGTATCCATGCGTAATACCTTGATGCAGTGTTTCGATTCTTCTTCTGGAAGTATATACGATTTTGTTCCTATCTCAATGTCTGGTGTATAGAAGATATGATCCTGCATCTTTTCTGTATTCTCTTTTGCAAAGATACATTATCCTGGGTCTTGTTTCTGCTGTTGCTTATGACATTTTTTTATTCGTTCTCTTCTGTTTTAGTTAAATGAATCAAAGCCGGACAAACAAGAAGATTGTCCGGCTTTGATTGCTCTTGGAAAGTTATAGCACTTTTTATTTCCCTGTATGGATCTTTTTCATCTCTGTCATCTTACTGCGAAGGAAGCGTCCTACAACCTCAATAGGATGGTTGCGGATGGCATCATTCACCTCGATGAGTTCTTCGTTATCAACCGAATTGTCCTTGCCTTCTCCATATTTCTTTCCGATGACATCGGTGTCGATTTTCGACATGAAATCTTTCAACATAGGACGAGCGGCATTGTCAAAGAGATAGCATCCGTATTCAGCCGTATCCGAGATGATGCGGTTCATCTCATAGAGCTTCTTTCGGGCAATAGTATTGGCAATCAATGGTACCTCATGCAGGGATTCGTAATAGGCAGATTCTGGCTTGATACCACTGGCTGTCATTGTCTCGAATGCCAGTTCTACTCCGGCTGCAACCATGGCCACCATCAGTACTCCGTTGTCAAAATATTCTTGTTCGGAGATTTCCATTGTTCCGGCTTGAGTTTGCTCAAATGCAGTCTTGCCGGTCTCTTCGCGCCAGGTCAACAGTTTGATGTCATCATTGGCCCAGTCTTCCATCATGGTTTTGGAGAATTCTCCGGACATGATGTCATCCATGTGCTTCTGATATAGCGGACGCAGAATGTCTTTGATTTCGTTCTTCAACTTGAAGGCCTTGATCTTTGCAGGGTTGGAAAGACGGTCTATCATGTTCGTCACGCCGCCCCATTTCAGAGCTTCTCCGATGGTCTCCCAGCCGTACTGTATCAATTTGGCTGCATACGATGGGTCGATTCCCTTCTCTACCATCTTATCGAAACACAACAGCGAACCCGTTTGCAACATGCCGCACAGGATCGTTTGTTCTCCCATAAGGTCGGATTTTACTTCCGCAACGAAGGAGGAACGTAGGCAACCTGCCTTGTGTCCGCCTGTTGCTGCAGCGTAGGCTTTTACCCAAGCCCACCCCTTGCCTTCTGGGTCGTTTTCTGGATGAACGGCAAGAAGGGTTGGAACTCCGAATCCGCGGACGTACTCAGCACGGACTTCTGAGCCGGGACACTTTGGTGCAACCATGATGACAGTGATGTCCTTGCGAATCTGTTCTCCGACTTCTACGATGTTGAAACCGTGAGAGTAGGAGAGTGCGGCTCCTTTTTTCATCAGTGGCATAATGGCCTTGACTACATTGGAGTGTTGTTTGTCTGGCGTCAGGTTCAGTACTAGGTCTGCCGTTGGAATCAATTCCTCATATGTGCCTACCTTAAAACCATTCTCCGTTGCATTTTTCCATGATGCACGTTTCTCTTTGATGGCTGATTCGCGCAGTGCATATGAAATGTCCAAGCCAGAGTCGCGCATGTTTAGACCTTGATTCAGACCTTGTGCTCCGCAACCTACGATGACGATTTTCTTTCCGCGCAGTGCTTCTACGCCGTCTTTGAACTCTTCTCGGTTCATGAACTCGCACTTTCCGAGCTGCTCAAGTTTGCCTCTCAATGAGAGGGTGTTGAAATAGTTTGCCATAATTAGTTGATGATTATGATTGTTTTGATGTATTTCTTCGAGGACAAAGATGAGAAGAATGTATTAGAGTATGTTGATACTTATGCCTTTTTTTTTGGTAATTTTCAACTCTTTCTTTCCCTTTTTATTGCAAACAAAGGTACGGAGATCTTCCTCATCCGTTGGATGAAAAGTCCAGAAGAGATCCATTTGCTTTTTTTGAGGGAAAATAATAACGTATTATAAATCAGAAGGAGATGACTGAGATTCCATTCTGAAGCGTAGGGGTGTTTTCCCTGTTTCCCGTCTGAAGAATTTGGTAAAGTAAGATTGGTCCTCAAAATGCATCTGATTGGCAATTTCCTGCATGTCGAGCGTGGTCTGTGACAACAGTCGCTTGATCTCCAGAATCTGTTTCTCTTTCAGAATGCGTAACGAGGATTTCCCCGTGAGCCGTTTGGTTGTCGCGGTCAGGTAGTTTGGTGTAATATTCAGTAGGTCAGCGTATTGTGCTACGTTTAGGTTTTTCTTGTAGTGTTCCTCGGCTAATTGGTAGAAACGCTTTACCAGCAGATGCCCTTTCCCTTTGGTCAGCAAAGGATCCGAGTTAGGATAAAGATGGGCCAGGTAGGAGAGTATCAGTTCCAGAAGTGATCGCATCAGCTGGCAGTCGTAATCTTTTTTCAGGGCTTCTTCTGCCGATTTGACAAATAGAGATTCAATGAATTGCTGGTCCTCTCGTCGTTCTATCTGCAGTGGGGGATTTGTGTGTTGTAACGTGAAGAAAAAAGGGAGTTCCAGTAGTGAATTCAGGTTGTTCTTCTCGACGAGGTAGAATTCCGAGGTGAAAATGTAGATGTACCCTTCAATGTCATGGGAGAAAGTGAGTTTATGGGCCTGACCGGGTGACATGAAAAATACACAGGGAGGATGTACTTCATAACGGTTCGAGTCGATGATGTGATACCCGGAACCCTTATACAGGTACAACACTTCAAAGAAGTCATGCCGATGTGGGTATTGTACGGCAAAATGACGGTTTGCATCGAAAACTTCTGCTTGGAACTGACGCGTCACTTTGTCGTTCGTCGAGAACGACGTCAGCGAATAGACGGGAAGCTGCTTTTGATTCTTCATTCTGTACGTAAAGATGGTCAATTCTGCCAGAATTTGCAAATACGGATACAGGGAAACTTCCGATATGGAAAATTCCCTGTATCCGTATTCTTTGGGTTAAGAGTGAAATTCTTACATCTTGGTGATAATGCCGAGTTGCGACGACTCTAGGAATCGGATGATGTTGTCTATTTCCTCTGATGGGGGCACTTGCTCCTTAATTTGGTTGATGGCATCAAACAGGGATGTCTGACCATGGAAGATCAGACGGTACGCATTGGCGATGTGGGTCTGGACTTTGCTGGATATATTGGCTCCGTTCAGGATCTTGTCGCTTATGCCACAGTACCGGACGGGATTCTCGCCGGCTACGATGTAGGGTGGGACGTCCTTGGATACGCGGGAACCGGCCAGCACCATGCTGTATTTTCCTGTTCGAACCGATGGATTGATTAGTACCGAGGCCGACAGGATGGTCTTGTCGTGTATCTCACAGTTGCCGGCTATCTTTGTTCCGTAACCGAACACACAGTCGTCTCCGATGACTGTGTCATGCGAGATGTGTGTGCCTTCCAGAATGAAGTTGCGGTTGCCGATGACAGTTTTCCCGTCTGCAAACGACGCACGGTTCACCACGGTGTTTTCCCGCAGGATATTGTCGTCTCCGATGATTGTCTGAGATGGGTCTCCTTTGTAGGCGAAGTCCTGCGAGACAGACCCGATTACCGAACCGTTATGGATTTTATTGCGCTTACCAATGCGCGAACCGGAGTGTATAGAGACGAAAGGGAAAATAATGCTGTCATCGCCGATTTCTACGTCATCCTCGATATAGACGAACGGATAGATAGTTACGCGTTCCCCGATTTTTGCCTTCGGCGAGACTTCGGCTTTGTTGCTTATGTTTGTCATGATTCGATGTCTTAAATTTTCTTTTATTCTTTACCGCCACCTAGAGCCGAGTACAGGTTCACGATGGCCTGCATCTTGTAGAAGTCGTCCGCTACTTTCGAGAGCTCTGCGTTCAGCAGTTGCTGTTGCGAGGTGATGACTTCGATATAGGATGCTCCTCCCATGGCAAGCAGGTCTTTGGTGTATTCCACCGATTTGCTCAGAGCATCGATCTGTTTTTGCTCCAGCTCTGATTTCTCTGCCGAAGTATTGTACAGCACCAGTGCGTTGGAAACCTCGCTTCCTGCTTTGTAGATAGTGTTTTGGTAGGTGTTCAGAGCTTGCTCGTACTGCATTTTTGCTACTTTTAGGTTGGCAGTCAGCATCCCGTGTTGGAAGATCGGTTGCGTCAGCGATCCGGCCGCTGAGAGCAGCCATTTTCCAGGATTCACAATCCCGGCTCCGCTGTTGTTGGTGAATGCGGCACTTCCGGAGATGGTGATGTTCGGGAAGAAGTTCGAACGCGCGGTCTCTACGTCGTAGAAGCACTGTGCAAGCGACATCTCGGCTGCGTGGACGTCCGGACGGTTGTCTAGGAGTGCCAGACCGACTCCGGTCGAGAATTGGGTCGGAAGGGACTGATCCTCAATCTTGCCGCGCTGTATCGTCTGGGCAGGCATGCCAAGGAGTACGGACAGCGAGTTCTCCGTCTCACGTATCTGACGCCGCAGGTCGGCTGCCTGAGCCTGCACCGAATAGTAGTTCGCTTCGGCGGATACCACCGAAGTCTCTTTCGTGCGCCCAAGGTCTTTCTGCAATTTCATGTAGTCCCACGTGTCTTTCGTCAGCGTGTTCATCTCCGTGACCAGTTCCAGCTGCTTGTCCAGCATCAGCAGTGTATAGTACAGGTTGGCTGTGCTTGCGATGATGTTGCAGCGTACCGATTGCTGATAGTCCTTCATGGCAAGCAGTTTCATCTGAACCGAACGCTTTTGCGACAGCAGGTTGCCGAACAGGTCCACGGTCCAGGACGCATTCACTGGCAGTGAATACGTTTTGTTCCATGTCCCCCCATTCCATTGGGTCAGTGCCCCGTTCGGAGTGAAAGTGAAGCCGGGAACGAAGGCAAGTTTCGAAACGACCAACTGCTTCTCAACCATTTCGACGTTCAGCGCCGCATTGCGCAGGTCCACGTTGTTGACCAGAGCCCGCTGTATCAGACCTTGCAACTGCGGATCTGTAAATACCTGTTGCCATGGTATGTCTCCGAACGAACTCTTGTCCGTCACAACCAGCGTGTCTGCAGTCGTGGCTGAGGCGGCGGAGGTGTCCCTCACGATGCCTGTTGTATTGATCTCTTCCGGCCGCTCATATTTGCCGTAGAGGGCGCAGGCTGACAACAGTATCGTCGCCAGCAGACCGGTCAATAGTGGAATGATATTTTTCATTTTCAATGGTTTTCTGTTCATGGTTAATAGATCATTCGAAATCTACACGACCCGTATATTTTGCATCCGATGGCTGCATGTATTGGATCAGTTCGGTGTCCGTACGCGGATTTTCTTCGTTCTCGAACTTGATAGGTTGCAGTCTCTCCTGCAGGTATTGGAAGATGACAAACAGCGTCGGCACGATGAATATCTGACATATCATGCCGATAAGCATGCCGCCCACAGTCGCTGCTCCCAGTGTCCTGTTCGAATTGGCGCCTACTCCCATGGCGAACATCATCGGCAACAGACCGATAATCATCGCCAGCGAGGTCATCAGAATAGGACGAAGACGGGCTGCTGAACCCAATATCGCTGACCACGTGATTGCCATACCCATTCGTCTGCGCTCCAGGGCAAACTGTACAATCAGGATGGCGTTCTTTGCCAACAGACCGATCAGCATGATAAGCGAAATCTGCATGTAGATGTCGTTCTGGTGGCCGAACAGTTTGGTGAAAAGGAACGCTCCTGCCAGTCCGAACGGAATGGAGAGGATAACCGAGAGAGGCAGGATATAGCTCTCATACTGTGCCGATAGAATTAGGTAGACGAACGTCAGACACAGTACGAATACGAGCATCGTCGAGTTCGATGATTCCTGCTCCGATCGGGTCAGACCGGAGAATTCATAGGTGTATCCCGTCGGCAGGGTCTCTCTGGCCACTTCCTTGACGGCGTTGATGGCGTCTCCAGTCGAGTATCCCTCTGCCGGAGTGGCATTCACGTCGATGGATGTAAACAGGTTGAAGCGTCCGATCGTCTGCGGACCATAGACTTTTGTCAGCTGGACGAATTCGGAGACAGGGGACATCTCGCCCGAACCGGTTCGTACATAGACGTTGTTCAGAGATTTGATGTCTTCGCGGAGCTTCGGATCAGATTGTATCATTACGCGATACAGTTTTCCGTAGGCGTTGAAGTTGGACGTGTAGAGACCTCCGTAATAGCCCTGCATCGTGGTGAGAACAACCGCAGGTGAGATACCCGCCTGCTTGCATTTGGCTACGTCCACGTTGATGACGTACTGCGGATAGTCCGAACGGAATGCCGTCATCGCCATCGAGATTTCAGGACGCTTGTTCAGGGCGGCCAGGAACTTGTTGCTGTTGGCTGTGAATTGGTCAATCGAACCTCCCGTTCGGTCCTGAAGCGAGAAACTCAGACCATTCGATGCCGAGAATCCCGTTACCATCGGTGGCTGGAATGCCAGGATCTGAGCACCCTTGATGGCGGCTGTCTGTTTGTAGATCATGCCTAGGACAGCCATCGATGACTGACCCATGTTTCGGTCTTTCCAGTTTTTCAACTTGACGATGAACGTTCCTTGGTTCGAACCCTGACCGGCAATCAGGTTATAACCCGTGATTCGCTGGCGCGACTGAATCGCTGGATTCGTAGCCAGCATCTCGTCCACTTGGTTCATGACCTTGTCGGTCGTTTCCAGCGACGAACCGGGAGGGGTCGATATGGTCACCATGACCGTTCCGGTGTCTTCGTCCGGTACCAGACCCGTCTTCGTCGTCATACCCGTGATGCCCAGCACCACGATGCCCAGAAGCATCAGACCGAAGGCCAGCACCTTGTGGTCAATGAAGAAACGCACGTTCTTGCGGTACTTCTCCTGAATGCGCTCGTACGCAGCGTTGAAGGACGTGTGGAAGCGCTCAAGGAATCCCTCGATTCGGTTTGGCTTCTTTTCCTCACCGTTCTCGTCTTTCGCTTTCAGGAATACGGCACACAATGCAGGTGAGAGCGTCAAGGCGTTCACGGCGGAGATGATGATCGAGATAGCCATTGTCACACCGAACTCACGGTAGAACGTACCGGCTGTTCCGCCCAGAAAAGATACCGGAATGAATACTGCCGCCATTACCAGCGTGATGGAGATGATGGCGCCCGAAATCTCATTCATGGCGTCGGATGCCGCAGTGCGCGACGACTTGTAACCCATGTCCAGCTTCGCATGCACCGCCTCCACCACCACGATGGCATCGTCCACCACAATCGCAATCGCCAGCACCAATGCCGACAGTGTCAGCAGGTTCAGCGAGAATCCGAACAGGTAGAGGAAGAAGAACGTTCCGATCAGGGAAACAGGAACCGCAATCAGTGGAATCAGCGTCGAACGGAAGTCCTGCAGGAAGAAATAAACAACAAGGAACACAAGCAGGAAGGCCTCCAGGAGGGTCTCGACCACTTCTTCAATCGACGCGAAGAGGAACTCGGACACGTCCAGCATGTACTCAAATTTCATACCCGGAGGGAACATCTCTTTCTGCTCTGCCATGACTTTTTTCACGCCCTCGATGACTTCCGTCGCGTTCGATCCCGCTGTCTGAGAGATCATCAGCATGACCGACGGCTTCCCGTTGGCGTTCGACTTGATCACATAATAGAGCGCACCCATCTCCGTGCGCGCCACGTCTTTTACTCGCAGTGTCTGACCATCATTCGTCGACTTGATGATCATGTCGCCGAATTCCTCCGGCGATTTCAGACGACCCGTGTAGCGCATCGTGAATTCATACTGGTTGCCTGACTGCTCACCGAACTTTCCAGGAGCCGCTTCGATGTTCTGCTCCGCGAGGACATTCGTGATGTCACTCGGAATCAGCTTGTATTGCTGCATCTTGGCTGGATCCAGCCATAGACGCATCGTGTACAGCTTCGCTCCCATGGCTTCGCACTCGCCTACACCAGCCACACGCTTGATCGCAGGGATTACGTTGATGTTGGCGTAGTTGGCAAGAAAGGACTCGTCATACTGCCCGTCTTCCGACGTGAGCATCAACATCAGGATGGTCGAGTTCTGACGCTTCTGCACCGTCACGCCCGCTTTCGTTACTTCCTGCGGCAACAGGGCTGAGGCTTGCGAGACTCGGTTCTGAACGTTTACCTGTGCCATGTCTGCGTCATATCCCTGCTCGAAGAGCACGCGGATCATGGCTGAGCCTTCGTTGCTGGCCGTGGAGGTCATGTAGGTCATGCCTTCCACTCCGTTGATCTGCTCCTCAAGGGGCGAAAGCACCGAGTTTTGGACCGTCTGTGCGTCCGCTCCCTGATAGTACGCCTGTACGAAGATCGTAGGTGGCGCTATGTCCGGGTATTGCTCGACCGGCAGACCAAATAGGCCGATAAAACCAAGGATGACCAGGATGACGGAAATCACCGTCGAAAGCACCGGTCGGTGGATGAATGTATCTAATCTCATTGTTCGCAGTCTTCATTTAGGCAGACGCCCCTTCTCTTTGCAAGTAAGGGTGTCCGCACTGTATTTTTATTTTTTCTCGTCTTTCTTCCCGGAGAAGATCTCTTTCATCTTTCCGTAATCTCCCTGTGCCTCTCCCAGCTTCGAGGTCTCGTCCAGTTTCTTTTGGTACTCTTCTGGTGTCAATGGCTTGATCTCCATGCCGTCCGTCAGGGTCGTGATACCCTTCGATACAATGCGGTCTCCAGCTTTCAGACCAGACGTGATGATGTAGTTTGTCCCGTCGTTGTTCGTATCCACGCTCACTTCCGTGTACTTCACCTTGTTGTCGTTGCCCACTACATAGACGAAGTGCTTGTCCTGTACGTCGCTTACAGCTTCCATCGGGATGACAATCGCCGTTGCATTCTGATGCGGAATGACGATCTCCGCCGAACTGCCGCTCTTCAGTAGGCGGTTCGGATTCGCAAAGTCTGCCCTCGCCTGCAATGATCCGGTCTTCGGATCGATGACACCCGACAGGGCAACGATCTTGCCGTCCTGCTCATAGAGACTGCCGTCTGCCAGACGCAGTCTCACTGCCGGGAAGTTGCTGACGATGTTCGAACCGTATTCTTTCTGCAACGCCATGACGTCTCTCTCTGTCATCGAGAAGTAGGCTCTCACCGTCGAGATGTCGCTCACCGTGGTCAGCGGCTGCGCCGAACTGGCGCTTACCAGCGCACCCGTCTCGTACGGCAACTCGCCGACGACTCCGTTCGCAGGTGAGGTGACGTAACAGAAACTTAGGTTCTGACGCGCCGACGCATATCCCGCCTTTGCCTGTTCCAGCGAGGCTTTTGCAGTCTCCAGACTGTTCGAGGCAGATTTCAACTCGAAGTCTCCGATGACGTTCTTCTCATGCAGTTTCACCGAGTTGTCGTACGTCAGCTGCGCCGTCGCCAACTGAGCACTCGCGGCATTGACCGAAGCTTTCGCCTGGTTCACCGCAGCGGTGTATGTCTCGTTGTCAATCACGAACAGCACCTGTCCCTTGCTCACCCGCTGCCCCTCATGGACGTTTACGCGTGTGATGAAGCCGGAGACTTTCGGACGTATCTCGACGTCCTGCACTCCCTGCACCGAGGCAGGATAGGTCGTTTCGAGATCTACGGACTGTGTCTTCACCGTTATGACGGCGTACTCGTTGTCGCCGAAGTTCGGCTTGCCCTGCTGCCCTCCGCCACATGCGGCCAACGCCAGTGTCAGCGAAGCGGCAATCGTTGTTTTCAGAATTTTCATTTCGATATGTTTTGTTGTGTTTTTATTCGTTCCAGGTCCGTCCCTTCCGGACAACCCATTACTGGCAAAAATAGTTTTTTACCCTCACTTCTCCTTTTTATAGATGCGGTGATTCTTGGCGAAACGGACAAAATCGGATATGAACGAACCGACGCCACACTTGCCTTTCTTCTTGAATAGGAGCGGGGCGGGAAAAAATCCCCGCCCCGCTCTCTGGCCTTTATCAAAAAAAAGAATAAAACAAAAGCCCGCCTCCCTTAGGGACGCGGGCCAATGCCTTTGTTTACTCTCGTAAAATTACTTTGCAGAGTCTGCAACTACAGAGTCAGCAACTACAGAGTCAACAACGACAGTGTCAACAGCTACAGTGTCAACAGCTACAGAATCAGAATCCTGAGCAGCTTCGTTGTTACCACCGCAAGATGCGAGAGAAACCATTGCTGCAACAGCAGCGAAAAGAATAACCTTCTTCATTTTTGTTTGTTTTAGAAAAATTAGGTGTTAAACAAAATTGCTTTATTAAATCGCTGCAAAGATATATCGCCGTTTTAATATGATGTTCTATAACACATAAAAAAATACGTATTTTTAACACCATTTAACACTTTTCCTTTTCTGAAATCTGACCTGATTGGGATGTTTCTTGTTCTATATCTTTGATAATTAGTAACATATGCTTGTGTTCCTTCTGTCGCTCGGCCACCCCGTTTGTGTTGTATAACATGATTCCTTCTTCCTTTTAATAGTAGGAGATCACGTAGGTGGTCATCAGGACAAGGGGCGGCTCCGATTCCGTTTCTCGCTTCGAGGTGGTCGCTGTCGGATTTCCCTGACTGTCCAGGACGTAGGCATAGTGCGTCACGCTTGCCGGAGCATCGGGCGTGCGGACACGCTCGCTGATGATGCGCCCCATTTCGTCATAGTCGCGCTCCGTCGTGCTGACCGGTAGGTTGGGCAGCAATAGGTTCTTCACGCTCAGCGATGTGACGTTCCCGCGCATGTCGTACGTCGTACGTGTCCGCATAAACGGCTTGCTCGCGTTCGCCGTATAGATGTCAGCCTCTTCCGTTCGGCCCGCCGTGTCCCTTCGGTACACGAACCGTGAGACAATCCCTTCGGCCGTCGTCTCTGTCCGCAGCCTGGTGAAGCCCCTCTCGTCCGTTTCTCTGTGCATCGTACTCTCCTTTCCGTCCGCTGTGCGGTACGTCGAGTCCGTCGTCCGACCGGTCACGTCATATCGGATGCTTACCTCGGCACTCGACGTCGTGCTCTCGGGGGTGTATAGCCGTGTCCGTTCGCTGCGCCCTTCCTCGCTCATGCTGTATTCGCTCTCCGATGAGAGCCACCGCTCACGCTCCGTCAGTGGCCCGTCGGACGTGTAGTTGCTGTACGTCCGGACAATCCAACCCTCTTCGTCAATCTCGTATTCGGTCTTCGTTCTTCGGTACACGATCTCCGTTCCTTCCATCTCTATCCACGACGACTCCTCTTCGACTAACCGGCCTTTCTTGTCGAAGCGCATGTCCTGCTCCGAAATCAGCAGGCCCGTTTCGTCTTTCGTGACTGCATGTACTTCGCGTACAGGACCGCATAGTTATTCGCTTTCCACTCTCCGGGCTCGCTCGGCGTGGACGCATACCAAGCTGAGAAACGCAAGTGACCAGCTGATGGCTTTCAATAGGGTGTGTGGATGATACATGACTCTCCTGTTTCTATACAAAGGTACGTGAAAAATATCAGAAACCTCCCATTCCTCCCATAGATACTTCTCCAGCTGTTCCCGTTGACAGCCAGCCACTTTGCTCTCGTTGACACTCTAGCCACCTGCTCTCGTTGACACTCCAGCTACCTGCTCTCGTAGATGCTTCCTCCGATAACCATCTTACAATACTCCTTTAAATATAATAAATGCTCTTTGGAATGCCCATCCAATGATTTCTTTCGCCTTCCGAAAAAAATCCCCCTTACATACTTTCCCTCCATTCCCTTCATCCCTTCATCCCTCCATCCCCTCCATCCCCCCTCCATCCCTCCATCAATCCGTTCTCTGCGCTTTTTCCGCCCTGAGGCACGTCAGCTCTACCATTACTCCGCTGTTGTTTCATTGATAACGCATAGATGATACACACATGTTCAATACATGAAACATAGATAAAGCATAGATATAACATAGATAAAGCATAGATATAACATAGATAAAGCATAGATATAATATAGATAAGGTATATATAAGACATATATAAGGCATATTTGAAACACCACCTACCCACTGTCTGCCCACATTGCCCACTCTTTTTCCACTCGTCTTTCGATGGGTACCCATGATGATGAATCCTGCGGATTTTTTTTCGTATGCCCACCATATTATGGAGTTCAATGGCTGATGAACTTTTAGTCACCTCCTCTAAATAATGATCATTGACTATTCTCTGGTTAATAAATCACATCTCTTGCTTGCTTCTTTCTTCTGATTTGTAACTTTTTTTATCGAAAAAGTTTGAAACTATTTTCATTTCTGGAAAATGGTCGTATCTTTGCATCGCTTTTCGAATGAAAGACGAAGGAATGAGAAACACTTTTCTGTATATTGCCTTGAATCGGATCCGACTTAGCCTCTTGGTGGCAAAGTCGTGAAAGGGTGATGTAAAGCGGTGTCGTTTCTGATTTCTTTAGATATTCAAACTGAACCAATCCATACAGGTGACCCTTTCTGATAATCAGGCAGAATGGGTTTTATTTTTTTATGTAACAAAACAAAAAAACAAAACGAATATGAGTGACAGACTGTTTATTTTTGATACGACGCTGCGCGACGGCGAACAGGTGCCGGGGTGTCAGCTGAATACGGTGGAAAAAATCCAGGTCGCAAAACAGCTTGAGGCGCTGGGGGTCGACGTGATCGAGGCGGGATTCCCCATCTCCAGCCCCGGCGACTTCAATTCCGTCATCGAGATCTCCAAGGCCGTAACCTGGCCGACGATCTGCGCACTGACACGTGCCGTACAGAAGGATATCGACGTGGCTGCGGAGAGTCTGCAGTATGCCAAGCATAAGCGTATCCATACCGGAATCGGTACCAGTGACCAGCACATCAAGTACAAGTTTAATTCCAATCGCGAGGAAATCATCGAACGTGCAGTGGCAGCGGTGAAGTACGCACGTAAGTATGTGGACGACGTCGAGTTCTATGCCGAAGACGCCGGCCGGACCGACAATGAGTACCTCGCACGTGTCGTTGAGGCAGTTATCAAGGCTGGCGCCACCGTCGTCAACATCCCGGATACAACGGGCTATTGCCTGCCGGAGGTCTATGGCGCGAAGATCAAGTACCTCTGCGAACACGTGGACGGAATCGAGAACGCCACCATTTCCACTCACTGCCACAACGACCTCGGCATGGCTACGGCCAATACGCTCAGCGGTGTGCTCAACGGTGCCCGACAGGTCGAGGTGACCATCAACGGTATCGGCGAACGTGCCGGCAACACCTCTCTCGAGGAGATTGCCATGATCCTGAAGTGCCACAAGGGAATCGGGATCGATACGAACATCAATACCACTAAAATCTACCCGACCAGCCGCATGGTCAGTTCTCTGATGAACATGCCCGTACAGCCGAACAAGGCCATCGTGGGCAAGAACGCCTTCGCTCATTCCTCTGGCATCCACCAGGACGGTGTGCTCAAGAATACCAATACCTACGAAATCATGAACCCGAAGGATGTCGGACTCGACGACAATGCCATCGTACTGACAGCACGCAGCGGACGCGCCGCTCTGAAGTACCGCATGAGCGTGCTCGGTATCAACGTCGAGGACGATTCCAAGGTCGACAAGATCTACCAGGCTTTCCTCCGCCTCGCCGACCAGAAGAAGGAAATTACCGACGACGACGTACTGGTACTCGCTGGAGCCGACCGCGCCGAGAGCCATGCCGTTAAACTCGAATACCTTCAGGTGACCAGTGGCAAAGGATTCCGCTCCGTCGCTTCCATCGGATTGAATATCAGCGGACAGAAGTTCGAGGCAGCCGCTTCCGGCAACGGACCGGTTGATGCTGCCGTGAAGGCAATGAAACGCATTATTCAGAAGGAGATGATACTGAAGGAATACACCGTACAGGCTATTACCAAAGGCAGCGACGACGTCGGCAAAGTACACGTTCAGGTCGAATACGCCGGTAACGTGTACTACGGATTCGGTGCTAATACCGATATCGTGACGGCCAGCATCGAAGCCTACATCGACTGCATCAATAAGTTCCGCATCCCTCACACCGAAGGGGAGGAGTGACGCATTCTTCTATTATTATGGTATAATTCTATCGTCTAACAAAAAAACATATCATTTCAACAAGCCATGAATACACTCTTTGACAAGATTTGGGATAAGCACGTGGTGCAGATCGTCGAGGACGGACCGACACAACTCTATATCGACCGTCTCTACTGCCACGAAGTGACTTCCCCACAGGCTTTCGACGGCCTTCGCGCTAGGGGGCTGAAGTGCCTGCGTCCTGACAAGATCTTCTGCATGCCGGACCATAATACCCCTACCCACGACCAGGATAAGGAAATCGAGGACCCCGTCTCTCGCAAGCAGGTGACCACGCTGGCGAAGAATGCGAGCGAGTTCGGACTGACACATTTCGCCATGAACGAAAAGACGAACGGTATCATCCACGTCGTTGGACCCGAGACCGGACTCAGCCTGCCTGGCATGACGATTGTCTGTGGCGATAGCCACACCTCTACACACGGAGCTATGGGCGCTGTGGCTTTTGGCATCGGTACCAGCGAGGTTGAGATGGTCATGGCAAGCCAGTGCATCCTCCAGCAGAAACCGAAGTCCATGCGCATCACGGTCAACGGTACCCTCGCACATGGCGTGACAGCGAAGGACCTGGCGCTCTACCTTATGAGCCAGCTGACCACCTCCGGCGCTACCGGCTATTTCATCGAGTACGCTGGCGAGGCAGTCCGCTCACTCTCCATGGAGGGACGTCTCACGCTCTGCAACCTCTCTATCGAGATGGGGGCTCGTGGCGGTTTCATCGCTCCCGATGAGACTACCTTCGCCTACATCAAGGGACGTAAGTACGCACCGACCGGCGATGACTGGGACAAGGCAGTCGCCTACTGGAAGACACTCAAGAGCGGCGACGATGCCGTCTTCGATAAGGAACTCCAGTTCGATGCCGCTGACATAGAACCTATGGTGACCTATGGAACGAACCCTGGCATGGGCATGGGTATCACACAACACATACCGACCCTCCAGACCATCCCGGCGGCTGGACAGACCTCGTTCGTCAAGGCGCTCGACTATATGGGCTTCCAACCTGGCGAGACCTTGCTCGGAAAACAGGTGGATTACGTCTTCCTCGGGGCTTGCACCAACGGCAGAATCGAGGATTTCCGCGACTTCGCTCGCATCGCCAAGGGACGACACAAGGCAGAGAATATCGTCGCATGGCTCGTTCCGGGGTCTTGGAAGGTGGACCAGCAGATTCGGGAGGAAGGGATCGACAAGGTGCTTGCCGAGGCTGGGTTCGAGATCCGTCAGCCTGGATGCTCCGCATGCCTCGCCATGAACGACGATAAGGTGCCGGCAGGAAAGTACTCCGTCTCTACCAGCAACCGTAACTTCGAGGGACGACAGGGACCCGGAGCACGTACCATCCTTGCCAGCCCTCTCGTTGCGGCGGCTGCCGCAGTGACTGGCAAGATCACCGACCCGCGCGAACTCCTCTGACAATCGGCTTTTTTCCTATTCTTTTTTCTTAAAAGCATCATAAGCATGAAACAGAAATTCAATATCATAGAGAGCACGTGTGTGCCACTCCCTTTGGAGAATATCGATACCGACCAGATTATACCGGCCCGCTTCCTCAAGGCGACCGACAAGGAGGGATTCGGAGAGAACCTCTTCCGCGACTGGCGCTACGACAAACAGGGAAATCTTATCAAGGACTTCGTGCTCAACGACCCAACCTACGGAGGCGAGATTCTCGTGGCTGGCAAGAATTTTGGCAGCGGCAGCTCACGCGAACACGCCGCTTGGGCAATCGCTGGATACGGATTCCGGGTCGTCGTGAGCAGCTTCTTTGCCGATATTCATAAGAATAACGAACTCAACAATTTCGTCCTGCCTGTCGTCGTCTCCGAGACGTTCCTCGCCGAACTCTTCGACAGCATCAAGGCTAACCCGAAGACGATTGTGCGCGTTGACCTCCCTAACCAGACTATCACCAATACCTCAACCGGCAAAAGCGAGACTTTCGAGATCAATAGCTATAAGAAGCATTGCCTGATCAATGGTCTCGACGATATCGACTTCCTGCTCCAGAACAAGGATAAGATTGAGAAATGGGAGGCGGCCAACAAGTGACCTTCAGAACCCTCTCGCCCCGCGTGAAGCTCTCACGTGCAGTCGATGGATAGTGCGAAGACCGGAAACGAAGATTGTTTTTTTACACGCATAACGGGGTACCAACGAAACCGGATGCTATGGCTGAAAGAAAATACATAGAGATACTCGATACCACGCTCCGCGACGGTGAACAGACCAGCGGCGTCTCCTTCCTGCCACACGAGAAACTCAGCATCGCGCGCATGCTGCTCAAGGAACTTAACGTGAACCGTATCGAGGTGGCAAGCGCACGCGTCTCGGAAGGAGAGAAGGACGCGGTGCGCATGATCGCCAAGAGTGCTGAACAGGACGGCATGCTCGACAGGGTCGAGGTGCTCGGATTCGTTGACGGACACAAGTCCGTCGACTGGGTCTTCGACAGCGGGTGCCGCAACATTAATCTCCTCGCCAAGGGGAGCTATCAGCACTGCACGCGACAACTCCAGAAAACACCCGACGAGCATATCGCCGATATCCGCGATGAACTGCTCTACGCCGAATCAAAGGGACTCGGCGTCAACCTCTATCTCGAGGACTGGAGCGGAGGTATGAAGGATGATCCATCCTATGTCTTCCACATGATGGACGCTCTGCTCGGACTCAACGTCCGGCGATTCATGCTGCCCGATACGCTCGGCATCCTCAATCCTCTACAGGTGATGGAGTTCGTTCACGCCATGCGCAAACGCTACCCCGACGTCCATTTCGATTTCCACCCTCACAACGACTACGATCTCGCCGTTTCCAATGCACTGGCTGCCGTCCTCTCTGGCGCACAGGGACTCCACGTGACGGTCAACGGACTGGGCGAACGCTGTGGCAATGCACCCATGGCAAGCGTCCAGGTCATTCTCAAGGACCATTTCGATGCCGTGACTTCTATCAACGAGGAGAAACTTACCACCGTCAGCCATCTCGTGGAGAGCTATTCCGGCATCCCGATTGCCCCTAACCAACCCATCGTGGGCGAGAATGTGTTCACCCAGGTCGCCGGTGTTCATGCCGACGGCGACAACAAGGCACACCTCTATTCCAACGACCTCCTGCCCGAACGGTTCGGACGGAAACGTGAATACGCACTCGGGAAAAACAGCGGCAAGGCCAACATAGCTAAGAATCTCGAGGAACTCGGACTCGAACTTACTCCCGAACAGACGCGACGCGTCACTCAGCGCATCACCGAACTCGGCGACAAGAAACAGGTCGTCACGCAGGACGACCTGCCCTATATCGTCAGCGACGTGCTCAAGCACAACGCTCCCGAGGACCGAGTCCGACTCAAGAGCTATGTCGTGACCACCGCCTACGGACTCAAACCGCTCGCTAGCCTGCGCATCGAAATCAATGGCACCGAGTACGAGAGCGACTCCACCGGCGACGGACAGTACGACGCTTTCGTGCGCGCACTGCGCAAGATCTACAAGGGAACGATGGAACGCAAGTTCCCTATGCTCACCAACTATGTCGTCAGCATACCACCTGGCGGACGGACCGACGCCTTCGTTCAGACCATCATCACCTGGGACTTCGACGGACGCATCATCCGCACACGTGGACTCGACGCCGACCAGACCGAGGCCGCTATCAAGGCAACAATCAAGATGCTCAACATCCTCGAGGAGGAACATCTCGGCAAGAAGATGCAGGAACACGATGACGTGTAAACGGATATTTTGTATTTTTGTGTTCCTCTATCAGGATATGTTATATAGTACAATATAAATAGGTGTAAGTATGAAACTGAAAATTGCAGTGCTTCCCGGAGACGGTATCGGACCGGAGATTATGGAACAGGGCGTGGCGGTCGTAAAGGCTGTGGCTGAGAAGTTCTCCCACGAGGTCTCCTTCGAAGAAGGTATCTGTGGCGCCGATGCCATCGACAAGGTCGGCGACCCGTTCCCCGAACAGACGTATGAGTTGTGTAAGAATAGCGACGCAGTGCTCTTCGCTGCCGTCGGCGACCTCCGTTTCGATAATGACCCGACGGCCAAGGTCCGCCCCGAGCAGGGACTACTCGCCATGCGTAAGAAACTCGGACTCTTCGCCAATATCCGACCGGTTCAGACATTTCCCGGACTCGTTCATAAGTCGCCACTGAAGGACGAGATCGTTCAGGGTACCGACTTTATCTGCATCCGCGAACTCACAGGGGGAATGTATTTCGGCGAGAAGTATCAGGACAACGAGAAGGCTTACGATACCAACTTCTACTCGCGCCCCGAAATCGAACGGATCCTTAAGGTCGCTTTCCAGTATGCGATGCAGCGCAACAGGCACCTTACCGTCGTCGATAAGGCCAATGTCCTCGCTTCCAGTCGACTCTGGCGACAGGTGGCGAAGGAGATGGAACCACAGTATCCTGAGGTCAAGGTGGACTATATGTTCGTGGACAATGCATCCATGCGCATGATCCAGACTCCGACTTTCTTCGACGTCATGGTGACGGAGAATACCTTCGGAGATATCCTTACCGACGAGGGATCCTGCATCAGCGGATCCATGGGACTCCTACCGTCCGCTTCCACCGGAACCAGCACACCGGTCTTTGAACCTGTTCACGGCTCCTGGCCGCAGGCTAAGGGACAGAACATCGCGAACCCCGTCGCTGAGATTCTCTCGGCTGCCATGCTTTTCGAGTATTTCAATCTCAAAGAGGAGGGCGCAATGATCCGTAAGGCTGTCGCTGCTTCGCTCGAACAGAACGTACGTACCCCTGAGATTCAGGTCGAGGGAGGCGCTCACTATGGTACCAGGGAAGTAGGAGCCTGGATCGTGGACTTTATACGTAAAGCCTGATCCGACTCTTTTTCTTTCTCAATCTATAGGTCTGCAGAGGTTTTCTGCAGACCTTTTTTGTCCTCCTATGCGGTTGAGATGAAAATTGTGGAGACAATCTCTTCTTGCTTTCTTCTTTTGATGTATATTTGCTGCGACTTTTTAAGTCGGATAGGTTGGTTTCTTCCAATCCGAGTTACTTGGTTCGCTTGTTTTTTTTAAATCCGACTGATTTGGATTTGTAAAATCTTGTGGTAGAATGAAAAATAAGTACGTCGATCTGATCGAACAGACATTCGAGTTTCCGAACGATGAGTTCACCGTTGTCAACAACGAATTGCAATGGTACGGTGTGCCGTTGATGGAGGTGATTAAACAGTATGGAACCCCTTTGCGCATCGCCTATCTGCCCAAGATCGAGATGAATATCCAGCGCGTTCGACGTATGTTCAACGTCGCCATGGCAAAGGTAGACTATGCAGCCGACTATAACTACTGTTACTGTACCAAGAGTAGCCACTTCTCCTTTGTTATGGAGACCGTGCTGAAGAATGAGGTGAATCTCGAATGCTCCTCCGCTTTCGATATGAATCTTCTCGAAGCGCTATATCAATCCGGACGACTTAAAAAGGATGCTTTTATCTTATGTAATGGATTCAAACGTCCTCAGTACGTCGAGAATATACAGAGTTTCATCGATCAGGGATTCATCAATACGATTCCTATCCTCGATAATAAGTTCGAATTGGACGCACTCCTACAGGGGTTCGACAAGAAGTTCCAGATCGGTATCCGCATCGCTACCGAGGAGGAACCAAAGTTCGATTTCTATACTTCACGACTCGGAGTCCGCTACAGCGATGTCGTCCCTTACTATAAGGAAGTAATTAAGAAGAATAAGCAGGTTAAACTCAAAATGCTCCACTTCTTCATCAACACTGGCATCCAGGATACCCTCTACTACTGGAACGAACTCTCCAAGGCTGTCGCCCTCTACTGCGACCTGCGTCAGGAATGTCCCGACCTCGATTGCCTCGATATCGGCGGAGGATTCCCGATCCAGTCCCACCTCGATTTCGTGTATGACTATGAGTACATGGCGGAGGAAATCGTGGCGCAGATCAAGAATATCTGCCAGCAGAGAGGGGTGCCCGAACCGCGTATCTTTACCGAGTTTGGATCCTATACCGTCGGTGAGAGCGGCGCCATGCTCTATTCGATTGTCAATCAGAAACAACAGAATGACCGCGAGCTCTGGAACATGATCGACAGTTCCTTCATGACGACTCTTCCAGATACCTGGGCCATCGACCAGCGTTACCCCTTCCTCTCTATCAACAACTGGGACCAGGAGTATGAACGCGTACACCTCGGCGGACTGACCTGCGATAGCCAGGATTATTACAATGCCGAAGTGCATTCCAACGCCATCTTCCTTCCGAAAATGGAAATCGGACGCGAACAGTACGTCGGATTCTTCCACTGCGGCGCCTATCAGGAGGCACTGAGCGGTTTTGGTGGTGTTCAGCATTGCCTCCTGCCTGCTCCTAAACTGGTCATCATCGACCGCGATGAGAACAATGAATGGTACACCAAACTCTTCGCTAAGGAACAGAGCTATAAGTCGATGATGAAGATTCTCGGCTACTGATACCCTCCCTCTTTGTGGAATGGTAAACGATGCCCTTCTAAATTAAAATCATTCTAAATAGATACTTTCCTGTGTCATTTGTGGTGTTTTCTTTGACGGTGGCGATTGGGGATATGGGTCTTTGTGAATAATGCCCGTTCGCAACTCCTCTTTTCTTTGCTGAAAATCATGGTTTTTACGTGATGGATATTTTTAAGTAATCTGATTTTCAGCGTGTTATTTCTAATAATCTGATTTTTAGTTTCCTGTGTTCAGGACTGAATTTCCAAATTATTTTTCGTTTTTTTTTTCGTTTTTTCTTGTCCAAATTTGTGTCCTGAATGATGAACGACTGGAATCATCGGTTCTTTTTTTAGTACGAGTTGGTTATTTTCTTTTACTATGGATTTCGAGACACAATGGCATAAATGTTTGACTATCATACGAGATAATGTGGACGAAGTGGTCTATTCTACCTGGTTCGCACCCATTATTCCCGTTGGCTTTGACGAACAAAAGCGCGAACTGATCGTACAGGTCGCGAGCAACTATGTCATCGAGTTCATCGAGTCTCACTACCTCGACCTTCTCGCCATGACGATCCACCGCGTCTTCGGCAAGGGCGTCGGACTGCGCTATCGACCAGTTGTCGTGCGCACCGAGACCTCTACCATTACCTCCGAACAGTCCGGACATTCCGTCATCCCTCAGGAAGTGCCAGTGATGCGCAAGTCCATCCCGAACCCTTTCCGGCAGGTCGAACTCGAGGAAATCGACCCACGGCTCAACTGGAATTATAATTTCGAGGATTTCATCGAAGGAGAAGCCAACCGACTGGCTCGCTCTGCTGGTATCAGCATTGCTGCCAACCCCGGCAAGACAACGTTCAATCCCCTCTTCGTTTACGGACCTTCCGGAGTGGGTAAGACACACCTCGTACACGCTATCGGCGTGGCAGCCAAAGCCAAGAATCCTTCCCTGCGTGTGCTCTACGTCACCTCCAACCTCTTTCAACTGCAATACACCAACGCGGTCCGACAGTCCACCATCAACGATTTTATCAATTTCTACCAGACCATCGACCTGCTCATCATGGACGATGTCCAGGAGATTCTCGGTAAGAAGTCCACTCAGAATACCTTTTTTAATATCTTCAACCACCTCCACCAGTCTGGAAAACAGATAGTCCTCACCTGCGACCGCATGCCAGCCCAGATCACCGAAATCGAAGACCGGCTCCTCACGCGATTCAAATGGGGACTCGTGGCGGAAATCGAACGCCCAGACTTCCAGCTGCGCAAGAATATCCTCAAGAATAAAATCTATGCCGACGGACTCGATATCCCCGACGATGTCGTTGACTACATCGCTCAGCATATCACTAATAATATCCGCGATCTCGAGGGCTCCATCGTCTCCATTCTGGCTCGGTCAACGTTCGAAAACAAACCGATCGATATCCCTCTCGCTGAAAAAGTCGTCGAAAATTTGGTATCAATCAAACCATTATCTATATCTTTGGAGCATATAAAGAGTGTCGTCTGCTCGTATTTCCAGTTGGATGTCGCTTCGCTCTCCGATTCCTCCCGCAAGAAGGAACTGGTCCAGGCTCGACAGATTGCTATGTATCTCTCTAAGAATCATACTAAACAATCACTCGAAGCAATCGGACGCGCCGTCGGCGGTCGCAACCACGCTACCGTGTCACACGCCTGCCAGACCATCTCCAACCTCATGGAGACCGACCGAACCATGCGGACCACCGTGCAGACAATAGAGGAAATGCTCTTCAAGGCCTAACCTTTCCTAATCCGCTTCGCCGTGACCACCCCTATAAAGAGCGGTGTCAGACTCTTCTGACCTATGACTCGAAAAGGAACGGCGGACTCAACCGTCAGTGGGGGAGGGAAGGAAAGACGCGTGGTAATAAATGAAAACTAAAAAAAATTGTAGATAAATGGTATATCGTTTTCTCCTGCTTTCCGATGAGGCAGATGATTTTGCATGCGAGATTTCTATTGATTCCGAGGCAACCTTCCTTGACTTCCATAAAGCAATTCTCCAGTCCGTCGGCTATGCCGACGATCAGATGACGTCTTTCTTCCTCTGCTCCGAAGGATGGGAGAAGAGTCAGGAGATTACGCTCGTCGAGATGGATACGTCTTCCGACTACGACAACCTTACCATGGAACAGTCCGTCCTGCGCGACTACATCGAGGACCGAGGACAACGACTGCTCTACGTCTTCGACCCGATGAACGACCGTATGTTCTTCATCGAACTCAAGGAGATTCTCACTTCGAAGTCCCTCGACAAACCGCAGTGCTCCTACAAGGCAGGCACCGCCCCGGTACAGATACTCGGCGATGACATGATGGCAACCTCCCTGAAAACAATCAGCGAGGACCTCGGCGAAAATTTCTACGGCGATGAAGGTTTCAACGAAGACGAGTTCTCCGACGAGGAGTTCTCTGACCTCGACGACATCCCGGACCCTAATTCCTACTGATAATTCTCATCTCTGTCTGTGCTTTACGAAGGCCGACCAAACCAAGCCTTCCTCCCCATGAGTACGGATTCCCCTTGACTATTAAAAAAAAGATCGTGGGCAAACCGTTCAACAAACCGACACTCATTGTCCTCCTCGGACCGACTGGTGTCGGTAAGACGGACCTTAGCCTCTCACTGGCGCACCACTTCGGTGCGTCTGTCGTTTCGTCGGACTCACGACAGATCTATAAGGAACTGCATATCGGAGTGGCGGCTCCCTCCGAATCGCAATTGCGCGACGTACCACATTATTTTATCAAGTCACACAGCATCTTCGATTATTACAGCGCCGGACGCTACGAACTCGATGTGCTCCCATGCCTCGAACGGCTGTTCCGCTCGTCGCCAGTCCAACTCCTGGTCGGTGGATCCATGCTCTATATCGACGCTGTATGCAAAGGATTCGATGATATCCCGCACGCCTCCCCCGAGGTCCGCGCATGGAGCCGCTCCGTGCTCCAGTCACAAGGCATTGATGGACTCCTTCTTCTGCTCAGGGAACTCGACCCACAGTCCTACGAACGTATCGACCGCATGAATACCCAGCGCGTTCTCCATGCCGTCGAGGTTTCCCGACAGGCGGGCATCCCTTATTCACGGCTCCTCGGCAAAAAACGCAATGAACGACCTTTTAATATTATAAAAATAGGCTTAAATTTGCCACGGGAAGTACTTTATGACCGTATCAACCGACGCGTCGACCAGATGATGGACGAGGGATTGGAACACGAGGCTCGCACTCTCTATCCTCACCGCCAACTCAATGCGCTCAATACGGTCGGATATAAAGAACTGTTCCTTTACTTTTCGGGTGAATGGACGTTCGACTATGCCGTCACGCGCATCAAGCAGGATACACGGCGCTATGCGAAACGTCAGTTGACATGGTTCAATGCCGATCCGGAAGTCCGATGGTTTTCTCCTGAGGACGAAAACGACGTCGTGACTTTCTTGGATGAAGTGATCGTACATTAGATGGAATGGCTGTCTTTCTTTAAGGGTCTTTTTCTTGGTATCCTGATATCGATTCCCGTCGGACCGATAGCAGTCCTCTGCGTACAGCGCACCCTCGACCGGGGACGACGACACGGACTGGCTACCGGACTCGGTGCCGCAACCTCCGACCTCTTCTATTCGGTCCTCGCCGTTTTCTCTCTCGGCTTCGTCCGGCAGATCATCGACGAGAACCATCTCGTGATAGGTATTATCGGAGAGATTGTCGTCATCGCCTTCGGTATCTACCTCTACCGTTCCAATCCTTCCGCTTCTCTCCACGCACGAAAGTCGAGACGCGGCTCCTACGTTCAGGACTATTTCTCCGCACTTGGACTTACCATCTCCAACCCTCTCTTCCTCCTCTTCCTTATCCCTATCTACGCACAGTTCAACTTCGTCAATTCCGAGTCCTCCATCTTTGAGATCTGCCTCGGACTGCTCGGCATCCTCGCCGGTGCTTTCCTGTGGTGGTTCGGACTCTCCGCTGTTGTCTCTATTTTCCATAACAAGATCAACGTACGCGGACTCGGACTCCTCAACAAGATCTCCGCTTTCCTGCTCTTCGCACTGGCCATCGGCGGCTTTGTCTATTACACTTTTATCAAGTTCCAGAACTGATACCCCTTATCCACCCTCCACCCCCTGCTTCCCCAACGTGCGACCGATTAGAACTCCGTAGGAGCGTCACCCTTTCCGTCGTCCAATTTTGGAGCAAAC
>DGSL01000027.1:135831-136094 GCA_002393965.1 Bacteroidales bacterium UBA4363 | reverse complement strand
TTTTTTCTCAATTATTTTTAAAAAAATTACACCAATAGTTCATTTTTATGTTAAAAAACATGTTTTCTATCCTCACTCATCACTACACGCTCCTCCGCAAGAGTCATTTGCGTCGTTTTACATACCATAGAAGCAGAGACCGCCTTACTTGAACTCTGCCAGCACTCAAATCAAAGCCTGATGAAATCAGACTGATTTTATTTCCGCATTCAGATTATGACCGGAAGCCATATTTCATCCTACCACTCCACTACTACTCCACC
>DGSL01000027.1:74130-135682 GCA_002393965.1 Bacteroidales bacterium UBA4363 | reverse complement strand
ACTCCAATACTACTCCAATACTACTCCACTACTTTTTCCTCTCTCCCTTCTCTCCCTTCTCTCCCCTCTCTCCCCTTCCTTCAAGAAAGCGGTTCAGCAACTCAGCTGCCCACTTACACTTCATCGCACAGGGACGTCCCTTGTACTTCTCTGGCAACGGAACTTGATGTGCTGGACCTTCCGCAGCGACGAATCCCTTCAGACCGAGGATCTCGCCACACACAATCGACCCGTACTGCTCCTTAAACTCAGAGCATAACTGATGAGTCACCTGCGCTGCGCGGTTGGACGATTCCTTGTCTCCGACATCGCCACTGCCTGTCTCCAGCCCGACGACAGCTGCAAGCGACAGAACCGCTCCGCATACTTGACGCTGACGGCCCACACCGCCACCGAATGCCGTGGCAAGCCGCGCAGCCGTCTCGGGCGACAGACCCTCCCGCTCCGCATAGGCCATCAGTACAGCCTGACCGCAGTTATACCCTTCCACAAAAAGATCCGCCGCTTTCTCTGCATAGGATGACCATCTCATTTCTTCTTTCAACATGATATTCCTTTTTTTGCAAAGATAAACATGTCTTGCCGCACAGAGAAAATTTTCTCTCCCATCTAATCCTTCTTCCTCCATCCCCCCTCCACCTCCATCCATCCTCCCTCCACCCCCCCCTCCATCCCCTCTCCATCCCATCTGGATGTCAAAAAACACGGACCCGTCATTTCTGCTCGCTTTTTTTCGTCTATCTTTGTGCTCGCTTTTTTATTTTATGATTTCACCATGAGTCGCTTCTCCGCTGAATACTCCAACATCCCACGCATCACCAAGGCCTTGTTGATTGCCAATTTCGTCATCTTCTTCCTGCAATTCCTCTTGGGCGACCTTCTCAGCTATTACCTCTCACTCCACTATGTCGCCTCCCGCGATTTCCACTTCTTCCAGCTGATCACCTACATGTTTCTGCATGGCGGATTCTCACACTTGTTCTTCAACATGTTCGCCCTCTGGATGTTCGGACAGGTAATCGAGAATTACCTGGGTACAGAACGCTACCTTATATATTATATTGTATGCGGCATCGGAGCGGGCATTCTGCAGGAAGTCTCCTGGTACTGGAGCGGAGTGAACCCTTTTGCCGTCGATAACTACATGACCGTCGGAGCCTCAGGCGCCATCTTCGGTATCCTGCTGGCGTTCGGCATGCTCTTCCCGAACCAACCCATATTCCTATTCTTCATCCCCATCCCCATTAAGGCTAAATATTTCGTGGCAGGATATGCACTCATCGAACTCTATTCCGGAGTACACGTCAGCGCTGGAGACAACGTGGCACACTTCGCCCACCTCGGTGGCATGATCTTCGGATTCCTGATGCTCAAGTTCTGGCAGAGAAAACCTTACGGCTCCTCCTGGAGCAAAAAAATAGAGAACGCTCTTTACAAAGCAAAAGATTTTTTCATACATTTGTTTTCCAATGACAAGGAGAGCTCGTTCCGCAACAGCTCTACCAACAACGGCACCTTCGAATCCGATGCCGATTGGAACGCACGCAAAGTTCAAGAAGAGAAAGAGATAGATGAAATTCTGGATAAGATCAAGGCAAACGGATACGATAGTCTATCCAAAGAAGAGAAGGAAAAGCTCTTTCGCAAAAGAAGCAACTAAGAGATTCTACCACGGCATCCTACATGCCTTCAATCTCACGCTGAACATCATCTTCATCATCCTCCTGCTCCTGGCGGGACTCTCCACTCAGATCTCTCCCGAGAAGTTTATTCTTCCCGCTTTCCTCGGACTCGGATTCTCATTCTTCGTGATCGTCAACATCCTCTTCGTGCTGCTTTGGATCATTCGGCGAAGATGGCACTTCGTACTCTCCCTTTTCTGTCTGATCCTGCTCTCCGGCAATATTCAGAACAACTTCCCTCTCCATCCTCTCGCCACCGACCAACTCCCCGACAGCGACTCGACCTCCACCCTGCGCGTCCTCTCTTTCAACGTCAGACTCTTCAACTTCTACGAACTCAACAAGGGACACAATGCCGCCCTGGACTACATCGCCGCACAAGACGCTGACGTCATCTGCCTACAGGAGTTCGGATTCTATAACAAGGACAAATTCCTGACACAGGACCTCATCCTACGCGCCCTGCGCCACAAATACCCCTACTTTCAGATCTCCTGCCGCAAACACGTACGACACCGCAGCAGTTATGGCATTGCTACCTTTTCCAGATATCCCATCGTAGGCAAAGGACGAGTCAACTACCCTTCTGCCTATAGCCGAACCATCTTCTCAGACGTCCTAATCGGCAACGATACCGTGCGCATCTTCAACTGCCACCTCGAGTCCAATCAGCTGACCAGCAACGACAAAAGAAAGATGCAGGAACTCATGGAAACAAAAAACACAAAAACAATCCCACAGACAACCGAACAGATCAGCGGCAAACTCGGCAAGGCAGCACAAATACGGGCGCGACAGAGCGACAGCATCAACGCCGCCATTCGACGCTCATCCGTCCGGCGCATCATCGTCTGCGGCGATTTCAACGACCACCCCGTCTCCTATGTCTACAAACGTATCCGCTCCGACCTCAACGACGCTTTCGTTAAGACCTCCTCCGGATTCGGCATCACCTACAACGAATTCCCCTTCTACTACCGCATCGACCACCTGCTCTATAGCAAGAATATCGAGGCAGGACAATTCCGCATTCATCGCGATGCCACCGAACATGCGAAGGACATCTCAGACCATTACCCCATTTCCTGCTCCTTCGAACTGCATCCTAAGAAACACAACATTAAATAAAATCACACATACCATGCAACCTGTCGTCAGCATCATCATGGGCAGCACATCCGACCTTCCTGTCATGGAAAAAGCTGCCAAGCAACTCAACGATTTCGCCATCCCTTTCGAGGTCAATGCCCTCTCCGCACACCGCACGCCGCAGGAGGTGGCCGACTTCGCTACTCACGCCGAAGAACGTGGCATTCGCGTCATCATAGCCGCAGCCGGCATGGCCGCTCACCTCGGCGGCGTCATCGCTTCCATGACCTCTCTGCCCGTCATCGGTGTGCCTATCAAGTCCTCTTTCGAGGGACTTGACTCTCTGCTCTCCATCGTACAGATGCCTCCCGGAATTCCAGTCGCTACCGTAGGCGTCAACGCAGCCCAGAACGCAGCCATCCTGGCCATCGAGATTCTCGCGCTCAGCGACGAGCGCATTCGCACACAGCTCTTGGAGTTTAAGCAAGGACTCAAGGACAAGATTACAAAAGCAAACGACGAACTCAAGAACGTGCACTACGATTTCAAAACCAACTGATGACGCAAATCGCCTATCTGGGACTGGGTAGCAACCTCGGCAATAGAATCCGACATCTCAACGTCGGCATCAGACTTCTGGAAAAGCAAGCCGGAGACGTTCTTCGCGTCTCGCCTTTCTACGAGTCCGAACCTTGGGGCTATCAGAGCCCTAACCGCTACGTCAATGCCGTATGCGAGTTGCGAACCGAACTGCAGCCTCTCCGACTGCTCGACTGCTGCAAGAACATCGAACGGCAGGCAGGACGAAAGAACAAGACATCAGACCACTACGAAGACCGGCCGCTGGACATCGATATACTCCTCTACGGAAACGACGCGATCGACTGTCCAAGACTCACCATCCCTCACCCCAGACTCGCCATCCGGGCCTTTGTGCTCTTTCCTCTATCCGACCTGATTCCGGATTTTATTGTACCTTTGACACGAAAAAGCGTTGCTCAACTGCGCGATGAAATAACCGATTCCTCCGACTCCGACAGGGTCAGACCTCTCCCACCCCTCTCTTCGTCCTCCCATTCTCTCTGATATAAAGATAAAATTCATTTTTTTGGCTATGGCAAACAAGAAAAACCTCATCACGCCCGACTACATCTTCGAGACCTCGTGGGAAGTATGCAACCGCGTCGGAGGCATCTACACCGTGCTCTCCTCTCGCGCCAAGACAATGCAGGACGCACACCCCGACAAGGTTATTTTCGTAGGACCCGACTTCTGGAAAAAACACGAGTCACCGTTCTTCCGGGAGGATACACAGGTACTGCAGGCTTGGAAGAAGGCCGCACACCGGGCCAACCTGCCCGTTCGCGTCGGACGATGGACCATCCCGGGAGAACCCATTGCCGTTCTCATCGACTTCCGGAAATACCAGAGACACGAGATCCTCGACGAAGCCTATGCCAATGCATGGTCTCGATATCTCGTCGACTCGCTGCACGGATACGGTGACTACGAGGAATCAGCCGCATTTGGCATTGCCGCCGGCATCGTCATGGAGAGTCTCTACAAGTTTTTCTGCAAGAAAGAACCCGACGCACGCTTCATCGCTCACTTCAACGAGTGGATGACCGCCTTCGGACTCTTCCATATCAAGGAGAACGCACCCGACATAGCCACCGTGTTCACCACACACGCCACCTCCATCGGACGATCCATCGCCGGCAACGGAAAACCGCTCTATGACCAGATGCGTAACTATAACGGCGACCAGATGGCACGCGAACTCAACATGGAGGCGAAACACTCCGTCGAGAAAGCCGCCGCATGGAACGCCGACTGCTTCACCACCGTGAGCGACATCACCGACATCGAATGCGCTCAGCTTCTCGACAAGAAAGCCGACGTCGTCACTCCGAATGGATTCGAGGACGGATTCGTTCCCTCCAGCGAGACTGCTTTCAGAAACAAACGCGACGAGGCGCGAAAGACGCTGATCGCGCTCACGCAACACCTCACCGGGACTACCGTCCAGGACAACGCCTTCCTCGTCGGAACTTGCGGACGCGCAGAGTATAAGAACAAAGGAATCGACCTCTTCATCGACTCCCTGCACGAACTCTCATCCCGACATCTCGACCGCGACATCATTGGATTCATCATGGTTCCGGGATATATCTCAGGACCACGCAAGGACCTCCAGAAGGCAATGAAGAAAGGACGCGTCGGCAACTCTCTTCCTGAAAATTTCATCACCCACGACCTCGTCAACCCAGACAACGACAATATCGTCAACGCCATACGATGGTTCCAGTTCCCTAACCGACAGGACGACCGAGTCAAACTCATCTACATCCCGAGCTATCTCAACGGCGACGACGGCATCGTCAACAAGGACTACTACGACCTACTCATCGGACTCGACCTCACCGTTTTCCCGTCCTACTACGAACCGTGGGGTTATACGCCTCTCGAGTCCGTGGCATTCTCCATCCCTACCATCACCACCACTCTCTCCGGATTCGGACAGTGGGTACTGAAGGTCTCCAAGGATAAGGAGAGCGGATGCGTCGTCGAGAACCGCGGCGACTACAACTATCTCGACGTGCGCGACAATATTGCCGGATGTATCTACCGCTACTCCCTCAAGTCCCCTGCCGAGATGAACACGCTTCGTGCCGCCGCAAAACGATTGTCAAAGAAAGCGTTATGGGAGAAGTTTATTGTTTTTTACGAAGAAACATATAACTTTGCACTCGCAAAAAAAATCACTGACAACAAGTCTAAGTAAACATTTTTTATCTATCTAAATAACGAGCAATGAGAGTATTGACTAACAACGCCAATCAAGCCAACTGGAAGGAAGTGAACGTAACTTCACGCGTACCGAAAGGCTTGACGCACCTTCGTGAACTGGCTTACAACCTTTGGTGGTCCTGGAACGAAGAAGCTACGGACCTCTTTGAGAATATTGATGCACAACTTTGGAAGGAGTGCGGATACAACCCCGCTCTCTTCATCAACCGTCTGGACTACGAACAGATGGAAAAACTGGAGAAGGACTCCGATTTCATGCAGAAACTGGAGGCCGTCTACAAGGATTTCAACGACTATATGAAGGTGAAGTTCGACACGAAAAAAACATCCGTCGCTTACTTCAGCATGGAATACGGACTCACCGACATCCTGAAAATCTACTCCGGAGGTCTCGGTGTCCTCGCCGGCGACTACCTGAAAGAGGCAAGCGACAGCCGCGTTGACCTCACCGCCGTCGGGTTCCTCTACCGATACGGATACTTCACCCAGACCCTCTCCGCCGACGGTGACCAGCTCGCCGTTTACGATCCGCAGGACTTCACTCAACTGCCTATCGAACAGGTCAAGGACGAAGACGGGAAACCAATGGTCATCGAAGTACCGTTCCACGACCGCATCGTCTATGCTAACCTCTGGAGAGTAGCGGTAGGACGTATCTCTCTCTACCTCATGGATACCGACAATGAACGCAACAGCGAGTTCGACCGCTCCATCACCCACCAACTCTACGGTGGCGACTGGGAAAACCGACTCAAACAGGAATTCCTGCTCGGCGTCGGCGGTATCATCGCTCTCCGCCGACTCGGCATCGAGAAGCAGGTCTACCACTGCAACGAGGGACACGCCGCGCTCATCAACGCTGAACGCATGGCTGAATACGTACAGAAAGGACTCTCCTTCAACCAGGCTCTCGAGGTCGTCAAGGCTTCCTCTCTCTACACCGTACACACTCCGGTCCCTGCCGGACACGACTACTTCGAAGAGGGACTCTTCATGAAATACATGGGCATGTATGCCGAGAAACTTGGCATCTCTTGGGATGAGTTCATCGACCTCGGTCGACAGAACCCAGGCAACAAGAGCGAGAAGTTCTGCATGTCCACCTTCGCATGCAACACCTGCCAGGAAGTCAACGGCGTAAGCTGGCTCCACGGTAAGGTCTCTCAGGAGATGTTCCAGCCTATCTGGAAAGGATACTTCCCTACCGAACTGCACGTCAGCTACGTCACCAACGGCGTACACCTGCCTACCTGGGCTACGCGCGAATGGAAGAAACTCTACTCCAAGGCCTTCGGTGATGACTATATCTACGACCAGTCCAACCTCAACATCTGGGATAAGATCTACCAGGTGCCGGACGAGGAAATCTGGAAGACTCGCAAGGAGATGAAGAAGAAACTCATCGACTTCGTCAAGCAGAAAACTCAGGAACAGTGGCTCAAGAGCCAGAGCGCACCGACCAATGCTATGGCTGCCATCGACTCCATCGACCCGAATGCGCTGATTATCGGTTTCGGACGTCGCTTCGCAACCTACAAGCGCGCTCACTTGCTCTTCACCGACCTTGAGCGACTCGCCAAGATTGTCAACAATCCGAACTACCCTGTACAGTTCCTCTACACCGGCAAGGCTCACCCTGCCGACGGAGCAGGACAAGGACTCATCAAACGCATCGTCGAAATCTCACGCATGCCTCAGTTCGTCGGAAAAATCATCTTCCTTGAGAACTACGACATGCGACTCGCCAAACGACTGATCTCTGGTGTGGACATCTGGCTCAACACGCCTACTCGTCCGCTCGAGGCTTCAGGTACTTCGGGTGAGAAAGCACAGATGAACGGCGTCATCAACTTCTCCGTTCTCGACGGATGGTGGCTCGAGGGCTATGTAAAGGATGCCGGATGGGCACTGACCGAGAAACGGACATTCCAGAACCAAGGGTATCAGGACCAACTCGACGCTCTGACCATCTACACCACGCTCGAAGAAGAGATTATTCCGATGTATTTCGCAAAGAACAGCCGTGGATACTCGCCGGAATGGATCAGAACCATCAAGAATTCCATCGCCAAGATTACGCCGCGATTCACTACCAAGCGCATGATTGACGACTACATCGAACGTTTCTACTGCAAACTCGCTAAACGTGGGGCTGAAATGAAAGCCAACGACTTCGCAAAAGCAAAGGAAATAGCCGCTTGGAAAGAGAAAGTCGCTGCCATGTGGGACGGCATCGAGGTCAAGAGCCTCAACATACCGGAAGGACTCGTCAAGGAGCCTGTTTCCGGCGAGGACTACCTCATCTCCGCTCAGATCGACACGCACGACGCTTCTCTCAAGACCTTCGGACTCGAACTCGTCGTCACTTACCAGGACGAGAAGAACAAGACCTGCGTCTATGACATCGAGAAGTTCAAGGCCGACGACGCCGAGGGTTCTCTGATCAACTTCTCCCTGAAGTACAAGATCAACAAGGGTGGATCCTACAAGTACGGTATACGACTCTTCCCGGACAATGCCGACCTGCCTAACAAGATGAACTTCGCATACGTCCGCTGGATCTGATTCCGCAAAAAAAAACGACTCAACGTCTGTTTCAGACTCTGAAATAAAAGGACCCAACCCCCGCTGATTCGCCATGGCACGTCAGCGGGGGATGTCTTTTCTTGCCAACTGTCTCTCCATCCATCCTCAATCCTCCACCCATCCTCCACCCATCCTCCACCCACCCTCCACCCTCCACCCTCCACCCTCCTTCTCTCCGACATATCCCGACCTTCACACGCTTCTTCCCAACCTTTCAAAAAAAAACCTTTTCGTTAAGCCGAAAGCAGAAGCCAAAAATATTTAGGTTATGCTGAGACGAGAAAAGGACTATTGAAAATAAACCCTTCCTTCCGTTCCGCCTCTTGAGGTCAGAAGCTCACTCACTACACTGACAGTTCTCTCCATTCTGAATTTCCGCCACACATGTCCCTTTCAGGTACTTAATCTGTCCGTTTCATCTATTTTTTTATAAAAAAAACACATAAAACGTTTGGAATGTTAAAAAGTATCTCTACTTTTGTATTCAGATAGTGTCGCTGAATCGACAGATAATACGACATAATCGAATTGAATCCGGAGGTTCGGTTTCCGCTCCGGAAAACAAAAAAAAACAAAAAACAAAACCTTCCTTTTGGAAACCGGAGGGAGAAAAATTAAAAAAGAAAACAGAAATGAAAAAGATTATCATGACATTGGCTTTTGCAGCCGCAGCTATGGTAGGCGTTAACGCTCAGTGGTCTATCGGTGGTGCTGTAGGGTTCGAATTTGAGAAGAACACCGATGGTGGCGCTGAAATTGACGAAATAGAGTATCCCAACGCTGAAAAGACAACAGCTTTCGCTATCGCTCCTAAAATTGGCTACGACCTGAACGAAGACTGGACAGTCGGTGCTTACGCAGGCATCCAGTGGGCAAAGTCTGAGTACGCTGGCGATGGCGAACGCAAGGGCCTCGGATGGAACATCGCTCCTTTCGCTCGCTACAACGCTCTTCAGTTCGGCAAGTTCGGCATCGCTTTCGAAGGCAAGGCGGGTGTTGGTATGTTCGACGTTGACGACGAATACAACACATTCGGTGTTGGATTCGGCGTTACTCCGTACCTCACCTACAAGGTGAACGACAAGTGGTCTCTCGACGCTGGTCTCGACTTCGCTCGCCTGGGCTTCGACTATGTTAAGACCGACTACGATGCTGATGGCCGAGAGGACGGCAAGACGACTAAGTTCGGTATCGGCGTAAACGCTAACGAGATCTTCACCACTGGCGACATCACCTTTGGTGCTACCTACCGTTTCTAATCAGAATATCTGATAGCAATAAACAACAAAAAAGCGCAGGCTTTCCAGCCTGCGCTTTTTTGTTGCCCCCCCATTTCGATGGACAACATTGAAGATGTAAAGATTTGCAAAAGACAGCGAAAAAGACAAAGAACAGAATGTATGGCGACACATTTTTTTCGCGACCTTTGCAGAATAATCTCTTTCGGAAGGCAATAATCCTCCGAAACTAATAACATGGGCAACGCCAAAGAAAAACAGACTCTCAGACCAATCGACGTTCACTGCCACTTCTTCAACCGCAAGGAAGTATCAGCGCTCATGCTCATCTCCATCATCCGCATGGTGAAGAATGCCGAGATCATTCTCTCAGGAAAAAACTCCTCCGAGAGCAACAACCGACAGGCACGACAACTGTCGCGCAATGCTCGCAGCTCTCTGGCCTTCCTCATGACCTCCATGCACTCTCCCAAACGAATCTTCAAGAAACTGTCCTCCTATGAGAAAGGGTTCATCTTCGCACCCCTCATGCTTGATATTCACTGGCTCACACAGAGCCCGAAGAACAAGGAACCCTATGTCAGACAGACCGACGTGTTCTCCACTATCCACGCCGAACTCGACAACATCAGCTCCGCCTTCCAGCATATCGGAGGACGACGCGATGCCACTCTCGAACAGCGGAGAATCTCCGTCGAGTTCCGACGCATCGCCTCTTCTCTCCACCGACTCGTCAGCAAGAAGACTTTCCGAGATCTGCCATTCATCAATTCCTCTATCGACAACTTCCCGCAACAGGAACAACAACTGACCGAACTCGCGCTCTCTCACCCAAACGATATCCTCCCTTTCTACGCCGTGGACCCTCGGCGTTCCTCCCACTTTTCCATAAAGGATGACGGTTCCTACGACATCGAACCGCTCACGCGCAAACTGCGCATCAACGGTGGCGCTTTCGTCGGTTTCAAACTCTATACGCCCTGCGGTTACTCCCCCACTCACCCCATGCTGATGACTTTGTACGACTATTGTGAGAAACACAACGTACCCATCATCGCGCACGTCTCCGGAAGCGGTGTGACCACACTGGCTAACGAACTGCACATCGAAGGACATGTCTATCTCGATGGCAGACTTCAGCAAGTCAACGAAGTATGGCACTTCGACAATAAGAATCTCTTCGCTCGCGACCGTATCCTCGAACACTCCGAACGTCTCAACCACCCCATGCTCTGGGAATACGTTCTCAACCACTTCCCACACCTGAAAATCAACCTCGCACATTTCGGACACCTGCCTCACTCCCTCGAGTGGACCAACTACATCTGGCGCATGATGTGCCGACGGAATGCCGACGGGTCTTTCCTCTACCCTAACCTCTACACCGACTTTGCCAACATCGTCTCCCTATCCACGCTCTCCGAGTTCCACGACCGATACTTCGTCACCGAACCGCTGCTCCAGAACCGGTTCCTCTACGGCTCCGACTACTATATGAATCTCGTCTATCTCAATGATATGAACGACTATGTGGACAATTTCCACCGCATATTCTCTCCCGAGGAGTTCAACCTCATTTCCGTCATCAACCCCCGACGCTTTCTCTCCCTCCCTCTGCCGGACGATAAGGAATCATGACTGACTTGCGCATTCCTCAAAAAAACAAAAAAAGACATTATAATCTGAAACATAGAATGAGAACCCTAATCCGAACAATGTTCCTCTGCTGCCTCCTCACTGTGAGCGTAGGACTTCACGCACAGATCAATTATTCCGGTATTGTGAAGGATGCCGACAATGCCGAACCGGTTTCCTATGCCGCCGTAGGCGTACTCGGTACGACCATTGGCGAGATGACAAACGACAACGGTGAATTCCGCATCACAGCACGACCGGGACAGAAACTCGTCATTTCCTTCCTTGGATACAAGGCCGATACCATCACTCTCTCCTCTCGAAGATACCTGGACATCAAACTTCGACCGGAAGCAACCATGCTCAAGGAGGTCGTCGTGGTCAAGAAGAAATACCGCAACAAGAACAACCCAGCCGTTGAACTCATCCGACACGTCATCGACAACAAGAACAAGAACCGACGTCCTAACGACAACCTCACGCTCACCCGACGCTATGACAAAACCATGTTCGCCATCAATGGCATCACCGACGATTTCAAACAGAAGAAAATACTGACAAAGATCAATTTCGTCTTCGACAATACCGACACCACTCTGATGGAAGGAAAGGAAATACTGCCATTCTACGTCCGAGAGGAAATCAACGATAAGTACGTACAACTCAATCCTTCCCGCACTAAGACTCGTATCGAGGGCGAGAAAATGGTACGCGTCAACGGACTCGATGTCGACAACGAGGGACTCGCACAGTACTCCAAATACATGTACCAGGACATCGATATCTATGCCAATACAATCCAGTTCCTCACCAACGGATTCCTCTCTCCCGTAGCCTCTACCGCCCCGACCTTCTACCGATACTATATCCAGGACACACTGATGGTGGACAATTACCAGTGCATCAAACTGTTCTTCGCTTCACGAAACAAAGCCGACCAACTCTTCACCGGAAATCTCTATATCGTCAATGATAGTTCCTATGCCATCAAGAAGGTCGAAATGACCGTTGACGGACGTATCAATATCAACTGGGTTCGCAGTGTCAATATCCAGCAGGAGTTCGAGAACAACCCTACGCACGGATGGATGCTGAAGAAGGATTACCTCCTCATCGATTTTATCTTCACCGAAAAGTCCATGGGTATCGTCGGTGAACGGAGCCAACTGTTCGAGGACCGGCCGGTTAACAATCTCACGGAAACACAGATCAACGAGATATTCGCCGGAAATACCATCGAGAAAATGGACGGATACGACTCCCGCGACGCAGCCTATTGGCAGGCCAACCGACTCGAACCACTGCCCATCACTCAGGAATTGACCTACGATGTCATGGATAGCGTACAGAAGGTTCCGGTCGTCAAGAACATGATGAAAACAGGCGACATCATCGTACGAGGATATATCGACTGCGGAAAATATGAGATAGGACCTCTCTACGGATTCTATGGATACAATGCCGTCGAAGGACACCGAGTGCGTTTCGGAGGACGGACCACCTCTCTGCTCTCCAAACGATACAACTTCGAGGCCTACGCCGCTTATGGATTCCTTGACAAGAAATGGAAATACTACGGAAAGACAGGGGTCTCTTTCACAAAGAACTCCATCTTCGAGTTCCCCGTGCGTAGCATCAGCCTCTCCTACTACAAAGACACTCGACGACCGGGACAGGAAAGCAACGTGAACGAAAACGCGCTCTTCAAGGCCATCGGACGACACACCAACCACAAACTCTACTACGACGAGACCATCACGCTCGAACATCTCTTCGAGTTCAACAACCACTTCTCTTATACACTCGGACTGAAATACATGCTCGAACATCCGGGAGGTGATATCTATTTCAACCGTAACAACTATAGCGCACACACCAACGACATCAACTACCTGAACATGTCGGAGGTCTATCTACACCTGCGCTTCGCACCGCATGAGAAGTTCTACCAAGGACGTACCACACGCCACCCCCTGCCTTCCAAACATCCCGTTTACTACCTCGACTGGAACATGGGCAACAAGGCCTGGGGCAACGAGTACAACTACCATAAGTTTGCCGCCGGAATCAACAAACGCATCTATCTTTCCGTACTCGGCGAAGCCAAATGCCAACTCGAGGCAGGATACGTTCTCGGTAGCGTCGGTTTCCCAGCGCTCACCACACACCCTTCCAACCAGTCTTGGCTCTACATTGATGCCTACAACCTGATGAACTACCTCGAGTTTGTCAGCGACCGATACGTCTCGCTCTGGATCGACTACTCGGCCAACGGTTTCTTCCTCAACAAGATTCCGCTGCTCCGACGACTCAAACTGCGCGAGGTCGCTACCATCAAGGCTCTCTACGGGGAACTGTCCTCTCAGAACAACCCGGCTAAACATGCCGACCTGCTCAAACTGCCGGTTCAGGACAACGGCGTACCCATGACCTATTCACTCGACGGGACTCCCTATATCGAAGGGTCGGTCGGTATCGCCAATATCTTCAAGATTCTGCGTGTCGATTTCGTCAAACGATTCACCCATCTCGACAACCCCGATGTCTCGGAATGGGGAATCCGAGCGAAACTGGACCTCGACTTCTGATGAATGAGGACCATTCACTCCAGGTAAATTGATTATTCAAATGCCTTCTATGCGTAAGTACCACTTTATCGTCAACCCGATTTCCGGCAATGCCAACAACCGGAAGTATGCCGAAAATCTCATCCGCATGCTCACGACACGACACGGTGCATCATGCCAGATGCACGTCCTCTCTGCTCGGGGCGAGGCGGAACCCTACGCACGACAACTGGCTCAGACGATCGACAACGACACGACCGTCGTTTCCGTCGGTGGGGACGGTACGTTCAACGAAATCGCTTCAGGACTCATCAATACCCCGACACGCATTGCCATCATTCCACGTGGATCAGGCAACGGGCTCTCTCGCATGCTCCGACTTCCGAACCACCCGAAAGAGCAGATCGACTACCTGATATCCGAGAAGACCGTGCGCATCGACGCTGGACGTTTCGGACAACGCAACTTCTTCTGCACCGCAGGCTTCGGTTTCGAGGCTAGCATCGCGTTCCTCTTTGACAAGACAGGACGCAAGAAACGGGGTCCGCAACAGTACGTCCACCACATCCTGCGCGAAGTGTTTACCTACAAACCCGTTGAAGTAGAACTGACGCTCGACGGGGAAAATATCCACGATAAGTTCTTCTCCGTTTGCTTTGCCAATGCCGACCAGTATGGCAATAATGCCATCATCGCTCCAGAAGCATCCCTTACCGATGGACTATTCCATGTAATCCTCGTCCGACCATTCCCTCTGATTGCCGCAGGAACCATGGGGGCCGCTCTCATGGGGGGGTATTTCGACAAACTGTCCTATGTCGAGACACGAAAGGTAAAACATGCTTCTCTCAAGGTCATCGACGACGCACGCTTCCACTGCGACGGAGAACCGATTCGTCACGAGACACCACTGCAGATCGATCTCATGCATCAGGTTCTCAACGTCCAGGTCCCTTCCGACTACGACGAATCGCTCTCACCTCGACTCGTCAACGAACTCAACCAGAAAATCGAAACGGCAAACCTCGAACTGACACAGGCTCTCAGATACCAGACCGACCGACTCAGCCGACAGGCCAACCACGTAGCTGACCAGGCCGTAAAACAAGCGTCAAAGGTCGTAAACCAGGCGTCCAGAAAGGCAGAGAAGGCAGCCGAACAGGTAACTCAAGTGCGAGGAGAGATCAGCAAGACAGCAAACCAATTGATTCATAAGCTCTTTTCTAAGAAAGACTAACCACTGTTCATGTCTAGACTTTACTTCCTACTCATCACTCTCCTATCGCTCTGCCCTCTCTGCGACTACGCTCGGACGGACAGTACTGCTTTATCACAGAACCTTCAGAGAGAACGCTCCGACGAGGATTCTCCCATCCGTATCCGTTCCGATATTCGAAAGACCGACCGGTTCATCGCTATGAATTCCGGTTTCGGGGAGGCACTGCTCACCAATGAATACCTGCGCGAACGGAATAGCATGCCGTCCTATATCGCCGGGACTTTTAAGTTCGGAATGCGTGCCAATGGGAACCAATGGACCGACTACGCCTACGGAATGCCCTATATCGGTGTAGGCGTTTATTCCCTGAATATCTTTGGCAAGGAAAGCCGAATGGGTACGCCCGTCTCCATCTATCTCTTCAGCGGATCACGCATCAAGACATTCTCACAACGCATGTGGTGGGCCTACGAATGGAATCTCGGTATGTCTTTCAACTGGAACCCCTACGACCCCTTCGACAATCCATACAACGTCACGCTGGGATCCTCCGTCAATGCACACATCGCACTGGCTTCCTATATCGCATGGGAAATCTCCAGACGATGGACCTTTAACTTCGGTGTACAACTCACCCATTTCTCCAACGGCGCTCAGAAACTTCCCAACAAGGGACTGAACCTCTATTCTGGTTTCTTCCAGGCCGATTTCCTGCTTGATAAAAGAAAGGAGTTCAAGAAACCAGACCCTTCTGAACTCGTCCCTCCTCCTTTCCGGAAACGCATCGACTACGATATCACTGCCACCGTCTCTTCCCATCAGATCACGTTCGATACCGTCGGGACTGGACTGCCTACCGAATTTCTCAATAAGAAGTTCACCGTACTCGGCATGACGTTCTCTCCTATGTACGTTCCAACCTACAAGTACAAGTTCGGACCGTTCATCGATTTCCTTTACGACGAGAGCATCGGAGCAAAAGCCTACATGCGCAGGAATCCCGCCGACGGACACGACTACATACGCTATTCCTACGGATCCGTCGGAAGCCGATTCTCGCTGGGACTGGGCATGAAAGGCGAGGTCGTTCTCCCCTACTACTCCGTGACAGGACAACTCGGATTCGACGTGATTCACGCCGACGATATGCTGCCACGCCTCTACCAGGTCATCGCTCTCAAACTTCCATTCGGAGACTGCCTCTATGGGGCCGTCGGCATTCGAGCCACCAACTTCTCACGCGCACAGTGTATCTATGCCTCCATCGGATATGCCATACCACAGATCTTCCATCGCAGACAATACCTCGAGTAATTATTCCGATATAGAAAAAAAGAGAAAAACATCTTCGTTCTTGGGAATAATGAAAACGAAAAAAACGTATGTTTGTAGGGAAAGAACATGCTTGATATAACACTCATGTACTTATGAAGAAAATCTTTACCCTGACAGCAATCGCTTTCCTTTGCTTCAACGCATCGGCAGCAACTCTGGAGGCCAGCACAACACAGCCGACCTATACCGGAACCTCGATCCCTCTCTTGAAAATTACCAGCGGAAGCGGTAAGACATCCTACGTCAGCGGAGTCATCAACGACCCGACCGACCCGGCCGCTACCAAGGGCATCTATTTCCAGGCACCCTCTGGTAGTTCTCTCTCATTCACATCAAGCAATACCAACGTGGTCAAGACTTCCGATATCACCGCGACGGAAATCGAAAGCGGACGCTACGCCGTCAAAATCAAACCGACCGGTGTCGGATCCACCAAGATCACCGTCAAACTCTCCGGCGCTTCCGACTACACGATTCAGTACGCCGCAAGCAAGGCAAGCGCAGAACCTTCGCGGACTACTTGGTTGGCAGGTAGCTCGGACGCTTCCGCTGTAGCGGAAGTCGGCGACGGATACTTCTTCGTGGCGGACGACGAGAACAATCTCATTCGTCTCTATAACATGAACGAGTCCGGAATGCCTGTCAAGGAAATCGACGTCACTTCCATGGCAGGAGGAAGTGCGGGCGAGGAGTTCGATATCGAAGGCGCTTCCGTGAGCGACGACGGACAGACCATCTACTGGATTGCCTCCTTTTCCAATAGCAAGAAAGGAAAACAGAAAGAATACAGAAACCGCGTTTTCTCTACCAAACTGTCCGGATCCGGCATCAACGCATCCCTCTCTGCAGGAGCCTATAGCACCAAGATGCGCGACGCTCTCATTGCTTTCGGCGACGCCTGCAATTGGGATTTCTCCGCCTCCGCTTCCTACGCCAATTCCATGATCCCGAAACGCATCGATGGATTCAATATCGAAGGTCTGACGCTTCAGAAAGGAGGAGAAGCGGCCTACGTTGCTTTCCGAGCTCCGTGCGTGCCGCTCAAAGGGGTCGCTCCGACAGCCTCCAACCGCAAATACGCCGTCATGGCACCCGTTACCAATTTTGAGACCATGCTCGCTGGAAGTGGCCTCAGTAGCATCAACCCTTCTTTCGGAGAACCAGTTCTCTTTGACTTCGGTGGACTCGGAATACGCGCGCTCGAACGCGTCGGCGACTACTACGTCATCATCGCCGGACTCTTCGAGGGTGGTGGTCACCCGAAAGCATACCTCTGGGACGGAACAACCAATACGGACGGATCACCTATCACGACCGAGGGCGAACACCTCTCTGTCATTGACATTGATATGAGCGATCTGGTACAGACCGAAGGAACCGAGGTGGAAGGACACCCGGAAGCCATCTCCGTTCAGCAGGATGGAAACAACATCATCATCCATATCGTCTGCGACAACGGTGCCGTCGATCTCTATGGAGACGGCAAGACAGCGAAGGAGTATGGCGCCGACTCTAAGAAATTCCCATGGGCAAAGTTCCGCAAGGATACCTATGTCTATGAACTGACTGCCTCAACTCCCGTTGACGAACACGAACTGACTGCATCTCTCTCCTGCAGCCTCATCGGAAACGTACTGACTGTCTCCGGTCTTCACGAAGGAATGCCCGTAATCGTTGCCTCTTACGACGGCAAAGTAATCGATACCGCCACAGCTGAAGGCGAGACCTACACCGTACGACTGCCTTCAACCAATACAACCTACATCGTCAAGGTCGGAAATAAAAGCATGAAACTCTACTATTGATAATCAAAAAGAACAACGCCTACTATGAAAAAAATCTGCCTTCTCGGAGTCCTCATCACAGGCATCTGTCTGACAGGTTGTAAGTCTCTCTACAAATGCGGAGACCCGGTCCCGGCTAAGAAAGGGGTCATGGGCAAACGACTCAAAGCCGTGGTCAACGAACGAGACCTGCTCTGCAACCGTATTTCCGAAAACGACAGCATCATCTCTTCGCTCATCGACGATACCACCCGACTCTTCCAGGAAGGACTCGCGAAAGATCGGTTCATCTCCGAACTCGGACAGGCAAATGCCAGACTGCAGAATAACTACGAGGCACTGCAGAACGACCGCATTTCCGATGCCGAGAAGTTCAATGTCGCCCTCAAACAGAAAAGCGACGAACTCGCACTGAAAGAGAAGGAACTCGCCGAACGCGAAAACAGGCTGAAGGAACTCAAGGAGGCTCTTGACAAGAAGGACGAGGCGACAACAAAACTCAACAATGCAATACGTAACGCACTGCTCGGATTCCGGGACGACGAACTGACGGTCGAAGAACGCGACGGAAAGGTCTATGTCTCTCTCAGCAACAAACTGCTCTTTAACTCTGGTAGCGCTACCGTAGGCGAGCAGGGAAAACAGGCGCTGCAGAAACTGGCAGAGGTGATGCTCAAGAACCCCGATATCGATATCGAGGTCGAAGGACATACCGACAACGACCAGTTCCGTTCACGTACGACTAACGAAACCGACGGACGAATCTACGTACGCGACAATTGGGATCTCAGCGTCATGCGCGCAACAAGCGTGGTCAAGGTCCTGACGGACGAATACAAGGTTGACCCTAAACGCATCCGGGCTTCCGGACGAGGTGAGTTCTTCCCGAAAGACGATAACGCTACCGCCGAAGGGAAGGCAAAGAACAGACGGACAGAAATAGTTCTCACACCGAAACTTGACGAAGTGATGAAACTCCTCAAAAAGAAATAGGCGTATCTCCCCGTCACCAACCGACGGGTAACCTTCAAGTTATGAAAAGCGAAAACACCGCATGAGACTTCATGTTTGTGTGTTTTCGCTTTTTTTATCTACCTTTGTGACCGTTTTTTGAAGATTCTTTTTTTTGTGAACCGATTATTTCATGGCGGCAAAAAGGACTGCAGAAAAGGATAGAAACTCTCTTACAATGAAACCTTTATTAGAGCCTGTTGACAGAGCGCTCCTCATCAAGGAACTGGACGCTTCTAAGTTCATACGAAATACCAATAAAGGTGGCAATCAACTCTACATTGTCACCGCACAGGATTCTCCTAATGTCATGCGCGAAATCGGACGACTGCGCGAATGGTCTTTCCGACTCGACGGAGGTGGGTCGGGAGAACCGATCGACATCTCTCCTTACGACTCCATGGAGAAACCCTACAAACAACTGATCGTCTGGGACCCGGAAGCACAGGAGATCACCGGTGGATACCGCTACATACACGGACAGGACGTCGTCCTCCTTCCCGACGGACAACCCAAGATCGTCATGGCACACATGTTCGACTTCTCGGAGAAGTTCATCAAAGAATACCTGCCATACACCATCGAACTCGGAAGAGCTTTCATACACCCTGACTACCAGTCGTCCAAGATGGGCGCCAAGAGCATCTTTGCTTTCGACAATCTCTGGGATGGACTGCTCGTACTCAATTATTTCGAACCAGAGGTACGATACGTCATGGGAAAGGTCACCGTCTACCAGGACACCAAGGAGATCGTACAGAAAGCCATCTTCTATTTCCTCAACCATGTCTGCGCCGGAGAGAGAGGACTCATGACATGCAAAAACACCTTCTTTGGACCCGATACGAAAGTCGAGCCCGAAATAGAAGCAATCTTTGAGGGATGCGATTCGCGCATGGATAAGTTCACCGCTCTGAGCAAGTTTGCTCGCACGCACGGCGAGAACGTTCCGCCACTCATATCCAGCTATTTCAAACTCTCCAACCAGATGAGCGTATTCGGTACAGGAATCAATACCGGATTCGGCGATATCATCGACACCGCAATGATGGTCAAGGTCTCCGAAATCGATCCTCAACGATGGAGCCGACACGTGGACTCTTTCCTCCGCGACCGCGCATTCCGCGAAGAGAACCATATCATCGAAGATGCGGCTCACCCGCTCACGAAGGCTTAATACATTCCCTCTCAGGGAAGCAGAAAGCGCCGACAGTTTCCCTGCCGGCGCTTTCTGCTTTGATACCAGTGCTCCGTCAGATCATTTTCTCTTTCAGGCTCTGAGCCGTATAGGATTTCTTACATTTCAACAAGGCCTCCGGCGTGCCCTCAAAAACGACGTTTCCGCCTTCCTGACCTCCCTCCGGACCCATGTCGATGACATGATCCGCACATTTGATGACATCAAGGTTATGCTCGATGATGACAACCGTATGCCCCTTCTCTATCAACTGATCAAAGGCCTTCAATAGAGTCTTGATGTCATGGATATGCAAACCAGTCGTCGGCTCGTCAAAAATGAAAATCACAGGCGACTTCTTCTCTTCACACAGGAACGAAGCCAACTTGACACGCTGACTCTCTCCGCCAGATAGCGTACTGCTGCTCTGTCCCAGACGGACATATCCGATGCCTACATCCTGCAATGGACGCAGACGCTCTACGATACGCTGACAGATGGGATTACTGTCCCTGCCGAAGAATTCAATCGCTTGATTGACGGTCATCTCCAGAATCTCATGTATGTTCTTGCCATTGTACTGGACATCCAGGATCTCACTCTTGAAACGACGACCGTGACACGCATCACACTCCAAAACCAAATCAGCCATGAACTGCATCTCTACAGTCACCGTTCCCTCTCCCTGACATTCTTCACAACGCCCGCCGTCCACGTTGAAAGAGAAATAAGCAGGCGTGAATCCCATCTGCTTGGAGAGCTGCTGCTCCGCAAACAAACGACGGATCTCATCATACGCTTTCAGATAGGTCACCGGATTGCTACGCGAGGAATGACCAATCGGATTCTGATCGACAAATTCCACATCTGTCGCCAGATTCAGGCTGCCAGACAACGTACCTTGAAGGCCAGGATGCTCCACCACGCCGTCGTAATAGCGCTTGAGGGCCGTATAGAATTCGTCGCAGACAAGCGACGACTTGCCACTGCCGCTCACACCCGTCACAACCGTCATCACTCCCAAAGGGAACTTCACACTGACACCCTTCAGGTTGTTCTCACAGGCATTCTTCACCTCTATGTAGTTATGCCAACGGCGACGCGTACGCGGAATCGGAACGATTTCTTGACCCGTCAGGTATTTCAGGGTGAAGGATTGCGACGCAGCGGCCTTCAACGGGGTCACGTCACTCAGGTTTCCAGCATAGACAACATTTCCACCGTTTCTGCCTGCCAATGGACCAATGTCAATGATGTAATCCGCCGATTGGATGATTTCCTCATCATGCTCAACGACAACAACCGTATTACCCAAGGACTGCAATTCTCGCAATACCTTGATGAGACGCTGCGTGTCTCGCGCATGAAGCCCGATACTCGGCTCGTCAAGGATATACAATGAACCAACCAGCGGGGCTCCCAGCGAAGTCGCCAGGTTGATGCGCTGACTCTCTCCTCCCGATAGCGTATTGCTCAACCGGTCAAGGGTCAGATAACCCAATCCCACGTCCATTAGGAACGTAATTCGACTGCTGATCTCTGTCAACAGACGCTTGGCTGTCTCCGCATCGCTTTTGCTTAACCTTAGTTTCTGAAAGAAAACCTGCAACTGCGACACCGGCATCCGAACCAGTTCGGTGATCGATTTACCTCCGACTTTCACATAGCCAGCCTCTTTCTTCAACCGACTCCCCTGACACGTCGGACAGGTAGTCTTTCCCCTGTAACGCGCCAGCATCACTCGATACTGTATCTTGTATTGGTTGTTCTTGACAAAGTCGAAAAAGTCATTGATGCCGTGAAAATAGGAGGTCCCTTCCCATAACATCTGCTTTTCTCTATCACTCAACTGATAATACGGACGATGGATAGGGAATTCGCATTTCCCGGCATTAGCGATCAACTCTTTCTTCCATTCACTCATCACCTCCCCACGCCAACAGACAACGGCATCTTCATACACACTCAGCGATTTGTTCGGAATGACGAGATTCTCATCGATGCCCACTACCTTTCCGAATCCCTGACACGTCGGACAGGCTCCCAAAGGGTTGTTGAAACTGAAAAGCTGCTCGTTGGGCTTCTCAAAGGTGATGCCGTCTGCCTCATATTGCGAGGAAAAGGTCTTCTTCTTCACTTCCTCTCCTTGGTACATCCAGACAACACAACGGCCCTTACCCTCATAAAAGGCACTTTCGATGGAGTCCGTCATACGGCTGACCGTGGACGATTCTTCATTCACCGTCAGACGATCTACGACAATCAGAAGTTTCTTGCGACATTTCTGCAGGGCATCTTCGCCCTTTGATATCGCATCCGTAATCTTCACCACCTCTTCTTCGATGGTCAGACGGCTGTATCCCTGCTGTACAAGGACTTCCAACTGCTGACTCAGTGTCCGGCCTTCCGATACGATGAGAGGGAAAAGCAACATCAGACGCGTGCCCGACGGATACGTGAGGATATAGTTCACGACATCCTCCGGCGTATGACTTCGCACTTCTTCGCCCGATAGGGGTGAATAGGTCCTGCCTATTCGGGCATATAACAATTTCAGATAGTCATATATCTCAGTACTGGTCCCCACCGTTGAGCGGGGGTTACGCATGTTCACCTTCTGCTCAATTGCTATGGCTGGTGGAATACCCTTGATGAGGTCTGCTTCCGGCTTCTGCAGACTGCCCAGAAACTGACGCGCATAGGCCGAGAGACTCTCTACATAGCGACGCTGTCCTTCCGCATAGAGCGTATCAAACGCCAATGAGGACTTCCCACTCCCGCTCAGGCCCGTTATCACTACAAATTGGTTGCGCGGAATCTCTACGTCTATGTGCTTCAGGTTATGAACCGATACTCCCTTCAGGACAATATTGCCCTTTGACTGAACGGTTTGCTCTTTCTGAGTCTTCTTTGACATTTTTTCTGACTGCGGTATTCTTGAATAGACAAAGATAATGATTATCCGGAATTAGGCATGTGATTCCACCCTTTCGATAGTGCACGCTTTCAACCATTTTCTTATTTTTGTATCTGTAATACCATTATCTTCTTTTTCATGCATACGATTGACATCTCTTCTCTTGACCTGCATCGACCTGTCAATGGACAATTCCAAATTCAGCCGCTCCCCTATGACAAGACAATGCTGACTCCCGCCATCTCCGGCGAGACTCTCTCCTATCATCACGACAAGCACTACGCTGGGTATGTCAACAAACTGAATGAATTGTTTGACAACGACGAGTTTCAGACATTCAAAGGACTTTCACTCGAAGAGATAATCTTGAACGCTCCGCAAAGTGTTCTGACAAACCAGGCAGGACAGATCCTCAACCACGAACTCTATTTCGAGCAATTTCTGTCTCCCGACTATGCCTCAGAACCTTCCTCCGCTTTGGCTGATGCCATAATCAATCAGTACGGAAGCATCGACTCGTTTAAGTCCGAATTTGAAAACAAGGGAGTCGCTCTCTTTGGATCTGGCTGGGTCTGGCTGTCAAGTGATGCTGACGGCACACTCTACATCACACAGGAAAAGGATGCTTCCAATCCCATAAGCAAAGGACTGCGGCCACTACTGACGTTCGATGTGTGGGAACATGCCTATTATCTCGACTACCAGAACCGACGAGCCTCTCACCTCGATGCGCTCTGGAGCATCCTGAATTGGAGACTGATTAACACACGATACATTCATTAGTCCTTTGTGGGGTACCATGGCATAGTTCGGGTAAATGCGGCCTTTGCTCGTTGGGCTTACAAAAAAAAGGACTAAAAAAAGACTCGGCTTTCTCTCTGGCACGGACCTTCGCCGCCTCCAACCGAGTGCTATTCCTCCTTTTCCACGTGGACATCTTCTGCCGGATGGGGCTTGGACAACGTTGCCTCCGCTTGCTTCTCTTCGGATTCCATTTGGTTGAGACCGACAAGGATGTAACGCTTGTAGTAGGAGATGATAAGGGTGGTCAACGGCAATGCCATGATCATGCCTACCACACCCAGAAGAGCTCCCCAAACCGAAAGAGACAATAGGATAAGGGCCGGATTCAGACCCATACGCTTACCCATGATCTTCGGAATCAGAAATAGATCCTCCAATACTTGAACGACTCCGGTAATAGCCAAAACCTCCAAGAGATAGGGCCAGTAAGACATTCCAGTCTGCTGCGTGCCGACAAACGCAAAGAAACCGACTACTGGAAGCATCACCAGTTTCATATAGGGAATCAACGTCAAGGCACCCATCAACAGGCCTAACAGGATGCCTAATGGCAGGCCAATCAGCCAAAATCCAAAGGCAAGAAGAACTCCCACAATCAAGGCTATCAAGGCTTGACCGCGAAAGTAACGGTTCATGCCGTCTTCCAGATCCTGCATGATCATGGACAGAACACCTCTGTAACGGATCGGAACCATTCGCATGAATCCATTGGTCACGTCGTTGTAGTCCAAAAGGATAAATACGGTATATAAGAACACGACAAACACGACAAACAACTTGACAATGAAGTCAAATGAGGAGGACAACAACGTCAGACCCTTGTCCGACAGGCTGTGTATCAGACCGGATATGCTGTTCTGATTCGCCGCAATGAATGACTGAACATTCTCCGCACTCAGCCAATCACCTAACTCACTCTTGACAGCCGAGGGCAGATACTCACTCTGCTGCAACTGCTCCGCATACGTGGCGATATGTCCACTCATGCTTTTGATCTCATTGGTCAGAGGTGGAAGGACGGTCAACAGAACCAGACTCAACAACAATAGGATGGAAAGAAAAGTCAGAAAAATAGCCACGGCACGGTTCCGCACACGACATCTGCGCTGGAAGAATACCGTCAGTGGATTCATCAGGTAGGCTAAAAGCCAAGCGATGACGAATGGCAACAAAACACTGCTGAGACGATCGACCAGCAGGTAGAGCAGAAACAAAACAACCAGTCCGATGATGATGCGGACCACGCGGTCAAACGTAAAGGGACGTTCGAAATCTCGAGTCAGACGAGAGGAACGTTCCCGATCTTCCACCGATTCTTCCTTACCGATATTTTTCATAACAGTCACGACATAGAGGTTCATACTCGCGCTGCTCACCCAGCAGAATACGCGTCTTCTCCGACACGAGACGATGACTCACATAAGCAGCCGAACCACACCGGACACAGATAGCATGCAATTTTTCTACCTCATCCGCCACCGCACATAACGACGGGACAGGACCGAAAGGCTGTGCCTGAAAATCCATGTCCAACCCCGCAACGACAACTCGTTTCCCCTCTGATACCAATTGCTGACACACCGAGGTCAACCCCTCATCAAAAAACTGTGCCTCATCGATGCCGACAACATCAGCCTCTACTGCCAGCAAGAGAATCTCTCCTGATGCCGAAACGCGAGTACAGGACATCGTCTGACGGTCGTGAGACACAAACGAGTCTTCTTCCTCCCGCTTATCAATCGATGGCTTGAAACACTCTACCTTCAAACGGGCAATCTCAGCACGGCGAAGACGACGTATCAACTCCTCCGTCTTTCCCGAAAACATCGAACCGACGATCAGTTCCAATCGCCCATTCTTTTTCTCACAGTCATTTCTCTGCATAACAATTAACGGTACCTTTTTCTTTTTGCTATCTTTGTACGCAAACCGACAGAGTTAGGATGGAACTTCCATTCTGGACTCTGACTCACAATATCAAAACGCACGAAAAGTTCAAAACCTGACTCCAAGAGATAGAATCTCTGAAAGACAAAGATAATAAAAAAAGAAGATGACTGAAGAAACTTACATCGCTCTCATACAGAAAGATATTCGCGAACTTTCTCTTATCGCAGAAGGTCTCAATGAGACGGGATTCCCAACCCCGACCGTCATCCGCCTGGCGTCGGACAAGGCCGTTGACATCGTCAACAACCTGCAACGCCTTTCTGAATACAAACAACAAAGAGAGGCAACCATCGCCGAGGAAGAAGAACGGAAAAGACAACAGCTAATCGCTGAAGAAGAACAACGCAGAATCGCCGAGGAAAAAGAGAGGAAAAGACAACAGCTAATCGCTGAAGAAGAACAGCGCAGAATCGCCGAGGAAGAAGAGAGGAAAAGACAACAGTTAATCGCTGAAGAAGAACAGCGCAGAATCGCCGAGGAAGAAGAGAGAAAAAGACAACAGCTAATCGCTGAAGAAGAACAGCGCAGAATCACCGAGGAAGAAGAGAGGAAAAGACAACAGCTAATCGCTGAAGAAGAACAGCGCAGAATCGCCGAGGAAGAAGAGAAGAAAAGACAACAGCTAATCGCTGAAGAAGAACAGCGCAGAATCGCCGAGGAAGAAGAGAGGAAAAGACAACAGATAATCGCTGAACAGGAAAAACAGAAACAGACACCCCATTCCACCTCTTCTCATACACAGAAAACACTTATCGATCGCACCGAAATAAGACCGACCAAGACCGAAAGCGTTATCGGCACAAGAGAAACAAAAGTGGAACGCATCATCTCTCAGAACAAGAAGGCACTGGCAGACCGGATGGCGAACACGAAAATCGAATCCCTGCGAAAGGCAATCTCCATGGGCGACCGCTTCCGCTTCCAGCGCGAACTGTTCGATAATAACGCAGAAACAATGAACGCTGCCATTGACTCCATCGATGCCTGCTCTGATATCTATGCCGCAGAGGATTTTATCAACGACCACTTCGACTGGGACCCTGAGAACGAAACCGTACGCGATTTCTTGATTCTTTTAAGTCGCCGATTCTGAAAAATACACTATGGGCAAATTATATGTCGTACCTACACCGGTAGGAAACTTGGAAGATATGACCTTTCGTGCCATCAAGGTATTGAAGGAGGCGGACTTTGTTTTGGCAGAGGACACCCGAACATCCTCCGTCCTGCTGAAACATTACGACATCCATACCCCCATGACTTCCCACCATAAGTTCAACGAACACCAGACAACAGAGGCCGTAGTCCGACGCATTCAGGCAGGCGAGACAGCCGCTCTGATCTCTGACGCAGGTACTCCCGCTATCTCAGACCCGGGATTTCTGCTCGTCCGGGCTTGCATAGCCCAGGATATCGAGGTTCAATGCCTGCCTGGAGCAACAGCATTCGTACCAGCCTTGGTCAATTCCGGACTGCCCTCCGACCGATTCTGTTTCGAGGGATTCCTTCCGGTAAAAAAAGGGCGACAGACCAGACTGAAAGAACTTTCAGAGGAGAAACGGACCATTATCATCTACGAATCTCCGTTCCGCATCCTTAAGACGCTCTCTCAGTTAGCCGAAGTTTTAGGACCTGAACGTAGAGCTTCTGTTTCTCGCGAAATATCAAAACTACACGAAGAATCTGTTCACGGTTCGCTTGCTGAACTGATTGAACACTTTACTCTGACACCCCCTAAAGGAGAATTTGTACTGATAATTGGCGGTTTGTCAAAATAAAACGTATTTTTGTATCGGACTTTTTTCATAATTTTGAAAACAAAAAAACCTTTTAATCAATAATGAAAAACATCATCTTCTTCCTCTCCCTTGCTTTTTTATTATCCTCCTGCGTTAAGGAATCTCAAGAATACAAGGACCTCCTTGCTCAAAACGACTCCCTGCAAGCAGTCGTCTCTGGCAAAGACAAAGACCTGCAGAACTATCTCAAGACGCTCAATGAGATTGCCGACAATTTTCAAGCAATCTCCGAAGCCGAGAAACTGATCAACAAAGACGCCAACGGAGACCATATCAATGGAAATGCAGAACAACGCATCAACCAGAACCTCCAACTTATGGCGAAGAAACTGGAAGAGAACCGCAATAAACTCGCTCAACTCCAAGGCCTTTCCAATAAACTGAAAAGTACCAACAAGAAACAGGAACTCGCAAACCTCGAACTGCAAAAGACCATTGAACGACTGACCGGTGAAATGGATCAGAAAGCAGGAGCAATCGACTCTCTCACCAATGTTATTAAACAAAAAGACGAACGAATCATTCAACTGGACGGGGAAGTCGGACGCCTGAACGACGATGTGGCTCAAAAGGCCAGTATCATCTCACAGCAGGAGGACGAACTCAGCAGCGCATGGTACGTTTTTGGAACCAAAAAGGAACTCAAGAACCAAAAGATCCTGACCAAAGACGGCATGTTTAAGAAAAGCGAATTTATGCGCAAGGATTTCAATCGCGACTATTTCGTTAAAATCGATATCCGCAACACAACGAAAATCCCTCTCTACAGCAAAAAAGCAACCGTCCTGACTACACACCCTAACAAGTCATACAAAATCGACGAGGAAAACGGAAACAAAGTGCTTGTCATCAAAAATGCCAAGGACTTCTGGAGCATCTCTAAATATCTCGTCGTCCGTACCGACTAATTCAAAAAAAACATTCTTAGATTAGGATAAATGCCGGAGACAGATATCGTTTCCGGCATTTTTTTTTGAGATAACTCACACTCTTTCTCAAACCGATGAACGCTCTTTTTTCTCGTAAGAAACACAGTATGGCAATATTTTTGAACAGATTTTCCTAAATTTGTAAGTCTACTACTTTAAAGATAGACTCAGAAAAAATAAACCTTTTCGTTAAGCCGAAAGCAAAAACCAAATTTATTTGGGTTATGCGGAGGCGAGAAAAGGTCTATTGAAAATAACCTTTTCTGCCTCTGTCAAGAAAAAAATCATAATACCGATATGAAAAAACAACTCATGACCCTTTTGGCTTTTGCCGTGGCTCTCTGCTCCTTTGCTCAGGACGACCTCTATTATCCGGACAGCCTTGCACCGGAAAAACCAAGCGAAGAATGGGACTATGCCCGGGAAGTAACCCAGAACCTTTGTTCCAATGCCATGGCTGGACGTGGATATGGCAAAGCGGGAAATAAACTGGCGGCTGACTATATTGTCAACGAATTCCAGTCAATGGGGGTCGAGGCGGTCGGAGGACAGTACCGACAGCCTTTCACCGTCAAGACCAACGCCTTCTCTGGTGCCATGACCGTTCAGCTGAACAATGACTACCTGATGCCGGGAGAGGATTTCCAGATCGAACCATCTTCCCCTGGCGTTAGCGGCAATTTTACCGCAACCATCATCAATCGACAGCAACTGTCCAATGCCATGACACGACTCGACAAACTGCGTCAGGCGAAAGGGAACGTTATCATCGTCGATAATACCACTCGCTACTCGGGAGAAACCTATACCGAGGCTACAAAAATCAACGAACTGATTGAACAATTCAAGACGGACGTAAACACACAGGTGAAGGCGGTCATTATCTATGATACCACACGCAACGACCGATGGAACATATCTACCAAACAGGGCATGAGACCCGTCATATACCTGAAAAAACCGGTTGACGACATCGAAAGCATTACAAACGTCAAATTAGACATCGATGCGCAACTGATGGAACAGACAACGTATAACGTGGTCGGCGTGATTCGTGGCATGGCGGTTCCCGACTCTTTCGTCGTAGTTTGCTGCCACTACGACCATCTTGGAACCATGGGTGGAACTCCATACCCTGGTGCAAACAATGGCGCTTCAGGTGTTGCCATGATGCTCTCTCTTGCCAAGCATTTCCAGATGATCAAACCAGCCTACTCCATGCTCTTTATCGCCTTCTCTGGCAACGAAGTGGGGTATAAGGGTGTTCGGACCTTCCTGCGATACCCCGCCATAGAACTCGATAAGATAAAGTACGTGTTCTCCTTTGACCTGATGGGTAACGGATCGAAAGGAATCAAAATCGTAAACGGCGCACAACACCCCGAAGTGGTCGCTCCAATCCAGAAAATCGCTAAACAATACAAGTTCGTACCGGACGTCGAAGCAAAGAAGGATGCCAAGATGAACGAACACTGGTTCTTTAAGGACAAAGGAATTGAAAAGTCGTTCTTTATCTACTCCGTAGGGGGATTCTATAACTACCATAACCTGAAGGATAACCCAGACCTCCTCCCCTACACCCGCTTTGCTGAAATGAATTCCCTCTTCATCCGCTATCTGGAGACAATCAAGTTCAAAGCTCCTGTCGTTCCAGTCAAAGGTCCGGCACAAGGGGCAAATGCTCCAAAAGGACCGACTCAGGGCGCAACCGTACCAAAAGGTCCGGCTCAAGGTGCTAAGGTAGCAAACTGAAAACAGAGAATAACGAACCGATCCTGAATTGATAACCTACGACTTTTTTGACTCTTTCCCTGGACTGCTCGCCTTCACCACGACAAGAGAAGGCGGAGTAAGTACAGGGAAAAATTTTACCTCGCTCAACCTCGGCAATTTCAGCGACGACAAACCGGAAAATATCAGGGAGAATCAAGCCATTCTCTGCCGGAAACTGGGAATACCTCGACATCATCTCATCAACGCGCACCAACAACACACCGCCAATGTGCACATCATTGACGACCATTTCCTGTCTCTGAATACATTAGTTCAGCAACAGTATCTGGAGGGAGTAGATGCGCTCATAACCGATCTTCCCGGCATCTGCCTGGCTGTGACTACTGCCGACTGCGTCCCCGTGCTGCTCTACGATTCTCAGAATCAAGCCATGGCTGCCATCCACTCCGGATGGAGAGGAACACAGAAAAACATCTTGCTGAACACCTTTCACTCTCTCGCACAGACCTACCACACACAACCGCAACATCTTTATGCCATCGTTGGACCACATATCAGCGCGCATGTGTACGAAGTAGGAGAGGAAGTGAAAGAGGCATTCTCAAAGGCGGATCCGAGATACGACTCTTTCTTCCAGCATCAGGACCTGCGGCCCGGACATTTCCTGCTGAACCTCTCAGGCATCATACAGATGCAACTGACCGATTGGGGTATCCCATCTGAACATCTCTTCTTCAGCGACCTGTGCACCTTTTCTCGCCCCGACCTCTTCTTCTCCGCACGACGCGACTCCATCCACTCTGGACGTATGTTCTCCGGCATACTGAAGAAATGAGAACTTTCCTCAACAGAGAAAAAAAAGAAGAAGCGCCCGCAGGACAGGATGCCTTACGAACGCTTCTATATACAGAAAATCCAATCTGTTCTGGTAAATCTACTTCCCTGCCGGTTCAATTCCTACAAGCGCACCCGTAATCGGATTATAACGAAGTCCGGAACTCTTGTACGAGGAAGGCAAAGCCTGAATACTTCCCATCTGTGCTATGAGAAGATCCGCATCAAAGAGCGTCTGATTGTCCATCGTAAGTTCAACTCTCGCCGATCCTGGCAGGTTATAAAAGAGTTCGCCCGTGGACGTAACCGCAGATGGAATCTCACTCTTCTTCGCCGTAATCGAGATATAGACCGGCGTACCGGAAAGGTCATCTCGACCTACGACTCCTCCCTTTTTCGAAACACGGAAAACAACCTCTCCTCCGACACTTTTCTTTGCCGGGGTGTACAGGATGATCTTCTTGACCGACGTGGTATTCTTCTTCCCTTCAAACAGCGACATCAGAGCGGACTCCGCACGATTCATCTCGTCGAACATCAGTTGCATCGACTTCCCATCCGACGGCAACTTGGTCATGTCTCCTGTGGCTAACGAGAGACGAGACTCGCGGATTCGATAGATCTGCTGCGCCGCCAGTTCTGCCTCACGGGCATCCGAAGTGGCAGAAATCTGCTCCTCATAATAGGCGGATGGATCAAACTGATTATCCTGCAACTCTATCTTGCTTTCATAACTTCCGACCGAATCGGTCCCAGCCTTCTGCGGCGCGATATTCAGTCCGCAGATAATGCCCTTCTCATTCAACCAGAGACCCTTTGCCGACGATACCTTAAACGTCTTTTCCTTATCGGGTTCCGCTGCCGGCTTGACATTGACCGACTTCAGACGCCATGTGACTTGGTCCTCTGTGGCAACATCCTTAAGACGTAGATACCGGTTTGCATAACGATAATAGGGACCTACCTTCGTTTCTGTACGCTCCAACTCAACTTCTATGGCAAGAACCGTTTTCGGAAGAGCATAGACAACCTGGGGGTCACTGTGTTTGCCCGACGACTTGACCGCCGCTTGTGATACCACATTGAAGGCTAAAAACAGGACCGTCGCAATGAAATAACGTGTCATGGGATAAGTTTGGGATTTTTTTCTTTACAAATATAGGAAAAACCAACGTGTCAAATACAAAGAACACGAAGAATGTCAATAAGATGATGATCCAACGGCTTCTCTCCTTTTATCGCTTCCGAAAACGGAACATAGACAATCTGATCGTCCTTGATGCCTATCATGCATCCACGCTGACCCTCAAGCAGGGCATCTACGGCTGCAACACCCGTACGACACGCCAGAACTCGGTCACTGGCCGTCGGTGTTCCTCCGCGCTGGACATGCCCCAGTATGGTAACATGAGGCTCATAACCGTTCTCACGAAGACGCTTGGCAACTCCCTGAGCGCCACCCGTGGCATCACTCTCCGACACAAGTACGATAGAACTCTTCTTGCGCTTACGGAACCCATTCTGTATAAGATGCTCTAACAAGTCCTCTGAGGTCGCAATTTCAGGAATCACCGCAGCCTCCGATCCGGTCGCAAGAGCTCCGTTCAACGCCAGAAAACCTGCATCACGACCCATCACCTCTATCAGGAAAAGACGTTCGTGGGATTCCGCCGTATCTTTGATTTGGTCAACAGCACGGACTATCGTATTAAGCGCTGTGTCATAACCGATCGTGGAGTCGGTTCCATAAAGGTCATTGTCTATCGTGCCGGGAACTCCTACTATTGGAAAGTCGAATTCATCTCCGAATTCACGCGCCCCGGAGAAGGTTCCGTTCCCACCTATGACGACGAGAGCGTCTATCTTCTCTTTACGCAACATGTCATAGGCTCGGCGACGACCTTCATAATCACGGAACTCAGGGCAACGCGCGGTCTTCAGGATCGTTCCTCCACGTTGGATGATATTGCTGACGTTCTCACTGCGAAACTCAAAGACCTCATCGTTGATGAGACCATGATAACCATGATAGATACCCTTGACCTGCATGTGGTTGAACAAGGCCGTTCGCGTGACGGCTCGGATGGCAGCATTCATTCCGGGAGCGTCTCCTCCCGATGTCAGAACTCCTATACAATTAATTTTTCTCATATCTTGTATTTCTCTATATTGGTTCTGTATTTCTGTTTATTCTACTCTCGTCTCTAATTGCCTGCGCACCTGCTCCATCAGCCACTTGGGCGTAGACGTCGCTCCGCAGATGCCTATCGTACGTACCGAGGAGTCTAACCACGAAGGATTCAACTCGTCCGGCCCTGATATGAAATGACTTTTCGGATTGACCCGCTGACATTCCGTGAACAGAATTTTTCCATTCGAACTCTTCTTCCCACTGACAAAAAGAATTAAATCATGGGACGAGGCAAAGTGACGGATGTTGGGAATTCGATTGGCAACCTGACGACAGATCGTGTCATTAAACAGACACTGCTTCCCGGCTTTTAAGTACGCCCCTATGCGCTTTGACAAATGATTGTATTCTTCAAGAGACTTGGTGGTCTGCGAAAAGAGCGTGACATGTTTGTCTCGGTCTATCAGCGGGAGATCTTCCTGGGATTCGACTACGATAGCCTCATCATTGGTCTGACCAACCAAACCGTTCACCTCTGCATGACCTCGCTTGCCAAATATGACAATCTGCATATCCTCCCCTTTGGCATCGTAGGTGCGTTTGATTTTCTGTTGCAGACGCAACACGACTGGACACGTCGCATCAATCAGGGTAATGCCGTTCTCCTGAGCTACACGGTAGGTAGAAGGTGGCTCACCGTGCGCGCGAAATAGGACCACTGAGTTCTGGAGTTGCGCAAACTGCTCGTGATTGATGGTGACAAGCCCCAAATGCTCCAGACGCTTGACCTCCTCACCATTGTGGACGATATCACCTAAACAATAAAGCGTGCCGCCCTTGTTCAACTCTTCCTCAGCTTTCCTTATGGCTGTGGTCACGCCAAAACAGAAACCCGAATGATCGTCTATTTCTACTGTGACAGACATTTCCCGTATTTTTATCCTCGTACCGCTCTCTCAAAGGCGGCAAGAAGCCACTCGTTCTGTTCTTCAATCGTCATATGACTATTGTCCAGGACAAGCGCATCCTCTGCCTGTACCAACGGACTCTCCGCACGGTGCGTATCTCGATAGTCTCGCTCCCGGACCATGGCTAGTACGTTCTCGTAGCAAAGACCTTCCTCGCCTTTCGCAACCAACTCGTCATAACGACGGCGCGCACGTACCTCGTCACTCGCCATCACGAATATTTTAAGTTCCGCATCAGGGAAGACAACCGTGCCTATATCACGACCGTCCATGACGACCCCTTTCGACTGACCCATCGCCTGCTGCTGAGAGACCATGGCAGATCGGACATAACGATATTGACTGACGACACTGGCCGCCTCAGAGATGGCCAGCGTTCGGATTTGAGACTCAACCCCTACACCATTGAGATAGGGTTCGGAACGACCTTCGGAATTAGGACGGAACGTAATCTGAATACCTGACATCATCTCTTGCAAGAAACCCTCATCTACCTTTCCGTCTTGTAAGTAAGAATGGGTCAGGGCATACAATCCTACACACCGATACATGGCTCCCGTATCAATATACGCATAGCCAACCTGACGGGCAAGGGCCTTCGCCATCGTACTTTTTCCGCACGAGGAATATCCGTCTATCGCTACCGTTATTTTTTTCATCGTTTTCTTAGTTCTGTTTCAAAGCGGTTTTTTACTTACTGAATAAAGCTGCTAAATGGAAGCCTAACGTGAATTGATATTGCCAGACTCCTGTTTGATATTGCGACATGGCGAATGACGCATCCACCTTTTTAAGCGAAAGACCCGCACCGAACGAGAATCCCGCCAACGATTTGGAGTCTTCCAATTCAAGGTCATCCGCCCGACGGCGGTTGTAACTGGCCGTAATACGCAAACGGCCATTCAAGGGTACAAAGTCGGCTCCTATGACAACGTGACGGAAGAACATCTCTCCAAAAGAATAGTCCGTTCCCGTCTCATAACCCACAAGCGTGGAACGACGGACATCATCTCGATAATCCAAGTCCCAATCGGTCAGATGATGATAGGTGACATTCAAACGGAATGGGGCATGCGAGAATCCCTTCGAGAACGTTAGCACCGCATTGAACGGCAACGACTCACGGTCCGAAGCATAGGTGTCAATCTGACGCCCTACGTTCGAGAAGACTAACCCCGTTGAGAAATGGTAATCGTCAAGGTGTAACCAGCCTCCCACATCCACCGCCATCGCAAAGGAATGATACGACTCATAATTGGAAAAAATCGGTTTGAGGGATAGACCGACAGAGAGAAAGGGATACAACGCACGCGCATAACCTACGGAAAAGGACAGGTCTTTGGCTGAAAAACTTCCCGTAGAGCGGCCGTACTCATCATATCCGTCAAAAGTGCCGTAATCAACCAACCTTGCGCCCAACGCAAAATGATGTTTTCCATACGAGTGACCATACGCAACCGACCCGATGTTCGCCTCAGAGAGATAGGAACTATAGGACATCGAAAGGCAACGACTCGTCGAGTCTCGCAGAAGCGATGGATTGACAAAGACAGTGTTCACACCATCCGACTCTGGCGCCACATGACATCCTCCATGTGAACTCTCATAAGCAGAAACGGGAATCTCAAGAAAAGTGTAACCCATTGTTCCGGAGGCCGACAGGGAAACGACCGACAATACAAAAAGACACGATGTAAGGAAACGTTTTAGCACAAAAGGTTCGTTTTATGTATAAAATGGGTTCTAAGATTTTGGACCTCTTCTCTTTGGGAGTCCAAAGTTAGTATTTTCATTCGTTTATTTCTATTTTTTTATGGCATTTGAATTACCATAATGATTTTTTATGTTACATTTGCGAAGCCAAAAATAAGAAAACATCACATTTCAATATTCCTATGGAGATAAAAAAAGCACCTTCGGCAGACCTTGAAAGGCAGAAAGGTTTCTTTTTTCTGTTGGGTCTGATTTTATCTTTAGGTACTCTCTACATCGCCTTTGAATTATCACAGCGCGAAATTGAGGTGTATCAAAATGACATCAGCTACGAGAACGCGGAAATGGAGGAAATGATGCAGACCGCGGAACCTGAACCTCCAGAGCAGGCTCCGGAACCACCGGCTCCTGCAGAAATCCCACCAGAGGTCAAAGTCGTTGATCACGAAGTGAAATCCAATACCGATGTCTTCACTGAGGTCAAACCGACCGAAGCCGTTGTCGTGGCTCCGCCTCCAGCTCCGGCACCAATCGCAAAACCAGTGGAAAAAGAGGATGACGTAATCTTCCAGGTCGTAGAGAAATCTGCGGAATACCCTGGCGGTATGCAGGAACTCTACAAATTCCTGAACAAAAACTTGAACTATCCTGCCGCTGCAAAGGAAGCCGGTATCCAAGGACGTGTTGTTTGCCAGTTCGTCGTCAACAAGGACGGCTCGCTTGTCGATGTGAAAATCGTAAAGGGACTGGACCCGGATCTGGACCGAGAGGCTTTACGCGTAATCAACATGATGCCTAAATGGAAACCAGGTGAACAATCAGGTAAAAAAGTGCGCCAGCGCTACACGTTGCCTGTTCAATTCAAACTGAACTGATCACTGAACTGACATTCAGAAATAAATAATCGTATTAAAGCCGCTCTGAATCCCTTTTCGATGGTTCAGAACGGCTTTCTTCTTGATTCTTGATGAAGAATACCATAAACAATACCTTCGAGGCGAACCCGCAGGAACAACAGACGGATTCTCTGACTGAGAACGGATTGACACGCGCCGTACTCATCGGATTGGTCACTCCAGAACAACCGGAAGAACGAACAAAAGAATACCTCGACGAATTGGCCTTCCTGGCTGAGACGTCTGATATAGTTCCCGAGAAACGCTTTATCCAATCTCTGGACTATCCGAATAGCCAAACTTATGTCGGACAGGGTAAACTATCCGAAATAAAGGACTATATGGAGTCTAACAATATCGGTTTGGCCATCTTCGACGACGAATTGTCGCCCAGACAACTGCGCAACATACAGAAAGAACTGAAAATGGAGGTGCTGGACCGCACCTCTCTGATCCTCGAAATATTCGCACAACGGGCTCAGACATCCTACGCGAAAACTCAAGTCGAAATGGCTCGACTGCAATACATGCTGCCAAGACTGACCAGAATGTGGAGCCATCTCGACCGACAACGAGGTGGTGGCTCCACCTCTCGCGGCATGGGTGAAACACAGATCGAGGTAGACAAACGGATCATTCAATCCCGCATCTCACTCCTTAGGGACGAACTGAAACGCATCGACCGACAGATGGAGACACAACGGCGAAACCGCGGCAAACTGGTCCGCGTGGCATTGGTCGGATACACCAATGTCGGCAAATCGACACTGATGAACCTGCTTTCCAAGTCCAACGTCTTTGCCGAGAATAAACTCTTTGCTACGCTCGATACTACCGTTCGGAAAATGACTATCGAAAATCTGCCATTCCTCCTGTGCGATACCGTTGGATTCATTCGAAAACTGCCACACAACCTGGTCGAGTCTTTTAAGTCCACTCTCGACGAAGTGCGCGAGGCGGATCTGCTTATTCATGTCGTTGATATCTCACACCCGAATTTTGAGGAACAGATAGAGGTCGTCAACAGAACTCTCAACGAACTGAACGGAAAGGAAAAACCGACGGTCATGCTCTTTAATAAGATTGATGCTTTCAGATATACACCGAAGGAAGAAGGAGACCTGACTCCACGCAAACGGGAGAACATTTCTCTGGAGGAGTTCAAGGAAACATGGATCGCCAAGATGCATAACAATTGTATGTTTGTTTCAGCAAAGGAAAAAAGAAATATCGAAGCACTGAAATCATTGATGTACAAGAATATAAGGGAAATACATGTTCAACGCTTTCCCTACAATGACTTCCTCTATCCCGACCTCAGCTTGTCCGATATTCAGAATTTGAATGATTAATAAAAAAGCCTGCTTATGACTGTTTTCCGCCCGCTCAGCAACCAGGAAATAGGACAATTGGAAAGACAGGGATGCCTGTCTTCCGATTGGACAAAAATCCAAGTATCGCAAGATTTTCAGACCGCACAGCTGCTTCGTTCTTCTCTGAATGGAAACATCAAAATCGACAGCGGTGCAATCATTGTGAATTCTTCCCTGACAATGGAAGGAACCTCTGCGTTCGGAAATGGAACGAAAACGACGGTCCTCGACGAGAGCGGTTCAAGAGCCCTGATCCTCACCCAGGAAATGACAGCCCAGAATGCCTACCTCCAGTGCTTTTGGAAACAAGACGAACAAACGACAGCTTACCTGTATCAACTTTTCTGCAAGAATGCGGATTCTTTCATCAACGATACAATGGTAGTCGGACGAGACGCCGCTGTCCGACATTGCGTCAACATTGAAAACGTACAGATCGGTCCGTTTGCCATTCTCAATGGCGTGCAACACATCTCTGACGGCACAATCCTAAGCTCAGAAGACAGCCCGACCATAATAGGCGACAATGTCATCGCACATCATTTCATCATGGCAAAAGGAGCGCAACTGACGGACGGTGCCTTGATCGAGAGATGCTTTATCGGTGAAAACGCTCTTGTCTCCAAACAGTTCTCGGCTACCGACTCTGTTATTTTTGCCAATTGCCAACTAACGCACGGTGAAGCAACCGCCTTTTTCGCCGGACCTTCAACAATCTCTCATCACAAGAATACATTGCTGATAGCTGGCGCAACGCTGTTTTTCAATGCCGGAAGTGGTTCGAATGAAAGTAACCACATGTATAAAAGCGGACCCATCCACTATGGCATCCTGGACCGAGGTTCTAAAATGGCAAGCGATAGCTACATTCCATGGCCGAGCAGAACCGGTTGCTTTTCTCTGATCATAGGCAAACACAAAAACAAGTTAAATACAAAGGAATTTCCGTTCTCCTACCTCTCCGCCGAAGGGACGCTTACACGAATCATACCCGCCATCTCACTCCGAAATCTCGGCACGTTCAGGGATGTGTCAAAATGGCCGGACAGAGACAACAGGAAGAATCCTCTGGCGGATAGTATCATCTACGATTTTCAGAACCCCTTTATCATCAGCCAAATCCTTTCTGGATACCTGCGCTTGCAGGATCTGCTGGAGAAAGACCAGGAAGATATCCTTTACCCTTTTGAGGATAAACACATCTATATCACAAGAAAGTCCGCAGAACGTGGGATTGAACTCTATCAGAAAGCCCTGCTCATCTATTGTGGCATCCACGCAGAGAAAGGACAGGTAGCGAAAATCGAACCATGGATGGATATATGCGGACTGATCACTCCATACCGACGCATTCAACGGATAATAAGACGACAACCAGACTCTCTGAAAGTTCTGAATGAAGAATTGCAAAAACTGACTCTTTCGTATCAACAGGATAATAAACGGTTCGCTTCTGCACTGGCAGGAATTCTTCTGAATAAGAAAGTTCTCGAAACAGACGATATCTCATCTCTGAGAAACAGGTCCAAGGAGGAAATCGACTCCCTGAAGACCGAAGTATTACTGGATGCTAAGAAGGAATATGAACATATATTCAAAATCAATTTCGGCGTTGACCAGGGTAAAGAAGCACAGGAAAAGGAGTTTGGACGCCTGCGAGGAACGCTAGATAAAGAAGCAATTTGCAAATTGATCGACAATGCACTGAATACAAGACAGAAGTAACATGAACGACATTTTTACCATAGGTTGCCACCTCTCCGCTTCTAAAGGATTTCTCGACATGGCCCAGACTGCCCTCTCCATCGGAGCCAATACATTCCAGTTTTTTACCCGTAACCCACGAGGAGGACAGGCAAAAGCAATAGACCCGGACGATATAAGACAGTTCCATGCTCTGGCTGAGGAAAACGGGATATCCGTCATTTTGGCTCATGCTCCCTACGTCTTGAATGCATGTGCCGCAAAGGATGATATACGCAACTTCGCCAGAGAAACCATGGCAGACGACTTGCAACGGATGGAACACGTTCCTGGCAACTACTATAACTTTCACCCAGGCAGCCACGTCCAACAGGGCATTGATATAGGGATTCAGAAGATTGCAGGAATATTAAACGATGTGCTCTTTCGCGAACAACAAACTACCGTATTGCTGGAAACAATGGCTGGGAAAGGATCCGAGGTAGGCAGGACATTTGAGGAACTGCACGACATCATGGAGAAAGTACAATGGGAAGACAAACTGGGAGTCTGCCTGGATACTTGCCACGTAAACGACGCAGGATATGATCTGAATAACAACCTGGATGACGTTCTGACTTCTTTTGATAAAATCATCGGATTGGATCGTCTGAAGGCCGTTCATCTGAATGACAGCAAAAACCCTCTGGGTAGTCATAAGGACCGACACGAACTGATTGGGAAAGGAACGCTGGGAGAAACGACCATACGACGGATCATCAATCACCCCGTCCTGCGAGACCTGCCTTTCTTCCTGGAAACTCCCAACGACATCAGCGGATACCAAAAGGAAATACAACTCCTGAAATCCTGGAGAGAAGAAAGATAACTATTCAGCAGGGGCAAACCGACGCATTACAGTAGGCAAAGCCTCAATAATATCTCCTGAGAGCAGGGAGACAGGTCCATAATGGGAGGCTGCTTCATCTCCCGCCTTTCCATGTAGATAGACCCCTAAAAGGGCTGCATCCGATGGGGAATAACCCTGTGCCAGCAACGATAACAAGATGCCGCAAAGAACATCTCCTGACCCCGCCGTTGCCATACCCGCATTACCCGTCGAGTTGAAATGAACGGTCCCGTCTGGCATGACAACAGCCGTATAAGCACCTTTCAGGACGACGATGACATGATTCTCAAGGCTGAACTCCCGTGCCGACTCAATCTGAGCCCATCGGTTCGATAGGGAAACACCGCTGATCCGCTCCCATTCCTTTGGATGAGGAGTCAGAATACTTCCCTCTGGAATGGCCGTTTGCCAGTTCGTATGAACCGAAAGGATATTGAGCGCATCAGCATCAAGGACCATCGGACGATGGGATAAAGCCAACACCTGCTTCAGTACCTGAGCAGTGGATTCCGAAGTACCCAAACCACATCCGATACCTACCGCCGAATAGGACTCGACAGACGGCTCTGTTACTATTTCATTTTCATCATCAGTAGACAGACACATAGCCTCTGGAAGAGCAACCTGAAGAACACGTTCTACTGTCCGTGGTACATAACAACTGAGCAGTCCGACCCCCATCCTCATACAAGCCCTGGAGGCAAGAACCGCCGCCCCGGCTTTCCCTCTACTTCCTCCTATGAAAAGCGCATGTCCGAAAGTGCCCTTATGGGCAAAACGACTACGACGTGACACAAGAGGCAAATCCTCTTCCTGCGTTAGAAAATAATCACTGGGAATATTACGGATAGCATCCGCATGAAGAGAGATGTCCATGACATGGAACTCTCCGACATACGGCTCAGACTGAGGCATCAGGAACGATAGCTTGGGAAACTGAAGAGTCAGTGTCCAGTCGGACCGGACAATGGCAGAAAAGTCATTGGACGAATTGTCCTCCCCAAACAGACCCGAAGGGACATCAACGGAAATGACCATTTGCTTGGAGGTCTGGTTCAACCAGCTTACCCAATTACGGAAAAGACCTTCCAATGGACGGTTAAGACCTGATCCGAACAAGGCATCGACCACGACGGTTTCCGCATCGAGAATGGGATAGATACCCGTCTCTCCAGTCACCTCCTGCACAACAACAGACGTCTCCCGCAGACGCTCCAGATTCACAGCACAGTCCGCAGACAACGATGACGTGGCACGAAGAAGAAAAACCTCAACCCGAATGGAACAGCACGAGAGAATACGGGCAATGGCCAGACCATCTCCTCCATTATTCCCGGGACCGGCAAGCACCACTACTCGGGTGCCTCTGTCAAGACGACGGAGAAGGAATTCCGCCATTACACGCGACGCACGCTCCATAAGGTCTATCGACCCTATGGGTTCACGCTGCATGGTCATAAGATCCAACTGGCGTATGTCTGATGTTCTGAATAGTTTCACTTCAGAAAGAAAACAAGACTATGATAACCGACTATTTCTGACGGATGAAGATATTGATGGGAACCCCGGTAAAGTCCCACTTTGCCCGTATCTTGTTTTCCAAAAATCTTCGATAGGGCTCCTTGACATACTGTGGAAGATTGGCAAAAAAAACGAAAGAAGGGATCATCGTATTCGGCAACTGGGCAGCGTACTTGATCTTTACGTATTTACCCTTAATGGCAGGTGGTGGGAAGTTTTCAATCAATGGAAGGATATATTCATTAAGCTTGCCCGCAGTTACCTTACGCGATTTATTGGCATAGACCGCCTCCGCCGTTTCAATGACCTTGAAAATGCGCTGCTTGGTCAGGGCAGACGTGAAGATAATCGGAAAATCAGTAAACGGAGCCAAACGGTTACGGATCGCATTTTCCATCGTTTTGATGGATAGGTCGGATTTTTCTTCTACCAAATCCCACTTATTGACACAGACAACAAGACCCTTCTTGTTTTTCTGTATGACCGAGAAAATGTTCAGATCCTGACTCTCGATTCCTCGCGTCGCATCAATCATCAGCACGCAGACATCTGCATTCTCTATCGCACGGATAGAACGGACAACCGAGTAATATTCCAAATCCTCTGTCACTTTCGATTTCCTTCGGATTCCAGCCGTATCAACCAGATAAAAGTCATGACCGAACTTGTTGTAACGAGTATAGATGGAATCTCTTGTCGTTCCCGCTATGTCCGTTACGATATTTCGATCGTCCTGCAGAAACGCATTGATAAGGGAGGACTTGCCTGCATTAGGACGACCGACTACAGCAATACGCGGAAGATCCTCTATGTCCTCCTCCTGCCTGTTCGCATCGAAATGACGGACCACTGCATCCAGAAGTTCTCCCGTTCCAAGACCGTTCATCGCCGACAACAAATACGGCTCACCAAGTCCCAGTCGATAAAACTCCGCCGCCTGATATTGCAGGTCAAACGTGTCTGCCTTATTGGACACCAATAAAATAGGCTTTTTCACCCGACGGAGCATGTTGGCAATCTCCGTGTCATATTCGTTGATACCGACTGTGACATCCACAATGTAAAGGATGACGTCTGCCTCCTCTACGGCAATAGTCACCTGACGACGGATCTCATTCTCAAAAATGTCTTCCGAACCCTCTACCCATCCGCCTGTGTCGATGATCGAAAACTCATGACCATTCCAAAAACTCTTTCCATACTGACGGTCACGAGTCGTTCCAGACACATCCGCCACTATGGCACGACGTGTCTGAGTCAGGCGATTAAAGAGCGTTGATTTTCCTACATTCGGACGACCAACGATTGCTACGATATTTCCTGCCATGGGATGTACGTCTTTAATGAGTTTTTATTCAGAGAGATTATAACCGAAATAACGGAGTTTATCCTCTCGGCTCCGCCAATCTTTTTCGACTTTGACAAAGATCTCCAGATAGACCTTCTTCTGAAAGAAGGATTCAATATCCTTACGGGCTGACATGGCCACCCTCTTGAGAGACTCCCCTCTCTTACCGATGATAATGCCCTTTTGAGACTCTCGCTCAACGTAAATCAAGGCATTGATCCGGATAATCGACTCCTCTTCCCTGAAACGCTCCACCACAACCTCCACCGAGTAAGGAATCTCCTTATCATAATGGAGCAGGATCTTCTCCCGTATGATTTCCGTAACAAAAAATCTCGCCGGTTTGTCGGTCAGGGAGTCTTTGTCAAAAAATGGAGGCGATTCAGGCAATAGTTCCTTGATGCGCTTGAGCAATAGATCCAAATTGAATCGATGCAAGGCCGAAATAGGTAGAATCTCCGCACGCGGTATCGTTTCTTTCCACTGCGCAACCAACGACTCTAAACGCTCCTGATCGATCAGGTCAATCTTATTGACGGCAAGCAACAACGGTGCCTCATTCTCATTGACCATCTTAACGAAACTCGCATTCTTGTCGGGAGAATCCACAGCATCCGTGACATATAGCAATACATCAGCATCCGTAAGGGCGGATTTCGAAAACTGTAACATCGATTCCTGCAACTTATAATTCGGCTTCAGAACTCCTGGTGTGTCGGAATAGACAATCTGGAAATCCTCTCCGTTGACAATGCCCATAATACGATGACGCGTCGTCTGGGCTTTGCTTGTAATGATAGATATACGCTCCCCAACCAACGCATTCATCAACGTTGACTTTCCTACATTCGGATTCCCTACAATATTTACAAACCCGGCCTTATGCATGGCATTGAACAAAAGTCTATTGTATTTTTCGTTTCTAAACAGAATTCTTCATTCACGATTGCATAGGACATTCTTCGAGAGATACAAAAAGCACGGCTTTGATAGTCGTGCTTTCTTTTTCAGCATCTGTCGCTCTTGTCAACGAGGATCATAAGCCCACTTCATATAGGCTCCTGCCCAGGAAAAACCCGCTCCAAAAGCAGCCATGACAATATTGTCTCCCTTCTTCAGACGTTTCTCGAAATCCCATAGACACAGGGCAATCGTTGCTCCCGAGGTATTTCCATAACGCTGAATGTTGATCAGTACCTTGTCATAAGGGACGTTAATACGATTCACCGCAGCATCAATAATTCGCAGGTTTGCCTGATGAGGAATGAACCAATTGACATCCTCCGAACGAAGATGATTACGCTCCATGATCGAGGCCGAGACATCTGCCATGTGCGTGACGGCAAACTTATAAACCGTAGGACCTTTCTGCCAAAGATAATGCATGTGATCCCGTACAGTTTCCTCCGTAGCTGGATAAGCAGAACCTCCTGCCGGAAGCTTCAGGAACTGACCTCCACTTCCATCCGTGTGGATTTCAGCATCCATCCAGCCGTACTCATTGTTCGGCTCAAGAAGCACTGCCGCAGAACCGTCACCAAAAAGCGGACACGTGGAACGGTCCGTATAATCAGTGATACTGGACATCTTCTCCGCACAGACGACAATGACCTTCTTGTATCTTCCACTCTGAATGAAAGACGAAGCCGTCTCCATCGCGGTCAGAAAACCACAACAAGCAATCGACAGGTCAAAAGCAAAAGCATTCTTGATTCCCACCTTGTCACATATCATCGATCCACAATTCGGAAAGACATGATCCGGCGTGGTCGTTGCGCATATCACCAACTCAATCTCGTCTGCGCCGACACCCGTCTTTTCCAACAATTGCTTTACTGCCAAAGCTCCCATTTCCGATGAACCCACACCCTCGCCCTTGAGGATACGACGCTCCTTGATGCCAACGTGGGACATGATCCACTCATCGTTGGTATCAACCATTCTGCTCAACTCATCGTTTGTCAGAACATAGTCTGGGACATAGCCACCGACTCCGGTAATTGCTGCATACATAGCGATTGTTTTTTGGGGGATTACCTACTGATCTGCCATCACTTTCTCCGCAAATACAAGAAATTGGAGAGTATTTTATATGAATTGCTTTTTATCAAACCAGATATACAGAACCAAGATTGCTTGGACTCTATACCATGGCTCAAAAAAAGAACTGTTCTAAATAAACGAATCGGACTTTCTGCAAAAAGCCGATTCGAAAACCTTTTTTTCCCTGCTATTAGACCAGGTAGCGACGGTTCCTATTTCTCCAAAGACTCTGTCTCCTTGGAGATTGCCAGCTTCCCTCTGTAGAACCCACATTCAGGACATACAGTATGAAAAATATGCAAAGCTCCGCAGTTAGGGCATGCTACCAAGGTAGGTGCTTTTGCCACATAGTGAGTTCTTCTTGCTGCAGTTCTTCTGTTCGATTGTCTTCGTTTAGGATGTGCCATGTTTTTTTATTTAATATGTTTTGTTTTCTTCTTTTATTTTAATGGGCTTCATTGCCTGTCAGACATTCCTGCGTGTCTTTCTCTAAAAAAGACTCACAAGTCTCTGATCAAAGACTCCCTTGCTTTTCCGCCAGTTTCTTCAACGCATTCCAACGTTCGTCCGGTTCCGTCTTTTCCGTGCGGCATCCCGCTCCATGACGCTCCAGCTGACTCATCATCTCTGGATTACACTGCCCCTCTTCATGTTCATGGACAATCGGTATTTGAAGTGCGATGAGCTCATACAAATGCCATTCCAGATCCAAGACTCCTTCCTTCTCATCTACTATCAGCAGATCGTCACCTTCGTCCAACTCTGCCTCACCCATCCTCACAAAAAAGCGATCCTCGACATCTATCGGCACTTCCACGTCATCCAGACATCGATTACAGGGAATCGTGATCGTACCATGAATACCGACCTCTACGTCAAACGTCTCTCCAGAACGAACCGAGACTTCAACATCTAAATGACCTCCCGTTATCTCAGTCCCCTCTTTGGAAACAAAAAACGAATCATCCAATTCATACCGAAACTCACTCTTTCCAACCGGAAGCGAACGTAAGTCTATTCGGTAATAATCAAAGGATTCCATATTTTTCGACTTTACGAAAAAACTTTGCAAAGTTACACTTATTATCTTTCATAACAAGTCTTTCGTGTTACTTTTTTTGTTTCTTCTCTTTCTTTTTCTTCCTATTCTCTTGTTTTGCGAGCACAATACTGAAGGTTGTACCACAGCCCTCTTCGCTCCACTTGACAAAGATTCGTCCTTTGTGATATTCATTCACAATGCGCTTGGCCAACGACAACCCAAGCCCCCAGCCACGACTCTTGGTTGTATAACCCGCCTTGAAGACATCATCCCATTTCGACTTCGGAATGCCGATTCCCGTATCTGTGACGTCAATCGTCACGTGAGCATCGTCCTCCGTCATCAGTACGTCAATCCGACCTACCCTTCCTCCCATCACGTCCATGGCATTCTTACACAGATTTTCAATGACCCACTCAAACAACGGTACGTTAAGCGGGATTTCTAAACCCTCCTCACACTGACTGATAAATCCGATCTCCGTCCCTTTGGAGGCACGCTGACGCATATAGCCTAACGCCGCCTCCACTACATTACGGATATCCGCCGGTTTTAACTCCGGACGAGACCCTATCTTTGAGAATCGCTCCGTGATAACCTGCAAACGGTGGATATCCTTGTCCATCTCCCCATACATCTCCTCGTCTTCCGAATGCTTCATACGCATCAGTTCTACCCACCCATTGAGCGACGAGATGGGAGTACCCAACTGATGAGCCGTTTCTTTACTCAGACCAACCCACACATCGTCTTGCTCCGACCGGCGGACACTGAGGAAGAAAAACAAAAGCATAAGACAGAAGATCGATACGACTGACAATATGCCGAACGTAAAGTATCGGACATTGCGCAGCGTCGCGCTCTCATCATAATAGACATATTGAAATCCATCTCCCACATCAATGCGAATGGGAGAGTGAATCTTGGAGAATTGTGTCACACATTTTCGGACATAAGACTCCTGCTCCGCCGACGATGCAGGCAACTGGATATTACGGGCTCCACTCTCTCCACCTACCAACCGACCCGCTTCATCTACAAGGAGTACTGGGATGTCATCATTGGAGTTGATGATCTTCAACAGAAAGGACACGTCCTCTTCCTCGTCTGCTTCCGCCAAACGCATCATGGACTCCGCCCACAAGGCGATACGCCCTTCCTCATTCTTCAGCATGGACTGCTCGAAACGATGCACCAAAACGATCGTAGTAACAATGATCAGCAACGCAGCCATCACGAAGCTGATCTTAATCCATCGATATCTATTGCTGTAACTTCTCATCGGACAACATCCCTGCCTCTTTATCCTCGCCCATCACCGGGCAAAGACGGATACCTTAACGATACTTGGACTCACTTTCGTCATCACGTATGCTTAGATAACTGTTATAGCGGGATTCACTGATCACATGGGACTCGACCGCCTCCTTTACAGCACATCCCGGCTCGTTGATGTGCTGGCAGTTGGCAAAACGACACCCTTTCGATTCTCGGAATATCTCTGGAAAATAGTGCGAGATCTCATCCTTTTTCATATCAACGACTCCGAATCCTTTGACTCCAGGCGTATCGACGATATATCCTCCGTTCTTCATCGCATACATTTCTGAAAAGGTGGTCGTATGCATACCCTTTTTATGATAGGAAGAAATATCATTGGTTCGCGCCACCTCTTCCCCCTCCATGGCATTGACCAACGTGGACTTGCCGACACCCGAATTTCCAGAGAACAAGGTCACCTTCCCACTAAGAAGCGCACGCAGTTCGTCAACCCCTTCACCAGTGACAGACGAGGTTCGGAGCGTCCCATATCCTATCGAATGATACAACGTCTCCAATCCTTCCAGATACTCCAGATCGAAAGGATCGTACAAATCAATTTTATTAAAGACTAGAACCGCAGGAATACCGTATGCCTCAGCCGTAACCAACAACCGGTCTATGAAAACAGGTGATGTCTCAGGATGACGGACAGTCACCACAGGCACAAAAAGATCCAGATTGGCCGCTATGATTTGAGAGGCTTTCGAAAGATTGCTCGATCGACGGATAATATAATTCTTGCGGTCAGCAATATCCGATATCAGACCGGTTTCTTCTTTGTCCGTCTCAAAGTAAACCCTGTCCCCGACTGCTACGGGGTTCGTACTGCGTATATCTCGCAAACGGAAGGTTCCCTTCACTTTGCAAGCATAGTCCCGACCTTCTTCCGTCCGGACGATATACCAACTTCCCGTATTTTTTATCACCAATCCTTCCATCCCTTCATTTATTGAACGAACAAATCCTTTCGATATACCAAAGGGCTGAGTCAAATTTTTCGATGAGCCAAAAGAACAATGATAACTCGACCGAATCATTGCCTTGGCAAGAAATAACGGTCACGACCAATAGAAAACAAAAGGTCTGCTGATCGATTGAAAAAAAGATAATGAACCGACCTCAGACAGTCATCACCTCTTTTTCCTTTGCCGCAAACAACTCGTCGATCTTCTTGATATATCTGTCGTGAATCTTCTGAACCTCTGCTTCGCCGTCCTTTTCAACGTCCTCGCTCATACCGTCTTTGACGGCCTTCTTCAAACCCTCAATGGCATCTCTGCGTGCATTACGAACCGTCATCTTCGCATTTTCACATTCCTGCTTACACTTCTTGACCAATTCCCTACGACGCTCCTCTGTGAGCGGCGGTATCTGTAGGCGAAGCATCTCTCCATTGTTGATCGGCATGATCCCAATCTCCGAATTGATGATGGCACGCTCTATCACGGACAGCATGTTTTTCTCCCACGGCTGAATAGCAATGGTACGCTGGTCAGGTGTCGTCACCGATGCTGCCGAACTGATGGAAGCCTGCGTTCCATAATAGTCTATACGGATAGGATCCAATATCTTCACATTGGCCTTCCCGGCTCGGATACGTCCCAATGCCTCATCCAAATACAAGATAGACTCCTCCATCTGTTCCTCCGCCTTAGCGAGGTATTCTTTTACTTCTGCCATTTTTCTTTCTGTAAAAATTTTATTGTTTGTTTTCTGTTTTGCTATGCTAACTTCACAAGGGTGCCGATCTTCTCACCCATCATCACCTTCTTGAGATTACCCACTTTGTCCATATCAAAGACATAAATAGGCATACCGTTCTCCTTACACATCGTCGTGGCAGTGAGATCCATCACCTTCAGCCCTCGTGTATAGATTTCATCGTACGTTATCTCCTCAAACTTCGTGGCTGTCGGATCCTTCTCCGGATCTGCCGTATAGATTCCATCCACCCTTGTTCCCTTCAACATAACATCGGCTTCTATCTCTATAGCACGCAACGACGAACCGGTATCCGTTGTGAAATAAGGATTCCCAGTTCCTGCCGAGAAGATAGCAATCTCTCCTCTTTCAATCGTTTCCAATGCCTTCTGCTTGCTGTAGAATTCTCCGATAGGCTCCATTCGGATCGCCGTCAACACTCGCGCCTTTACACCCTTGGAGTTCAAGGCTGAACTCAGCGCCAGACTGTTGATGACCGTTGCCAACATACCCATCTGATCTCCCTTCACTCGGTCAAATCCCTTGGAACTGCCACTCAATCCCCGGAAGATATTTCCTCCGCCAATGACAATCCCTATCTCTACACCCATCTTATGTATTTCCGCTATCTGTTCCGCGTACTCCGAGAGACGGACTTCATCAATCCCATATTGCTTCTCCCCCATGAGCGACTCGCCACTCAACTTTAGTAAAATACGTTTAAATCGAACCATACCCGCTTTCCTTATTTCTTCAGACGATTGATTAATATTTTACAAATATAGAAAAAAAACGAAAATCTCCTTTTTTTCAATAACTGACTGACAAAGACACGTATTCATCCTCCGCCGTCATCAATACTCTGCCAGGAAATGAATGACCGCACATACATTCCTGTTCGTTCTGACAGACCCACCCGTCCAATCAAAAGTTTCTTCCAATAATCACAGACAGGGAAATCAGTGCACCCAAGTACCGTCCCCCTGCTTGCACAAACGATGCGATGATAGGATGTCATTTCAAACAAATCCGCCCATCGCTCGCAGAATACATTTTCTCACTTTTTCTTTCTTTAAAGACCATACTTGAATCACAAAATAACTGATAATAAATTGTTTATAGAATGATGAGTATTGTAAAAAAAACCAATTTTCAGACACAATTCTTGGAATTACATAACAAAATGTTTACTTTTGCATTGTTCGTACTGTTTATTGTTGTATAAACAAACCTTAAATCTATTTATTATATGAAGTCTTTATCACTGCAAAAGGCTCTTGCCTTTCTGTGCGTGCTTCTGTTTGGTTGCAGCCTCTCCGCTCGCAACCTGACACTGCAAAGCACCATCTCTTCGCCCGAACCATTGAAGGGTATCGTGTTCTGGCCTGAACAAGCCGCAGACCACAGCGACCTGCAGAACTCCATCTCGCTGGAATACAGCTACTGTCTTCCATGCCAGGTGGTAACAGGTAAAACCGACGGAGTAATCCAGTACAACTGGACATCGTTCGAGAATTTACTGAACGACATTGTTTCGCGCGGACATCAGGCCATCATTCGATTCCGCTACGAATACCCTAACGAGACTCTCAAGAACATCTCGACCTGTACCTGCAACCAAGCCGGTGCCACCGCCGTTCCGCTCTATATAAAGAACGGAAGCTACGGCTATGGACCGGAATACAGCAAGACAGTGAAGGGAGATGGAAAAACCTTCTATGCTGACTGGACCAACGATGAGCTCAAATGGTTTACCAAACAGTTCTATACCGATTTCGCTGCTCGGTACGACAACGACCCTCGTATCGCATTCATCCAAGTCGGATTCGGTCACTGGAGCGAATACCATATCTTCGATGACAACGGACTTCCTTCTGGATGGAAGGGCAAATACTTCCCAGACGATGCCTACCAGAGCGAGTTCCTCCAACATATCAACGCAACGTTCAAGAACACTCCTTGGAGCATTTCCATCGATGCCGCTGACGACTCCTATACCCCGATTGCAGGAAACAGCACGCTGCTGGGACTCAATTTCGGTCTCTTCGACGACTCTTTCATGCACGCCAAACATGATATCGCTCAAGGCGAAGGTTGGAACGAAACCGAATGGATAACCATGGGTAAAGACCGGTGGAAAAGAGCACCGGGCGGCGGTGAAATCAGTTACTACACCGAAAACGATCAACATAACTTCCTGAATCCTGACGGCATGTACGGCGTGACTTGGGAAGATGCTGCTGCTAAATACCACATTTCCTATATCATCGGAAACGATGCCCCTGACGGACCTTATGCCACGGCAAGTCGTCTCAACGAAGCAAGAATGAAAGCCGGATACAGTTTCGAGATAACAGCCTATTCAACCGATGGAACCAGCATCTCCGCTACTGTCAAGAATAACGGTGTGGCACCAATCTACCACGATGCTTATGTAACCGTTAAGAATGTCCGATCTACGACATCTCTCAAAGGCCTTCTGCCTGGAGAAAGCAGATCATGCACCGTGTCGGGCATTTCCGTCGGTGCTGCCGAGAACCCGGCTCTTACCATCACCTCCGACAAACTCCTATCAGGCAAGACAATCCCATATCTCGCCAACCTCACAGGAGAAGGTTCTACTCCTACTCCAGACGACCCGATCGCTCCGGCCGTAACCGCAACACCGGGTTCGCAGAACGTGACGCTCGGATCGGCGATCACGCCGGTAGTCTTCACTTCCGATTCCGTAGCTACGTTCGCCGTGACCGGCATCGACGGTACTGGACTCTCCTACGTCGTGGCTGCCGACGGCAAGAGCGTGACCGTCTCCGGTACGCCGACCGCCGCAGGAGCCATCAACCTCTCCGTCACCGCTACGGCACATGAACTGACCTCCGCCGCTGCTACTGCCACCGTCAACGTCACCGACGGCGGCGCTTCCACCGTCTCCGACTGGTGGAACTTCTCCGACGATGACTTCACCGCTCTGCCTTCCGACATGAAGACGAATCAGCTTGTTCGCGGCTTACGTATCTTGGCAACAAGTAGCAAGAACGTGACGACGGGCTCTTCTTCCTATACCTTCTCCGACGGAGAGGCGCTTTCGAATTATATTGACCTCAAAGGAGGAGGCGCAAAGGATGCAAACCGATCTCTCAAATTCAAGGTCAACGGCTCATGTACCATCACAGCGTATGCACAGGCATCCGGCAGCAGAACCGTTGTCTTTGCAACGGATGCGGGCAGCAACTTAGAAAACACACAAATCACCGGTAGCGGATACCATGTCCTTACTCAGGAATATGTCGGAACAGCCGATTCGATTCAGATTTTCTCTAAGTCGAGCGGCATCAAGTTCTACGGAATCAAGGTATCGTACAGCGGAAGTTCGACTCCGGTCGCTCCGGTCGTAACCGCCACTCCGGCTTCGCAGAACGTGACGCTCGGATCGACGATTGCTCCGGTAGTCTTCACCTCTGATTCCGTAGCAACCTTCGCCGTGACCGGCACCGAAGGCACTGGACTTACCTATGTCGTGGCTGCCGATGGCAAGAGCGTAACCGTCTCCGGTACGCCGACCGCCGCAGGGGCAATCAACCTCTCCGTCACCGCTACGGCACATGAACTCACGTCCGCTGCTGCTACGGCTTCTGTCAACGTGACAAGCACGACACCGACTCCGGTCGCTCCGGTCGTATCCGCTACTCCGGCTTCACAGAACGTGACGCTCGGATCGGCGATTGCTCCGGTAGTCTTCACCTCTGATTCCGTAGCAACCTTCGTCGTGACCGGCACCGAAGGCACTGGACTTACCTATGTCGTGGCTGCCGACGGCAAGAGCGTGACCGTCTCCGGTACGCCGACCGCCGCAGGAGCCATCAATCTCTCCGTCACCGCTACGGCGCATGAACTTACGTCCGCTGCTGCTACAGCTTCTGTCAACGTCACCGACGGCGGTTCTTCCTCCGTTTCTGACTGGTGGAACTTCTCCGACGATGACTTTGCCGCTGTCTTCGACGCTTCCGGCAGTCTCTCGTCCAACGCCGTCGTGCGCGGACTCCGTCTGCTGGCTGCAAGCGGCAAGAACATGACTTACTCAAATAAGGAGAACACCTTCACCGACGGCGAGAAACTTACCTACTGCATCGACACCAAGGGCAAGGGAACGGCGAATGCCAACCGGGCATTCAAGTTCAAGGTCAACGGACCGTGCACCATCAAGGCCTATGCTCAGGCTACTGATGCTCGTACCGTCATCTTCGCGACCGACGCGGGAACGTCGAATGAGAACAACGACATCACCGGGTCCGGATACTTTATCGTTTCCTACAAGTACACCGGTGCCGCTGACTCCATCCAGATGTACTCCAGTTCCAGCGCTATCAAGTTCTACGGCATCAAGGTTATCTACGGCGCTTCCGGTCCGGACGCTCCGGTCGTAACCGCAACACCGGCTTCTCAGAACGTGACGTTGAACGATGCCATCACGCCGGTAGTCTTCACCTCTGATTCCGTAGCAACCTTCGCCGTGACCGGCATCGACGGTACAGGGCTTTCCTATGACGTGGCTGCCGACGGCAAGAGCGTGACCGTCTCCGGTACGCCGACCGCCGCAGGAACCATCAATATCTCCGTCACCGCTACGGCACATGAACTGACCTCCGACGCTGCCACTGCCACCGTCAACGTGACCGACGGCAGCGCTCCTTCATCTGTCTGCATCGACCTGACGCTCGGAGCGGCTCCGACCGTTTCCAACGGCGGCATACCGGCTCAACTCCAGAATGCACGCTACGCGGCTTACACCGCCGGCTCGTCCTACGAATCAACCGGATTCAAGTGCGGAAAGGCTGCTGACTCGCTCGTCGTCGATCTCAAGGACGACCCTACACTATCGTTCAAGAGTTTCACCATCCAGGTGACTTATGACTATTCCAAGGCAATCGTTAAGGCATCGACCGGTGTCATTACCTACGGATACATCAGCGAACACGGTAGTACCTCCGTCCAGAACGTGGACATCACCAGCACCGACGGAACAGCTACTCGGACCGTCAACCTGCCGGCAGGTACCAAATACCTCGCCCTCGTCCGCAACGTCGGAACCAGCATGACGATCAACTCGCTCTGCTTCGAGCTCGAGGAGGGCACCGCTCCGGCACCGACTCCGGTCGCTCCGGTAGTGACCGTGGACGTTCCTTCCCAGATCGTCATCGCAGGCGCTGCCATCACGCCGGTAGTCTTTACCTCTGATTCCGTAGCTACGTTCTCCGTGACCGGCATCGAAGGTACGGGGCTCACCTATGACGTGGCTACCGACGGCAAGAGCGTGACCGTCTCCGGTGCGCCGACTGCCGAAGGGGCAATCAACATCTCCGTCACCGCTACGGCGCATGAACTCACGTCCGCTGCTGCGACATCTGACATTACGGTGAACAAGGCTCCAGTTGCTCCGGTAGTGACCGTGGACGTTCCTTCCCAGATCGTCATCGCAGGTGCTGCCATCACGCCGGTAGTCTTTACCTCTGATTCCGTAGCTACGTTCTCCGTGACCGGCATCGAAGGTACGGGACTCTCCTATGACGTGGCTGCCGACAGCAAGAGCGTGACCGTCTCCGGTGCGCCGACTGCCGCAGGGACGATCAATATCTCCGTCACCGCTACGGCACACGAACTGACTTCTGACGAGACTACTTCTTCCGTCATTGTCGAGACACCGACTCCGGTGGAGGAAACGGAAGGCAGCCAGATTGTCTGGACGTATGAGAACAATATCGTTTCCATCTCCGGCATCGAGGCTTCTTCCATGAAGGTAATCTCCTTCTCAGGCAATGAGATTGTCGCTGCCAAGGGCAACGCCATCGATGTGACAGTGGCTCCGCAACAGTTCATCGTTGTCGCCGTTGACTCGAAGGGCAAGACCGTCTCCAAGAAACTCTCGAAATAAAGAGAGTAGAGAATAAACATTGAAAAAAGGGATGATAAGTTTTTTGTCATCCCTTTTTTCTTTTCCCGTCTCTTTCATTCACTCACTTCCGATGTCCGTCTGAAAAGACAGAATGCATAATAAAAAAGGGGATTATCATGAGAATTTTAAGGAACGGAATTGACAATACAGAAAAAGTGTCTATATTTGCCCTGCAAAATTCTTTTTTTTCATGTTGTAAAGGGGAAAGTGGCCGCCCAAGCGAGGGAAAGGCCGCTTTCTTTTTTAACACGGTTCAACGCATATTACAAACTCCCTCACAGAGGTCTTATGAATACCAAAAAAGAAGGACTCTACATCTCTCCTAAGTTTTTTTAATGTATCTTAGCGACACCTTTTTTTTTGAGGTATGGAACATTACGTTCTTTGGGGCATTCTGTGAATCCCCTGACTCTCCACAAAAGCAAAAAAAAGATCAAATGGAAGATTTTAAGGAAGACATACGTAATGCCGTAAATACAATGCGCAAGGGAGGCATCATTCTCTATCCCACCGATACGATATGGGGCTTAGGTTGTGATGCCACCATGGAAGAAGCCGTTCAGCGCGTCTTCCAGATCAAGAAACGCGAAGAAAGCAAGTCCATGCTCTGCCTGGTCGATGCACCGGGACGACTCGGTAATTACGTGGACATTCCCGATATGACATGGAATCTGCTGGATGCCGCATCACGACCGATGACCATCATCTATCCGAATGCACGCAACATCGCACCTTCTCTCATCGCCGAAGACGGCTCCGCAGGCTTTCGCCTATCTAACGACCCCTTCTGCGTCCGCCTGTGCCAGACATTACGCCATCCTATTGTCTCTACCTCTGCCAACATCTCCGGACAGGAAACTGCCCGGTTCTTTGCCGAGATTGACGAGGAGATCAAGAATAGTGTTGACTACATCGTTAGGTACAGACAGAAAGACCGAACTCCGGCAAAAGCCTCATCGATTATCAAGTTAGGCATCAACAACGAGATTCAGATTATTCGTAAGTAGTGTGTGAGATGAGAACGAACAATCCGATAGCAAAACCCATCACTCTGAAGGACGAACGACGACAGACACTGAAATATGTCATCGCTGACTGTTGCGCCTCTGCTTTGGCTTGGATGGCATTTCTGTTCTATCCGGCTTTGTTCCGGGACTCCACCGACCTGATGGGACAGCTAACCCTCTTTCTGCCTCTCTATTGCGCAGGATGGGGATTCCTGCATTACATGTCAGGCTTCTACAACAAAGCCTTTCTCAAATCACGACTCTCAGAGTGGCTGACAACACTTACCGTGACCGCCATCGGAGGCATTATCCTCTTTTTCCTCTTTTTTCTACAGATCGCATACCAGAACTTCAACTATTTCCATGGTTTCTACCATTCCATCGTATTTCTCATCTTTGTCCAAGGCTTGCTGACCTATATCGGACGTTTCTTCATCACCCAACGCGCCACCTCTCGCATCCATTCCCGCAAGCTGGGATTCAACACCCTCTTCATCGGAACGGGCAACAATGCGAAACGATTGTACCAGGAACTGAACCGGAAAACCTATTCTCTGGGTTACAATATCTGCGGATTCATCTACGTGGGAGGAAAGAAAGCGGTCCCCCGCACCATGACTCTCGGAGAATTGGACGACCTGGACTTCTACCTGCAGGATTTGGGCATTCGCAATGTCATCATTGCTCCCGATGGACAAAATACGGAAGGGATCTACCGACTGTTGACCAAGCTGTTTCATCACAATGTCAATATCCTTCTTCGGCCTGAGCTATATGAGATTCTCATCGGGGGTGTTCATACCGATACGATCTATTCCACTCCACTGCTGTCCGTGACACAAGGCAACATGCCACAATGGCAACAGAATACAAAACGCATCTTCGATATCCTGGTCTCAGTCATCGCCCTGATCCTATCCTCCCCTTTGATGCTGCTGACCGCCCTGCTTGTCAAACATTCTTCTCCTGGACCCATATTCTACAAACAACTTCGGAACGGCTACCACGGACACCCCTTCGTCCTCTATAAGTTCCGCTCCATGATCTGGGACGACAGTCCGGAAAGCGGACGTGAACTGGCAGTGGATAATGACCCTCGCATCACCCCCTGGGGACATACCATACGTAAGTATCGAATCGACGAACTACCACAGTTCTGGAATGTCTTGAAAGGGGAAATGTCCATCGTCGGCCCCCGCCCCGAACAGGATTTCTTTGCCAGACAACTGCAGAAGCTGTCTCCTCACTATGCATTGCTCTACAAGGTCAAACCGGGACTCACGTCCTGGGGAATGGTCAAGTTCGGCTATGCCAATACCATCCAGCAAATGCTTAAAAGGGCAGAGTTCGATTACCTCTATCTGGAAAACAGGTCGCTGACCATTGATTTCAAGATTATCATCTATACCATTCGTACCATTCTCACTGGGAAAGGAATCTGACTATGGCATCCACGCACGAACGCATCATATCATGGAGCGAAAAGAAGGTCGGGAAAAGCAAGACAACCGCTTTCCTGGCTTTCCTCATCGGTCTGATCACCGCCGCAGCAGCCATTCTGCTGAAAAACATCATCTTCCAACTGAAGGTATTCCTGACTGACAACATCGCCACGACAGGACTCTCATACCTCTACCTCGTTTACCCCGCCATCGGTATTGTCATCGCGTCTCTCTTCGTCCATTTCATCGTCAAGGACGATATCTCACATGGTATCACCAAAGTACTCTTTGCGTTGTCACAACGAAAGGCACGTATCAAACTCCACAATATGTGGTCCTCTCTGGTCGCCTCATCCATGACCATTGGATTCGGTGGTTCCGTCGGTGCCGAAGCACCTATCGTGCTGACTGGGTCTGCCATCGGCTCAGGACTTGGACAGTATTTCCGAATGGACCGAAAAACTCTGATGCTGCTCGTCGGATGCGGAGCCTCCGGAGCCATCGGCGGCATCTTCAACGCCCCTATCGCCGGAGTCGTTTTCACGTTGGAGGTCCTCATGCTTGACCTCACCTCCACGTCCGTCCTCCCTCTGCTCATTTCCTCTGTTACCGCCACTTCAGTCTCCTACTTCTTCATGGGGAAGGCAACTCTGTTCCGATTTGAGCACTTCGAGCCTTTCCTGCTTTCTCACATTCCGCTCCTGATAATTCTCGGACTGGTCTGCGGATTCGTCTCTCTCTATTTTGTGCGTGGGATAGGCATCTGCGAGCGGTTCTTCAGCTCTGTCAAGAACCCCTATATTCGTCTGGCAATTGGTGGTGTGACCCTTTCCGTCCTCATCTTTTTCCTCCCCTCTCTCTATGGCGAAGGCTACGAGACGATCGAGATCCTGCTTAACTCTGACACACCGGCTTCCATCATGGACGGATCCGTCTTTTTCGACCACTACGAGAATGCAAGTTCTCTTAAGCCTATCTGGATTCTCTTCCTCTATGTGCTCCTGACTATGGTTCTCAAGATTGTAGCCACTGCCGCGACAAACGGCGCCGGTGGTACGGGTGGTACCTTCGCTCCTTCCCTCTTCGTCGGATGCCTGACCGGATGGTTGGTCGCCACCTTACTCAACCAGATGGGGATTCCCGTCGCACAAAGCAATTTTGCTTTTGCCGGCATGGCAGGCGTAATGGCAGCCGTCATGCACGCACCGCTGACCGGCATCTTCCTCATTGCCGAAATCACCGGTGGATATCACCTGTTCATGACGCTCATGATCACGTCCGTCGTCGCCTATGCCACGATCTCTATTTTTGAGAAATACGGACTCTACGCCCGTCGTCTCGCACAGAAAGGTGAACTGATCACCCATCACAAAGATAAAGCCGTACTCACTATCATGTCCATGAAGAACGTGCTGGAAACTGACCTCCTGTGCCTCTCCCCCGACATGACCCTCGGAGAATTTACACAGGTATTAACTAAGTCGAAACGCAATATCTTCCCGGTCATTGACGAGCATTTCAAGTACGTCGGCTCCGTCCAGATTGACGAGATCCGGAACATCATCTTCCGCCGCGATCTGTATTCGCGCTTTCGGGTGCGCCGTTTCATGACCGTACCGCCAGCCGTGCTGCGCATCGATATGCCGATGGATCAGGCAATGGAACTTTTCGACCGTACCAAGGCTTGGAACCTTCCGGTCATTGATGCCGACGGACGATACCTGGGATACGCCTCTCGCTCGGTCATCTTCAATAACTATCGCACCGTGCTGAAGAAATATTCCGATGACTGACCCCTCCTCTCATGGACACTCCATTTATTGACATACACACTCATACTGCGGCTTCTGCCCCCGACGTCCTGCAGATCAGGTGTCTCCCTTTCCATGCCGACATACCCTCCGAAGGACTTTTCTCCACGGCTATTCATCCTTGGGATTTTTCACAAACCGAATTTTCCTTTGAGCAGTCGTTCCGCAAGGTCGAGCAGAATACATCACACCCCAATGTCGTTGCCGTCGGCGAAACAGGCATTGACCGACTGCGCTCCGACACGCTGCCACAGCAAGAGGACTCCCTAAACCGCCACATACTCCTTTCTGAGAAAATACACAAACCTCTTATTCTTCACGCCGTCCATGCTTCCGACAACATCCTGGCACATTACAGGGCTGACCGCCCCTCTCAACCCTGGATTCTGCATGGATTCAACGGCAACGGCCAGGAGGTCGCCCAACTCACCCGCCATGGACTCTACCTCTCCATCGGATCCGCCGTGCTGAAGGACGAAAGCCGCATTGCTCGTTCTTTATCCCACATCCCCTTGGAACTCCTCTTCCTGGAAACCGACACCTCCTATGTTTCCATCAAGGAAATCTACCATTGCGTTGCCCTGCGGAGACAGATCCCTCTCTCCGTTCTTCAAGAACAAATCCACACTAACTTCAACCGTTGTTTCACACTCTAAGACAGATTGTACCTCATGAATTCCGATTGGCAAGAACGAACACGTCTGCTCCTTGGCGAAGAAGGATTCCTTAAGTTATCCAATAGCCATGTCCTCGTCGTGGGACTGGGCGGAGTCGGCGGATACGTTGCCGAGCAACTGGTACGTGCCGGCATAGGCGAACTCACCATCGTGGACGGCGACACGGTTTCGCCAAGTAATATGAACCGACAGCTGATTGCCCTGCACAGCACCCAGGGACGCTCGAAAGCAGAAGTAATGGCAGAGCGCATCCGCGACATCAACCCTGACATCCGCCTGCATGTCCGAAACGATTTCCTGCGGGACCAGGCCATCATCGACCTGATGAACCAACCATTCGACTATGTCGTGGATGCCATAGACACCCTTTCTCCGAAAGTTTTTCTCCTCTACTATGCCGTTCAGAACCACCAGCACATCGTCAGCTGCATGGGGACGGGCGGCAAGTTCCACCCCGAGAGGATTGAGATCTGCGACATCGCTCAGTCTCATCACTGCCATCTGGCATTTCATATTCGCAAGAAGTTACATAAACTGGGTGTCACAACCGGTATTACGACCGTCTTCTCTGCCGAACCTGTCAACAGATCAGCCATCATTGAAGAAGACTCTCAGAACAAAGCCTCCAACGTCGGTTCCATCTCCTACATGCCTGCTGCCTTCGGCTGCTTCTGCGCCTCCGCCGTCATCAACGGTCTGCTGAAAAACGAATAGCCAAACACTCCCCACCCACCCAAACGCATAGCCCAAAATGTCTTGTGAAACAAGACAAACGCAAAGTCCCATAGGGACGTTATAATACAGGCAGGGATGGAGCCCAAAGGGCGGAGTCCCTGCAAACTAACGTTCGACCATATAGAACTCCGTAGGAGCGTCACCCACCCACCCGTCCAATTTTGGAGCAAACCGAGA
>DGSL01000027.1:53719-74030 GCA_002393965.1 Bacteroidales bacterium UBA4363 | reverse complement strand
CCGCCCAAAATGTCTTGTAAAACAAGACAAACGCAAACTCTACAGGACAAAAAAAACAGACAGCCATGAATGACATGAACCGTCTGCCTTTTTATACTATTCTTCCGAATAACAGTGTCGCCCCTTATTACTTATAACACTTCCAGATGGCATCCAACTTGGCCTTCGGCAATCTCTTTGTAAACAGGCTCACCAACAGTACGACCGGAAATCCTCCGACCATTGCCAATGCTCCGCAGTCAATAGGGTTGATAGGGTTACCCAGTAGCATATTCAACATCGTAAAGCCCACTCCCCATACGAAACAAGCCCACACGGCATAAGGGGTAACCCCCTTCCAATAGAGACCCAAAAGGAACGGTGCAAGGAATGCTCCTGCCAAGGCTCCCCAGCTGATACCCATGAGTTGTGCGATAAAGGTCGGTGGGTTAAGAGCGATGAGAACGGAGATTACAATGAAGAAGAGAATCAACATCCTCATCACGACCACCTTCCTGCGCTCCTTCTTCTCTGCCACCTCATCGTCAATCTCACCTCCCTTCACCTCGTCAGCATCGGCACGCTTGTCACGATAGATAATATCAAGGGTCATGGTCGATGACGAGGTCAGCACCAGGGAGGCCAGCGTGGACATGGATGCCGAAAGGACCAGCACCAGGACCAGTCCGATAAGAAAATCGGAAGTGACTGCCGTGTTCAGCATCGTAGGGATGATATCGTCGAATTTATAGTTGTTGCGCATCTCGTTCCATGCCGGCTCGCCAAAGAGTCTTCCGAATCCGCCGAGGAAGTAGCATCCTCCTGCCACAATCAGGGCAAACACGGTCGAGATGACCGTACCGCGTTTGATGGCACTCTCGTCGGTGATGGAATAGAACTTGCCGACCATCTGCGGAAGTCCCCATGTGCCGACCGACGTCAGCACGACGACGCCAAGCAGACTCAAGGCATTAGGTCCGAATAGCGAAGCGAAGTCGCCAGGCTGGAAATAACGGTAAAGCGGACTCTCCAGATCATGAGCGGTAGGCTGCGCCTCCTGCATCCTGTGGAAAGCCTCTGTCAAGCCTCCCTGACTGTTGAGTACAACGGCAATGACGGTCACGATGCCTCCCAGCATGACGAGGCCCTGAATGAAGTCGTTGATAGCCGTCGCCTTATAGCCGCCGAGTATCACATAGACGGCGGTAAGCAGGGCCATGATTATGATGCAGTACTCGTACGGGATATGGAATCCCATGTCGAAAAGTTTGGAGATACCGCTGTAGACCCCTGCTGTATAGGGGATAAGGAATACGAATGCGATGACAGATGCCGCAATGCGCAGTCCCTGATTTCCGTATCGCGTTCCGAAGAAGTCCGGCATGGTGCGCGACTTGATATGCTGTGTCATGAGCTTGGTCCGTCGGCCCAGCACGATCCAAGCCAGCAACGAGCCGATGATGGCATTGCCAATACCGATCCACGAACTGGAGAGACCGTACTTCCAGCCGAACTGCCCAGCGTAGCCGACAAAGACCACCGCCGAGAAATAACTGGTTCCGAAAGCGAAAGCCGAAAGCCACGGGCCGACATTCCGCCCTCCCAGGACGAATCCGTCCACGTTCTTGGCCTGCTTCCGGGAGTACACCCCCACCCATACGGTCACGATGAGAAATACAACAGTAAGGAGAATCTTGATTACCATCTTCTGTTTCTTTTATGTTTTAGTTAACCCTGATCTGCATCTGACACAGAATGCCGTGGTTCGCCCCGTGCCGGAACACTCCGTCCTGCACGTATGCGTTCTTATATACATACTGCACCTGGAAACGGCATTTCTCATAGAACCAGTACTGGAATCCGGCAATAGCCTTGTGCTGTTCCATCCCCAGATCCGTATTGAAATTGAAGTAGTCATAGGAACCGACCAGATCACACTTCGTCTGTCCCAATGGGATATTGCAGGTGATGTACGTTCCTCGGCTCGTGGCATCGCCGTCTTTCCCTTCCAGGTATTCACCGTGTGCATTGAACCGCTTCGACTTGAAGTCGAAACCGGCAGTCCACCTGTCACGTCGGTAGTTCTGACCGATGGCTATGTCCGGGTTATAGAGAGACGTATTGACGGCATGTCCCCTGCCCAGCTGTCCCGTAGCTACGATGTTGAGACCCTTCATGGGGCGGACCTCCAAGCGTCCGATAAAGTCCTTTTCGGGATTCCCGTCCTTCTTGTTGATGCCCTGTCCGTTCATCACCTCCAATTCATAATAGAGTTTCCCGTTAGGCGTCTCTCCGAAAAGTGCCAGTCCGAGGTCTCGGCCATACTGCACGCCCAGCAGGGGGTCGCTTCCACATCCGGTCAGATAGGTGACTCCCTCTGAATAGACATCGATCGCCTCCATTGAGGTTGGGGACAATTTATTCTCATAGGAAAGCCCGTTCTTGAACTGTCCGAAGCGTACCGTCAGCCATTTTTTGTTCGTAAGGCGGTAATCAGTATAGTACTCCTGCACCACACTGGAGAAGTCGTGCATGAAGAGGAAGTACCAGCGGTCGGTGATGTTTCCGTCAACCCAGAACAGCACCCGCTTCATGTCAAACGTGTTCATGTCCTTACCTCCGCTATGGTTGTAGGTAAACCCTCCCTGTGCATATCCGTGCACCTTCAGACGAGTCAGAAGGTCCTTTGAGAGAGCTTGTAAATCCGCAGGAACCGATGCTGAAGACGGCTCTGATGACTCCGTGCTGACTGTGCTTGTCACTATCCCTTTCCCATTCTCTGCGGTCGTCTGTGAGGTGACATTCGCCAACGACAACAGGCAGGCGATCCACAGACAGACACTCTTTTTACCGTATTTCATTTTTGCTGATATCCTTTTTAATGAAAAACGGTGCAAATGTAAAACTATTTTTAGGAATAAGAAACAAAGTGTCTGCAGATATGCCACACGGGATCAATTCTGCGACGCCCACCCTGTCTCAAAGATTACGCCCCTCTTTCTTTCATACCGTTTTTTTTGTATTTTTATGGTCTTGGATTTTGAGTACCGACAGACTCATGCGACAAAGGCGAAAAATACTGTTCACAACGGTCTGGTATCCGGATCGATACGACAACATGATGGGATTGTTCGTGCGAAAGCACGCTGCCGCCGTGGCGAGAGACAACGATGTCAGCGTTGTCTATACGCGTCCGGATGTCAGCGTTCCCCTCTTTTCCCCTCTCCATCTGGAGACCAACGAATACGAAGGAGTCCATGAGTATCTGCTCTATTACCATGCGTCCACCCTCCCGGTACTGCGCAAGGCGATCAACCTCGTGTTTTTCCTCGCTGCCGTATTCTGCCTGTTGCGTACCGCATTCAGGAAGGAAGGACGTCCGGACATCATTCACGTCAACGTACTGACACGCTGGGGAGTGATTGCCTTTCTGACCAAAAAAATCCTCCACATCCCCTACGTCATCACCGAACACTGGACACGCTACCTGTCCACGCCCATTGAATACCGAGGGGTGCTGCGTCGATTCACGACCGAATTGGTTGCCCGACATGCCAGTAAGGTAATGCCCGTTTCGTCCGTATTGGAAAGAGCTATGCGTTCATGCGGCATTCAAGCCCGCTATGAGGTGGTAGAGAATGTAATCGACGATTTCTTCTTCTCTGTCCCTGCCCCTGTGACGAATGACAGGAAGACCATCCTGCACGTCTCCAGTTTCTATGATAAGGCGAAGAACGTAAGCGGCATCCTTGAGGCTATCCGCCGCTTGAGGAAGAAGCGCGAGGACTTCCGGCTGGTCCTGATTGGGACTGGATTCGACTATCAGACCATCCGAGCCCGTGCGGAGGAACTGCGACTCATGGATCTCCTTGACTTCAAGGGCGAACAGACACCTCTCCAGGTCAAGGAATACATGGACCGCAGCGACTTCTTCCTGCTCTTCTCCAACTACGAGACAGCGGCGATTGTCCTGCAAGAAACGATGGCGTGCGGCAAACCCTGGGTTTCAAGTCGCGTCGGCATTGCGGAAGAAGACGAAGAACACCTCAACGGAGTGACTGTCGAACCGGGCGATGTAGATGCCCTGACGGAGAAGATAGACTGGATGTTGGACCACCACCAGGACTTCCCTCCGGAACAACTGCGTAGTCGCGCTCGGAAATACTCCTACGATGCCATAGCCCGCAAATTCAATAACATCTATGATGAAGCACTGGAAACAAACTGAAAAGGAAGAGACCAGCTCAAGCAATGACAAAAGAGAATAAAGGCATACAGCCACAGGCTGAACCATAGTTCGTTGTTAATTATAGAATAGCGTCCCAAGTCAAGAGCAATTGGCTGAGCGTGGACGCCCTTTTGTAAAAGGAGTTGCGTGAAACAAAATACTTGATGAGTAAAGTGGATTGTGTTGAAAACAAAGAAAGTGGAATGAATATTTCCTGCTATAGGAAATAAAGTTGAATAAATAATGTATAAAGAATAGATGATACCTATGAAAGACTGCATTATTAACACCGGGATATACGAGCAGATTATCAACCGACTCTTTCATTTGAAATTGAAGAATGTGGATGCTAATCGTTTCTATATAGGCAAAAAGCAAATAACCAAAGACGATGCAGTGCACATACTAAGCAAGTATCTTCAGCATTTGATAGAGGTTGCCTTTATTGGAACGCCGGAGGAACAGGAATCTGAAAAATATACAGAGTTCGTGAACTGTGTTATCAAGATGTTGGGCAGTGAGTTCAATGTAGAAGATACGGAACTGGATTTGATTGATGCACAAAAGAGCATTCTTACAGCTGTTGTTGACCGTACGAATTGTGAATATCCTGATATAGAAGAGCATCTTAGATCTATTACGCCCGTTACCACCTTGAGTAGAAGCGCCTTGTTCTTTGGCGGTCAGAGCCCCGTCGATATGGAGAGCGAGTTGAATAGGGAGATACTTTGTGCGGATGAAATATGCTGGGTCGTTTCGTTCATCAAAACGAGCGGATTGAACCTGTTGTGGAATAGCTTGAAGATGTTTACACAGTCTGGCAAACATTTACGCATTATCACAACGACCTATACTGGTGCTACGGATTATGATGCAATCGCAAGGTTGGCTACATTGCCCAATACAGAAATAAAGATTTCGTATGATGGGACGCAGGATCGTCTGCACGCCAAATCTTACATCTTTTTGCGTAACTCGGGGTTTCATACCGCTTACATTGGCTCGAGCAACCTGTCTCGCTATGCATTGAAAGATGGTAAAGAATGGAACTTCAAGGCTACACAGTTTGAACTGCCACAGGTTATTGAAGAAGTTCGCAATTCGTTTGAGGCCTATTGGTGTGATGAGACGTTTGAGGCCTTTATTCCTGGTGTGAGCGATGAACGACTGCGGAAAGCTCTAGGGACCGATTGGGAAACACCTTTGCTTGATTTCTCGGCACTCGATCTGATGCGTGCTAAAGATTATCAGCAAGAGATTCTTGAGAAACTTGATGTAGAACGCAACATACATGGTCATTATCGTAATCTGGTAGTTGCTGCAACGGGTACGGGTAAAACAGTCATAGCAGCATTTGACTTCAAACGCTATCGTGAATCACATCCCGATAGTCATTTCCTCTTTATTGCCCATCGACAGGAGATATTGACGCAAGCGATGCGTACATTCCGCATCGTACTAGACGACCCTAACTTTGGTAGCGTATGGGACGGTAATAATGAGCCGACCAGTTATCAACATGTGTTTGCGAGTAAGGACACGTTGCGCAATCGTATAGATAGTCTTCAACTGACGAAGGATTATTACGATTACATGGTAGTGGACGAAGTGCATCATATTGTTGCTCCGACATATGTCAAACTGATGACATACTTCAAGCCACAGATTCTGCTGGGCCTTACGGCAACGCCAGAACGTACCAACGAGCAAGAAGATATTACGGTTTTCTTTGATGGCCACATTTCGGCAGAAATTCGTCTTCCTGCTGCCTTGAATGCGGGTTTGCTCGCACCTTTCCATTATTATGGCATTCCTGACAATGTTGATTTGTCAGAGGTGAAATGGAGTGGTCATGGATATGATGTAGCAGAATTATCGCACATCTATACCCAGAATGATTTCCGCACGGGGCTCATATTGAAGAAGATGCAAGAATACATTGGCAATAGTCGTCTGCATAAGGTACGCGCCCTTTGTTTCTGTGTAGATAAAGAACATGCCAAATTTATGAATGCAAAGTTTACTTTGGCTGGATTGAAAACGTCTGTACTAACAAGTGATGATGGTGATTACCATCGTCGACTAGTGAAGAAACAATTGCAAACGGGTGTCATCAATTATCTCTTTGTAGTTGATCTTTTCAATGAGGGTGTAGACATTCCTGAGATAGACACTGTCCTCTTCTTGCGACCAACAGAGAGTGCTACTGTGTTTCTGCAACAGTTTGGACGCGGACTCCGTCTGCATAAAGATAAAGACCATCTTACGGTTCTTGACTTTGTTGGGCACTCACGAGCAGAGTTTAGCTACAAGGAACGCTTTGAATCGCTTATTGGACGTCATTCGCGCTCTATTCTTACCGAAATAAAAGAAGGATTCCAAAATGCCCCATTTGGTTGTAAGATTATCCTCGAAGAGAAAGCTAAAGAGGAGATTATTGCCAATATAGAAGGGTATCTCCGTAGTTTGAACAAGAACCGTATCATCAAGGAAATTGCGGCATACTATGAGGCCAACAAAGAAACGTTCTCATTGAGTGGATTCCTCGCTTATAGTCATATACCTTTCCACAAAATTTATGGTTCGCTGACTTGGGGAGAACTATGTCAGGTCGCTGGAGTACGGAATGGCGTTTCACCTCATGTGGAAAACATAAAGTTTGCTGTTACTAAAAAATGGCTCGCGACGGATTCGTATTCGTATTTCACTCAATTGTTGCAGTTTGCTGAATGTGGATTTAAGTGTACAACGGAAGACTTAACAGAAAAAGAAAGACGCTGTGCTGTAATGTTTTATTATGATCTCTTTGATACTGCAGGTGGTTATGCAAGCATTGCAGAGATGTTTCAGGACTTGTCAAATGATAAATTGTTCGTACAAGAGATAAAAGAGGTTATAGGATTCCTACGTGACAGATGTTCTGCACCTGAAAAAGAAGACAATTCTGTTTATAACGATTGGAATCCTTTGCGCTTGCATGGTGTCTATACCAAAGCACAGATTCAAGCCGCATTGGGCCTTTCAACACTTGAAAGAAAATCACCGTCTCGTGAGGGAGTAGAACGATTGAAGCCAATAAAACTTGAAGCTATGTACGTTGATATCATTAAGAAACGCGAGGAAGGTTCAACGACAGCCTACAAAGATTTTGCACAGAATCGCGAATTCTTCCATTGGGAAACGCAGAATCGTGTTCGAGAGGGTAGCCGCGAAGCTGAAGCATATCGTAATGGAGAAAACAACATGCTGTTATTTGTCCGTCAGCAAGTCGACCATCCAGATTATGGGTGTAGAATGGGATTTACATACCTTGGTCAAGTGACAATGAAGAGTATGGAAGGCTCTATGCCTATGCAGATAGTATGGCATCTTAATACTCCTATGTCAGAAGCGACATATGCCTTTGCAAGTCAGTATAAAGCAATTGGTTGATAGATATGGAAGAACATAAAACAATCGAAGTTGTAGCGGCGGTTATCCGCAAAGATGATAAGATATTCGCAACCCAACGTGGTTACGGTGAGTGGAAGGATTGGTGGGAATTCCCTGGCGGAAAGGTGGAAACTGGTGAATCGCCTGAGGAAGCTTTGAAGCGTGAGATTCGCGAGGAACTGTCAACGGAAATCAACGTGGATGAATTCCTTTGTACGGTGGAATACGACTACCCGAAGTTTCATCTGGTGATGCACTGCTATAAGTGCTCATTGTTGACAGACTCGCTTCACCTGAATGAGCATGAGGCAGCCAAGTGGCTCGGAAGGGAGGAACTGACAAGCGTGAAGTGGCTACCAGCAGATGTGGAGGTAATAGAGAGATTGCTGCCTGTATCGTAGGGAATTACGAAAATTTCGCAGTATGTTGCTTGGAGAAGAACATGACCTCAGAAACAGGATTATGCACGTTGATTGGAACAAAGTTGAGAACGAAACTAAATCCCAAAGTGCAAATCACGAAGTTCAAAGTGCAAAAGCTGGCGAAGAACTACCCCCAAAGTGCAAAAATTGCACTTTGGAAGAAGTCGCTCTACTTCGCATAGTGCAAAAGAATCCATCTGCTACCAAAAAAGAGATTGCTGCTGAAATTGGAAAGTCAGAGCGAACCGTCAAATCAATTACCATAGCGTTGCAAGAGAAGAACATTCTACGTAGAGTGAATGGTAAAAGAAATGGCTATTGGGAAATCGTCGAAGATTCAATTTAACAAAAGTCATATAATGGATGAACAGAACAATCCAATTATAAGAAGGTTCTAGGATGGTCGAAAGAGAGGTGCAGCCATAATGGCTGCACCTCTCTTCTTTATGCTGTTAAATGTTATTTCACCTCCTCGAAGTCTGCATCCTGGACATTCTCGGATGCATTGCCACCATTGCCCTGTGCCTGACCGGCATCCGGCTGTGGTTGCTGAGCTGCACCCTGTGCATTTGCTGCATTATACATGTCCTGGCTGGCAGCATAGACGGCAATTGGAACTTCTATAAATTCAATGGAAAGAACAAGTGGAATCCAGAGAACAACAAAGAGAACCAGAAATATATGCTCAATGCCTATCGTGTACTTCTGACTCGTGCCCGCCAAGGTATCATCATCTGTATCCCAAGGGGCAACAGCCGCCTCACCCCAGAAGGCTTCCCTGAAGATCCCACACGTCTGCCAGAGTTCTATGATGGAACTTATAAATATTTGAAGTCTTTAGGAATAATAGAAATATAAATTATTCAAAAACAATCAAATAACTATTTCGGAAATCTTAACAACGGTTTAACATAAAATTTTTGGTCACACACATAATCCTTCAGTTACCTTTGCAACTGAAAACGAACAAAAAAGTGTACTCGTTATGGAAAAAAAGAGCTGTTGTTTTTCAGAAATGTGCCAGAAGCTTCAGGCAGAAGCAAGATTGTTTCTTACAGAATCAGTTTTGGTATTGAAAGGAGTATCAATCTGTCCCAAAGAGATTGAAGTGTATTACTACGAAAAAGGGGGCTTTGAGGACAATTCTGTCCATCAAAATGACTTACAAAGGAATAACAAAAATCACTTCTATGTGCATCGATGTGGAACAAAGTCGTCAGATTCATATAAAGGTGGTAATTATGCCGGAATCGATTTTGTTGTGAGTGATACGGATGAAGTTTATTTCACTTATCTCATAAGGAGCGCAATTATAAATGACAAGATGGTTGTTGGCCCACATAAAGTGTTGGAGGCCATACAGAAACGAAGTAATCTAAATTATATGGAAATAGAAAGCGAGACTATAAAGGTCGTCCAAAGTAATGCTAATTGCGATGTGTTGTTCTCAAGCCGAATTAATTTGGGAAAAACGGTGGATGACGAGTTCTGTGAATGCAAACTACGGGCTGTATTATGCGATGAGTCGTTCCGTAAAAGTAAATATCCTGCTAAAGAAAAGATGGTCATTGAGTTTTTAATGGAGAAAGTACAGGCGCATTGTATGACCAATGAACAGGCTTCACATTATGCGAAAGACAATTTAGGCTACATTCCATCTTTAATAAAGGCTCTATGACCACAAACAACACAACTAACTGGAATACCCTCTACGGAATCTATTACGGCAATCACATGGTTGATAGCCTGACAGATACGGTGTACTTTTCTGACTTATTGCCAGAGCGGTGTCCTGCTATGTATCAAAGTCTTGATAAGATTTTGAAGGAAAATGATATCGACCACAGGTTGCTGAGTCACACAAAGGATATCTGGTGTCGTGATTATATGCCGATTCAGACAAGCGAGAAACGTTTTGTCTTTTACAAATACAATCCAGACTATCTGCAAACAAAATACTATCAGCGAACCATAACGGATGTGAATCGCATCGGGAATATCGATTGCTTACGGCAAGATGGAAAGGTCTTTGATTTAGATTTGGTCATTGATGGAGGTAATGTGGTAAGATGTGATGACAAGATTGTGATGACGGAAAAAGTGTTCTTTGAGAACAAGGATAAGTCGCGCAACGAAGTTCAACGACTATTAGAGGAAGCTTTTGAATGTGACATTATATTCCTTCCATGGGACAGAAAAGAGATTTTCGGACATAGTGATGGCATAGTACATTATGTAGGCGACAATCGTGTGTTGATGACTAACTATGCAGACTTTGATGCTGCGAAAGCTATTCAGTTTCAAAAGCGTTTAGAGAAATATGTAGAAGTGATTCCGCTAAGGTACAATGTGAAACGAAAACACAAGCGCAGTTGGGCCTACATCAACTTCTTGCAGATAGGTAATCTGGTATTAGTGCCACAATTAGGAATACCAGAAGACGAACAAGCGCTACAGCAGATAAGGGATGCCATGCCACGTTGCAAGGTGATGGGTGTGCCTGCTTTAGAAGCTGTTCGCAAGGGTGGCGCACTGAACTGCATTTCGTGGAATGTTGCTACTACACAATGGAACAGCGGCTTTATGGGAGAAGAATACAAAGTGCATGGACGTCCTGTCAGTTGGATCAAGAAAGCCGCAGAAAAGGGATACAGACAATGGCAATGTAACTTGGGCATTTGCCTTTTTTATGGACATGGTGTTGAGAAAGACATTGTCGCTGCAAATCAATGGTGTGGGAAATCCGCTGAACAAGGTTGTGATGAGGCGCAATTCAATCTAGGTCTTAGCTACTATAAAGGAGAGGGTGTAGTGAAGGACTATACTAAAGCGATGCATTGGTTCAAGAAGGCTTCGGAGCAGGGTGATGCTGATGCACAACTTCATATAGGCAGGTGCCTTGAAGAGATGAATGCAAGTAATGAGGATATCGTGGCGGCATATAAGAAGTCTGCAGAGATGGGAAATCCTGAGGCTATGTACTTCTTGGGAAAATGGTGTCAAGATGGTGATAAGGGATTGAGTGTCGATATCCAAGAGTCCTTTAGATGGTGGAAAAAGGCTGCAGAAATAGGGTGTAGCCAGGCTCAATGCGCGATAGGAGATTGCTATGATTTTGGCAAAGGTGCTGCCGAAGACAAAATAGAAGCCTTGAAGTGGTACAAACGGTCTGCTTCAAAAGATTATATTCCTGCGGTTTATGTTTTAGGACTGTGCTACTATTACGGTAATGGAATCAGGAAGAATAAGAGGGAAGCATTGAGGTATTTTAGAAGAGCAGCCAAAAATGAATGTGCAGCAGCCGTATGCATGATAGGTGAATACTATTACTATGGTTATATAGTAGACGAGGATGAAGAAGAAGCTGCCAAGTACTTCAAAAGAGCTGCGGAACTAGGAAATGAAAGGGCTGCGGAAATTCTTTCAAGGATATTATTGAAGAATAAAGAACCTAGTTTAGAAGATTTACCATTTTAATATAACATATGAAAACAATCGAAGTCGTAGCAGCGATTATTCGCAAAGGAGATAAGATATTCGCTACTCAGCGAGGATATGGCGAATGGAAGGACTGGTGGGAATTTCCTGGTGGAAAAATGGAAGCAGGTGAATCGTCCTGACTATACAAAAGCAACAAAAGACAAAATAAAATCAATTAACAAATAGGTTTATACAACTATTTTACACTTATTATATATCCAAACTATCCTCTTTTAGAAGGAAGTCGAAAAGACCGATTGTCAGTATGCCTTCTTCATTGCGACGTGGCATGATGTGGTCCTTTACAATGATAACCTTCTTGAAAGAGTCATTGATGTTGGTCAGAGAACGAGACTCCTGTATTTCCTTTTCTCTGTCTGGTATAGACAATGCCGACTGCACATAGTATTTCTTGCTTCCGAGACTGGCGATGAAGTCCACTTCAAGTTGGATGCGACCCCACTTGCCATCCTTGTCTTGCTTCTTAATTTCCACCATTCCAACGTCCACACTATAGCCACGTGTGACAAGCTCGTTGTAGATGATGTTCTCCATGATGTGCGTCTCTTCCTGTTGGCGCATATCAAGGATAGCATTTCTCAAACCGATGTCTGAAAAATAATATTTTGTAAGCGTGTTGATGTATTTCTTCCCTTTTATATCGTAACGTATTGCTTTATTTAACAGAAACGACTCAGACAGATAGGTAAGGTAATTAGAGATAGTTTGACTACCAATGCTTACATTCTTAACACTTTTGAAGGTGTTCGATAATTTAGTAGGATTGCAAGGAGCGCCAATAGATGATGCTAAAATAAGCACCAACTCACGCAGTTCATTATCATTTTTGATTTTATGTCTTTCGATAATATCTGCCAAATAAACTGTTTCAAACAAACCCTTCAAGTAGTTGATTTTCTTTTCTTCGGTCTCAAAAGACTGTATAAGTGGCAAACCTCCATAGGTGTAGTATTCGCGCCATGCGTCCTGCTTGTCACCGCCTACGGCAGAATAGAACTCTGCAAAAGATAGCGGATTCACATGGATGGTTTCTCCTCGGCCACGGAACTCCGTTGGAATATCAGACGACAAGAAGTGTGAATTACTGCCAGTCACGTATGTGTCGGCATTATCAATATGACGGAAACTATTCAACACATCCACAAACTCATCCATCAATTGCACCTCATCTATGATGATGTAATACAGTTCTTTGTCCTTGATCCTATCATGAACATAGTGGAGCATTGCATCTGGATTTCTCAGCTCCTTATTCAAACGGTCTTCAAGGTCTATGCGGATGATGTGGTCATCTGCCACTCCATTATCTAATAGAAAGTGATAGAACAAGACGTTCAGCAGATACGACTTGCCACATCTGCGGATTCCTGTTACCACCTTGATAAAGCCATTTTGACGGCTTTCTATCAGCTGCTTTAGATACCTATCTCTTTTTATCTCCATCGCCTGTATTATATTTTTGCCAGTATTGGCAACTTTTTACGGTGTAAAGGTACATTATTTGTTCTAGCACGCAAGTTTTACATTAAAAATCTGCCAATCTTGACATTATTATAAAGTGGAGAGCACAACGAAGGAGATGCCACATATACACTATGTAGGTAGTGGTTATAGTGGTCATTGGGAGGTACTTGATAAATCAAGAAAATGCGACTAGAAAAAAAGTGCGACAGAGTCGCACTTTTTTTCTGTTATTAACAAAACTAGATCAGTACTGTTTTACGCTTGCAATACGATAATATTCAAGTTCTAAAAAATTCATTAAAACTTGGTGTCTGAAAATATTAAAAGTGATAATAAAGAAGAGAGGTGTAGCCATTATGGCTGCACCTCTCTTCTTTATGCTGTTAAATGTTATTTCACCTCCTCGAAGTCTGCATCCTGGACATTCTCGGATGCATTGCCACCATTGCCCTGTGCCTGACCGGCATCCGGCTGTGGTTGCTGAGCTGCTCCCTGTGCATTTGCTGCATTATACATGTCCTGGCTGGCTGCATGGAAGGCATTGTTGAGATCTGCCATTGCCTTGTCAATATCGTCAAGGTTCTGTGCCTTATGTGCTTCCTTGAGTTTCTTAAGAGCCTCTTCAATAGGAGCCTTCTTGTCGGCAGGAATCTTGTCACCCAACTCCTTGAGCTGCTTTTCGGTCTGGAAAATCATACCATCCGCCTGATTGAGCTTGTCAACCCGCTCCTTCTCCTTTTTATCAGCTTCAGCATTCGCCTCTGCCTCCGCCTTCATGCGCTTGATCTCATCATCACTAAGACCAGAGGATGCCTCAATACGAATGGACTGCTCCTTGCCCGTCGCCTTGTCCTTCGCAGATACCTTCAAAATACCGTTGGCATCAATGTCGAAGGTCACCTCAATCTGAGGTACCCCACGCGGAGCAGCAGGGATACCATCGAGATGGAAACGACCAATGGTCTTGTTCTGGGCTGCCATCGGACGCTCACCCTGCAGGACGTGAATCTCTACCTCCGGCTGATTGTCACTTGCCGTCGAGAAAACCTCCGACTTCTTCGTAGGAATCGTCGTGTTGGCATCAATGAGCTTTGTCATCACACCCCCCATCGTCTCGATTCCGAGAGAGAGAGGCGTCACATCCAACAACAGGACATCTTTGACATCACCGGTAAGGACACCACCCTGAATGGCAGCACCTACGGCAACCACCTCATCCGGGTTCACACCCTTGGAAGGAGCCTTTCCGAAGAATTTCTCTACCGCCTGCTGAATAGCAGGAATACGTGTACTACCACCTACGAGGATTACCTCGTCAATATCGGAGGTAGTCAAACCGGCATGTGAAAGCGCCGTCTTGCATGGTTCAATCGTGCGCTGAATGAGGTCGTCAATCAAGCTCTCGAACTTAGCTCGGGAAAGCGTACGGACAAGGTGACGAGGTACGTTATCCACCGACGTGATATATGGCAGGTTGATCTCCGAAGTCGTCGCATTGGAGAGTTCGATCTTCGCCTTCTCCGCAGCCTCCTTCAGACGCTGAAGCGCCATAGGATCCTTGGAAAGGTCCACACCACTGTTCTCATCCTTGAACTCCTGAACGAGCCATTCGATGATGCGGTGGTCGAAGTCATCACCTCCCAGGTGGGTATCACCATCCGTGGATTTTACCTCAAACACGCCGTCGCCTAACTCCAGGACAGATACGTCATGCGTACCTCCACCACAGTCGAAGACGACAATCTTCATATCCTTGTTCTTCTTGTCAAGACCATAAGCAAGCGCTGCCGCCGTAGGCTCGTTGACAATACGCTTGACCGTCAAACCGGCAATCTCACCTGCCTCTTTTGTTGCCTGTCGCTGCGAGTCGTTGAAGTAGGCAGGTACGGTAATGACCGCTTCCGTCACTTCCTGTCCCAAGTAGTCCTCCGCCGTCTTCTTCATCTTCTGAAGAATCATGGCCGACACCTCCTGCGGAGTATATAGACGACCGTCAATATCCACACGTGGCGTATTGTTGTCGCCCTTGACTACCTTGTACGGTACACGGGCTATTTCCTGTCCGACCTTGTCGTAGGTCTCACCCATGAAACGCTTGATGGAGTAAACGGTCTTCTGAGGATTGGTGATCGCCTGACGCTTGGCAGGGTCACCTATCTTACGCTCTCCCCCATCAACAAAACCAATGACGGACGGAGTCGTTCTCTTTCCTTCGCTGTTCGGAATAACAACCGGATCGCTACCCTCCATTACGGCAACGCAACTGTTGGTTGTTCCGAGGTCAATTCCAATAATCTTTCCCATAATAGTATCTGTTTTTTTGTTATTATTCGTTTTTCTGTCACATCCAAACCTGCTGTCGGAGGACGCGACGCCTTCAAATAGTCAATGACCGTGCCAAGATATTAAGTCTGTCATTTTGTCATAATTCCTTTTGTCGACAGTCTAAATCTCCGTTGTTCTGTCACTTTTCTGCCAGCAAGACCGACCATCCTGTCAGGCCAGAAGATAGGAACAAGAGGGTGGAAAGTGTCACGCAAAGATGCTATCTTTGTATTCGTCATGAGATTCCGTCATCCTAAAGGTCTGTATCTGCTGTTTACGGTGGAAATGTGGGAGCGCTTCAGCTATTACGGCATGCGCGCATTGCTCATTTTCTACCTGACGAAGTCGTGGCTGGATGGCGGATTAGGCTATGACGAACAGACAGGAAACCTGATCTACGGATTCTTCACCGGCTTCGTCTATTTCACTCCCCTGATAGGCGGTTGGCTCGCAGATCACAAGATAGGACAGCGGATGGCAATTTCCATCGGTGCCTTCACGATGATGGCGGGGGAGTTCTGCCTGGCCTCATCACAGAGTCGCTATTCACTGATGGCAGGTCTGATCCTGCTGATCATCGGCAACGGGTTCTTCAAACCGAACATCTCCACCATCGTAGGGCAACTGTACAGTCCGACAGACCTCCGCAGAGACCAAGGGTTCACCCTCTTCTACATGGGTATCAACGTAGGAGCTTTGTTTTCTCCCCTGGTGACTGGAACCCTGGCAGTCCACTATGGCTATAACACCGGATTCCTTGCCGCCGGCATCGGCATGCTGATCGGACAAATCTTCTACCTAAGCCTGGGGAACCGCCTGCTGGGCAATGCCGGGAAGCGCCTCCACAAAGACAAGAGTCTATCTCCCGAAGCCTCAACCCCACCCTTGACAAAGGTGGAAAAGGACAGAACCAAGGTCATCCTGATCACGACGTTCTTCGCCATCTTCTTTTTCGCTTCCTTTGAGCAGGCAGGGAGCTCTCTGTCTCTCTATACAGACAAATTCATTGACCGAACAATCGGAAACTTTGAGATTCCTGCCTCATGGTTCCAGAGCGTCAACCCAATCTGTATCATCTTGTTTGCCCCCCTGTTCTCGATCCTATGGCGAGAACTGGCACGGAGGAAGCGAGAGCCGTCCCTACCCGTGAAGATGGCAAGCGGCATGCTGCTGCAGGGATTGGGGTTCGTACTGATGGTCGGAGCCGTACTGCAGAGAGGGGACAGCAGTTCGGAGCAGGTGAAAGCGAATGTCCTGTGGATGCTCTTCATGTATCTTTTCTCGACCTTCGGCGAACTGTGTCTCTCTCCGATTGGTCTGTCGATGGTCTCGCGGCTTTCCCCTGCCCGTCTGACGTCGATGCTGATGGGCGTATGGCTCGCCTCATCATTCGTGGCAAACATCCTGGCAGGACAGGTGGCAGCAATGGTCGGGGAATTGGGAGCCCTGAAGATCTTCGGATCCATCGCAGCCGTATGCTTTGCCATCGGAGGTATCCTACTCCTATTGTCCCGGAGACTGGTGCGTATGGAGCACCACGAGGAGGCATAGACATACGGGACTTACCGTCCCCTACCCTATTCCATGTTATTCTACAGAAAGAAGCGTTAGGATGTGCGTAGTGTCGTCCACCTGAAACCTTACGTTGAAAGAGGCGAAGGAGAGGCCGTAGATTCGATTGGGGTCATGGTTGTAGGCTGGACGGGGGTCCTGCGCCAAGACATCGAGAAGTGCGTTCCATGCGTCCAGGTCCTTCGGAGGGACAAGGTCCGGAGGTAGCGTCACAGAGAGAAGATGGCGCTCGTGAAGGTCCGTGAAACCACCCGCAGCCTGTGGATGAGCGTCTGCATAGGGAAGATAGGGTTTGATGTCGTAGAGAGGGGTGCCGTCCACCATGTCCACGCCAGAGACGAGCAGTACGGAACCTTCGTCGGAGTCCTGCAGTCCCAGAAGACGGACACAGGAGAGGCCTATGGGATTGGGACGATAGGGTGAACGGGTGGCAAAGACACCCATGCGGCGGTTACCTCCCAGGCGTGGCGGACGAACGGTAGGTCGTGAGGAGACGGGGCGGTTGAGTGAGAAGCCCCAGAGAAGCCAGAGGTAAGAAAAGTCCGTGATCCCCCGCAGGAAGTCAGGGTTACGGAATTCCGGGGTGAATACGATGCGTCCCACTACGTCAGGCACCAGTCCTGCCTGGCGTGGCGTTCCGAACTTCTCTCTGAAGTCCGTGTGTATATGTGCAATGGTTGTCAGATGCATGGGCGTTCTCCTCTCCCCTCCTCTCCCTTCGTGACGGAAGTCCGTACAAAAATAGGAAAGAGAAGGGAAGAGTGCAAGAGGGTGGAGGGTGGAGGGAGGGGGGCGCAGGGCCGTCACTTGTAGGAGTGCATTCCCTCAAAGAGGAGGTTGACACCAAAGTAGGTCATCAGGAGAACGAGGAAGAATACGATGACGAGAAGGTGGAAGAGGAAGGGGCGATAGAGGAAGGTCAGACGCCCACGATGGAGAAGAACGGCATAGGCCATCATGGTGAGGAGAGCCCATACCTCTTTGGCATCCCAACTCCAATAGGAGCCCCAGGAGACGCCAGCCCATACGGAGCCCAGGAAGATGCCCACCCCGAGGAGGAGTACAGCGGGGTAGATGAGCAGTTGGCTCATGGGCTGGAGTCGCCCGGAGAGGCCGGGGCGTCCGGAGAGGTGGAGGATGACCGCCGTAAGGGAGACGAAGAGGGCAAAGGCAAAGAGGGCGTAGGCGATCATGACGACGGAGACGTGTGCGCTGAGCCAGGGAGAAGAGAGGACAGGGAGAAGGGAGGTTACCTGTGGATTCATAGAGCCGAGGGAGGAAACGAGGAGTGCGAAGCCTGCCATCTTGAAGGAGGCGGCGAGCAGAAGGAGAGAGTGACGGCCGAAGAGGGCTCCAAGAAGGAGGATGACGAGGGAGACGAAGAGCATGGTCTCATAGCCGTTGGCAAGAGGGACATGAGCGGAGATGTACCACCGGAGGGCATAGAAGAGGGCGACGGAAAGGCAGCACAGGCAGAGGAGGAGCCAGAGGAAGCGACGGGTCCACAGCATCCATCGTGAGGCAGAGGAAGAGGATCGGAGCATGGCAGTCACACAGAGCACAAAGGCGAAGAGCCCAAGCGGGAGGCAGAGCATGAAGAGAAAGGAAGGGAGCGGGTGACGGTTGTAGAAGATCTCAGCGCGGAGACGCAAGGGAGAGAGCCGATGGGGATGGTCAGGAGCGAGGAAGGAGAAGAGGGTGCCCGCACGAAGCATGGTGAGGACGGAGAGTTTCTCGTCGGTCTCGGCGATTGCCTTCTGGAAAGGATCGGTGCGTCGTGAGGGTTTCCACCAGCGCTGGAGGCGGTAGGTGCCATCCGGTTCGTAGAGGTCGGCAATGGAGGCGCAGGTGCCGTCGAGACGGAGAGAGTCGCAAAGTGCCCGGTTCCTGATGCGGATGAGTTTTTCGCTCATCCAGGACTGTGGGTAGAGTACGAGTGAGCATACGACCTGTTCGGCGGAGAGTCCGTTGAAGGAGTTGCGTCCATAGACCTTGCGGAGCACGTCGGTGGCTACGGTGGAGAAGGGTGCGATGCGCTGATTGTAGAGCACCTGACAGAGGGCCATGCTGTCGGCCGTGGCGGCGCGCACGACAATCTGTCTGCCACCGGTCAGGGCAGAGAGGAAGGCGGATGCGGTGACGGAGTCCGTTTGGGAGGTTGAATCGGCGGTACCTTCCGGGAGGCTGGCCCGTGAAGTCCGGGCACCGGCAGGAAGAGAAGCGAAGAGTGAGGTCAGGGAGAGGGAGAAGAGGATGAGGGTCTTGGAAAGGGGTCCGAGCCGACGGAGCAGGGAGCGGAAGGTACCGTTCCTGCGAAGAAGGAGGGCGAGGGCAGCGATGAGGAAGAGGAGGTAGCCGAGGTACGTGACAGATGTACCCCAAGGGTCGTAGTTGACGGAGAGGAAGGTTCCGAGTCGGTCAGGGTCGAAGGAGGTCTGGCAGAAGCGGTAGCCGTGAGTGCGGAGGACGTGGTTCATAGAGATATCATAGAGTCCGGAGTCCGAGTCAGCATCGCTCAGGCGGACCCGGCTGACATAGTCGGAGACGGCGTCGGTGCCGGGATAGTAGAGCACGCTGAACCGGCGAAGAGTGAGGGCGAACGGGAGTTCCCTGGCGGTACCGTCCTCGAGATAGAAGGAGCGCGTGGTCTGGTTCTGGCGGAGGTGGATCATCCCCTTCTCGCCAAAGAGGAAGGTGAGCAAGCCGCCAGAGAGAATCACGAGGAGGGAGAGATGGAGGAGAAAAGCGGGCAGATCAGACCGCCAGAGCGGTCTTCGAATGAGAGCAAAGAGAAGTGCTGCCCCGAGGAGTCCCCACCAGCAGACGAACCATGGTGCGCCGTAGATATTATCGTGAGCCCATTGGATGCCGTAGGCACGTTCGAGGAAAGTGGCGAGAGCGAGGAGAAAGAAAGTGGCGGCGGAGAAGAGAGGTATGAGAATTTTGATTTTTTTCATTTTTCCTTGTTAAAGATAGTTAATTATAGTAGGGGTACCTTTGGGGTAACTTAAGTTTGTTTCCGAATCGGATGGTTATTATGGCAAATTTGATTAGTTATTTTAACTATCGTTCAATTTCATTAGTCCTTTTTTCGCCATGGCAAAGTTCAAACAAGTTTGACTTTGCTCATCTGGCTTAACAAAAAGGTTCATTAAAGGATGTTAAAAATCACCTGAGTTTTTTTTATTTGGTTCATTTTCAATAGTCCTTTTCTCGCCTCAGCATAACCCAAATAATTTTGGCTTCTGCTTTCGGCTTAACGAAAAGGTTCCCTCTCGGCTTGCTCCAAAATTGGACGGGTTGGAGGGTGACGCTCCTACGGAGTTCTATATGGTCGAACGTTAGTTTACAGGGACTCCGCCCTACGGGCTCCATCCCTGCCTGTATT
>DGSL01000027.1:19111-53640 GCA_002393965.1 Bacteroidales bacterium UBA4363 | reverse complement strand
TCCCTACGGGACTATTTTTGTCTTGCTTCACAAGACATTTTGGGCGGCACCTCGGGATAACAAATAAATTTGTTCATTATCAATAGTCCTTTTCTCGCCTCAGCATAACCCAAATAATTTTGGCTTCTGCTTTCGGCTTAACGAAAAGGTTGGTGGTGGGTTGTTACTTGACGGCGATGCATTCCATCTCGACAAGCCATCCCGGTCGGCAGACGGGTGCGAGGAGGAGGATCATGGGCGTGTCGGGGAAGTGTTCATGGCAAAGTTCGGAGACGACGTGGTAGTCGGCGAGGTCGCGGAGATAGACGATGAGCTGTGCGACGTGTGAGAGGTCGCACTGAGCATCGGCGAGGAGTGCCCGTACGTTGTCGATGGCGCGTAGGGTCTGGAGCCGTACGTCGCCGAGGTGTAGGATGTTGCCTTCGGGGTCGATGCTGGCGGTACCGGAGATGAAGACACGCTGGCGGTCGTCGTAGCAGACGGATGTGCCCCGTTCGAAGGCGACGCCATAGTCGGCGGTGGAACCGAGATGGTCAGGAGCGCTGAGGTAACGGACCTGTTGTCGGTCCATACCAAGGACGGCATAGGCGTCGAAAGAGACCACCTTGTTGTAGTTGGCAGTACGTCCCTGTATCCCAGTGGAGGCGATGAAGTGGGTGTCACGGGTGAGAGCGTGACGCTGAAAGACCTCGTTGCGCGCGCGTACGACGCCCGCGTAGTTGACGTCAATGTTCTGGACGAAGAGCCAAGTGCGCATACAGTTGTCGGAGAGTGACGCGCCGAGCGAACGGAGAGCGTCGGCGTAGCGATTGAAGAGATGACTCATCTGAGCCTTGGAAGTAGTGACGCCGGAATCGTCGGTCCAGGAGGCGGAGAAGAGGTGGGTGTACCGTCCGTCGCGGACCGTCCAGATTCTGCCATGCGGCATGACCTGTACGTCCTTCATAAACCAGACCCAGAGTCCTATCTTGGAGCCGTCGAGAGGTGGCTGTTCGATGACAGAGACAGCGCAGGACCGGGTCTGAGGACAGGAACGGAGGAGGGGGGTGAGGTTGAAAGAGTCGCTGAGGAAGAAGCGCATGAATACAGGTACATAGCCTTGCAGGGACTCAGAGGAGAGATGGTCGAGAGAAGCGAAGATGTCCTGGACCTGCCGGGCGGAGGAGAGGTCGGGGTTGGCATGGATCATGACGTGCGCCTCGGCAGGGGCTTTCCCTTTGGCAACAAAGATTTTGGTTTGGATATTGGGTTTCATGTATAGAACGTTTTTTTATCAGCAGGTAACAAATGGGGGGTTATTTACTATCGCGGGCGCCGTCGTCGATCCAGTCCCTGAGGAGGTCGAGTTCGTCAGCGGAGAAGGGTTTGGTGATGACGGACTGGTGGAAGGAGTAGAGGTGTCCGAGAGAGGGATCCGCAAAGACGGCGTAGAGGACGCTCTGAGGAGCCTGACCCGGGTGAACGCGGAGGCGATCGGGGACAGTGCCAGAGGGGACAGAGACGAGTTGCGCATAGCTGTGGGAGGCGGAAAGGTCGAGGGCGGCGGCGGAATGGCTGACGCCGTGACATCCCGTGCAACTCTTGCCGTCGAAGATTCCAGTCTGTACGGCGGCATACATGCTGACGTCGCCGAGCGCAAGGGCGTCAAGGTCGATGCGAATGGTATCATCGAGGGAGAGTGAGGAGACGTCGACGCTATAGAAAGTGACGATGCGCTTGCGTATGGAGTTGATGACACAGAGTTCAACGGTCCTGACGGAGGGTTCAATACCACTGAGAAGGAAGTCCTGGCGGGGAACGGGTGGGACGTTCTTGGAGATGGTGGCATAGGAGGCGCCTTCCTTGAACCCTGCGATGACGACGTCGTATTTTTCGGGCCAGGTATCGAATCCCGTGAGAGATCCTGTCATGCGCACGACGTAGCCTTCCTTCTGTACGCCGCGTGAGAGGTCGGTGATGTCACCGTCGTCACAAGAGAAGAAAGAGAGCGAGGCAAGGGTGAGGAGCAGGAGCCGATAGAATCGTCTGTAGATCATGGTAGTAAGAAAGGTGAGAAAAGGATGAATCAGAAACTGTACTGCAGCTGGATGGTGGCACTGTGGGTAGCGAGTCCGAGATCGTCATTGTCACGGTCGAGCTGTGTCTTATGTCCTGTACGTCCGATGTACTGATACATGGCCTGCAGCTTGAGGTTGCAGCTGCTGAAGAAGCAGTTGAATCCGACAGCGGGCATATTGAGGAATCCATCGGCATCCATGCCGTTACGGTCCATGAAGTCGTAGCGGAGGGCTGCCTGGAAACGGTCGGTCAGGAAGTATCCGCACTGTGCATAGGCGCCCCAGTAGTCGAAGGTATCGTCTATCTTCTGACGGTCGGTGAATCCGATGTGCATGTAGTAGGCTTCGGCGGAAAGGTAGAGGCGCCTGTAGAGCCAGGCAGCCTCGAGTCCGGCACGGGTGTCGTTCGTGCTCTCGGACTCGCTCTCGACGTTGATCGACCCGCTTGCCGCGAGGAGGATCTTGTTGTCGTTCAGACGGTTGGGATCGCCCTGAGTGGAGGGCATGAGTCCAAGAGGCATGTAGCTGAGACGTCCGGCGTAGAGGAGGGATGGTATGTGCCAATCGTCGGAGACCGTCTTGGTGGCAGCATTGGTAGAAGAGCCCGTTCCGTTCCAGAGTCCGACCTCATAGCCGAACTTATCGCCCAGGAGTCCGTGCAGTTCGACGCCGATGTCCCACCCTGTCATGATGGACGGTGTGACGGCATTGAGTACGTAGGGCATGATGACCGTCGTGGTCATGCTGGAAGGGACACAGGGCATAAGGGTATTGCCCAGGGTGGTGAGGAATCCGTTCTGGAAGGGGGTCTTGAATTTACCGGTGCGCAGTGCCATGGCACGGTTGAGACGAACGTCGAACCACGCCTGCTGGAGAATCCTGGCACCGCTGGCAGAAGCGTTGATACTGAGGTTGAAAGACACCTTATCGAAGGCCTTTCCGGTGAATCCGATGATGGCATACGGAATGGAGAATCCAGAATTCATGATATTATCCTGGTTGTAGGCCTTGTCGAGTCCCTCGTCATCGTACCAGTTGTAGTGTCCAGCCGTCTGGACCATCATATAGGGTTTGAAGACGAAATCACCCGATTTGGTCTGAATGGCGTATCCTTCACGCCCGGCAAGGCTGACCACTCCGTTTTCCGTATCTTCCTCCTGTTGCGCAAACAAAGGGAGAGAAAGGAAGAGAGAGGTCAGAGCCAAGAAGAGTAATCTTTTCATATACAATTATTTATTTAATACTTCTTTAATACTTCATTCTAAACAGTCAAACAATCAGAGGGACTCGAGGAACTTGACGAGGGCATCGCGGTCGGCCTTGGGCATCTTCCTGAAGAGATTCTTCGAAGCCTCGGCCTCGCCTCCGTGCCACATGATCGCCTCGACGAATCCGTTGGCACGTCCGTCGTGCAAGAAGTAGTTATGTCCGTTGACACGGTACTGTAATCCTATGCCCCACAAGGGGGTTGTCCTCCACTCGTTGCCCCGTGCGAGTCCGGCAGTGAAATTGTCGTTGAGCCCCACTCCCATGATCTCGGATCCCATGTCATGCAAGAGGAAGTCGCTGTAGGGGTGGATGGTCTGTCCGCCTACCCACGGAATGCGGGTACCATTAAGCAGGGTGCTACCCATCGGGCGTGTGTGTAGGGTGGTGACGTGGCAGAGGTGACACTTGGCCTTGTAGAACATCTGTTCACCGCGTTGTACAACGGGATCATTCACGTTGCGTCGAGCCGGTACTCCGAGACACTGCATATAGAGATCCACGTCCTCCATCTCTTCGGTGGAGACATCCAACTGGTCATACGCAAGTCCCATCATGCTGCCTTGTGCGATCTGAGCCTGCCCACGGCAGACCTCCTCCGGGTAGCGCGAATTGGTCACCCCCAGGTCACTGCTGAAACCCAATTCGACAGTCAAGTCAGCATGGTTCGCCTTGTTGCCTCCTAAGCCGAGTTGGTATTTGCCTTTCTCGGTGATATAGTTGCAACGCCCGCTGATACCGTATTCCGGATAGTTGCTACGTGCCGCCAGAGCCTCAATCTCATCATGGTCAAGCGCCATGATCTGTCCCTGGCCGACGTGACGCAGAGGTGCCCGGACCGAACAGAAGAGGTCCTCCGGCCGGATACTGTCGGCATACCAGTCGGTGATGGTATATGTGAAATACGTGAGACTGTAAGGTTCGCCATCGGGAAAGGAGAAATTCTGTGTGTGCTTCTCGGCATGGAGTTTTCCCTCCGCCTTGACACCATAGATACTCTGGTCGTGCAAAACACGGCCATAATCCTGAAAGAACTTTCCGTTCTTGCGTGCCACATAGACCAGCATGGAAGAGAATCCGTAACTGCCACTGCCACCAGACCAAACAGCCGGTGTCGTCCGCCCAGCATTATGGTGACAGGAGCCACAACTATAGCCCCCATAGACTGGTCCGAGACCCTTGGATACGGTGGCAATATTGTCGTAAAGGTTGTCGCCACGATTAAAGCGCGTGAGGTAGCTTCCCGTCACCCAAGGAGCCTCGGAATCATAGGCAAAGGAGGTATTCATAAATACGGTGGAAGTGCCAGCGGACAATCCATAACCATCCGGCACCTCCATGTACTGTTCTGTCATTCCGTTCTCATCACTGCATGCCGTGAGGAGTGACATGAACAAGACGCTTATTGCCAAATATCTACAACCACCCATTTGATATACATGATTTTATAGCAACATGCAGTGAAGGCCAACGCCCCCACTACATCGTTGCTGTCTGTTTTCCATTTGCCCTTATCGGGCCTTGCTCATCCGGCTCAAAAAGGGTTATTTGTTTTCCGGCATGGAACTTCAGAAGATTCTTACGCCGGAAGATGTCCTACATCCGAATCAGTCTGTGATTCTTCGTGCCTCACCGTTCTTGAAGATGAGGAACTCAAGCGTATGGAATCCGCGGATACCCTGTGCAGCGGCGATATCATCGCTCTCCTCATTGTATTCGCCAGTCCAATCCAATCCGGAGAAGTCACCCGATGAGAGAATCTGCATGATCTGATCCTTGTCCAAAGGCCAGGAGTCCATATTAGGGTCGAGGCCCTTGTCGGCAACAGGGCCAAAGAGGAATGCCTCGCTGGACTCCCAGTACTTACGTGCCTTGATCCACTGAGCAGCCAGAGCCTCGAACGCAGCGTCCGAAGGGAAGGACTTGAACTGCTGGGCCAGGTTCAGGAGTGTCTCGTTTTCGTTCTTCAGGGAGAGGTACGTCGGCAAAACGACCTTGTCAGTATAGTCATTGATGACCGTCTGGAGATTTGTCTCGGAGATGTTGGACGCATTCGTAACGAACGGTTTAAGTTCATTGGTCAGAACGTTGTTGAGTGCCGCACACGCTTCCATGGCAGTGACCACCTCGTCCGCTCCGATGTTGTTGCGGAAAGGCTGTGGGATGGCATCAATGGCAGAGATGGCAGACGAAATAGCCGACTGAACCTTCGTGTCCAGTTCCTGTCCGGTTGTGCCGGCTGCGGAAACGAAGGCAGACAGAGATGTTGCCGAACGCGACCCGTCCAAACTGCCAAAGTAAGCATTACGAATGGAATTGATATTGTTTTTATAGTCGTCGCGAGAATGATAGGAATACCAACTTTCTACAGCGTAAACAGCCTCTTCGTACTTTCCGGCATTGTAGAGCGAACGAGGGTCACCGATTTTTGCCGTTCCAACCTCATTGGCAATATCGATACATCCATCAATAATCTGTTCTGCTGCTGCACGCGCAGAGGTAAACTCGCCCAAAGCAGGGTTCGTAAAGAGATCCTTGTAAGCGTTTCCACCATTATAGGAGGTATTCCAGTCGTTGTAAAGCGTCGTTGCGTCCGCATTCAATCGTTGTGCGACAGCCACCATGTAACTGCCCCAGTTGGTGGCATTTTCAGAATACTTAGTATCATCCACAATGGCAGAAAGGTCGAATGCCGAACTACCATTGCTACTGTCATCGTCACAAGACGACAGCAAGAAGACAGACACACAGCCTGCCAATGCTGTCATAAGATAGATAAATGATTTCTTCATTTTTTTTGGATTGTTTTTTTGTTTTTTTATTTATGAATAACCGATTATTTCTTTACTTAAAACGTCGCCCTATTGGTCGTGGTCTCGCCAAGGCACTGAGACGTCTCATTGACCTTCAGCTGGTCGGAAAAGGAGCATCTACTTCTTTGCCCACCATCCCACATAAGCCACCCCGATGGACAGATCGTTCTCGGACGTATAACGGCTGTGCGTAGTGAAAACCTTGTCGATACCTATATGTCGCGTTGTCCAGTCTGCTTTAATAACCAGATTAGGGAGAGCATACCAGTTGATACCAAGGGTCCACATGGAAGTCTGCAAGCGTGCTTCCATCGTCTGGCCCCGTTCGCCCTTCTCCTGAGGGTTATAGTATTCGTAGCGTACGAAAGGATAAAGACGGACTTGAGGTTTAGAGAAGAAAGCTCCTATATTGACTCCCACTTCGCCAGCATAACTGACGGCATATTTGGCAATAGGAGCCATCTTGGAGTAGGGAGCTGCGTTTTTCTGGAAGAGTTCTTTCTGTTGTGTAATAGCGTAACTGCTTCCAAGATTGCCATGTACCATATTTCCTCGGGCAGTCACCCATCTGTTTTTGTATTCGAAGTCTGCGGTCCAAATGCGAACAGGAAGTCGTCCCATGCCAGAGAAGAAAGTCAAGTTATCGCAATTCTTTCCAGCATCCGGAAGGAAATAGAAACTACCTCCGACACGCAGTTCCGGCACTCCGAGATAATCGAGGCGTGCCACGTAAGCTGGACTGGAAAAGTTATCCTCCTCGAAGAAACCTTGCTTTCCGCCTTTCACCCAGTTGTCACGGGTAAATCCCTGTGCATTAAGTCCTGCTACGATCTGAGCCTGATAAGCGAAGTGCGTCCACTCCCGTCCGACTTCACCGAAGATTTCCATTCCCGTCTCATGCCACGTACAAGGCAAGATAGCTGACTCCCCTTCGGGACGATAAACACCAAAGAAATTGATTGGTTCATGATGAGCATTGGTCAAACCAACCGGAACCACGATATGTCCAAGGCGCACGTTGAATGCCGGATGAATGGTTGCCGTCACATGGAACTGTTCAAGAGCCACCTCTCCTCCTTTCTCCACCTCAGTCTCGTATTCAAGATTCTCTTTCTTCTCAAACTCATAGGCAATACCAGTACCTCCCGCCTCAAACTCGATCTCCGCACCCAACTGCCACCAACGATTGAAACGATAATCTCCTGCAATAACGAAACGCGGAATGCTGATAGTCTTGCGGTCATAGCGTGAATTTCCCTGCGTGCGACCAGTAAAGCGATTCAAACCATAATCCTTGTAGGATGCCGCCATCTCACCATATCCTCCAATACGCCATTTAGAGAAACCATCGAAATCCGAAGGCGACTCCGGACGCAGATTCTCATCCAGTTCCGCACGTTGAACCCTCGACTCCTTCTCTATTACGATCGTATCATGAACAGAAGGGCGCACAGCATGATTACAATCTTTTCTGTCATCAAATGCCTGATGAGCCTCTAAATTGATAACGCGCATCAACAAAGAATCATACGCCTCACGGGAAACGCTCTGTGCCTGCAGAGCGGAACAGATAAAGGACACCAGGAAGATTCCACCTAAAAAACGCATCTTTAAAATCGTCTTAATCATCATTATACAGAGTTTTGACGATGCAAAATTAGATGGGTACAAATGCCAAGAAAACCCCCTTTTTTTATGATTTAGGCCGAAAAAACATCCCCATTTTATGTGATTGGTCCACGATCCGGCTTACAAAAAGAGAGGACACCCTCTCTCAAAATTAAGGAAAGACGTGCGTCCGTTTGCCACGTCTCCCGTCCTTTACCTAATTATATAAATATAAAGAGAGCCGTTCTGGACATGCTGTCCAGACGGCTCTCTACTATTTTTTCTTCTGAATGGTTATCTGCCAAACAGAACCATGAGTATCGTTCTTAAGGTCGCATTACGATTCTCAGACCGGAACCCTTTCCTTCATCGATAGGATTAGATCCGTTACGTACAGAAACACGTGCTACTCGTTCTTCCCGGAAGGCACTTCCTCCACGCAGAATCTTCGTAGAGCCGAATTCCTCTCCCTTCGGATCGGTCTGTGACATATTCGGATAATTGCCAAACCAATCGTAGCACCATTCATGGACATTACCTGTCATATCATAGATGCCGAGTGCGTTCGGAGCCTTCGTAGCAACGGGATGAGTCTTTCCGTCACTATTGTCCGCATACCAAGCCACGGAATCAATATTATTGGAGCCCGCAAAACGTGTAGGTGAAGCCAGGGCTCCACCACGTGCGGCATATTCCCATTGTGCTTCAGTAGGAAGAGAAAAATGTCTTCCTGTCAACTGGCTGAGTCGTGCGACAAACTTCTGGCAATCGTTCCACGTCACCATCTCAACCGGCAGGCTGTCTCCCACCGCATAAGACGGATTGGATCCCTCTCCCATCACCGCCTTCCAGAGAGCCTGTGTTACCTCTGTTTCACCGATATAATAGGTGCTAAGCATCACTTCGTGAACAGGGGACTCGTCATCATAGGCATCCGCATCGAAATTCGTTCCCTTAGGATCGAGGTTCTGGGCTCCCATCTCAAAAGAGCCGCTGTCGATGCGTACCATGTGGAATTTAACTCCATTCACTTCGATAGTCTCTACATCCGTCGGACGGCCAAGCCACTTCAATAGGGCATTTATGCCTAAAATAAGGAGGACAAGGAGCAATAGGAGAGCCAAGACAAGGAGCACCCGTTTACCCATTGCGAGCCATTTTCTTCGTCGCTGTTCATAAGCCTCCTGTTTCTGTTTGCGCAGCATCTCGTCGTGCTTTGCCTTCTGTTCAGCAGCACGTCGTTCCTCCAGCTGTCGGCGTTCAGCCGCTTCACGTTCAGCACGGTTCTGTTCAGACGCCGTATCAGAATTGGGAATATCTGCGCCGTTCAATGAATTCGGGGTTGCAGTCGGTTCCGACACCTTTGAGGAGGTACCAAACGCTTCGGAAGCAGTCCCTTTACTGCCTTTCTTCAAACGGACGGTGGACATTCCAGCAAGAGAAGCAGCACTATCCGTTTCGAGGTGTTGTACCTCAACATCCTGAGGATTGCCTTCCACGCCAGACTCTTCCGGTATCACATCGGAATGTGCTGGTGGATCCACATGAGCAGAATGTCCATGTGCGCCTGTCACCGTTTCAGAACCGACAATTGCTCTATAGCGAGAAGGGATTTGTCCTTCGGAGAGTTGCTCTTTCTCTGAGGCCTTCTGTTCGGCACCGCATCTTTCGCAATACGTGGCGTCATCAGGCAAAAGAGCGCCACAACGTACACAGTTTTTCATCATTCAGATTTAGACAAAATAAACAATCATTCGTGGAGATGTCTGTCAGAACAGACTTTTCCCCAATTTATCCCGCAAGGTACGAACTTTTTACACAGCAAACGTTACGAAAGGCAAAAAAAGCAAGAAAATTGAAATCAAACTCTCTCCGTCACAGAAAATTCTCAAAAAGAACTATCTTTGCCATTCATGAATCCATCTGACCGATTTGAATTGGTGGAAAAGAACAAGCAGACCCGTTCCCGGTTCTCCTGCGCATGAAAACCAAGTCCAAAAAACAACAGCCATGAACAACATCACGGTCAAAGACAAAACATTTCGTCTGCTTTATTCCGAATCAGAATTACGGGAAATCGCCAAGCGAATAGCCAAAGAGATTGAGCATGACTTATCGGGGGAAGATGTCTTGTTTCTGGTCATGTTGAATGGAGCTTTTCTTTTTGCCGCAGATGTTCTGCGCCATATCACGATGCCTGTCCAGATCAGTTTTGTCAAATACTCATCGTATGATGCCATGCAATCCACAGGGAAACTAAACCGTCTGATAGGATTGAACGAAACGATAGCCGGTCGACACGTCATCGTATTGGAAGACATTATTGAGACAGGCGGCACGATGCAAGGCTTATTGGATGAGTTACAAAAAGAGCATCCTGCCTCGTTGCGCATAGCATCGTTATTCTTCAAACCGGAATGTCTGAAAAAAGACATTAAGATAGACTATATTGGCAAGGAAATTGGAAAAGAATTCATAGTGGGTTACGGATTAGACTATGCCGGTTATGGCCGTAACTATCCCAACATATACGTTGCCAACGAAGAATAAGAACACGTAATCACACATCAACAAACTCATATAAAACACAAAGAAATGAAGTATTTAGTTCTATTTGGCCCTCCTGGAAGTGGCAAAGGCACACAAAGCGAAAACATCATCAAGAAATACGGCTATGCTCACATCTCAACTGGAGATGTCCTTCGTGCGGAGATGGCCAACCAGACTGAACTGGGGAAAACGGCTAAAGGCTATATTGATGCCGGCCAGTTGGTTCCGGACGACCTTATCATTGACATGCTTGCCAAAACGATGGACGGATATACCGAAGCGAAAGGTATTATCTTTGACGGATTCCCTCGTACGGTAGCACAGGCCAAAGCCTTGAAAGAGATGCTCGGTAAGCGAGGCAGTGACGTCACCGTCATGATCAACCTTCAGGTTGACAACGACGAATTGGTAAAGCGTCTTCTGGAACGTGGAAAGATTTCAGGTCGCAGTGATGACAACCTGGAGACCATCACAAAGCGTCTGGAGACCTATAACACGCAGACAGCTCCTGTAATTGACTTCTACAAAGAAGACGGCAAACTGGAAAACATCCAAGGTGTAGGGTCGATTGACGACATCTTCGCAGCCATCTCGAAAGTCATTGACTCGAAGGCATAAGGCAACGAAAAACAAACCAAACATCTGATACTATGAAAAAACACTTTCTTGCATTGGCTGCAATAGCCATGGCGACATTGGGACTCCATGCCCAGAATGTTGCAACGGAAACGATTCAGAAAGAAGTGAATGACCGGTTGAGCAACTTACCTTTTGCGACGTTCCAAATTACAGTTCCGTCATTTGGCAACAAAGTCGTGAATATCAAGGACAAGGGAGCCATCGGGAACGGCATCAGCGATGCCAGTGCTGCCATTGACGAAGCCATCAAAGAGGTTTCGGAAAGCGGAGGCGGCACAGTCCTGATTCCTGCCGGTTTATGGGTATGCGGACCTATCACCATGATGAGCAATGTCAACCTTCACTTTGCAGAAGGAGCCTTTTTGGAATTCACAGGAGACAAGAGCAAATACACGCTCAGCCAATCCGGCAGCGGATTCCGCATGAACGCTCTGATAAACGGCAAAAAGTTGAAGAATATCGCCATCACCGGTAAAGGTATTATCAATGGAAATGGAGGTACCTGGCGGTTTGTCAAGAAAGAAAAGCTGACAGAGAAGCAGTGGAAAGCCATGACCAAGACGGGCGAGATTTCGGCAGACGGCAAACGATGGAGTCCGAATATCGGCTACTTTGCCGCAGAAGAAAAGCAGAAAAGTCTGAAGGGCGCACCTGAAGAAGAATGGAATAAAGTAAAGATGTCACTCCGTCCTTACCTTCTGAACGTCGGGGATGTAGACAACATGCTAGTTGAAGGCGTTACTTTCATGAATTCTCCACACATCACCGTCAAGTTAGACCGCATCAACGGCTTGGTCATGAAAGACGTAAAAGTCTATAACGAATGGTGGTATCAGAACAGCGACGGTCTGGACATCTCGGCATCAAAGAACGTATTGATGTATGACTGCACCGTCAATACCGGAGACGATGGCATCTGCATGAAATCGTCGAGAGGAAACGGCAGTGCACCATTCCTGCTTCAGAACATTGTGATTCAAGACTGCAAGGTGATGCATGCACACGGTGGTTTCGTGATTGGATCGAACACGGATGGTGGCATGAAGAACATCTACGTCAAGAACTGCTCCTTCTCACTGACAGAGACCGGACTTCGTTTCAAGTCAGGAACAGGACGAGGCGGTCGTGTTCAAGACGTCTATTGTGAAGACATCTTTATGAAAGACATGGAGAACGAGGCCATCATCTTCGAGTTGACCTATGAGGATAAGGGAGCTATTGTCAAGGCGAATGAGAGTCAAGCACTGACACCGGACTTTGACGGCATCTCCATCAAGAATGTCTTCTGCGACGGTGCTAAAACGGCTATCACGCTTGGTGGTACTCCGACCTTGAACGTAAAGAATATCACGTTCCAGAACGTTGTCATCAAAGCGAGAAGCGGAGTGGATGCGTTCCGTTCGGAAGGAATCACCTTCGACAATGTCAACATCATTCCGGAGGTTGGACCTGCCTTCAAATTAAACAAGGCAACGAACATCACGTTCAAGAACATGCCGGCATCCGTAAAGACAGGAACCTATGCCAAGATTTTCTCTGCGGAGACGAAGAACATCACCTTCGAGAAAGGCAAGCTACAGCCATCTCAGATTGAGATTCTCAACGGTGCTGATCCATCGCAGGTAAAATATTAAGAAAAGATTTTATAAAGGGAAAGAGCCACTTCATATCACAACGAGTGGCTCTTTTCTTTTTTATAGATAGTCAGACTGTTTGTATTCCAATTCCTGACGGAGCATATCCGTCTTCGCCATGAAATAATTTCCCTCAGTCCTTGCATACTGGATTGGATTCTCGTATATGGTCCGGATCTCCATCGGACGATGATGGTCAAAATCCAATTTCATGCTCGGAGCGTAGGAGGTCATCTTATCCGTAAAATCCATCATCTTATCCACAAACTCTCTCTCGATGATCACCTGACATGCGTTCGCCGCATTCACTACTTCAAGCATCAGGTCGTGCACCAGCGCCCGCGATGAAGGATGTTTCATCAGTTCCTCTGTCGAAGCGTTCAGTGCAACGCAAAGTCCGTTATAAGGAATATTCCACACCAGCTTCTCCCATCGTTTTTGAAGGAGATTCTCCGCATAGAAGGCAGGTACAGAAGCTTGATTAAGATCAGCGATTGCTCTTTTCAGCAAGTACACATCATCCTCTTTGTCAGAGTTGTAGAGTCCGAAAGTAACGCTGCCATAGTCAAAATGTCCGATATGAGCCGGTCTGATACGAGAAGAGCAGATAAAGGCCATTCCGCCAGCAACAGCCGGAGCGTTGTCTCCCATACGATGTCGCAGTTCTTCCTGCAGTTGCGGTTCCATCATCAAGCCATTCTGGATCAGCACTACCACCGAATGAGCATCTGTTACGCGAGCAATCATATCTGGCAACAGGCTATTGTTCACCGTCTTCATCGCTACCAGAACCACGTCACAGACAGGCATATCGGAGACCGAGTTATAGGCATGGATTTCCTTTGCAGGAATTTCAAAGTCTCCTTTGACTGATTCGATCTTCAGTCCATTCTGGCATACTGCTTCGTATTCAGAATGAAAAAGAAAATGAACTTCGGTCCCGGCATTTGCAAGCCGAGCACCATAGTATCCACCGACTGCTCCCGTACCGATTACTGCATATTTCAGTTTATCACCATGCCTCATTGTCTATGCTTTTTCTTTCTGTGTAAGAAATTCGATGATGCAATCCGCCGCCTTGCCTGCCGCACCAGGAGTTCCCAGTTTAGCAATGACACGATCGCATTCCCTCAGTTGGGTCTCACGTCCAGAGCCACTCAGTATCTTGGTCAGTTCCGTACGCAGGTTCTCTTCCGTAAAGTCAGCGGCAATCAGTTCCTTTGCCATTTCGCGTCCTGCGATAAGATTTGTCAGAGCAACGTAAGGGACCTTAATAATCCATTTCTTCAAGATATTGGCCAAGCGTCCACCGAAAACTTGATAGACCACCACCTGCGGAACCCGGAAGAGCGTAGTCTCCAATGTTGCCGTTCCGCTGTTCACAATTGCCGCATGACTCTGTTGAAGCAGATCGTATGTTTTGTCAAACAAAACCTTGACATCCACGTTTTCCTTCCTCAGGATATCATCATAAAAGTTTCTCTCAACGCCTGGTGCCCCTGCCACGACGAACTGATAGTCCGGGAAATATCGTACCATTTGCACCATCAAGGGCAGGCATGAAGAAATCTCCTGCCGGCGGCTTCCAGCGAGAAGTGCAATCAATGGTTTCTCCGGAAGACCGTTAGACGACGTAAAATGAGCATAGGACTCATCCTGATTAGCACGTAAAAAAACGGAATCGACAGAGGGATTCCCCACATAATTCACCTTGTAGTCGAATTGCGCATAGAACTCCGTTTCGAACGGCAAAATCGTAAGCATGTGGTCCACGTACTTCTTAATGCCATGAATACGAAACTGTTTCCATGCCCATATTTTGGGAGAGATATAATAGCAGACCTTCGTATTTTTCAGATGGGCCTTGGAAAACTCCGCCATGCGCAAGTTAAAGGAAGGGTAATCAATCAAGATCAGCGTATCAGGCCGGAAATGGAGCAGGGCATTTTTTGCGTCCTTCAGATTTCGCAGTACCTTACGGATGTTGAATAGCACATTCAAGAATCCCATGAAAGCCATGTCACGATAATGACGCACCATTGTTCCCTTGTCCGCTGCCACCCGTTGCATTTGGTCGCCACCAAGAAACATAAAGAGAGCCTCAGGGTCTCGCCTCATCAGTTCCTTCATCAGATTGGACGCATGTAAATCGCCCGAAGCCTCGCCTGCAATAATAAAGTATCTCATACGTCAACGAATTGTTACATATAAATCAAGGCGACAATCAGGGCCGGGCAGAGTCCCACAAAGGCACCAATGGAGGTTTTTTCCTTCCGCATAGCCGAAAAGGCGATCAGCATGACCAGAGAGGGAATAAGAGCGATAATCATATCGTGAGAGAGGAATCCTTTTTCAGCCAGTTTTTTCATTGCATAAAGCATCGGCTGTTCCGTGTCCCAATGTGTCTTAAAGACAGCTATGTTGCAAACGACGGTCAGCAAGAGCGAGATAGCGAAGCCCAGCAGAAATGAATCAAAAGGCTTGCGTGCATGTCTGTTCTTCTTTTTCGGGTGGTTCCAAGATGAAGTGGTGGTCATAGTCTCATATCATTGCTTTTGGGAAAGACGAGAAGAGTGATTATTCTTCCATCTTCCATTTCTGAAGTTCCTGCATAAAGGGATAATTAGTCATATCGGTCTGAACCGGAACGACAGACACATATCCGTTACGAACCGCCCACACATCGGTATCCTGTGCATCCGGTTCACAATTAACGAACTCCCCTCCCAGCCAATAATAGTTATGTCCTGCCGTATCCTGCCGTTTGGTAAACTCCTCGGACCAATAGCCCGCTGCCTGACGACATATCTTCACACCTTTTTCCATCGGCAGATCGGGGATATTAACATTGAGACACGTAAAGCGTGGCAGGCCATGCAGCAGCAACTGACGTGCGAAAACAGAGGCATAATGCTTTGCACGGGTCATGTCCGCATTTGGTCGGTAACTGAAGTGTGAAATGCCCATAGCCGGGATATCGTCCACACACGCTTCCAACGCCGCTCCCATGGTCCCCGAATAGATAACGGAGATAGAAGTATTGCTGCCATGATTGATTCCGGAGAGTATCAGCGATGGGCGTCGATCTGCCAGTTGCATCAAGCCCAACTTAGTGCAATCGGTAGGGGTTCCATTACACTCGTACACAGTCAGTCCCTCCTCTTCCCTAAGTTTTCTGGCGCGCAAAGGGATTGTCACTGTCAGGGCATTTGACTGAGCGGATCGGGCGCTGTCTGGCGCAACGACCAAAACATCCCCTAACGGGCGCACTGCATCCATCAGAGCAAGGATACCCGGAGCATTGATTCCGTCATCGTTTGTCAACAGAAGAAGCGGTCTTTGCATATCTATCGTTATTTTTAGGCAGAGCTAACCAATAGTTTATCGTTTAATCATCCGAACCGTAACCATCAGAAAGAAAACTGCTGCGCTCAGGAAATACACGACATCGCGAAGATCAATCACTCCTCGGCTCATGGATTCATAATGAGCATTTATACCAAGAAACGAGATGCCAGACTGAACCGTTCCGGAATGGAACAAAGAAGCGATAAGGTCAAAACCCATGCAGACAAAGAAGCACAGGAAAACCGCCAGCAGGAAGGATGTGATCTGATTACGGGTCAGTGACGAGGAGAACAAACCGATAGCCACATAAATGATAGCCAAGAAAAACAGTCCGATGAATGAACCCCAGAAAGCTCCGACATCCACGTTGCCAATCGGTTCTGCGAGATACCAGACAGAAAAGAAATAAGTCATAGTCGGAATCAGAGATAACATGACCAGAATCACGCCTGCGAAATATTTTCCCAGTACAATCTGTGTTTCGGAAAGAGGTTTGGTGTATAGGAGTTCGATTGTTCCCGTTCTGTTTTCCTCGGCGAACATACGCATTGTCACTGCCGGCACGAGGAACAAATAAATCCATGGAGCCAATTCGAACAGTCCGTCCAACTGTGCATAACCAGACTCCGGAATATTGTACTGTCCTGGGAATACCCAAAGGAACAAACCGATAAACAGCAGAAAAATCCCGATGACGATATAGCCGGTTGCTGAACTAAAAAAACCCGTCAGTTCCTTGCGCATCACAGCGAACAATGCAGAAAGAAAAGCGGAGTTGAAACGATGTAATAAAACCATGGATATGAACTTTTGACGACCTCCGACAGACAAGCGTTTTCTTTAAAACTACCGTTCCGGTAATTCTCAAAGAATCCTTATATTTGCAAATTGCATTCTATCTGTGTTATTCCCGGTATTCCCTTCACAGCCAAACATCTTGTTTTTTTTCAGTGAAGAGAGGGTTTAACACTAAGAGCGGATTGCAAAGATAAAAAAATAATAATGAAAAAATACGTCCTGATCATCGTGTCCCTGATGGTATGTCTCTGTTCCGCGGCTCAGTGTCTCGGAGGAGACTGTTCCATCAAAGGGCGCAACAAAGCCGCAAGGCAGAAGGCCGTCAGGATGACTGGGAACCGCAAGGTCGGTAAGGTCAAGAAAGCGAAATACAAAGGGAAGGCATTCAGTCCCTATAGCAACAGCCGTCACAAAAGCGGAGGAGGCGGATTTGATCCTTTTGCCAATGCCCGCAAGCGCAAGACTGTCAAGGGCGGTTATTCCAACTGGGACAACGGACGGAAAGGGCATCCGAAGAGCGGTCGCACACAAGGCACCTGGCGCAGTCGAGAGAAAGTCAAAGGCGGAGGTCAGTTATCCGGAGGCAAGGCGAACAACAACTGGGACCAGATGAGTGCTGATGTACAGGCGACACCTCCTGACGCACCCGAAGCAAAGCCGGTCCGCAGTTGGAGTGAATTCGGCAGTTCCTCCCATAGTATGGACGTTTCCTATGAAAAGCCTCATCAATGGCGTTACGGGTTCTATTACGGCACAGTTCTGGAGTCTGGCAACACAACGAAGCACTACCTATCCGATGCCAAAAGCAAAGATGTCATAGGAGGCGAGATTGCCCTTGAGTGGCCTACTTTGGGCAAGAGGCTCTACAACCATCATTGGAATCTACCGACATTAGGTTTGGGACTTTCTTATCTGTACCTTGGAGACGAAAACAAGTTGGGCAGTACCGTCAATCTTTTTCCTTATGCTTCCGTACCTATTGTGCGAAGCAAGCATTTAGACATAAACCTCAGCGCCGGAATGGGATTGTCCTACGTAACAAAATGGGACAAAACGGGAAAGAGTGATTTCGACGGCACAGACTGTCAAGGTTATGACCATCCGCTGATAGGCAGTCCGGTGAACCTAATGCAGAAAGTAGGTCTTGGCTTCTCCTATCGACCGGTATTCAAGGCGAACAATGCCATTGACGACCAGTGGGCTCATTGGACCCTTTTTGCGGAGGCCTGTCTTATTCATATTGACAATGGAGGCATCCTGCAGCCGAACAAAGGCATTGCCGTTGCCGGTGGAGAGATTGGGTTAAAGTACACGCCTGAAATACCAGACTATCCGGTACGTCAGAAGACAGGAACGATGCCCCACTCGCGCACATTGGACATTGGTTTGGCAGGAGGCATCAAACAGGGGACCCACCTCTCCGAGGATATCCATGGGACTGCCAATCTGAATGCCGCCCTCATGTGGCAAGCACTCAATGTATGGCGCACCGGATTCGGTCTTGACCTTTTCTATGACGGCACCTACTCCCGTGACTATGTGCCTTGTCGCCATGACATTTACGATGGGAAATACGACAAGGGGACCCTGACCGACCAATTTCGTGGCGGAGTCTTCTGGGGCAATGAAATCACCTTTGGTCGGGTTGCCGTATTAGCCGATGCGGGCTATTATCTGTACGACAACATCAAGGCCGACGGAGAAAACTGGTATTGGCGTTGGGGCACGAAATACCATTTTGGAGAAAAATGGTATGCAGTAGGCAGTGTCAAGCAGCACAAACTCAAAGCCGATCTGCTGACCATTGGACTTGGCTACAGTCTTTATTAGATACAAACCATATCACCTGCGAACGATTCCACATGCAAAACCATTCATCCTCAAGCATTCACAAGCTCATCCTATCCATCGGATTACTATTCTGTTGGAACACGATACTATGGTCAGCCTCACCATCGGCTATCACCATCGGCTCCCGCAACATCACTCCAGAGTATTTCCAATACGTATTCCACAAGAACCGTATCACTCCAAACGGCAGGGAGCAAAGTGCGGAAGAGTATCTAAAAGACTTCACGAACTTCGAACTAAAAGTCAGCGCGGCACGTCAAGTGAAAGAAGATACGACTCAAGCCTTTCGAGACTTTTGCGAGCAGAAACGAGCTGAACTGAGCCGAAAATACCTCAATGACTCATCGGAACTTGCTACGATGGTCGAGACCGAACTGCAGCGCAGTGCGGAAGACATAGATCTCAGTCACATACTCATCCGCGAAGACAGTCTCAACAAAGAACTGTCGAAACAGCGAGCGCTCACTGCTCGTCGCCGTATTGACGTAGACCCTTTTGACACGGTAGCACGATGGATGAGTGACGATCCGAGTGTCGTACGCAATCAAGGTCATTTAGGTTGGATGACAGCCATGTGGGTAGTCTGGCCTTTGGAAGAAGCCGTTTACAACGCAAAAGTCGGAGAAATCGGCGGTCCTCTGCAGAGTCGTTATGGTTGGCACATCTACAAAGTCAATGCACGTCGTCGCAATATGGGAGCACGTTTGGTAACGCGTATTGACTCGACGGGTCAGGAAGAAGAAATGCCATGGCTTCGTATCGGAGAGACCGCGAAAGAAGTAGAGGATGCCGTCTTTGCCCTTCGGAATATTGGAGAGATCACCCCTCCGGTTCGCACCATCATGGGCACGTTCCAGTTCCGTCTAATAGAAAAGAAGTCATGGGAAGAGATGAAAGACAACTTGCGAGACGAGATACGGACTCGCATTGTAAGCGGCCAGATGGATCGCAGCCTTGTTGTCCGTGAGCGTCTGGCAGACCGACTTCGCGCCGAGAACGGATGGACAGACAAGAAATGGAGCGATGATGAAGTAATCGCCAAAGAAGATGCGCAACTTGAACAGAAATTCCCATCCATGAAGCATGAATTGGAATATCAAAAAGACCTATGGCTCTTCTTCCGTGCTCAAGAAAGAGAATGGAATACGATAGCGATGGATGAAGAGGGGATGCGCCGTCAATTTGAAAACAATAAGGCTAAATACATACAGCAAGAACTCTCGCAAGGGCGCAAACAGCCCGTCACATATCGTGATGTACGAGGCCTTGTGGAAGATGACTTACAAAAAGAGCGTGATATCCAATGGCTGGATCAGCTTCGCCAGGCTCATCCCGTCAAGGTCAACACCGCTATCATCCAAACCATACAATAAAGATCAACTACCATTTGAATTCTGACCAATCATGAAATCGATCATACGAAAGAGCATCCTGTCTGTCGGTTTATTACTCACGACCCTTTCCGTTTCTTCTCAGAATGACACCACAGTCGCCGTTGCCAACCCATCCCCTGACCAAGGTAAAATCATCGATGAGGTGATATGGGTTGTAGGAAACGAGGCGGTGCTCCGAAGTGATGTTGAGAAACAAGTACAGCAGCTCAAATACGAGCGTGTGGACATGGGAGGAGATCCCTATTGTCGTATTCCAGAGCAGTTGGCTGTTCAGAAGTTGTTTTTACACCAAGCCGATCTTGACAGTATAGAAGCCAATGAGGTAAGCATCAAGATGCAGGTTGACCAGCGCATGGCACAGGTCGTCTCTCAGATTGGCAGTGAAGAGAAAGTTGCCGAATACTACGGAAAGAGCATCCAACTGCTTCGCGAAGACCTGTACGAACAAGCCCGTGACCAGTCACGCATGCAGCAGGTACAGCAGAAGATAGTCGGTGATCACAAACTGACGCCGAGTGAAGTACGCAAGTATTGGGAAACAGAGATGCAGGAAGAGGACATTCCAACTATTCCGACGAAGGTAGAGGTACAGATACTGACCATGGAGCCCAAGCTCACGCTCAAAGAGACCGAAGCCATCAAAGACCGTCTTCGTGAAATGAGGAAGCGGGTAGAGAGTGGAGAGGCCTCCTTCTCCATGCTTGCCACGCTCTACAGTGACGATGTTGGATCCGCAAAAGTAGGAGGCGAACTGGGATTCATGGGCAAAGGTCAATTAGTAGATCCTTTTGCCAATGAGCTTTTCAGCATGAATGAGAACAAGAGTCTCTCCCGCATTGTTGAGAGCGAATTCGGTTTCCACCTCATCCAGTTCATTGAGCGCCGCGGAGACAAGATCAATTGTCGTCATATCCTTCTGAAGCCCAAAGCCACTGACGAAGAAAAGGAGCGCATCAGAGCACGCATGGACAGTGCATTAACGCTCATCCGTGAAGGGAAAGTCACCTTTGAGGATGCCGTATTCCGGTGGTCGGAAGACAAGGACACGAAGATGAACGAAGGCATTTTGGAGAACAGCCGTGACGGTTCCTCCTCATTTGAATATCAGGCTCTTCCGGAAGGCGTTGCTCGTGAGGTTCACTCCCTTCAGGTAGGAGAGATCAGTCAGCCGTTTTTCATGGAGAACTCCAAAGGCAAACAAGTCTGCGCCATTGTAAAGCTCAAATCACGTACAGAGCAACACAAGGCGAACCTCACTGACGACTATCAGTTAATGAAAAACTACGTACAAAACCAGAAAAACGAAAAGGTACTGCAGGAATGGGTCAAGGAGAAACAAAAAGAGACCTATATCCGTATCTCCCCTGAACTGCAGGGATGTGACTGGACATATCCAGGTTGGGTCAAAGAGAGCTCCTCCTCCAACTAATCCAAGAAAGGCAAGTCGAATATGGAGTTCCGGAAAACGAGACGAAGAACTATCTTCCCACTATTGCTATTGACATGCTTTGTATCCGGGTGTCTGCATGCGCAGACCGGGAAGACGAGGATGTCCGATCGTCGTCTTGTCATGTTGGAGCATGCCGACCAGTTGAATTATGACAAAGAAGAGACGGGCGATGCTCAAGTTCTCACGGGCAATGTCCGTTTCCGTCATTTAGGAGCGAAGATGACCTGCGACAAAGCCCTCTTCTATCCAGAAGACAACAGTTTTGATGCCTTCGGGAACGTACATATGGAACAGGGGGACACCCTATTCATCACAGGAAACGTTCTCCACTACTTTGGAGACGAGCGTCTGGCACGCCTAAAGGGTAATGCAAAGATCATCAACCGCGAGTCGGTATTAGAATCCGACAGTGTGGACTATGACCGGAACACCTCGACGGGATACTATTACACAGGAGGGAAACTCTATGACAAGGACAACCAGCTCACCTCCTTTTACGGGGAATACAACACTGAGACCAAGATGGCCCTTTTTCGGGAGAATGTTCGACTACTTGGAAAGAGCGGGGCTCTTGCCACCAACGACTTAAAATACAATACTGCATCCAAGATTGCCTACATACAGGGACCTTCGGTGATTCAGCAGGAAGGAGAGACAGCTGCACGTTGTGAAGGCGGGTGGTATGACACCCGTCGTCGTAATGCCCAGTTGTCCACAAACGTCCGTATTGACCGTAAAGACGGTAAGCGTCTCAAGGCAGACCTTGTCGATTATGACCGTTCGACAGGAGAAGCCTTTGCCCGTGGACATGTTGAGATGTGGGACACGATTCAGAAAGTAGGATTACGGTCTCATTTTGCGTATATCCGGGACGGCAACCCTCTGAATGGAGATCCGAAGAGGGTCGTGCTTCCTCCAACGGGTCCTGCGCGTGGCTGGGGAGACGGAGATTATGCTCTTGCCTACGACAGTGCCGTTGCGATGGAATACTCCGGAGGGGATACATTGTATTTGCATGCTGATACCCTGCGAGCTGTCCAAGATGACCGTGACACGACCCTTCGTCGTGTATGGGGCATTGGTAACGTGCGCTTCTTCCGCAAGGACTTACAGGGGAAATGCGATACAGTCAAAGCCTTTACAGGAGACTCCATTATCCACATGTACGTAGCACCGGTCATCTGGAGTGATTCCATACAACTTGCCGGTGAGGAGATGTCCGTCAAGATGAACAAAGACCTCCGTCCCGAGATTCTATGGGTAACGGGCTGGGTCTGTGGTGTCGTACAGGAAGACACAGTCCGCTTCAATCAGGTTGAAGGGCGTAAGATGACCGGATACATGGAAAACGGAGAACTTCGCAAAGCGATTGTAGAAGGCAATGCACAGACCCTCTACCATGCTAAAGAGAAGGATGGATCCGTCGTTGGAGTCAACAAGGCTGAGAGCAGTTTCCTAACCTTTCACATGAAAGACAAGAAGATGGATCGAATTGTCCTTTCGCCTGCCTCTTCGGGCACTCTCTATCCTGAGGATCAGATACCCGAAGACGAGAAGAAATTGAAGCACTTCTCTTGGCAGGAGGACGTCCGTCCTATTGACGCGACCGACCTATTCCGTCGCAACCCACCTATTCAGACCTTCGGTCGAAAGAAAAAGCGTCGATAAATATCCTTATGACTTGCATTACCGCTGATAATCGGAGGGATTGATTCCATCGAGGATGGTCATCAACTCCGTGAGAGTTGCGGCACGCAGCATGGCTATGCGTGTCTCCCTGAAATTCGGTATCCCCTTGAAAAGAGGTGTTGCAGCCAGGTGTCGTCTGCTGTGTAGGATGCCTCGATATTCGTCCAACTTCTCAACGTTGCTATAAACCATTTGCTTGAGCAGTGCCATCTGTTCGTCCCATGTCAGCGAAGCAGCGTGTACACCGTTATCCAGGAAAGACCTCATCTCACGAAAGACCCACGGTTTTCCTACCGATGCGCGTCCAACCATGACGGCATCCACCCCGTACCGTTCGAAGCACTCACGTGCCCGTTCTGGAGTTGTCACGTCACCGTTTCCTATAATGGGAATATGAATACGAGGGTTCTCCTTCACCGTCCCAATGAGCGACCAGTCTGCCTCGCCCCGGTACATCTGTTCTCGTGTACGACCATGTATAGTTAGCGCGGCTATGCCACAGTCCTGCAATTGTTCAGCGATCTCTGTTATACCGATTCCACTTCCTGGCATTGCAGCGGCATCGTTCCATCCCAGCCGTGTCTTCACCGTAACAGGAACATGGACAGCCTTGACAACCGCCTCAACGATCCGCAGCATAAGCGGGATATTTTGCAGCAGACCTGCTCCTGCCCCTTTCCCTGCCACCTTCTTGACGGGGCATCCGCAATTTATATCAATGACATCCGGTTGTGCCTCCTCGCACATCTTAGCTGCCTCGACCATCGTATCGGGGTCTTTTCCGTAAATCTGAATAGCAGCAGGACGTTCTTCCTTCAGGATATTCAGTTTTCTCTCCGTACTTCTCACATTGCGTATCAGTGCGTCGGAAGAGACGAACTCAGTTGTCACCATATCGGCACCCTGCTGTTTGCAGAGCATACGGAAAGCAGGGTCCGTCACGTCTTCCATGGGAGCCAGGAACAAAGGGTATGGTCCGAAAGTGATATCTCCTATTTTCATCATATCTGTCTGCAAAGGTACTTTAAAATCCAACAAGGCAAAAAGACTCTTTCAGGTCATCTACCATAAAAAGAAGAGGCCTGCGAGAATCGCAAGCCTCTTCGGGAACGATATAGTTCGTATTGTCGTTTACTTAACGATTGACTTGAACACTTCTTCGTTGAAATATTTAGCAAACTCGATATCTGTTGCTGCGCGTTTCTTAAGGTTATTGTCCTTCACTGCCTCTTTCAGTTCGTTGTAGAGGTCTGAAGAATTACCCTTGCGAGCAGCAACGATTGCCTTGAGATAGTGAGTTGTTGCATTTGGTTCCTCAACCTGACCCAAGATTTCCTCAGCGGAAGCGTTGTCCTTATTCACGAGTTTAGAAACTGCTGCGTTGTTTGTCTTGTCACCAGCGAGTGCCTTCTCTGCCGCGCCGTAGTCACCTTTGTGGAGGTAGATTACGCCGAGAGCGTCATCGAGTTTCTCGCCGAGACCTGCTGCCTTACCGAGGAACTGTTCAGCGATTTTGATTTCGCCGTTGTGCAGTTTGATGATACCCCAGTTATAGTTCGTTTCATCGGCAGAAGAGTTCATGTCGATTGCCTTAGAGAACTGCTTTTCCGCGCCGTCGAAATCACCCTTGAGATACTTTGCAGCACCGAGGTTATTGACTGCACGCCAGTCAGAAGGGTAGTTATCCACCGCTTTCTGGTAGATCTGTTCTTTCTCGTTAAGGTCATCGGTAAGAGTAGCGGCGTAGAGGAGTTCCTCAGCGGAAAGAGAGCTTGGGTCGCTCTTGACGAGAGACTTGAGTTCAGCATCGCTCTTGCCTGCCAATTCGAATCCGACCTTCATCTTAGAGCGGCGGAGTTGTGGGAGGATATCCGTAGCGAGCACTTCGTATGCAGCGCTGAGTTTACGGATTTCGACCTCACGCTGATCTGGATCGGAGAACTGAGAGAGGACGCTCAGGATGAGTTCCTTATCCTGGATAGCGGACTTAGAAACGAGATCTTGGAAGCCGTCCCAGTCTTCAGCCGTATATTTAGAGTCAATCTCTACGTTCTGCTTGATTTGTTTGAGTTGTTTGTCGATATAGTTGACAGCAACACGTTCACGACCTTCTGCGAGGTTGGTATTCAAGCCGACCGAACCTTCTGGAGATGCATAGCCAGAGATTTCGACGCTCTTAACGGATGAGTTGCCGTTCTCGCTAACCTCCTGCAGTTTACGCATAAGCTCGCGTATTTCGTCCTTATTCAGCTCGCTGGAACGGATATCTGTCTTAGCAACGAGGAAGTTGATAGCAGCCTCCTGCGTAGAGGAAACGGAGTGTTGGAAGCCGTCTTCTGCGAAAGCTGGTTCCAGTCCATCAGCTTTTGCGAGCGTGTAAGTATAGTTGATACCGTCAGCCACCTTCACTTCTGGCAGGTTGTAGGACTTAGCGCCCTGAGCCACGGTGAATCGCAGATAGAGTTCAGACTTAGCCATTTCAGGAACGAAGTCGAACTGTACGCGTTGTGTATATGTACCGCCAGCCTTGTAAGAGATTTTCTTATCGTTACCCTGCACTTCTTCGCCCTGATAGGTAGCGGCCTTCAGTTCTTTCTCCTGTCCGTTGTACTTCAGAACTGGGGTAACGGTTACTGTAGCATTCTTTTTCAGATACTTCTCTGGGAAAGTTCCCGTGATAGTTGCATTCACGACACCGCCTTTAGCAACCAGCGGAGACGGAGAAACCTTGAAATACTCCTGCGAAAGAGGTCCCATTTTCTTACAAGAAGAAACCGAAACAATCATTGCGAGGGCAGCCAAGGCCATCAAGACATGATTTCTCATAAAATTTAGTTGTGTATTTGTTAGTATTATCTTTGTTAATAATTATTTTCACGTCAAAGCGCTCGGGCACTTTTAGGTTACAAAATTCATAATAATTCAGCAAAATACCTAAATTTGAGCATAAAATTCACTGTGTTTTTTACATTATTTTAGTTTTGTACACATGATAGGGCTGAAAAAAACGGGTAACATCCTGAAGGCGAGTGCGTCTTACCTTTGTTCGGCCCTGATGCATCGTCCTCTGACATGGGGGATGCCGTTCTTCTACTCCATTGAACCGATCAACCTCTGCAACCTCCATTGTCCAGAGTGTCCTTCGGGCAATGGTTCTATGCGTCGCAAGCGTGGAATGATATCCATGGAGGACTATTGTCGGATTATCGACCGCATTGCACCCTATGCCGTCCATCTGACCCTTTATTTTCAGGGCGAGCCGTTGCTCCATCCCCAATTTCCTGAATTAGTCCGTCATGCCCATGCGAGGGGTCTCTATACCTCCACATCCACGAACGGTCAGTTATTGAACGAAGAGATGGCGGAGCGACTGGCAGAGGCGGGACTCGATCACCTCATCGTCTCCGTTGACGGAGCCACTCAGAGCAGTTACGAGACCTACCGTATCGGTGGGCGTCTTGACCTTGTGATGGATGGTATTCGGCACGTTGTCAAGGCAAAAGAGAAGCTGTGTACATCCAAGCCCCGCATAGAGATGCAGTCGCTTGTCTTTGCGCATAACGAATCCGAGTTAGAAGACCTGAAACGGAAGTCCCGTTCGCTTCGAGTAGATCGTTTCACCCTGAAAACGGCACAAGTTTACGACTATCGGAACGGCAGTCCACTGATTCCTATCCAAAAGAATCTTTCACGTTATATACGTCAGGCTGACGGCACCTACCGTCTCAAGCGTTCGCTTCCGAACCGTTGTCGTCGGATGTTCTGCGGTGCGGTCATAGACTGGCAGGGAAATGTACTTCCTTGTTCCTTTGACAAAGACGGAGAGCACGCGTTCGGCAACCTGCTGGAGCAGGACCTGGAAACGATCTGGTACGGTCCTCGTGCGCAAGCCTTCCGTCATCGTCTGCTCTGTGACCGTTCCTCCTGCACTATCTGTCGAAACTGCGTGTATTGACTCATAAAGAAAGGAGAACGACTTCGTCATCGTCCTCCTTTCATTCTCATTTCAATCCTCGATATTCGTCCATTCGGGAGCATCGTTCCGTTCGGAGCGGTATCCTCTCCCCTTATTGAACCGTCCGTTGCGTTCCTTTCCTTGACTTTTAAAGCCGCGTCTGTTCGGGCTATCCTGTCCCTCGAACCGTCTGTTACGATTGATACGTCCCTTGTCATCCCATGCCTTACGTTCTTTCCTACCACGAAAATCCCGTTCCTCGTCATTACGTCGGAACTTACGCACTCCATCCGACCCTTTTGAGTACTTCGTCCTGTATCCCCCTTCCTCGTCACGGGAAGGTCGAGTCGGTCTCTTGCCACCATAATTACGGTCGCCCGGTTTATCGCTGTAGAAGCGTCGCCCTGAGTGCTGTCGTTTCTCTCCTCTGTAAGGACGCTGTTCATCATCCCGATCGACGCGTTTCTCCTTCTCGAAGCGGAAATGACCTCGTTCGGCTCGGTCGAACTCCTCGGAGTTATTCTGTTCCTTGTGGTATTCTCCCCGTTCTATCTTCCCCATGACAAAATCCTTCCGAGTGCCGGCAAAGACCTCGTAATGGCAGTAGAGGCAATCCAGTTTACCATTAACCAGTTCAATCTTCTTCGAAGGTTTCATTCCTATGGTCGAGAGATACTGTTCCTGGCTGGAGATCACCCATGCGTCGTTCCCTGCAAACTGTCGTTTCAGCAATCGTCCGAGGTCACCGTAGAGATCAAGGATTTGGTCATCCTTTAGTCGTTCGCCATAGGGCGGATTCGTCACCATCAGCATTGACTCTGACGCCGGCACTTCAAGGTTCTCGATACTGCATGCCTGGAGTTCGATGTATTTGGACAGCCCTGCGCTCTTGACATTTTCCTCTGCCAGTTGGATCGTCGGTCGAGAAATATCGCTTCCGTATATTTTGTAGTTAAATTCGCGTTCGTAGCTATCGTCGTTATAGATCTCATCGAAGAGATCGGCGTCAAAGTCTCTCCACTTCTCGAAGGCGAACTCCTTACGGAAGATGCCGGGAGGGATGTTGAGAGCGATGAGGGCTGCTTCTATCACGATGGTACCGCTGCCGCACATAGGGTCGATAAAATCCCTGTCACCTTTCCATCCAGCCAGCAGGAGCATCCCCGCAGCCAGAGCCTCACTGATAGGAGCCTCATTCTGAGAGATGCGGTAGCCGCGTTTATGCAGGGACTCGCCTGAGCTATCGAGCGAGATGGTGCAGGTACGGTCAGCGATATGGACATTCACCATAAGGTCTGGGTGTGTCAGACTCACAGACGGTCGTTTCCCATCCTTCTCGTTGAACTGATCAGCGATAGCGTCCTTGACGCGATATGCCACGAACTTCGAGTGTGTAAAATTCTCCGAATAAACGGTTGTATCTATTGAGAACGTCTGGTTTGATGACATATACTCGCTCCAGTCTATGCCCTTTGCCTTGTCGTACAGTTCGTCGGCGTCCTGAGCCGTGAAGGTAACCAGCGGCACCAGGAAACGTGTCGCGGTCCGGCAGCATAGATTGGCACGGTAGAGCATAGCCTTATCCCCCTTGAAACTGACGGCTCGGATGCCGACTTCGATTTCCTCGGCACCCAGATCTTTCAGTTCCTTGGCCAGTACTTCTTCGAGACCCTTGTAGGTCTTTCCCATAATGGGAAACTTCTCACTCATGTATTGTCTGATTGAATAATGATATCGTCTTTTTTTCTCAGAACTGCGAAGACGTCCCTTCGCCTTTGAAAAACACCTTGGACCCTGCCGGCACATCGTTGGCGATCCATACATTGCCTCCGATGACCGAACCGCGTCCTATGGTCACACGTCCAAGGATAGAGGCATTGGAATAGACCACTACATCATCCTCCAGAATCGGGTGTCGCAGAATTCCCTTAATCGGGTTTCCGTCCACGTCGAGCGGAAAGCTCTTTGCGCCGAGCGTCACACCCTGATATAGCTTCACGTTATTTCCGATAACGGCCGTTTCACCGATTACGACACCTGTTCCGTGGTCGATCGTGAAATACTCGCCGATTTTTGCACCCGGGTGGATATCGATTCCTGTTTCGGAGTGTGCCATTTCCGTAATGAAACGCGGGATCAGTGGAACGCCCAATTCGAGCAGTTCGTGAGCGATGCGGTAGTTCAGCATTGCCTTCAGAGCCGGGTAGCAGAAGATGATCTCGCCGTAGCTTTTAGCAGCCGGGTCGCCGTTATAGGCAGCGATAACGTCTGTTGTCAGCACCTCGCGCAGGTCCGGCAGCCGTCGTATAAACTCCGTCGCGATTGCCGCACTGCGCTGGTGAGCTGACTCACCCAGCATTTCGACATCGCCTGCGAAGCACAAGCCCGCATAGATCTGGTCATTGAGCAGTCGGTGCAGTTTTTCGAGGCTGACTCCGACATGGTACTTCACGTTATAGGAGCGTAGCGGAGTCTCGTCGAAATAGCCTGGGAAAAGGACGGATCGTGAGAGATTCACCACCTCGCGCAGTGATACGATCGACGGCATACGGCTGTCTGCCTCCACCTGGTATCCCACCATTTTAAGTCCATCGGGGTCAGTCAGTCTCCAGGTGACCTCATCCAGGGCTTCTTTCTGTTCCTGATTAAAATCTGCGTTCATTCTTTTTCTTGAGCCTTGAGGTGATTGATAAGCGGATTGGCATACATCTCCAACATCTTCGTCCGCAGGAACTCCTCGTCCTTGTTGGGCAGGTCGATTTTCTGGAGTTGTCCCTGAATATATTGGTCGAATGCCTTGCGTTCGTCGGCGGAGTATTCACTTGCGAATCGGTCCACTCCGAGCAGTTCGTCGTAAGCCACCTTATTATTTGGATAGATGGTATAGTTAAGATGGATATGCTTATCGATAAGTTCGGCAATTGCCGTCAGCTGTTCGTTCTTGACGGAGATAGCGGAAGCAATCCTGTCGATTTCCTCGTTTATATTTCCAACGAAATAGAACCGCACGCGTCCCTTTCGTCCCATGACACCCGTTTTCATATTGAGCAGATCGTCTGCCTGACTCTTTTTGTATGCGGCATCGTCGCGTTTCTGTTGGAACTCCTTCGCTTTGAGGTAGTCGCATGGGTCGTATTCATAGCTGATTGCTGTCGGACAGAGATTCAGTTGTTTGAAATTCTCTATCAGGGAGTCATTGCCTGACATATTGAACATCTTCAGCAGAGCCACCTGTGTGCGGTCGTTTGAATCCTTGGCGCGTCCTTCACGCTGAGCAATCCAAACGCTCTGGTTGCGTCGAGCGACCGTATCACGTATATAGGCCGACAGTCGCATGGAGCTCTCCAATTGCTGTCGTATCGGCAGGTTTCTCTCAACGATAAAACTGCGGTTGATGCGGACCAGACGTCGGATCCAGTCGTAGATCAAGAGATTATCTCCTATGGCTATTTCGGTCATAGGGATTCCTGTCCCGACCAGATTAGAGTTGAGGAAAGCAGAGTCGAGGATAATATCGCGATGGTTGGAGATGACGACATATCCTTTTTGAGGGTTCAGATTCTCCAGTCCGTTCAGTATAACTCCGTCGGTTGTCTGTGCTGTTATGTGGTTCAGGTAGGTATGAATGATTTTCTCCTGAAACTCCGCTATTGTCTTCAGGCTTAGCAGAAATTGTTTCAATTCCTCGACATCCCATCCGGGAAAGAACGAAGGCAGTAATGTTGCGAAATTCGGTTCGTTCAGCAGGAACTGAATCTGTTCATGAAGTTCGTTATCCCGATAAGGTCGTATTGCATCAAAATCAAAATCCATATTCGTTTCCATGATTTTAACTTGTTTGATTCGTTCAGTGTTTCCTCAGCCAGAAGTAGGAGCCGACCAGCATTGGAAGCACGTAATTAAGCAGCCAGACAGAGACCGATGCGCACATCACCGCCACGGCATCCTCCGTAACTGGTCGCAGGAGGGTAAACACGGCTACGCCCATTGAGGCTCTCACTGCCCCTTCGGACAACAGCATTGAAGGTGTAAAGGTAACAAATAAATAATTTGTTGCAATACCCATTGCTCCCTCTACCCCATTCAGGTTCACGCCAAAGAATCGCAGCAGGAGGTAGAACTGTGTGCAGAACACGACATAACGAGCCATCGAAATCAGTAGCACTTCCGTCAGTTGGCATCGTTCCATCCGGCTCACCGGAGCGAGGTACTTCTCCCACCTTCTCACCGGTCGCATCCGTTGGAGTCGAGTGCCCAGTTGAGGGAGCAGGAAATAGGTTGTCAAGCAGAGGACGAGCAAGGCGATGCCCAACGCGTATGTCGAGGCGGAATCGGCGAGATAGACCAGTGATGCCGGGATGCCACCCATCATCACCACGCCTGTCTGGCTCATAGCTCCTACCACGCCCAGCGAGATGCCTCGAGCGCGGTTTCCCTCGGAGAGGAAGACGCATCGTCCGGGATATTCACCGATGCGGTTGGGAGTAAAGAATGCGACGGTACAACCACGCAGGACGGCTTTCAGTGCAATCCCAAAGCCGAGGTATTCCAGTTGTCGAGTCAGTCTCTGCCATTTCAGTGCCTCGAGTGCCCAGTTCATCGGTATAAGGAGCAGCATTCCGACTCCCCAGCGCCACTGTCCGTTGCGCAGATGGTCGCACCACTCGTCGAATCCGACACCTCGGTCACGAAAAGCAAGAAGCGTATAGAGCAATGCTCCATACGCTATGATGAGTACTCCCCATTTGATTATGGGGAATATTTTCGATTCCCAGAGGTCACTCCAGTTTGACGTCCTCGCCATTGATCTTCACATTCTCAAACTTGACGTTCTCGGCTCCTGCTATCTTGTGAGGGATTTTCACGTTATCGAACGAGCAGTTGCGCAGTGTCACGCCGGTCACCTGTTTCTGCGGTGTATTGGTAAGTCCGTCGATCCAGACGCCGTACTTACTCTTCTGGCTTGTCACGTTCTCCATCAAGAAATTCTTCACGAGAGGCATGTTCGGTCCTTCCGTCACGTTTTCGTACTTCATTTCGACGCGGAACACCGCCTCCTTGCAGACTCCCACCTTGATATTGCGGATGAAGAAATTCTCCAGTTCGCCGCCGCGTATCGGGTTGGACTTGATGCGTATTACACGGTCGAGGTTCGGGCTATCCATTTCGCAATTCTCTGCCCAAACGTTCTTCACGTTGCCGGATATCTCACTTCCGAGCACTACGCCACCGTGTCCGTCGATCATCTTGCAGTTACGCACGATGATATTCTGTGACGGTTTGCCCCAGCGTCGTCCATCGTTATTCTTTCCACTCTTGATAGCGATGCAGTCATCGCCCGTATTGAACGTACATCCATCGATGAGTACGCCGTCGCAAGACTCAGGGTCACAACCGTCGTTGTTCGGTCCGTGGCTGCTTACCGTCACGTTGCGTACGGTCACGTTCTCGCTCAGCATTGGGTGGAGGCACCAGAATGGGGAGCGTTGCAGGGTGAATCCTTCGAGCAGGATATTCTTACAGTTGATAAACTCGACGAACGAAGGTCGCAGACGGTCGGCATAGGTCATCACGCGTTGCTGCATCGGCACGTTCTCCTCTTCCATGCGAGCGAGTCGGTTACGTCCGCCGTTCTCCTTTGTCCCGTTCCATTCCTGGCAGATCACACCTTCTTTCCATCCGTGTTCCTTCTTTCCTTTCCAAGGCCACCAGTTATCGTCGGTTGCCTGTCCGTCGATGATACCCTTTCCGGTGAGACCGATGTTTGTTTCACCATTGGCATAGATGAGCGGGTGATAGTTGTAGCAGTCCCATCCTTCCCAGCGAGTCTGTACCATCGGTTCATAGTCCGTCGGATTCGTTGAGAACTTCAGTACTGCACCTTCCTGCAGATGGAGGCATACGTTGCTTTTGAGGGTGATTGGTCCTGTATAGAAAGTACCTTTCGGAACGATGACGATACCTCCGCCGTTGCGGTGTGCGACGTTGATAGCCTCGTTGATAGCCTGGTTCTTATAGTTTTCCTGTCCAGCCACAGCTCCGTACAGCGTGATGTCGTAGCACTTCTGTTTGAACTTCGGAGCCTTGATGCGTTTCTCCACCTTCTTAACGTCCTTCCACGGGTTGTCCGTAATCTTGATGTCCTTGCTTGCGCAAGCCGATCCTGTCATCAGTGTTGTTGCCAGCACGGCGAGGATAGCGTTCTTCATAGTCTTGTATGTGTTTTTCTATTTTTGATTATGGTCTTTCAATAAGAGCAGGGCGCAACTCATCCCCCGGCTAATTTCTCCAAAGATAAGTAAAACTCCCTTATCCGCAAAATTCCGGTCCTTACAGACCTTATTCGGGTTATCCAGTCAGGGATGGGGGAAGAAAAAGCAGACCGCTGTCCTCCCGCAGAACGGGGAGACAGCGGTCGTGCCGTATTCTGACTGAACGTGTCGGTTGGGTTCTGATTTTTCAGTATCTGCCGACGACGTTTTTTGTTGCAGTCTTAGAGTTTTGGACCTGCAGCAACGAGAGCCTTGCCGGCTTCGTTGTTCTCGTACTTCTTGAAGTTATTGATAAAGCGGCCAGCCAGATCCTTTGCCTTCTCTTCCCACTGAGATGCGTCAGCATAGGTATCGCGAGGATCGAGGATCTTCGGATCTACGCCGTTCAGCTGAGTAGGAACTACGAAGTTGAAGTAAGGGATGGTCTTGGTCGGAGCCGAGTCGATAGAGTGGTCGAGGATAGCGTCGATGATACCGCGCGTATCCTTGATGGAGATACGCTTGCCGGTACCGTTCCAACCTGTATTTACGAGATAAGCCTTAGCACCGCTCTTCTGCATCTTCTTAACGAGTTCCTCTGCGTACTTGGTTGGGTGGAGTTCGAGGAATGCCTGTCCGAAGCAAGCCGAGAAAGTCGGAGTTGGTTCGGTGATGCCACGTTCGGTACCCGCGAGTTTCGCTGTAAATCCGCTCAGAAAGTAGTACTTCGTCTGCTCTGGGTCGAGGATAGACACTGGAGGCAGCACGCCGAATGCGTCGGCACTGAGGAAGATCACCTGTTTTGCTGCAGGTCCCTGGGAGAGCGGGCGCTGGATATTCTTGATATGGTAGATTGGGTAAGACACGCGGGTGTTCTCGGTCACGCTCTTATCAGCGAAATCGATCTTTCCGTTCTCGTCCACCGTTACATTCTCGAGGAGGGCATCGCGGCGGATTGCGTTGTAGATATCCGGTTCGCTTTCCTTGTCGAGGTTGATCACCTTCGCATAGCAGCCGCCTTCGAAGTTGAATACTCCCTCGTCGTCCCATCCGTGCTCGTCGTCGCCGATGAGTTTACGTTTCGGGTCGGTAGAGAGGGTTGTCTTACCGGTTCCGGAGAGGCCGAAGAAGATAGCGGTATTCTCGCCGTTCATATCGGTATTAGCGGAGCAGTGCATAGCAGCCATGCCCTTGAGAGGGAGGAAGTAGTTCATCATGGAGAACAT
>DGSL01000027.1:3500-19045 GCA_002393965.1 Bacteroidales bacterium UBA4363 | reverse complement strand
TCTTCATTTCGCCGCCGTACCAGGTATTGATAATCACCTGTTCCTTGCTTGTTACGTTGAAGACAACGGCCGTTTCGGAGTTGAGTCCGAGTTCCTTGTAGTTCTCGACCTTACCCTTCGAAGCGTTGTAAACGATGAAGTCCGGTTCCTGGTCGAACTCCGCCTCGTTCTGAGGGCGGATGAACATATTCGTTACAAAATGAGCCTGCCATGCCACTTCCATGATGAAGCGCACCTTCATGCGTGTATCTTTGTGAGTACCGCAGAAACCGTCCACGACATAGAGTTTCTTGTTAGAAAGTTCCTTCTTAGCGATTTCCTTTACGGCAGCCCATGCTTCTTTGCTTGCACGGTGGTTGTCGTTCTTATACTCCTCAGAAGTCCACCAAACGGTATCGTGGGAGTTCTCATCGTCCACGATGAACTTATCCTTAGGCGAACGTCCGGTGTAAACACCCGTCATCACGTTGATTGCACCGAGTTCAGTTTCCTGACCTTTGTCAAAACCCGTGAGACCCTCTTTGGTCTCTTCATTGAACAGCACTTCATAGGAAGGATTGTAGAGAACCTCGGTTGTACCGGTAATTCCGTACTTCTCCAACACTGACTTGTCAAACTTTGCCATGTTTTTTTGTGTATGAAATTTATTGATTTTAAAGTTACTTTATTTCGTTCGATCCGTGCATGGACCTGCGTTTGTACACAACACGCAGCGACATGCCCCTTATCGGTCAGTTTGCAAAAATAGAAAGAATATCTCAAATCGTGCACATCAATTAAAGAAAAATTTCCTTAATTATTAGAAAGCTCGTCAGGAATCGAGGATTCCGGCACTTTTTGGGGAACACACTCCAAAAGGTTGTGAACAGCCCTTAAAATTGTATCTTTGACATATCTTACACAACGCAAGAATCAAAGAGATCATCGACAGCGTGGTTGTGAATAGCTCTCGAAATTGTATCTTTGACATATCTCACACAACATTATGAAAACTAATGTAAATCTAACCGAGTTGTGAATAGCTCTCGAAATTGTATCTTTGACATATCTCACACAACTTTTCCTATTATTGGGGAAGCGGAACTATAGTTGTGAATAGCTCTCGAAATTGTATCTTTGACATATCTCACACAACCTCAAGGTGAGCGATTCGCTGCTTATCATGGTTGTGAATAGCTCTCGAAATTGTATCTTTGACATATCTCACACAACCGTTCGCCGTGAGCGAGAATCTGTGCGTTAGTTGTGAATAGCTCTCGAAATTGTATCTTTGACATATCTCACACAACACCGTCGGCGAAACCGTCTATGCCGATTCAGTTGTGAATAGCTCTCGAAATTGTATCTTTGACATATCTCACACAACTTGATTAACTGATTTACTATGCGATTTGGTGTTGTGAATAGCTCTCGAAATTGTATCTTTGACATATCTCACACAACATGGTGGCAATAAGATGGTGTGTCCGTCCTGTTGTGAATAGCTCTCGAAATTGTATCTTTGACATATCTCACACAACAATGAACCCCTCTCTACCTTCATCGCCGACGTTGTGAATAGCTCTCGAAATTGTATCTTTGACATATCTCACACAACTTGATTAACTGATTTACTATGCGATTTGGTGTTGTGAATAGCTCTCGAAATTGTATCTTTGACATATCTCACACAACGCAACGGAACGGACGTGTATGACCTTCGTTGTTGTGAATAGCTCTCGAAATTGTATCTTTGACATATCTCACACAACTGGCGATGTTTGCCTATAAGGTCGGCTCTTGTTGTGAATAGCTCTCGAAATTGTATCTTTGACATATCTCACACAACTTATCCGCCGTTGTCGAAAATCTTAATTAGTTGTGAATAGCTCTCGAAATTGTATCTTTGACATATCTCACACAACCGTGTCGGCTCGCTTGCAAGGGCTGAAAGGTTGTGAATAGCTCTCGAAATTGTATCTTTGACATATCTCACACAACGACGCTGAACAAAAGTCACTAAAGACAATTGTTGTGAATAGCTCTCGAAATTGTATCTTTGACATATCTCACACAACCGGGCGGTGCTGACTGCCGGCTACGACGAGGTTGTGAATAGCTCTCGAAATTGTATCTTTGACATATCTCACACAACTTCTTCTGATGCACCATTTAAGGATGAAAGGTTGTGAATAGCTCTCGAAATTGTATCTTTGACATATCTCACACAACGTGAGAGCGGCGGTGAGGAAAGCCATAAAGGTTGTGAATAGCTCTCGAAATTGTATCTTTGACATATCTCACACAACAAAGCAGGTTCACCAAAATACGGCATTGGAGTTGTGAATAGCTCTCGAAATTGTATCTTTGACATATCTCACACAACTCAGTACGCTTGCGGAAGGCGTGGTAGATGGTTGTGAATAGCTCTCGAAATTGTATCTTTGACATATCTCACACAACTGATTAACTGATTTACTATGAGACTTCGTGTTGTGAATAGCTCTCGAAATTGTATCTTTGACATATCTCACACAACTTACAAGTAAATCCCACCTAAAACCACGAAGTTGTGAATAGCTCTCGAAATTGTATCTTTGACATATCTCACACAACTCGATGTGTGTAATAAGTTAAAAGATAACTACTTAAAAGACATGTCAAAGAATAAAAATCCCGACTCTCGAATTTGAGAATCGGGATTTTTTTGTGAGTTTTTCGAATCCTAAAAAAGTTCCAACTGCTGGCCTTCCACAGGGCGCGACGACACAGACCGTCCCTCGAAGATGTCAATCAACCCGAACTGACGGTCGGTGATACACATCATGCTGACCCGTCCTTCCTTAGGCAGCAAGGTCTTCACCCTGCGGCGATGAACCTCGGCATTCTCCATGCTGGCACAGTGGCGGATATAGATAGAGAACTGGAACATGGTGAATCCATCCTTGATCAGACCATCGCGAAAATCGGTCGCCGCCTTCCGCTGGCGTTTCGTGTTGGTCGGCAGGTCGAAGAATACCATTACCCACATAATGCGATATTGACTCAGGCGCGTAAGCATACGCAGACGAAAGAATCCCTACATTTCCGGATATGCCACCCGACGAGCTTCGCCAGCGAAGCACCTGGCGAGCGATGACGTTGTCTCGGAAGCAGCAATCATCAGTGGTCGCTGATGGTCGGAGATGGTGACGTCCAACGTGGGAATGGCGAGCATTTCCGCCTTTACCTCACGCGTCAGTTCGGAAGCCGTACCCAGTTCGGGCAGCAGATCCACCACCAGACGGTCCACATAGGGGCGGTAAGGCTCCATGACATCGTCGGCAAGACAATAGGCATTGTAGCGGTTGTGGTGGTGAATGCCAAAGGTAGGCAGCAGTCCACTGCCGACAAGCGAACGGGCGATAATCGCCCGCAGGATGGCATAGCCGTAGTTGAGTAGCGCATTCGGCATTTCCCCCTCCCGGCTACGCACAAAATCAGGGAGGGAGGCGAAGAGGTTCTTCCAATAGAACGCCGCCGCACGCCCCTCGAGATTGTCGGGGTCGCCACTCTTCACCTCGCCAGCCCACACCTTCAGACACCGGAAGTCCTTCTCCTGGAGATCGGGGCGGGCGTATGCCATATTTGCATGCTGATTGGCAATCTTGGCGGAGACCGTCTGTTGCCACAACTGCTTACGCAGCGGCAGCGACGCCTCGAGTTGGGAGCGGAAGCGTTCGCTCTGCAGCGTATGCCCCTCCAGAGGCAGGAAGAGTCCCGACGGCATGCGCCGCTCATCGCACATGATGACGGCGACGTTGTTCTGCAACAGAGCATCCATCAAACCACTGGTCAACGTGATACGTCGGTTGTCGATGACCACCACACCGATGTCCTCGATGGGTCGGGTGACCGTAGTTTCCTTCTTCATGAGGTCCGGCACGTCGGCATTCTCCACCTCCGGGATGCGGATCACCATCTGTCCATCACTCAACGAGAGATAGGCAGGATTGCCGAAGTAGAGGGTTTTCTTAATCATATCGTTCTGGTTTCTGGATTCAAACTTGAAACTCCGCCAGAGAGGTTTTCTTTGGCATGACAATGCTTAAATACTTGAGCCTTACAATATCAGGTAGAATGAATGGCATAGAAGAGACTTGATTATCTTCTCCTTGCCTTCTTTTAATATTCTCCAACTGATACAATCTGACCAATATGATTTACACGAACCTTAAGGATCTTATCTAACCATTTCGAACTTCTAAAGTCTACCCATGTAGTTCCTCGCAGATTGTATTCACTCAAATCAATGGTTGTTTCCAAGTGATGTCGAAATACATAATTTTTATATGAGAATTTCTGCACTCTGAACAGATTCGGACTTATCAAAGCATAATTTTCCGGGTTCTTATACCAAGCCTCATCGTATTCCGTCGGGTTGAAGATCATACGTTGCGCTTCCTTTCCTTCGCTGTCAATATAGGACTCATAGCGAGGGAAAACGAAATACTCATTCTGCTTCATAGTGAAAAGGAATTGCCACCCTTCTGACTTTCTATATTCCTTATCCACAACAGGTAAGCCAAGCATTGCCCGTGATGCCGCCTCATAGAAAGAGACAATCTTTTCATCCAACTCGTACTCCACTTCGTTGTTCTCGTTCAAAACAGGCAGTCCATTCTTATCCAACACTGGCTTACGGTAGATTGCTACATGATGGTTGTTCCCTGTACTTACAAAATCAACAGGCAACTTCTTTCCGTTCTCATCCAGAGTCAAGTTTCCATTCTTATCCCTTTTGTCATGTAAAGCAATATAATTACCCATCCGTTCAATAGTTACTCTCTTGATAGAAATTCCTCTTTCTTTGTTAAGCCATATCGGATTTTCTTCAAGATTAGAGAATGCCTTCTTTGCGTCGCCACCGTATTCCGCAAGCCTATTCTGCAGAATTTTCTTAATATGAGCGTCCACCACCTTGTCAATCTTCAGATCCGGCGTTACTTCCTCTCTGATGGTGTAAATCTTCTCAAATTCTACTGTTTTAACTTTTTCGGGTACTTTCTCACTTTGCTGTGCATTAACCCACACCGGATTCTTATCCAGCGTATTCTTTCCAGTAAATGCTTTCTTTGCATCGCCACCATACTGTGCCAGTCGGGCGACAAGCGCCTCCCTATAGCGCTTTACGGCTACCGTCTTAATCTTTTCGGCATCGAAAGACGCATTCACTTTTTCTTCTTTCGTAACATATCTATTCTGGCTTCCGAACACAGTCTCCAAATGCAATTTTCCCCGAGGGGTCAGTTGCATTTTGTATTCCCCAGACTTATTCTTTGCTTTATTTACATTGCGGGTAACGACCTTGTTCTTCGCCTTAATAGAGACGAGCACATTTTCCAGTTGTCGCCTTGCTTCCCTACGGAATTGAGACAGTTGTTGTTCTATATCTCGGTTATTGGTCAAATTAGGCGGATTGAAACGCAACTTGCCATGACTATCACGATAGAGCTCTTTCTTCTCAATTGCATATACAACAGAGGTGCGCTGTTCTTTATCCAATTTGGACAGTTCAACAGTATCCAAATCTATCCACTCATCAACTCCCTTTTGGACGCGCGCATTCAAATTGTTCAAATACTGGATGAAACTCCGTTTTGTAAAAGCAATCGTCAAAGCATCCATTGCATGGTGACGATGATCGTTTCGTTTTGTCCAATCCTTAATCTTCGGAATCTGTCGTCCGTCACGGTCCTGTTCGTAATACGTCATGCCTAAGCGGTCGTACTTGTCCCAATTAAGTTCACGCATCACATCCACCAACTGCCAATCTTCACGCAGACGATCTGTTATGCTTCCTGTTGTCGGGACAACGAATTTCACCATTCCTTCCAGTATCTCCCTCGCCTTCTTTGCTATGTACTGAGAATCCCGCAAGTCACGATTTATGAAATCGCTCGGAATGTCCACCTCCCTCATCAGCAGTTTGTCACGTTTGGACTTACTAATTATCTTATCGGCAAACAGTTTCTCAACTCTATTCTTGTATTCATTATTCGCATATCCTTCATTATTTGTCAAAACGACATAGTCCCATGCCGTCATATTACTTTTTTTGATATTGACATCTCTTGCTTCTATGGTCTTATTGGAAAACGAATCATCGAACAACTTTGCCTGAGGAATAATATGTTCAATATCAAATTTTTTGCTGAACAATTCTTCCCGTGGAATGTATGTATTGGAATACAGAGTCCGATATCCATTTGACCGAAGCTCCTCGTAAAGTTTATATCGTATAATATCGTTGCGGCTAACATGGGTCAGTCCGAACTCCTCCTGCAACTTCTTCGTATAAACATCGTGCTGTTTTTTCGTATTGTTAATTGCCTTTGTCAGTTCATCACGTTCTTTAGCCGATTTCTTCAACTCGCGTGCCAACTCAATCCTAATTTCATCTGGTTTCCCGTACGCATCAACGACCGCATTAACAACGTTGATCATCTGATTCAGAATTTTTTCCACCACCGGATTACGAAGACTGTTTCTTGGCAAAAGATCCAGCTTATCCTTCCATACTTTTTTCTCAAGTTCCTCTTTGGTCAGTGACCGCTTAGAATGATTATATCCAGCTTTTTCACATGCCGTACTATAATTATCCCCCCTCATCATATCCGGAAGAATTTTTCGTATTGCCTTCGCGCTGATACTGCCATAGTCCGGTTGGAAAATCACCCCTGCCAGAACCGTCGCAGACTCTTTGTCAAAGCCATACATCTCTGATATTTTTTCTATCAATTTCTCATTCCCAAGAACAGACTTATCTCCCTCGAACGAATAGAGCAAATGCCATAATTGATAGAATGGTTGCTGTTCGAATTCTTTCTTGTCCTTGATTGAAGAATCAAATGTCAGAATCTCGGTATTAAATCCTAACCCTTCAAAAATCTCCGTCACCAATTCCACTTTCGCCTTAGCTGACATTTTGGAGAAATCATATTCTCCATGTCCAGTCATCTCGATAATTTTCTGATAGGTTTTGAACAACTCTGACTGAGTCCTGTTGCCATCCAATCCTTCAAAGTTCAGGTCGTATTCCTTGTGTTTTTTATCAAACAAAAGTTTAAGCGTCTCTGTTTTCGACAACTTTTCTCTGTAGTTGAGTTCTTCGAAAAGCACATTCTTTTCATTCTGATTCAAAAACCGTCTCTCTCCTTCTGCATTTACAACCTGAACATCATTCAATCGTTGCCATATCTTGAACTCCTGAAAGAGCGGTGATGACTTCGGGCAGACTTTCGGTCCTATGGTAACAAGTTTGTTTTTCCCTTCCTTTTCGAACTCCATCTGTTTCCCTTCCAGTTCACAGATTGATATCAATCCTTTTTGTGACTTGAGCGGACGCTGGTAGAAAATCACAATATCACGAACTTCTTTTTTCAGTTCAGGAGTCAGTTCGCTATGGTATTTCGCTTGGGTCTCCCATATTTTTTCAAATTCGTCGAGGTAGTCCTGGCGGTAAAAAACTTTATTTTTAAGACTATGGTTTGGGTCCTCATCCAACTTCTTCATTTTCCATTGTCCAACCGTCTGTTTCGTAAAATAGAGTTCCTTGCTTCGGTCACTAATGTTTCCCAAATAACCACTGGCATTATTGATCTGTTTATTTATCTCCTGAAAGACCACAATAAGTTGTTCTGGAGATAATTGTTCCTCCAATGCACGGCTTCTCCACTCATAGTTTTCTCTCTTCCTCTCCGCTGTATTCCCCTCTCGTTTCAGTCCTTCCAGTGTTTTTACCTTCTCAACAGTCTGATTGGCAGATGTCTCTTCATCCCATTCCGTTACAGTCTCCACCCACTTCCAAACAAACTTCTCGTCAGAAGACTCCTTCTCTTTCGATGGTGCGCAAATAGCCCATACCGCTTTATCGTTTTTCCCAGACAACTCCTTTTTCAACTCATCGGTCAAGAAACTATAATATTGCCGTTGGAACTCAAACACTTTATCAAATTCACTCTGAAGATCAGAACCATAGAAATCAGGCAAGGATTTCTTTCCATCCTGCAGCAACTGCCAACAAAGCTGGCCAGGTGTCAAATTTTCCTGGTATAGCCTTTTGGCAATTTCCATTCCATTGATCAGCTGGCCCTCTTCTGTATTCTTTGCCTTTCTATTGCTTTTATATCCGCGCTTCTTATTGATCATCAGAAGTACCCGAGCAAACTCCTCGAGCGAAATTTCTTCTGTTGCTGCCTTTGCCCGCAAACGATAAGTCTCAAACGTCGTCCGGTTTCCACTTTCCGACAGAATTGTCTCTTCTGATATAAAACCCTTTTCCTTCAACAATGCCAGCAGATGTTCACGACGGAGTTTGTAACGTTGTAAATTGCGTCGCATTCCTCGTTTTAGCGTTCTATAGGCATTTGTCGTAATACTTTTCCCTTCCTCAAACTTCGAAAGTTCGTCAGCTGTCAGAGGGTTTACCCTTACTCCTATTTTCACAATCGACGACTGTTCATCGACATGTTCTGCCTCATTCACCACTGCCCAGCCAATGCTGTTCGTACCCAAGTCGAGTCCAAGGATTTTCTTCATGTTATAAATAATGTTTTAAACGATTATTAATTTGAGATCATGCGTATCTCAAAAGTACGATATTTCACTGATATCTACAATATTTTGGTATTGAAATTTGTCAGTTAGAAAAATAACCGTACTTTTGTAATACAATTTTGAAGCTATTCACAATAAGGATTATTCCGTTGTGAAAACATTAGGTTGGTCCATCGTCCTACAACGGTGGACAATTTTTTTATATACCTACTGTTGCTCCTCCTCGTTCGGCACAACGAGTTTGTAGCCGTAGCCGTGGATATTCATGATCTGGACGGAAGGGTCGGGGCGGAGCAGTTTGCGCAGTTTGGTGATGTACACGTCCATTGAGCGTGCATGCTGCACGTCGTCCTTATCCCAGATGGTCTTCAGGGTATAGTCCCGTTCGACCACGTTATTGGCATTGGAAGCGAGGAGGGCGAGCAGTCCGTTCTCCTTGGTGGTCAGGTGCGTCTCGACACCGTCGTAGTGGAGTGTCTGTTTCTGCGTATTGAACATGAACTTGCCGAGGTGATAGATGACGGCATCCTTGTTCTTCTTGCCCCGCACGCGTCGCAGGATTGCCTCCATACGGAAGAGCAGTTCCTCCATAGAGAAAGGTTTGGAGATATAGTCGTCCGCACCGAGTCGGAATCCTTCGAGGATATCCTCCTTCATGGACTTGGCGGTGAGGAAGATAATCGGCATAGTCGGGTCCTGTTCGCGGATATGCTTCGCCAGGGTGAATCCGTCCATCTTCGGCATCATCACATCAAGGACACAGAGGTCGAACTTCGCTTCTTTCGTAAACGAAGCCAGCCCTGCCTCGCCGTCGGCACGCAGTTCGACTGCCACTCCTTTGCTCTGCAGGTATTCACGCAGAAGCATTCCCAAATTCTCATCGTCCTCGCAGAGGAGGATCTTTGTCGTTTGTTCCATCATTCTTTTTTTTTACGTTTTATTTTTTTACAACAGGCTTTTTTAGCCCTGTTCATGACACACTTACAGTTGCATCAGCAGGCCTGACGCCGTACATAGACCAGAACGCGTCGGTTGACACCGAGGTTCAGAAGGTTCTACTCCTTGTTTTCCTCTACCGGTGCCACAAGCTTATAGCCATAGCCATGGATATTGACGATCTGGACTGTCGGGTCGTCGCTCAGGAGTTTGCGCAGTTTGGTGATGTACACGTCCATCGAGCGCGCCTTATAGTACTGGTTGGAGTTACGGTTGTCGTAGTCCCATACTGCCTTGAGGGCATATTCACGTTCGAGGATATTGTTGACATTAGCCGCCAAGAGTTGGAGGAGTCCGTTCTCCTTGGTGGTCAGGTGCTTCTTCTTATCTCCGATGGAGAGCGTCTGGGTCTGGGTATTGAACACGAACTTGCCGAGGTGGTACACCACGACGTCCTTGTTCTTCTTGCCCCGCACACGGCGGAGGATAGCCTCCATTCGGAAGAGCAGTTCGTCCATAGAGAACGGTTTGGAGATGTAGTCGTCCGCACCTATCTTGAACCCCTCGAGGATATCGTCCTTCATGGACTTGGCGGTGAGGAAGATGATAGGCATATCGGGGTCGATCTCCCGTATGCGTTTTGCAAGCGTGAAGCCGTCCATCTTCGGCATCATGACATCGAGGATGCAGAGGTCGTACTTATCCTTGGAGAATGCTCCGAGTCCTGCCTCGCCGTCGGTCCGAAGGTCCACACGCAGTCCCTTGCCCTGTAGATACTCCTGGAGGAGCATGCCCAGGTTCTCGTCATCTTCACATAGAAGAATATTTGTCGGCTGTTCCATATCTCAATCGTTTTTTAGTTTATATTCTGTTTTCAATAGCACTTTTTTTTGCCCTGTCAGAGTTCGAACCCGTTCGACCCTGCCTTGACCTATCAAAAAAAAGGCCTTATTTATCTTCGTCCTGTTTCATATACGGCAGTGAGATGGTAAACCTGGTTCCCTTGCCGTAGTCGCTTTCTGCCTTTATCTTTCCGTTGTGTGCCTTGACCATGCCGTTGACATACGCCAGTCCCAAGCCGAATCCCTTGACGTTGTGGATATTGCCTGTCGGCACACGATAATACTTATCGAACACGTGTTTGAGGTGTTCCTTCCTAATGCCGATACCGTTGTCCTCGACAGAGATGCAGAACTGGTCATTCTCGTTCCAAGTACGCACCTTGAGGACAAACTCGACGTTGTCACGCCGGTACTTGAGCGCGTTCTCCATCAGGTTGATGATGACATTGGTCAGGTGCATGCTATCCGCCTCGATCCAGAACTCCATTGCCTCGTAGTCATCCTCGATACGTCCGCCTGCCTTGGCGACTTGGAGAGAGAAGTTGGAGACGGCGTTCTCGACCACCTCGTTGCCGTCCACCTCGTCGAAGTGCATCCGTTGCAGTTCGCGTTCGAAAAGGGTTGTCTGTAGCACCTTCTCGACCATTGTCTTCATGCGTGTCGCCTCCTTGTGGATCGTATCCGAGATGCGTTCGGTCATCTCCGGTGTGCGCTTGATGGTCTTGTCGTTGAGCATCTGACTGGCGAGCAGCAAGGAGGAGAGCGGTGTCTTGAGTTCGTGCGTCATATTATTGATGAAGTCCGTCTTCATGGCTTCGATATTGCTCTGGCGGAAGACGAGCACGAGTGTGTAGATGAACACGCCCAGCAGGATGACCGTCAGCACGATGGAAGGCAGGAGGATACGCATTGCCTGGGAGAGGAAGCTGCGCTTGGTATGGAAGCAGACCTTGATGAAGTAGGGGTTCTCCGCCTGTTCGCTCAGGAAGAGTTGCTGTGAATAGATACGCAGGCGAGACTCCTCCTCCAGGGCGTGGAAGTCCACCGTATCGGAGTCGGAGGTCGAATGGGCGTAATAGACCTTGCCTGCCTTATCGGTCACGGCATAGGAGAATGGGTAGTTGATGCCGTTGTGCTCAAAAGACCGTTTCATCTGCTGGTTGAGTTGTCGGAAGTCGATCCGTTCGGCAATCGGCAGTCCGGACACCTCCTTCATCCATCGCAGCGCCACCTGGTCCAGGAGTGTCTTGGACTGGTAGAAGCGTTCCTTGTATTCATCGTACAACTGCTGGGAGGTTTTCTGGAACGGGCTTTCGCCTTCCTGCAGTTCGAGACGCGGTGCAAAGATCGTCTTGCTGAGGTCGATGGTATCGCCCGATGAGATCACCTCGACCGGCAGCGGTGCGCGCGAGGCTTCCTGTTGCATCTGTTTTGCTTTTCTTGCCTTGCGTTCACTATACTCGTCCGCCGTAACGTCGAGATAGTGTTGCACCTCGGATTCCTCCAGTGTCCGTGCGACGTGGAAAAGGCTACGTCCCACATTCTCATTGAACTCACGTTCAATACTTTCGGACGTGTCGAAGACGTACGTAATCTGCAAGGCGAGCAGGCCTACAAACGCCAGCGTCATGACGATGGCTATGGTACGTATCAGCCTTTTTCTCATTTTTTAAAATTCGTTTTCTTTTTCTTCGTCACGTTCCTCCACGACCATGGAGCGCATAAAGATAACGATTTTTAACGGTATAAATTGCTGAAATACAAATAAAAAATTTTATTTTAACATTTCGAATGCGTCCGTTTACCCTTTGTACAAAGGGCATTCGCCAAGTGTTAAATTAACATTCTAAGGTGTTAATTTTAACATTTGTTTTAGAAATAAAGTGGTGATTTCAAGCCTTGAAATACGGTTTGAGATAGGCGCCGGTATATCCCTTCTTGGAGAGGGAGAGTTGTTGCGGTGTACCCTCGAAGAGCAGTTGTCCACCGTTCTTGCCTCCTTCCGGTCCCATCTCAATGACATAGTCGGCGGACTTGATCACGTCGAGGTTGTGTTCGATGACAATCACCGTATTGCCCCGTTCGACGAGACGGTTGAGTACCTCAAGCAGGATGCGGATATCCTCGAAATGGAGTCCGGTGGTCGGCTCGTCCAAGATGAAGAGCGTTCGTCCGGTATCCTTCTTAGAGAGTTCGGTTGCGAGTTTCACCCGCTGGCTCTCGCCACCGCTGAGCGTCGTGCTGGACTGTCCGACCTTGATATAGCCGAGTCCGACATCCTGAAGAACCTTGAGTTTACGCAGGATGACGGGAACGTTCTCGAAGAACTCGACCGCCTGGTTGATTGTCATATCGAGCACGTCGGCAATCGACTTGCCCTTGTACTTCACCTCGAGCGTCTCGCGGTTGTATCGTCGTCCGTGGCATTCCTCGCACGGGATATAGACATCGGGCAGGAAGTTCATCTCGATGGTCTTATAGCCATTGCCACCGCATGCCTCGCACCGTCCGCCGCTCGTGTTGAAAGAGAACCGTCCGGGTTTGTAGCCACGTATTTTCGCCTCGGGGGTTGAGACGAAGAGGTTGCGTATGTCGCTGAAGAGTCCGGTATAGGTTGCGGGGTTGCTGCGTGGAGTACGTCCGATCGGGCTCTGGTCCACCTGCACCACCTTATCGATATACTCGAGTCCTTCGATATCGTCGTACGGGAGCGGGTCCTGGAGGCTATGGTAGAACTTCTGGCTAAGGATCGGCTGCAGGGTATCATTGATGAGTGATGACTTGCCACTTCCACTCACCCCGGTCACACAAATGAACGTACCGAGCGGGAACTCCACCGTCACGTTCTTCAGGTTATTGCCCCGTGCTCCTTTGAGTCGCAGAACCTGTCCGTTGCCGGATCGCAGAGATTCCGGAATCTCAATCTTCATCTTTCCATTGAGATAAGAGGACGTCAGTGTATCGGCCTTGAGCATCTCCTTCGGCGTTCCGGAGAAGATCACCTTGCCACCATTGCGTCCTGCCTTCGGTCCCATGTCCACGACATAGTCGGCATTCAGCATCATATCCTGGTCATGCTCCACGACGATGACCGTATTACCCATGTCGCGGAGTCGCTGCAGCGACCTGATGAGGCGCTCGTTGTCGCGCTGGTGGAGTCCGATGCTGGGTTCGTCGAGGATGTAGAGCACATTGACCAGTTGGGAACCAATCTGTGTTGCCAGACGGATGCGCTGGCTCTCGCCGCCGCTGAGACTTGCCGTGGCACGGTCCAGCGAGAGGTAGTCCAGTCCGACATCGAGCAGGAACTTCAGTCGGGTGCGTATCTCCTTGAGTATCTCGCGTGCGATTGACAACTGTCGTTCCGTCATGTGGTCCTCCACTGCATCCACCCATTCCTTGAGTTCGGCGATATCCATCTTTGCCAAATCGGAGATATTCTTATCCCAGATGCGGTAGTGAAGAGCCTCCTTGTTGAGCCGCTGTCCGTCGCACTCGGGACAGACGCCCTCCTTGACGAACTGGCTTGCCCATTTCTGTTCCGTAGCGGATGCCGTGGCGTCCTGTTGCATACGCACGTACTTGACTACACCGTCGTAGGAAGAGAAATAATTGCTGCCCGATCCGAGAGCAGCGTTCTTGATATGGAGTCGGTCGGTCGTCCCGTAGAGAATCTCGCCTATCGCTTCGTCGGGGATCTCACGGATCGGTGTCTTGAGCGTGAATCCATACTTCTCACCTATCGCCTCGATCTGCCAGAATACCAATGACTTCTTCGCCTTGCCGAGCGGCAGGATGCCCCCTTCGGCAATGGAAAGATTGCGGTTCGGCATCATGAGATCCGGGTCCACATCCTGAACGACGCCGAGTCCCTTGCATCGCGGGCATGCACCTTTGGGTGAGTTGAAACTGAAATTATAGGGAGCGGGGTCGGAATAGGAAATGCCGGAGGTAGGGCACATGAGGTGTCGGCTGAAGTAGCGCACGTCGCTACTGTCCTTACGCATCAGCATGATGATGCCCTCTCCGAGTTTCATGGCGGTAGCGATAGACTGTTTCAGCCGTCGCGTATCGCCCTGTTTCTCGACCACGAGTTTATCGACGACCACCTCGATATCGTGGTTTCTGTAGCGATCGAGCCTCATGCCTCGTTTGAGTTCCTGCAGTTCGCCATCAACACGCACGTAGAGATAGCCCCGTCGTATCACCTGTTCGAAGAGTTCCTTATAGTGTCCCTTTCGTCCCTTAACCATCGGAGCGAGCAGATAGACTCGTTCGCCTTCGTAGTCGCGGTAGATGAGATCGAGGATCTCGTCATCGGTGTATTTCACCATCCGTTCGCCCGTGACGTAGGAATAGGCCTCGCCGGCGCGTGCATAGAGCAGACGGAGATAGTCGTAGATCTCGGTTGTGGTGCCTACTGTCGATCGAGGGTTCTTATTGGTGGTTTTCTGTTCGATGGAGATGACGGGGCTGAGACCGGTAATCTTATCCACGTCGGGCCGTTCGAGGTTACCGAGAAAATTGCGCGCATAGGCGGAGAATGTCTCGATATAGCGCCGCTGTCCCTCGGCGAAGAGCGTATCGAACGCAAGGGAAGACTTTCCACTGCCGCTGAGGCCTGTTATGACCGTCAGTTTGTCTCGCGGAATCTTCACGTCCACATTCTTCAGGTTATGGACCCGTGCTCCCCACACCTCGATGCAGCCGTTCTCGCCCCCGAGTTTCTCTGCAACATCCTTCTTGGCTGTCTGATTCTGTTGTGGTTCTGCTTTCATCTGACGATGCTTATTTATTTTGGGAGTTCACGGACGAGAGCCCCTGCCATAATGGAGTCGGAGGGACGGGGACGTGACGTAAAAAAACTTAATTGTATGCGAGCACGAAGATAAGGTTTTTTCGTCTTTGTACAATCTTTTTTGGAGCGTGGGGAGAATGGAGGAGAAATGGATGGATGGAGGGAGGGAGGGAGGACGGATGGAAGAGAATGGGGACAAGGTATGATATAAAGTGACAACGAAGAGAGAAGCAGTTCAAGGTGTGCGTAAAAAAAGAAAGCCCGGGCAAGAAAACTTGCTCGGACTTTTTGCTTACCTTTCCTCCTAAAGTAAGCAAAAAAGCGGAAGAATCAAAAATAGACTCTTCCACTTCTCTCCCCTCGCTCTTCAAGTAGGACTTGAACCTACGACC
>DGSL01000027.1:0-3426 GCA_002393965.1 Bacteroidales bacterium UBA4363 | reverse complement strand
GCTCTAACCAACTGAGCTATTGAAGAATCTTGGTTACTTTGCAGAGTCTGCAGGGAGCACTCTCCCTTCCGATTTGCGGTGCAAAGGTAATCATATTTTCGAAAATGCAATATCTTTGCATAAAAATTTTTGTTTTTTCGCCATGATGCATCGCAAACTCAAAGTAGAAGAACTGCATCGTCTTGATTTGCCGGAGTATCGGAAAGCCGAGCCGATGCCTCTGACGGTGGTCCTGGACAACGTGCGAAGTCTGTACAACGTCGGTTCGGTATTGCGAACCGCCGATGCGTACCGTGTGGGTGAGGTATGGCTGTGTGGCATCACGTGTGCACCGAAAGACGGAGTGAAACAGGAGTCGGCAACGGACGGCACTCATTCCTTTTTCGAGACGCGAGCCGGGGAAAGCATCCTACGTGAGATTCACAAGACGGCATTGGGAGCTGAGCTGTCGGTAGCGAGCCGCTATTTCGGAGACACGAAAGCGGCAATCCAAGCACTCAAAGAGCAGGGCTATACCGTGCTTGCGGTGGAGCAGGCAGAGCAGTCCCTTTCGTTGCCAGACTTCTGTCCGGAGAAAGAGAAGAAATACGCTGTCGTATTCGGTCACGAAGTCAAGGGGGTTCAGCAGGAAGTCATTGACGCATCGGACGGGTGTCTGGAGTTGCCGCAGTACGGCACGAAACATTCGCTGAACGTGTCGGTCACGGCAGGCATTGTCATCTGGCATTTTGCCCGTCACTTCTATCCCGGACTAAATGGATAAGTGATTTTCACATAGCCTACGTCACTGACAAAAACGTAAACATAAAGTCCCTTGCAATGGGACCTTTTGAAAAAAATAACCTTATTAGACAACACCTTCAAACATGATTCAGATTCTATCGCGCATCAGCCGCATCCTTGCCAACTACTCCTCCTACGTCGTCATCGCGACGGCACTCTTCACCTTTCTCTTTCCGTCGTCGTTTGCATGGGTCAAGGGTAACACTGCCACGGTGATACTGGGTCTGATCATGCTCTCGATGGGTCTGACACTCTCGACCGAGGACTTTCGCATCCTGTTTCGCCGTCCTATAGACATCTTCATCGGTGCGTGTGCGCAGTTCCTGCTGATGCCCACCATCGCATACGTACTGGTACGTCTTTTCCATCTGCCGGCGGAGCTTGCCATCGGTCTGTTGCTCGTCGGTTGTTGTCCGGGCGGAGTCTCCTCGAACATCATGTCATTCCTGTGTAAGGGAGACGTTGCGTTCTCGGTGGGCATGACCTGTGCCTCGACGTTGCTGGCACCCGTGATGACCCCGCTGCTGATGCAGGTAACGGCGGGACAGATTGTCGAGATAGACACCGTTGGTATGTTTCTGAACATCCTGATTGTCACCATCATACCAGTAGGATTAGGAACAGCCCTCAACTTCTTCTACTCGCACCGGAGCAGTTTCAAGACAGCGCAATCGCTCATGCCGGGATTCAGCGTCATCTGTCTGTCGCTGATCGTAGGCGGCGTAATCGCCGGAGCTCACGACCGCATCCTCGACGGCGGTATGCAGCAGTTCCTGTTTATCTTCGCCGTCGTATTGTGTCACAACACGTTAGGATACCTCACGGGGTATCTGGCAGGCCGTCTGTTCCACTTCAACACCGCCCGAAAGCGAACTATCTCCATTGAGGTCGGCATGCAGAACGCGGGTCTCGCGACGGTACTTGCCGGTCGCTTCTTCGACCCGCTGGCGGCACTTCCCTGTGCCATCTCGTGTGCGTGGCATTCCATCTCGGGGACCATCCTCGCCGGACTCTTCCGTGCCTGGGACAGGCGTCACGGCATCCGATACTGACCCGTCCCCTACCCTTCCCTTTAACGTCCCATTCCCCTTGCGTAGCATGCTGTGCGAGAGCGTGCCATTCGCATTGAAAACCGACTTGCGAATTGGGTACTTATTGCTTTCCATTTTTCATGCTTCGCACGTATAATCAAAGGAGAACAAAGATCAAACAGAGATATTCAAAACACGTCGAGAAGAGGCCACTTCAGAAGGTTTCAAACGCCTATTGAGAGACATTTAAGGCAAAAACACCGTGCGAATAGTGAACATTATAGATATGATAGCAGGGACGTAGCATGTGTAGATAAACTGATTCAGACAAAAATACATACGAGTAACAGGAAACGTCAAAGCAAGTCGTCTATCGGACAATAAAGGTGTGATATAACATCCTGTTATTTAGAACTATAAGACAAAACAAACGAGAAGAACCGCAAGACAGAGACGGGAGACTATCATACGCATTCCTGTTAAGAACGCATACTCGACTGGTTATCTGTATATTACGATTGGATTAAGTCATTTCAGACAAGCGAATTGAAGTATCTGAGGCAGAGAAAGACCATTGTTTTTCCGCAACCACACCATACCGTTTCAGGTATCCTATCAGAAACAAATATTTAATCTATACCCGAAATGATATACCACATGAAATTATATCTCTATCTTAGTATCCGTTCGGGTAGAACCTGAAACAAGCAGGTGTCTATGTCAATGATATCTTCTGCGGAATCCTCAAAGAAAAAAAACAATGGAAAAAGAGCAAACCCCTATTCTGAACGAGCACAACAAACAGGAATACCCGCCTTCGCACACCACGGAGCATATCCTGAACCAGGCGATGATCCGCCTGTTCGGGTGTGGTAGAAGCCACTCGGCCCATATCGAGCGTAAGAAATCGAAGCAGGACTTCAGAATCGATCATGAGCCGACGGGGGCAGAGATCCGCGCCATCGAGGAAGAGGTAAACAAGGTCATCCGGCAGGAGTTACCCGTCAGTTATGCCTTCATCACACAGAACGAGGCACGGGAGCGGTTCGACATGGACCGTCTGCCCGCCGGAGCGTCCGAGACGGTACGGGTCGTATCGGTAGGCGATTACGACGCATGTCTGTGTATCGGGACGCACGTCGCCAACACGAGGGAGATAGGGGTATTCCGAATCATATCGTATTCCTACGACAAGGAGGAGGGGGTCCTACGTCTGCGTTGGAAACTCGACAGTCTCTGAACTGTCACTGCGTTTCCGAACACAGAAGTCCCGTTCATACGCATCTACAGCGATGAAGCGATTGAATGAACGTATTCGTGTCAGACCCATTTCTTGCATAGGCGGATATTTTTGGTGGCGTTTGTCTTGTGAAACAAGACATTTTGGGCATCGCCTCGGCAGAGTTCGAGTAAACTCGACTCTGTTCTCGGCTCGCTCCAAAATTGGGCTATGGGGTGCGTTTGGGTGGACGTGTGGCGTTTGGATGACAATAAGGTGACGCTCCTACGGAGTTCTGTATGGAAGAGGCGTTCATAACAGGGGTTAAAACCCCTGCCTGTGTTCTGACGTCCCGAAGGGACTTGGTATGGGGTGGTGACGCTCCTATGGAGT
>DGSL01000022.1:651-51270 GCA_002393965.1 Bacteroidales bacterium UBA4363 | reverse complement strand
CCATCCAAACGGCTCAAAAGGAACAGAAAAAGACTAATGAAAAACAAAACACAATAATGGACTATCTAAAACTCATTCGTCCCCTCAACCTCCTGTTCATGGCTCTGCTCATGGTACTGATGAACTATTGCGTCGTCACGCCGCTGCTCACATGCTTCGGACTTGACGGTTCCGTCTTCCTACCGAACATGATCTTTCTTCTGCTTCTTCTTGGGTCGATTCTTATCGGAGCAGGCGGATATGCCATCAACGACTATTTCGACACCAAGATAGACCTGATCAACCGTCCGGACAAACTCATCGTCGGTCACTCCATCACCAAAGACCAGGCAGCGCGCATCCACCATATCGTAACCATCCTCGGAGTTCTTTCCGGACTCAGCGCAGCATGCCTTCTCCGATCCGTTACCGTCGGCCTGCTCTTCCTGATGAGTGCGGGTCTGCTATGGTTCTACTCGGCATCCTACAAGCGTGTCTTCCTACTCGGCAATGTCACCGTTGCGTGTTGTACCGCCCTCCTTCCACTGCTTATTGCCATTGCCCACCACGCATGGCTCACACGTCCCGATCACTTCGGAGACCTCCTCCAGCAGACCCCCGTCAGCCGAGTCATCTACGGCAGCATGGCACTATTTGCCCTCTTTGCTTTCCTCCTAACCCTCGTGCGCGAGATCATCAAAGACATGGAAGACCTAAACGGAGACCGCGAGAGCGAATGCCATACCGTCCCTGTAGTCATTGGCGTTGCGAAGACCAAAATCCTTGTCAGTATTCTTGTCGCAGTGACCCTCAGTCTTGCTGTCTGGACGTACGTTTCCTATCTCAAGGATTTTCCTCTCTTCAATCCCGCCCCCAACATTTTCGGACAGATTCCCGAAGTGCCAATTGACCCTTCCTTCGCCACGTTGCGCTACCTGCTCATTGCCGTCGTACTACCCCTCCTCTTCACACTCATAATCACGCTCCGTGCCGTCACGCCACGTGACTTCCACCATGCCTCAACGCTTGCCAAGGTCACCATGCTCTTGGGCTCGCTATACTCCATCCTCTTCTACCTCCTCCTGGCTCAAGCCCAAGGAATACCGTTTCTCGGACTCTTCTCCATACTGCCCACTTCCCAACCCGTTGCACTGCCATGACACCAACCCGAAAGCCTTACTCCATCGTCCTCGCCTCCGCCTCGCCACGGCGTCAGGAACTGCTACGCAGCTTGGGCATCGACTTCTCTGTCTGTGTCATCAAAGACATCGCCGAGAACTATCCTGAGCATCTACAGGGGGCTGAGATTCCCCTCTTTCTAGCCGAGCGTAAGGCGGAAGCATACCGAGACCGCCTGGAAGCGGACACGTTGCTTATCACGGCCGACACCATCGTTTCCGTTGACGGCTGTACCCTTGGGAAACCCGCCGATGCGGAAGACGCACATCGGATGCTCCGACTGCTCTCCGGCAAGACGCATCAGGTGCACACAGGAGTCTGTCTCCGGACGGTCACGAAACAGATGTCCTTTTCACGTACCACGGACGTTACGTTCGCACCGCTATCCGACACGGAAATCGACCATTATGTCGCCTCGGGCTCCGCACTCGACAAAGCCGGAGCCTACGGCATCCAGGACTGGATCGGACACATTGCGGTCACGGGCATACGGGGATCCTTTTTCAACGTCATGGGGCTACCCGTACAAGCACTCTGGCAAGCACTAAAAGAATTCTAACCGACAAACACCCGTCACACCATGAACAGAAACACCATCGCATTGGTTTTGGTCCTCCTACTAACCATACCAGTCTTTGCCGCTCCGTCCAAAGACAAGGAGAAGAACACGACCAACTTCAACGGAGTCATCACATACATAGGGAAAGTCAGCCGCATTCCCGACCGCAAGCGTACGACGGCACGGCTGCAAGACCTTGACTCCTACTTCAAACTCTACCTGAACGACGAGTATGCCAAATCCGTAGAAGACATACAATCGCAGCTGGAGATAAGCAAAGTCACCGGCATCCGGAACGAATCGTTCTTCCAGACACTCACCTATCGAGACCAAGCACCGATGCTTGTCGTAGCGACATCGGAGGAGATACGGAAATACCAACTCACGCCGCGTTCGATGCGTGCCAACGAGAAAAAAATACGCACCATGACGGGCAAACGAACCATCCTTGGACATAAATGTCTCAAAATGGTCTGCGACATGGTCACCGAAGACAACATCCACGTGCAACTGGTTGCATGGTATGCACCCGACATGCATATCTCTGGCTACAACACGCCCTACTTCGGTCAACTCAAAGGATTGCCTCTTGCCTATGACGTATGGAACGGAGAATACGTCGTCACCTACACAGCAACGGAGATTGACGAAAAGAACATCCCGTCGTCCACCTTCGAGAAGCCCAAAGACATTGCACCTATTTCCTTCTCGGAATTCATGCGCATGCAGCAAGAACAATAGATTGCCAGAGCCGGAAAGTTTCCTTGAGAAGAGAATACGTCCCAGAACAGTTGCCCATTCTGTCTATTGACTCAGTCTGAACAGTAATCAGAACAGTTACCTTGTAAGAGAGTCGGAAGGGTCCTCCTGCGGAGCTGCGACCAAGATCACCTCCGGACTGATATCGATGCCGAAACGCTGGCGGACGCTTTCCCTGATTTCCTCGGACAGTTCCAATATCTCATGTCCATAGGCTCCACCTGTATTGATCAGGACCAGTGGCTGCGATTCGCAGACAGCCGCACGCCCCTGTGAGCGTCCTTTCCAGCCACACTGTTCGATAAGCCAAGCAGCCGGAATCTTGACTCCGTTCTTGACATCATAATGAGGCATTGAAGGATAGTCCTCCAACAACTCCTCGTAACGATCGTTTGAGATTACGGGATTCTTGAAAAAGCTACCAGCATTACCCGTCACCGAAGGGTCGGGCAGTTTGGACTTGCGGATTCGTATGACGGCATCGCGAACCGTCTGCAACGATGTTTCGGAACCCTGAAGTTCATCTCGAATCGTTCCGTAATCCAACTTGAATGAGGGCAGCAAGGAGAGACGGTAATAGACACGAGTCACGATAAAGAGTCCCTTGAGATCGTGTTTAAAAGCACTGTCACGGTAGCCGAAAGAGAGTTCCTGGTTCTCGAAAGTAACGGTGTAGGCGCTTTTCGTATCGACGCACTCGACGCGTTCGATAAGATCCTTTGCTTCGACACCATAAGCTCCGATATTCTGGACGGGGGTGGCACCGACGCTGCCGGGTATGTCGGAAAGATTCTCAGCTCCGTAGAAACCCTGTGTGATAGTCCATGCGACGAAATCGTCCCAAACCTCGCCAGCACCGACCTTGACGAGCACAGAATCCTCCGTCCGCTCGACAATTTCCATACCCTTGATTTCGGAATGCAGGACTACGCCATCGAAATCGTCACAGAATAAGATATTACTTCCGCCACCGAGAGCAAGAACCTCACGGTCGAGCAGGAAACCGGACTCAATGAGTTCCTTCAGTTCTTCCTCTGAATCGTACTCAACATAGTAGCTAACATCGGCATCGATGCCAAAAGTCGTATGTTTCTTTATAGAATAGTCTTCTTCTATTTTCATGTGAACAAATATAATCCTTTCTTTCCACATCTTCTTCGTATTTGGGAGGAAAATACTACTTTTGCTCTCCATGAGACTGCCTTCCGATACCATCCGATACATCATCCAATTTCTTTTGGGAGAAGGGAATGAACACCTTGTCCCACGTATTTCATACGGAGAAAGCGACAATCCCTCCGTACGGATGGTCATCGTACCTTCCCGGTTTTTTGACGACGACATCTATCTCACAGTCCATTCGCTCCCAAGTCTCCCTCTAAAGAAAGTGGAGCAGACACCTCTACTGTACGGAACAGGCGAACAAGAACGAGGATCGGACGGGCGTTTACGCATCCATGCGGATCTCGTTGCCTCGTCGTGGTTTCTGCTGACCCGCTACGAAGAACTGATGGCGAGGTCCACCTCGTTCGATGAACACGGCCGTTTTATCGGAAAATCATCGTTTGCCTACAAGGCCGGAATCCTCGACACTCCGCTCATCGACCGATATGGGGTATTGTTACGCTCATGGTTGCGCTCGTGCACAGAGGAAGCTGTCAGCGAGCCGAAGCCAAGCTATGCGGCAGTCAACCTGACCACCGACCTTGACGCTCCTTTCTTCTGTCGCTCGATACGATCCTTGGTCAGAGAAATATTGCGAGCCACCCCTCTCCGAAAGGGAAGCGGGTATCCCCTCATAGCACTCCGTTCGATACTCGGCAATGCCCAAAATGACCCCTACTTCACCTTCCCAATCCTGAGAGACCTACGGTTTCAACTCCAGCAGTTCCTATCAGGGGAATGTACGGTACGTCAGTGGCTCTTCATCCGATCCTGTCTTCCTCATACGAAGGACTGTCTCTATGACAGACCCCAATACAGTCTGCACGAAGGAGACCTGCAGTACGTTCTCGACTACTGTCGCAATCAAGACATACGCATCGGACTCCATGTTTCCTACTCGGCTGCCGGAAATGCCACGCTCCTCACGCGGGAACTCAGTGAGTTGCAAAAAGAGGTCTCCTATCCCATCCAGGACATCCGATACCACTACCTGCGACTCCCGTCACGCTTCTCATCCGAGATGACACAAGCCTTCGCAGAGAGCGGAATCACGGACGAGTGGTCGCCTGCCTATGCCGACGTGGCCGGATTCCGTCTAGGCACCTCGCGTCCCGTACGCCTTATGGACCCCAACGACGGAATGCTGCACAGCCTAACCTTACATCCACTCACCGTGATGGACTGTACCATGAGCGATCCCGCTTATATGCACCTGAGAGAAGAAGAAGCACTGGGGTATATCGAACGACTCGCACACTCTGTACGTACACACCACGGAGAACTCAACCTGCTCATCCACAACCATACTCTTGCCAGTCCACCTGCTTTGGCACGCATGCCGAACAACTACCATCGTCGGTTGCTCCGCTCCCTGCCACGCACCCTTACAGGAACTTCCGACTAATGATGACCACCCGTATGAAACACCTGCTCCTAATTGTCGATGCCTTTCCGCCAGACTTTGCTCCACGAATGGGCTACCTATGCCGATGTCTTGAAACGATGCCCGAAGCCTCAAAGGAATGGCAGGTGACCGTCATAGCCCCGGACGAAGGTGGACGACTCTATGACATACCCTACGAGAGGACCGAGATTCACCGCATTCCCCTGCATCCAACATCAGGTCCTTTCCGCTCACTGCGATGGTCACTCGGTTTTCTTGGAACCCTTCTTTTCGACTTAAAGGGCCGTCGTTTCCGCCGTTGTGTTGAGCAGATCTGTGCCGGTCGGGACTTCGACCTTCTTCTCTGCAGCACCTACTACACCTTTCCACTAAACACCGCCCTCTCCTTCTCCCGAAGTCATCAAATACCTTTCATTGCCGACCTGCGCGACATTGCTGAAGAATATACGGAAAACGACTTTTTCCAACACCCCCTGCCTCACCTCATGGGGCTCGAACGACTCATTGCACACCTCTATCGCTCTGTGAGCATACGACGCCGAAACAAAGTCCTGCGGCAAGCCGACATCGTCACGTCCGTCTCGCATTGGCACACGCAAACCGTCGTACCCTTCCTCTCCTCTCCAGAGAGAGCATTTGTCATCTACAATGGGTTTGACGGCGAGCAATTCGTTCCCCAAAAGATGAACACGGAGAAATTCATCATCACCTACACTGGCCGACTCTATAACCGCAGCATACGTGACCCCCGTCTCCTCTTCCCTGCCCTGCGAACACTCATGGACACATTGCCTACCTTTGCACAAGATGCTGAAGTGCATTGGTACACCGATGACCGATCCTGGGAGGAGGCCGAAGAGTTATCACGAAAGCATCACACAGAAGCTCTTTCGAGAAGATGTCCATCCGTTCCAATCAGTCAGATGCCAGCGGTCCTGAACCGCAGTTCTGTCGTTCTGGTTGTCAGCAACCGCACTCCCGACAATGGTCCAAAGGGTATTCTGACCACGAAATTCTTCGAGGCATTGGGATGCGAACGTCCGGTGCTATGTCTGCGCAGTGACGAAGGTTTGCTTGAGGATGCCATCCGTGCTACCGGCATCGGATGTGCCGCACGGACACAGCAAGACGCAGAAGACTTCCTCCGCAAAAAATATCTGCAATGGAAGTCCGAAGGGCGGACCACGCAGTCCATCGTGCCAGAGCAACGTGATTTCTACTCCAGACAGTCACAAGCATGCCAATTTCTTGACCTCTTTCACACACTCACCGACCGAAAATGAACCTGCGAGAAAAAATCAGCATTGTGATTGTCAATCATAATGGAGCCGACACCCTTCGTCCGTGTATTGAGAGTATCCTTCAGAGCAGTGTGTCGGGCTGTCCGCTCTTCGTCATTGACAACGGTTCGGACGACGAGTCTGTCTCAATGCTAGAAACGTCCCACATGCCGTTTACCCTCATCTGTCAGGATAATGTCGGATACGCAGAAGGGGCGAACATAGGCATCCGGTCCACGCACACCCCTTTCGTCCTCATCGCCAATCCCGACATCGTATTCACATCCTCCTTTTTTGAAAAATTGTTACACGTCATGGACAGCCATCCTGACACTGGGGCTGCAGGAGGAAAACTCCTACGATGGGACAAGCGGAATGGTATTTCAACCCGCATTATTGATTCCTGCGGCATTGTGCGCAGCGGATGTGACTTCATCGACCGAGGCAGTGGTACGACGGACAGAGGACAGTATGACCGACAGGAATCCGTCTTTGCCCTCTGTGGAGCAGCCATCCTCCTGCGTCGAGAAGCCTTGCAGAACATAGCGCAAACGGAGAGGGGTGTCGAAAAAGTCTCCTACTTTGAGCCCTCCTTCTTCGCTTATAAAGAAGACATCGACCTATGTTGGCGCATGAGAAAGAAAGGGTGGAAGTGTCTCTACGAGCCATCTGCCGTTGCGTGGCACATCAGGTCACTGCAACGCGGAAAGGGGATGCTACAACGCCTGCGAGAGAAACGACGTCAGCCTGTATTCCTCCGAGAACTTTCCTACCGCAACCATCTCCGTCTGTTGCGCAGAAACGAGCCTCATCCCACATGGAAACAAAGGTTCGAACGCGGATTCTACATCTTTCGGTTTGCAATTTTCTCGCTCCTCTTCTCGCCGAACAGCCTTCGTCTCGTTTTCCGAAAGACCGAGATTCTTTCATAAAAAAACGGGAGTTGACAGATCCCGTTTATCATTACCCGAAAATGGCAAGTCATGATATCATGACAGAAAGTCCTTGACCAATTTCTGTACTTCTGCCACTGCTTTTTCCAAGTTGTCATTGACTACGACACAGTCGAATGATTCTGCCTGTGAGAGTTCAAACTCGGCGCGTGACAACCGTTCCTCAATGACCTCCGCCGAGTCAGTGCCACGCCCCTCAAGGCGTCGTCGCAGTTCCTCAAGGCTCGGTGGCTGGATAAAGATAGACAAGGCTCTCTTGCCATAGAACTTCTTGATATTCATTCCCCCTTTCACATCTACATCGAACACGGGCACATGACCGTTCGAAGCGATGCGATCCACTTCGCTCTTCAGCGTACCATAGTAACGGTCTGGATATACCTCCTCATACTCGAGAAACTCGTCTGCTTCGATACGACGACGAAACTCATCGGGAGTCAGGAACCAGTATTCCACACCATTCTGTTCTGCGCCACGTGGGGAACGACTTGTAGCTGAAACCGAAAATTCCAAAGGCATTCCTTCCTGCAATAAACGTTGGATGATAGTGCTCTTCCCGCTACCTGATGGAGCGGAAAAAATAATCAGTTTAGATTCAGAGCCGTTCATTGCTTTCATACATCTTTCGTCATACTACATTTTATCTGGTTACAAAGCATTGAGCACTTGCTCCTTGATCTGTTCCAGTTCGTCCTTCATCCGAACGACCAGTATCTGCATCTCGCTGTGATTGCTCTTTGACCCGAGCGTATTGACCTCACGTCCGATTTCCTGAGCGATGAAGCCCAGTTTTTTACCTGGGGTTTCCTCTCCGTTCATAGTTTCGGTAAAATACTTCAAGTGGTTGCGCAAACGATTTTTTTCTTCGCTGACATCCAATTTCTCGATATAGAAGATGAGTTCCTGCTCGAAACGGTTCTTATCGTACTCTGCGCCAAGATTCTCCAGTTGCTCCCTCATACGTCCCTTGATCTTCTCCACACGTTCCTTTTCGTACACGTCCACCTGACGGAGCAGAGAAGCGATATTGTGCACCTTCTCATCAAATACAGCCTGCAACGACAGACCTTCCTGGCTGCGAAAGTCGACGAGTCTGTTGACAGCCTCATCAATGGTCTTGAGTGTTGCCGTCCACATGTCGTCGGAGAGTTCCTCCAATTCCTGTTGCCTCATTACCTCCGGCATACGGAACAAGAATCCCCAGTCCTTAGGCTCTGGTACGATATTCGAATCGCACAAATGCTTCATCTGGCGGTAGTAGGATTCCAATACAGTCTCATTAATATGGACATCCGAAGCACTTTCAAGATTTTCGACCACGAGAATCAGATCCACCTTTCCCCGTACCAGGCGCCGAGCCAACAGATTACGAATTTCGATATCCTTAGAGCGGAAAAGATAGGGCAGCCGAGTCGAGATATCCATCTGTTTGCTGTTCAGCGACTTCACTTCGACCGTTATCCGTTTTCCTTCCGTTTCACATGAGGCCTTACCATAGCCTGTCATTGACTGTAACATGGATGAGTGTTTTATATGACGTTTTATACTTGGAGAGGAAAAAAGCAGTCGCAAATTTAGCGATAAATATTGGCATCTCGGACTTTAATCCTTACTTTTGTCCTCATCATGACGACCATACTATGCATTGAGACCTCCGGGCGGACATGTTCCGTAGCATTGAGCACAGACGGAACAATGGTATTCGAGAAATCGGACTCTTGTGGACAGGCACATTCACGTCTTCTGCATCCATTCATTCAAGACGCTCTTGACCAAGCAAAGAGTCTTGGACTTCGGCTTGATGCTGTTGCGGTCAGTGCCGGTCCCGGTTCGTACACGGGGTTACGTATCGGAGTATCGGCAGCCAAGGGTTTGTGTTATGCCCTTGACATTCCTCTTCTGACAATCAGCACCCTTGAGTTGCTTGCATTTACGGCACTCCCACGCATCGCTGATACAAACGCCCTGTTATGCCCCATGATTGACGCACGTCGAATGGAAGTCTATACGGCAATGTACGACAAACAACTACAGATTCACTCTCCACTTGCGGCCGTTGTCATAGACGAACATTCCTTTGAAGACACGCTCGCATCCAGTTTCGTCTGCTTTTTCGGCAGTGGTGCAGAGAAATGCAAAAGAGTGTTCACGTCGTCCCATGCCATGTTTTTGGACGACATCGATACCGAAGCACGCAATATGTGTGTGCCAGCACAGAAACGATGGGAAGAGAAACAGAATGTGGACATTGCCTACTTCGAGCCGCACTACCTAAAAGACTTCGTTGCCTCGCGTCCCCGCAATAAAGTCCTCGGCCAGTCCGAGAGATGAATGACTTCTCTCCGCTGCCAATACCCGTCCACCACGACACACCCTATATAAACAGCCTGGTAAAACAAGATACGATACTTCCACCTCCGCCCGGCAAAAGGACTAATGAAAGTAAACCTATAAAATACGACACACGTCTTATGGACTATCAGAAACAGACCGACCTTGTCCTGCCTGAATATGGGCGTAATATACAACGCATGGTAGATCATTGTCTGACCATTGAAAACCGTACGGACCGCACCCGTTGTGCCCGATCCATCATCAGCACAATGGAAAATCTCTTTCCTCACCTCCGTCAGCCAGAATTCCGTCATAAGCCATGGGATCATCTCGCCATCATGTCCGACTTCAAACTGGACATTGAATGGCCATATGAAGTGATTCGACCTGAAGAACTTTCCGAGAGCCCTCATCCCATCCCATACAATACTTCCTCACACTTTCGCCGTCACTATGGGCGGATTATAGAAGAAATGATTTCGTATGCCATTACCATGGCAGAAGGCCCAGAGAAAAACGCCTTCGTTCTCGCCACCGCCAATCAGATGAAGCGTTCCTATGTTTCCTGGAACAAAGACACGGTCAGTGATGAGACCATTCTCAACGACCTACGCGAACAATCCGACGGTAAGCTCATCCTTGACCCTTCGACTACGCATTTGATAGAGACACGCGAGCTCTTAGCTAAACCTGCCCGACAGCATCTTGCGTCCTCATCCAGAACCCGTCGCCGCAAAAGGCAATAACTCCGCAATAAATAGTTAACTTTCTGTTGAAAACCACTATTTCCAAAAAAAGGTCCAACCATGCCAGCATTCCAGATTGAAGGAGGTCATCGTCTAAGTGGAGAAATCACTGCTCAGGGTGCCAAGAACGAGGCATTACAAGTCATCTGTGCCACGTTGCTTACATCAGAACCCGTGACCCTCACCAACCTTCCCGACATTCTTGACGTCAATAACCTTATTGATCTCCTTGAAGCTCTCGGAGTCAGCATCACACGATCATCGGTAGGTAGCGTCACCTTCAAAGCTGCACATATTGACCTAAACTACCTTGACACAGAAGACTTCTTCCGCCGGTGTGCCTCGTTGCGCGGTTCCGTCATGCTGGCCGGACCTCTTGTTGCACGTTTTGGAAGAGCCGTTGTGCCTAAACCAGGAGGAGACAAGATAGGTCGTCGCAGGCTTGACACTCACTTCGAAGGAATCGGACGCCTAGGAGCCGATTATAGTTACAATGCGGAGCAGCAACGCTATGAGATTCATGCGGAGCAGCTCCAGGGGTGCTACATGCTCCTTGACGAAGCCTCGGTGACCGGTACTGCCAATATCCTTATGACCGCCGTACTTGCCCGGGGCACCACCACCATCTACAATGCTGCTTGTGAACCGTATATACAACAGCTCTGCAAGCTACTCAACAACATGGGCGCACGAATATCCGGTATTGGTTCCAACCTACTCACCATAGAAGGAGTCACATCCCTGCACGGATGTAGCGAGCACAGAATCCTGCCTGACATGATTGAAGTCGGCTCGTTCATCGGTCTTGCAGCCATGACGGGATCGAAGCTTCGCATACGCAATGCGGGAGTGCAGCACCTCGGCATCATTCCACAGGCTTTCCGCCGTCTTGGCATTCAGATACAGCACGAAGACGATGACCTGCTCATTCCGGCACAGGAAAGCTACACTATAGAATCGTACATGGACGGATCCATTCTCACCCTTGCAGACGCTCCATGGCCAGGTCTAACGCCAGACCTTCTCAGTGTACTCTTAGTCGTTGCAACCAAAGCAAAGGGTTCCGTTCTGATTCATCAGAAAATGTTCGAGAGTCGTCTTTTCTTCGTAGATAAGCTCATTGACATGGGTGCACAGATTATCCTCTGCGATCCACACCGTGCGACAGTTATCGGACTTGGCGAACAGTTCCATCTGCGAGGTGCACGTCTCTCATCACCTGACATACGTGCCGGCATTGCCCTTCTCATTGCTGCCCTCTCCGCTGAAGGTATCAGCACGATTGAGAACATCGGACAAATAGATCGAGGATACGAGCATATTGACCATCGTCTGCGGGCACTCGGAGCTCACATACAACGTATTGACTGATCCATACTCGTTTCATCCTATGAGAGAAGGGAGAGATGAATATTTGACTCTTCCCCCCTATCATTTATTGTTCACCTTTACAATCGCTTCTGTTGCTTCAAACATAAGCCTTCGCATGAATAGTTCAGAGATGATATAGGATGCAACGGCTTCCGTCCATTGTTTTTTTAGCCACAAGCATCAGTTCCAGTCTTTGGGGATTATTTAATATCACACTCAATATCAATGTAATACAATTGAACGGAATGTTTGAAGAAACCACTGCTATCGTAAGACAGTGGAACATAGAAGCAAATTCTACACGCTGGATTTGAATTCCGTCAAGAGAAACAGCCTAACCATACCTCAGAAGACATCCTAATTTGACGAGTTCCTGTTTGAGTGGAATTATTTCATCAATAGCGGTTTGATTCTCAATTTCATTCCGAATTATTTTTATCGTTACTTACTCGTTTTTTTCTTACTTTTGTGATTGCACTCAGAACAATACTGAAGCCAAGAAGTGGAGGTAGATGGATGAGTGTCTATTTAATATATAAAGGCGTACTTTGACGCTTTGTGTTTGACGTTCTGGAATCTGGCAGTTCCTAAAAAAACGTTTATCAAACATAAAAGCAACAATGGCGCCCATGTGTATGTAGTATTCCTATACCATCATTGCTAAAGTCCTCTCTGGGGGACACGAGGCAATTGGTGGTGGATATTTACATATCGGCGTGGGTTTCGGCGTTGCTCGTTTCGATAAACAGGCGATGCCAGAGCCTCAGAACGTGGGACGAGCAAAAGTAGATTCCCACGTCTTCATTTTATATAGTAAATCTCTTTTTCAAGAAACAAAACCATTCATAGGGAGTCTGCTTGGCAGTAAAGATATTAGACCTATGAATAGCAACGTCAGGAAAAATGAGTCAAAAAAAATTTCTGTTATCGTTCCATGCTTTAATGTAGGAAGACTGATTCAGCCATTGTTCGATAGTATAAAAAAGCAGGATTACGAAAACTTTGAAGTAATTTTTGTCAACGATGGTTCTATTGATGACACATTGGATGTATTGAAGCAATTTTGCAGTGGCGAGGTCTCATCTGCTCACAGAAAATATCGATTGATTGAAAAAGAAAATGGTGGTGTCAGCAGTGCGCGCAATGCAGGTCTCGATGCGGCCGAAGGTGACTTCATATTCTTTGTCGACAGCGACGACAGCCTCATGCCTCAGTCTCTCAGCAAGTTGGCTAAACTGATGAATAAAGGAACAGATGTTGCTGTTGGAACATTTTACAATTGCGATGGAGAAGTTTGCTCGTTTCCGCATATTGCAGATCCCGATAATTTTCTTCGTGCTACATTTACGAAGGGTGGACTCACGCTTTGGAATAAGATGTTTCGTCGAAGTATTATAGAAGAGAATCATCTACGATTTGATACGTCGATCAAGGTTTGTGAAGACCACCTATTTACAGCTCAATATTTTTTATGTGCTACAGGCAGCATTGCCGTGACTGATTATATGGTCTATCTTTATCAGTTGAATCCATTTAGTTTAAGTCATATATCTACGACTACAGGAACATTCTCTCCCTGGCTATCCGACAGCGTTTTTGCTGCTTGCAGGATTTACAGATTAATGATGGTTAAATTTAGCAAACCAACGCTGAGGGAATTGCGGTATGATACTTATCACAAGTACCGCCGAGTGCGTCACGAAGCTCATGTGCTTCACTGTAAAGATCGCGTGTTCTATGACAGTATTTATAAAGAGATGAGAAGCATCATGCCCTTATGGGAAATGATTATTTTTGCCGTTAGACGTCGGATGAGTATCTTAACAAGTTCTGCTATCAGAAAGCTTCATCATCTTTTTTCATCTCTAAAAAAATGATTGGGTCGGCAAGGAACATGGGAAGCCGACACAGAGACAACAGCAGCCAGTTATATTAGAGTCGGCGACTGCATCGGCATATAAAGAAACACAAAAAGTAACTTATGACCATTCTACGGGTTTAATGACTCAATAACTATTCTTATAAAGTATTGTAGAAGGCGGATTTGGAAATCCAATGTTTCTGTTTTGTGTTTAAATTTCACGAAACAGAATCTATATCAGATTCCTCACACAGCCTTCGTTCCCTCCTTTTCCAAAGCAGGTAGAAGAGTGGCAGCAGTAGCAGAAATGGTTCACCATTATCAAGCGGAGCCCTTACGTACTGCCGAGCCATACCCAAGTTGTAGGATGTGCCATCATAGTGAACTACAGGTTGTCCCATAATTTTACGATCTTTATCTACGATCAGATAGTAGCCAGGAGGAGCCATGATTGTCCCTTTTTCTTCATCGATACCATAGGTACTAAGGTAGGCATACGTACGTACGCCGTCCACTTCCACATAGAGTGTGTCATCGGCACGATAGTACCTTCCATCATCCCAAAGCAGTGAATAGCCATAACCAGGATAGAGATCCACGAAGTCGGGGTCGTAGGACCCCGGATCGGTGATCGCTGGGCTCTCCACCTGCTGCCCCAGCAATACGACCGTATTATCGTCCTCGGAGAGTCCGTCATTGTCGGCATCGGATCGTTCGGTGAGATAATCCATCTCCCATCCCAGTTCCAATTCGTCCTCAAACTGCAGTCCCGACACAGGAAAGTCCACGGCATTGACAAACGGAGAAATAACCAAGAGCGCTACCGTCCATGCTATGTACTGCCAGATTCTCATCCGTTCTGTTTATAGTTTTTCACTTTCTATTTCCATTACTGCATAATCAAAGTTCTGCTCATGACCCCATGGAGAGTAACTGCCCGAACGACGACCTTCTCAACATACTGATTCAAGTGCAGGTCCTTCATCCATGTCTGTGTAGAGCAAGCTTCCTCGCAGAGGGTTCGTCCATTCATATCGTAGACCGTCACCTTGAGAATTGGATTGTCATCAGAGCTAAGCACGCGCAATGTCTGTCTTGCAGGGCTAAAAATCTGTACGATGCCGTCCAATCCGTCCATTTCCGACACCGAAGTAGGTGTAGAGTTCTCCTGTCGGAACTCTATGCGCAGTGATCCCTCATCAATACTATCTTGTGGAATATAGTCATAGTGAGTCTCCTCCTTCAGGTTCAGTTCCTCTCCTGTCCGTGCATTAATCAGAAATACCTCGTAATCCGGAAAACTCTCAGCACCGTCAAACTTCAGATGTACCGTTTTCTCCGAGCCATTCTCGGGACGTTTCAAACCCAGAGGTGCAATATACGGTGCGCTACCGAACAGAGAGACATCCAGTCGCATTCCATCCGCCAAGACATATCCTTCAGTTCCCTTACTCTCGGATGAGAACAAACGGTACACATCATAATTCTCTTCATAAACATTCAACGTCGTATCCGTACGGGCAATCAAAGCGTAGGTCCGTTGCTGTCCATCGTCGAACGTCACCGAAAGGCGTTCGACATCGGTTGTGTGTCGCAGTTCGTTGTAGCCGTACTCGTCCATAACAAAATGATTATTGACATCGAACGTCACCGTCTGTGCTGTATTGGTTGGGTTATAGACAAAGAAACTCTGCATCGGAGCCACAAGGGCAGTGCCGACCTTTCCGTTCGTCCAAACACGTCCTGGTACGACGTAGGTATCATAGGTCAGGCCGTTCCACATTTTGATATATGAAGACCGAATCTTATCGCGATTGGTATCAAGGAAGCGGGCCACATTGAGATGGCACATCAACGGATTACCAATCAGATTGAGACCTGGGTAGACGGTACGAGTGATACTTGCCGGGATTACATTATTGTCATTTTCGGCACGGAATCGGTATGCTCTCTCCGTCTTATTCAGAGCCTGAGGCATCTTCGTAAATACGAGTCCTGTCATCTGACCATCATACGGGAATACCGTGCGTATAAGGCTACTATCAGAATTCATTCTAGGGAACGTGATCAGTTTATCCTCAGTCTGTTTGATGCGTCGAGGATAGTCCCACCCATCACTGCTAACAGCTGTGACAAACCCCATCCCAGCCTCAAGAGGTTCCGAGAGAGAGGTAAAGGCTTTCCCCCATGCGCCATAGAGGAATCCGTTACGTTCATATCCATTATACCAGTGCATCTTCGTCTCCGGCGCACCATTGAAATAAAAGTCTCCGGAATACATATCCTTCAAAGGTGCAGTCATGGTGTACCACTGGTCGCGATGCAGTTGAGTCTGCACAAACGCACGCACATAAGTCAAGGCATGAATATTCTTCACTCCTCCGCCTGGTCGGAACGTGATATAGTGACACACTCCATCTTCGCCACGTTCGGTGTGAATATTCGGATAGAACTTTGCTTTCGGGAAATATGCTCCCTCATCCGTATCGTAGTCCACCTTGGACTGATCACCCACAGTAATCTTTCCTCCTCCGTCGCCAGCCATTCTCGAGAGAGTATCCTGCACGTCTCGTATAATTACGTTTGTGCAAGCAGCCGGCACGTGCCGAGTCCAATTGAAATCATTGTTCCAGTTATCGTCCACGCCACCCAGCCATTCAGTTTCGAAAGCATGGTAACGCACGGGCATCTCCGCTGATTCCGGTCCCATTCCGCATCCGTTCTGAACACCTACGATACAACGTACTACGGGGAAACCGTCACCTACATTCAGATAGACAGATCCTGGCCGTCCGGTAATGTACTCCACCTTATCATTCAGGTCTCTTACCCATGTATTCGTTGCATTGACCTCATAGAAATTCCAGTTGTACGATGTTGCCTCCACCACGCCGTCGCCTGTCGGAGGGACAATGTTCACCAAGAGTCGACCATCCTCGCCCACACATCCTGCCGTAACAGCAGGGACGGGTGTCGGCGTTTCCTTTGTTGCCTGAATATTTGCCCGTGCTTCGCCCGTGAGCGAAGCACACTGCAGATCCTCAAAATCCAAATGCATCTTGATACGCAGTTTCAGTTCTCCCTCGCCCACCTTGCTTGGTGCTTTCAGTTTCAGTGTCTTTCCATAGTACACCTGCATTGCCTGACCATTGACAATGGTATCCTTTCCTCCGACGATAGTGAAATTCTCATCGAGATTATCGGCAACGGTCGATGCTATCATCCAGCGGTAGAACGGCTTATTGCTTGCTGGTGGATTCTTCAACATATATTCTGCTGTCGAACCAATACAAACCATCTTCGGCCCTATTATCTCGTATTCTCCATCTTCCGGAGCATCCTCGTCCGAAAGCAGATGAATAGTCCGTTCGCTTCCCTTGCCTGTTACCGGCAAGCGGCAATGTTCGTTCTCTACCTCGACAATGCGTAATGTACGATCCTCGCCAGCCATATCGATACTAAACCCTGCCTCATCCTCATAGCAGCTTGCGGATGTATTCTGCGGGCATTCCACATACGCCCTATACGTTTTCTGCGTCTCGCTATTCTGGGCAGTCACCTTGTATTCAAAATAACTTGATCTCACGTAATCCACCAATGTCTCATCCACGAGTTCAGACGTGTGGCGTGTGATTGTATTGGTCACTATGCCACTCCGTCGTGCCGGTTCGGTCGTACTACCAGGAGACGTAGCAATCCGCGCTCTCAGCGTTGATGGGTTGCATTGTCCATCCGGCAATCGTACGAATATCAAGCCATCGTAGATACGCACATCCTGACCTGGCACTTCGTTTCCTGATGCGTCCACAACGACAAAGTCGCTGATGTCGCATGCACTTGACTTGAGTTCCGGGTCGCAGGGAGTGAGAGCCATTCCACTCAGCGTCGTAAGCATCTCGTCGTCGCTACCCTCGAAATAGACATAGATTACTCTATTTGTCTTGTTGCAGTTATTGATGACCACTTCGGTCCTGTGGCACTCCGTTCCCTTCTCTATCTCGGTATGAACATACTCATTTCCATCTGCATCGGTAACCCTTACCCGTCGATATCCGTTGGCACTCCATTGCAACGTCATTCCGCCTATTCCCTCTGGAATAGACAGTTCGAGTCGAGTCTGATTCGTACCACCTATGCGCAATGCCGGGCGCTTGTTGCCAACACATCCGCCCTCGCTCCCGTAGGCCGTATATTCCTGAAAATAGTTCACACCCTCCACAGGTGCCCGTCCGCCGATTGTCATGCAGGGAGGTACGTCGCCCACACTGCCGAAATTCGTCTCAATTCCATTCTCGAAACGCGTCGGTCCGTCCGCCTTATATGTAAACGGCAGTTGCATTCTGCCCGCATATGCCGTAAGAGTCAATTCGAACGGATTGTTCGAATTATTATCGTCCGACCATACGGTCCACAAACACTCTGTCCATCCATTAGCACCCGAAAATGGAATTGTTGCCCGTATCGTCACCTCCACTGTGTCTGGTATAGCCACCTGTACATTCTGCAAGCTACGTGCTATGGAATTCAGACTACTTACTGTCACTGAGCCTCCAGGAGTCATGGTATGAGTCTCATACGTACCTGTCGATGCATTGAAATGTTTACGTATGGTACGCACAAAACTATAATGGTCATCATCCAGAGTCATGCTATTGATGACCAAATCATCTGTACCATCATTCACGATACAGAAAGTCTTCTCGACCGTCACTTCCGTATTCTCTCCCGTGGACCAGTTGCTACCCATAATCTGCCAATCTCCGTTCAGATACGTATTCTCAAACCTATCCGTCATGCGAATCAGTCGCGTTGCCATTGGTGCTGTCATAAAATAGCACGACCAAGAACCAATCGGGTTTCCATAGACGTCGCAAAGATACTCTCCATCTATCCGTTCGGTGTACTCCACCCGGTACTGTGCGCCATAGAGCATAGCATCCCCTTCGTCGCCATAGAAACTCACGCTCACATCTGTTGAGGATATGGCACATGAGGGATGATAAATCACCTCATCTGTCACTTCCGTGTAGTCTCCTGTCCCGTTACGGTCTACCCACACTTTAAAATGCTGCATCAGCTTGGCACGCGCCGCTGCTAGCGGAGCGAGATCCAAAGCCTGCGGAGAACCCGTCACCGTCTTATAGTAGAGACGTTCGTCGGAATGTAGCATCACAGACGTATTTACGTCCACAATCATATTGTTGCATACGCGACTTCCCACGTGTTCGTGAAACTCCGGTGAAATAGCATCTGCACCGTTCACCTCTCCAAACGTTGCATACACGTAGATATCCTCTCCTGAAGCGTCCGGTTCTATTGTAATGGACCGTCCCTGCCGGATCTCTCCGTTCACGATCCAGCGAAGGAAATCGTTTGATCGCAATTCCTCGCTTCCTTCCGCATAATTTGTATGTGCAGTAAGATGTACTGCCTCCGTAGCACCAACGGAGATAGTCGCATCATGAGCCAATGCGGTGTTATACTGAGAGACCCAGGTCGGACTTGCGTCTGGCAACAGCGCCATCGTACGATCATCCACGACCTTGACATAGATACGGAAAGCCTCAGCCATTGACCGAGCACACGTCGTATTCGGCAGCTTCGCTGCGACGGTCTCCTCGTCGTCGTTAATCCAGACAGTACTCACATCGACACAGACCAATTCATTGGGGTTCAGTCCGAATATCGTATCGGTATATTGCGACAAGGAGAGTGAATCCGTACGTAGCAGTCCTGAGCGGTCACTATAGGTAATATCCACTGCGTACTTCACATAGTCGCTTGCCGGAAACAACTCTGGAGTATCCCATGAAACTACAACGGCACTTGTTGAGATTGGAACCAGTCGCACATTGCGAGGGTAGAACGAAGCTGCTCCGAGAGATACGAAGGCAGAAAAGAGCAGCAGGAGTATGTATAGTATGCGTTTCATGAATCTATTCGTTTAGAACTATTCCATCTATCGGGTCCGAAACATTTTTTCTTTTAGGTCTTGAGGGGAGGCTCCGTGAAAGAGAGAGAAGGTATTCCTTGCTAAGGTGAAGGCGGGCAGTCATTTGCTGTTCGCGGCATGATATCTACCACAGTACCATCGCTTAGAATTCCCTTTGCGCGCCAAGCCTCTGTCTTTGCACGTGAATGTGTATTTGTAAAAGTAAAATGTCCTTGATGCGGATTCGATTCCGAATCTCCCTCCTCGATGCAGATATCATCTCCTTTCAGCACAAACAACGGTGCATTCAGAAAATCGTGTCGGGGATACTCATCGGAACTGATGGCCATGCACTTTCCATTCAAGTTTGAGACGGCACGGATGACTGTTCGGATTTTCTCGTACAGATAATACTCCGACAGAGGCAGATTAATCTCGATAGGATCCGTAATAGATTGGATCTGAATTGGTTTGGAATTCAGTGTAATCCAATCGCTTCCATCCCATCCTTCGAAATAGAATCCATAGTCACGAACATCCTCGCCCAGCAATTCCAACTCTTCCTCCACGGCTTGTACTACCGTTCTCATTGTCACGAATCCGTAGCGGCAAGCAGTGTATTCAGAAGAAGGAGACAACTCGATATCCAGAGAAAAAGCGGCAAACGGTCGGAACTGGATATCGTCCACGCAGAAATCGTTACCATTCTTATCCGGGCGGAAATTGCGAAACACGAGATACACGTTATCCTGAGTTGTCAGGCGGAAATGTCCGACCACCTGTTCCCAGTGTCGTTGAATCATTGCATCGGCATGATAGTCGAAGGAAGATGTCAGTCCCGGTACTGTACCAAAATTCTGTAATTCCGTAATATTTGTCTCCGTCACCGAAGGCTGTACCTGATAAGCCGTTGAGAGATTTCGGAAATTGTAGCGATAATTATAACCTCTGTAGCGCGTAGATGAGTAGTTGATATCACCGAAATCTGTTGTCTTGAAATAGATAACCTTTCCGTCCGTCATGCGTGCGGCGAAAATTGCCTCGTCTCCAATATCAAGGATGCGGTACAGAGAGGTTATCGACTGAGAGAAATTATATCCACCACCATACTCTGACACATAATTCACTGCATTATTCACCGAGTATTCCGTTGCACCAAAGCGCAGGCATCGGTATTGTGTCGCATCAGTTCGTGACTGATTCACCATGGTTGCATATGAGAGTTCACCGTCCCATCGGTACCACTTTCCATTACTCTCATCATGATATACAAACGTACCTCCTCCTTCGCGGTATAGGACCCATCCTCCTGAAGTCACCATTCCGGTAGGATTCAGAGATAGGGATGAGACCAAGGCACCTTTCGTAAAATACTCGTGAGTCTGATAATAGGGCATTGCATAGCCATTCACGCGAACGGCATTCCCTGCTGCGTCATAATAAGTTCCGCCTCTTGCAGATCCTGATGTATTTGTTGCCGGAGTACGATCATGGTTCGCATGATAGAGAGTTCCGTCCGGTCCTTGGCAGTAGAACGATCCGTCGCCCCCTTGTGACGGGTCGGCATAAAACACCTTGTAGGGGACACACTCACCAGCAGAATACTCATAGACATACATGTCGTCATTGGCATGAAGTGTGGTATCCTTTCCAATCGGGAAATACGTATTAGGTTGCATGAACTTCTTCGCCAGAAGTTCCGCTGTTCCTCCATCTCCACTCTTCACACGAGTTCCAATGGCAATATTACGCATGAACCGTACCTGCTCCGACTCACTTTTCCCCTCAAATTCCTCCTTCAGTCCGAGCTCTGGATTCTTCGTCCAAACCTCGAGTTGAAACTCGCCTGGAGACTGTACGTTGTATGTAAAATGTGATACCCAAGCGGAGAACTCGAAGTCTGCGTTCTTGCACAACTCCGTCACTCGCCGTTCGAACACAACTCCAGGGATTGATGCTCCATCTGCCACGAACATACGTCCATTCTTGTCGCCAGTATGATCGCGGAAATTTGCCAACACCCATGTCTTGTGGTTTCCGTATGCCCCACGCAGGTTATTCAGTTCGTTCGTAATTGTAAAATCCCGATAGTCGAAATCCGCCAAAACGTCATAGTTCGGTGCAGGATAGTACGGATATCCGTTCGGGTTCATGTAATTATTGTCCCGGTCGTTCGGGTGTTGCAGTTGATAATCACCGTAGCCCACATAGATGCCTTTCTTTGCGAGGGTGCTGATGCCGGCAGCCTCAAACGAATCCCAGATACCAACTCCCTGTCCAAATGTTTCCGTAAAAATCGGTTCTCCGTACATATGATACGTATAATTATCCTGAGCAGAGAGCGGTTCACTCAGCGTCAGCAAAACCAATGCAGACAAAAGCTGGCGCATTCCTTTTCCGACATTCGCAAGTAACTTTCTGTCAATAAGCTTCATAGACCTTGAGTTTTTATATACAGACAACATGCATATCTCTAAGAATGACTATCATCCATGCATCATCAAAGGTATAAAAATCAACAAGACATTTCGTTGTTTTTTTATCCTTTTTTTTAGCAAAAGGACAATAAAAACAAGAAAACATGATAAGTTTATCATGTTTTCCATTATTACATTTTTTGGTTTCAGTTCAGGAAGAGCCGTTATTACTATCAAGATATCCTCAAATCCTTTTCATTCACACGACGAACACTCCATCTCTAATGTGTTCTTTTCATTTTCACCCCGTGGAAATAAAGAAAACTTGTATGTATGATATTATTCTTATGAAAAGAACACGCGCAATTATGTGCAATAATACGTGAACAAATCCCCCCCCCAAAAAAAAACGAATGTTAAAAATACTTGTAAATAGAAAATTGAGGGACAATCATCACTTAAAAGCACTCTTTCAAAACATTTGGTATCATTAGGTGACAAAAAAAATTCCCGCCGGGGTTCCTGTTCCCAGCGGAAATTTAATGATTGAATGAGTAACGTCTATCTCTGCTATCTACTGACCCATATCTACAGCATAATAAGCTTGTCGACCATCAGGATAAGTACCAGAGATAAAGAGAGCGTTATCTGCAGATGAAACAGCGAGTCGTTCCACTTCCTTCTTCACGTCATCCACATGTTGGACTGAAGCATTGTTGATTCGACGGATAACAAATCCTTCACGGATGCCGGCTTTTTCGAATCGTCCTCCTTTTTTAACCTTTGCCACGCGGACTCCACCGGAGAGTTTGAGAGTCCGAGCCTCCTTTTCGCTGATTTCCTCGAGAGATGCACCAAGTTGGTCCAAAGTACTAGTAGTAAGCACGTCGACGTTGCCGTGCAGATTTTTCAGTTCGATATCCATGGAGATCGGTTTATTGGAACGAAGTACACTGATGTTCACCTTATCACCCGGTGCATGTGTTGCTATCTGTTCCTGCAGTTCGCTCACCGATCCGACAGACCTGCCATCGATGCCAGTAATCACATCACCTTCCTTAATACCCGCAGCTGCAGCAGCTCCGTCCTGTGCGACACTATGCACATAAGCACCTTCCATCACCTGCAGTTTTTTCTCCTTGGCAAGCGTATCGGATATGTCTGAAATGGTCACACCGAGAACGGCACGTTGGACGGTGCCGTACTGTCTAAGATCATCAATTACCTTGCGTACGATGGTGGTTGGGATTGCGAAACTATATCCTGCATAGGAGCCTGTCTGCGTCGCAATTGCGGTATTAATACCCACCAATTCGCCTCGAGTATTTACCAAAGCACCTCCGCTATTACCTGGATTGACAGCCGCATCTGTCTGGATAAATGACTCGATTTTCATATCTCCGGAAAGGATATTGATATTGCGGGCCTTGCTGCTCACAATACCAGCAGTGACCGTTGAGGTCAAATTGAAAGGATTGCCGATTGCGAGGACCCATTCGCCCACTTTGAGCTCATCCGAGCTTCCGAAGACAATCGCTGGCAAAGCATCTGCATCGATTTTGAGAAGTGCAAGGTCAGTATTGGGATCTCTTCCTATGATACGAGCGGGAAAAGTCCGTTTATCGTTCAACACGACTTCAATTTCCTCGGCTGCTTCGACAACATGATTATTGGTGGCAATATAGCCGTCGGAAGAGACGATTACGCCACTACCACTCGCCAAGACCGGCCGGCTCTGGCGTCGTTTTTGCTGTTCTCTTGGCTGTCCGAAGAAATACTGGAAGAAAGGGTCGTCGAATCCGAATCCCCCGAACAAATCCTGTTGCGGAGCTTCCGCCTTGGTCTTCACATGAACAACAGCCCCAGACGCCTTTTCCACTGCTGACGAGAAATCCGGGAAAACCTGAGCACTTGTCTCTGCAAAGACGCAGACAAATAACACTATAAACCACAGAAAAACATGCTTTCTTTTCATTTCTTTTCCTCCTTGTTATTTTACATTCTGAACTCCTTACCATCCATACAGGCAAGGGATTGCTGATAAAATTCAAGCAAAAGTAGCACTTTTTCATGACGCAGACATAGAATCACAAACAAAAGAAATAACCTCCCGTCCAATTTGTAGGACAGCAATTATATTCTTAATCTTAATCTAAAGGTTTATCTGAACCATACGAAGCAACTACGAAGACGGAAAGAACGAGCTTTTTTATTATCTTTGCGCCGCAACTGCAACAAAGACAAAACCACAGAACACAATGGACATACAACTCTCCGAACAGGAAATCATGCGTCGCAACTCGCTTGAGCAGTTGCGACGAATGGGTATCAACCCCTATCCAGCCGACCTCTACCCTGTAGATGCCTACTCTGACGAGATACGCACCCATTTTGAAGACGCTGCTCCGCAGCGTCAGGTTGTCATCGCCGGACGCATCATGTCGCGTCGTATCATGGGCAAGGCCTCATTCATCGAATTACAAGATTCAAGAGGGCGGATTCAGGTATACGTTTCCCGAGATGACATCAACACAGAAGAACAACCTGAGATGTACAATACCGTATTCAAGAAGTTGCTGGACATTGGAGACTTCATCGGTATTGAAGGGTTTGTATTCCGCACCCAGACGGGTGAGATTTCAGTTCATGCCCAGAGACTGAGATTATTGAGCAAATCGTTGCGTCCGTTACCGATTGTCAAATACAAAGACGGTGTTGCCTACGACCGTTTTGATGATCCCGAACTTCGTTATCGCCAGCGCTATGTTGACTTGGTTGTCAATGATGGTGTAAAACAGATATTCGAAAAGCGAGCAAAAGTATTTTCCTCTTTGCGAGCCTACTTTGCTTCATTCGGCTATACAGAGGTAGAAACACCGACACTCCAAAGCATCCCAGGCGGAGCCTCTGCCCGTCCGTTCACCACCCACTTCAATGCGCTGAACATTGACATGTACATGCGCATTGCCACCGAGCTCTACCTCAAACGTCTGATTGTCGGTGGGTTCGAGGGAGTATTCGAGATAGGTAAGAACTTCCGCAACGAAGGCATGGACCGCACGCACAATCCAGAGTTTACGTGCATGGAAATCTATGTATCCTACAAGGACTATGAGTGGATGATGACGTTCACAGAGAACCTATTACAAAAGATCTGCCTTGACGTGAATGGCACTACAGAAGTAAAAGTTGGAGACAACGTCATTTCCTTCAAGGCTCCGTTCCGCCGCGTGACCATGCTGGAAAGCATTAAGGAATTCACGGGCAAGGATCTCACAGATAAGGGAGAAGATGAGATACGTCAGATCTGTCAAGAGCTCCACCTTGAAGTGGACGAGACCATGGGTAAGGGCAAGCTCATTGACGAAATTTTCGGAGAGTTCTGTGAAGGTAATTACATTCAGCCGACTTTCATCACCGACTATCCGATAGAAATGTCCCCTTTGTGTAAGCGTCACCGTCATAATCCAGAGCTTACAGAGCGCTTTGAACTGATGGTAAACGGCAAGGAACTCTGCAATGCCTACTCGGAATTGAACGATCCTATTGACCAGTACGATCGTTTTGTTGAGCAGATGAAACTTGCAGACAAGGGTGACGATGAAGCCATGCTTATTGACCATGACTTTGTCCGTGCATTGGAATACGGAATGCCTCCAACCTCTGGTATGGGAATGGGCATGGACCGTTTGGTCATGCTGATGACCGGTCAATCCACCATTCAAGAGGTTTTGTTATTCCCTCAGATGAAGCCAGAGGTAAAACCCCAGAAGGACGGTGTAGAGAAATACACAGCCATCGGTGTCCCAGAAGAGTGGGTAGAGCCACTTCAGAAACTTGGATACGACAAAGTTGTCAAACTACAAGGATTGAATCCGAACAAACTCTTTCAAGATCTCTGCGGGTATAACAAAAAGAACAAGCTCGGATTACAGAATCCATCCAAGGAATCTATTGCATCGTGGACTGAGCAAGCGTCATAAAACAGAAAAGTATAATCATTCAATAGAAAAGGGATGTCATGCATCCCTTTTTTTTGCATCAACTGATATTACTCCCATCATTTTGCAGATTTCGTCTCCTTCACCTGCCATTTTATTAGTATATTTGCTTCATCCTTCCTCCCATCCTCACTCCCCTCGAGATTAAAAACGAAACCAAATGAATTTTCCCGGAAAAATAGCCGTCATGGGAGGTGGCAGTTTTGCTACCGCCATTGCCAAGATGCTTTTGGCCAACCAAGACGAGATATACTGGTACATGCGACGCAAGGAACAGATACAAGAATTCAAGCGTCAGAGCCGTAATCCCTCCTATCTTACAGGATTAAAATTTGACACGTCACGTATACATTTCACGCACCTCATCAATCAAGTTGTTCAGAAGGCCGACACCTTGGTATTCGCCATGCCATCTCCGTTTTTGAAAAACCACCTAAAAAAACTCAAGAAGCCTATCCATGATAAGTTCGTCATCACGGCAATCAAAGGCATTGTACCAGATGAGAACATGATCATGACAGACTTCTTCCACTCGTTCTATGGTGTACCGGAAGAAAATATGGCTGTGTTAGCAGGTCCGTGCCATGCTGAAGAAATTGCGATGGAGCGTCTCTCCTACCTCACCCTTGCCTGCAAAGATCGAGAACGGGGGAAGCAACTCTGTCGTCTGTTCAACTCCCACTTCATCGTTGCACATCAGACCGATGACCTCAGTGGAGTTGAGATCGGCTCCGTCATGAAAAACATCTTCGCCATTGCCGCTGGCATCTCTCATGGTCTAAAATACGGAGATAACTTTCAAGCCGTACTAGTTGCCAATGCCATTCAAGAGATGGTACGATTTGCTACTGCAGTCTATCCCCAGCAGCGCAACATGGATGAGTCCGCCTATCTGGGAGACCTTATAGTGACTGCGTATTCTAAATTCTCGCGCAATCATCTTTTCGGCACGATGATTGGCAGTGGGTATTCCGTAAAAGCTGCTCAGATGGAGATGGAGATGATTGCCGAGGGATATTATGCCGCCAAGTGTGTGCATGAAATCAACGACAAATACCATGTGGATTTACCTATCTGTGATGCTGTCTATAACATTCTCTATCACCATATCTCGCCTACCATTGAAATGCGTGAATTGGCGACTAAACTTCGATAATATCATAAACAAACCTTAAAACATAAGACCAATGAAAAACATGCAACTCTCGATTGACAAAGCGTTAGACTTTGTCTCAAAAAGCGATATTGACGCATACTCAAAGGCTGTTGCCCAGGCTTCTGTTGCCCTTGAAGACGGTACGGGAAAGGGCAACGACTTTCTCGGTTGGCTTCATCTCCCATCCAGCATCACGGAGGAGATGATACAAGACATCGAAGAAACTGCCCGTCAGTTGCGTAGTACGTGTGATGCAGTTGTCGTAGCGGGTATCGGAGGCAGTTACCTTGGAGCAAAGGCTGTCATTGAAGCTCTTTCCGACTCCTTTTCTTGGCTCAAGAAGGGAGACAGTCCTGTCATACTGTTTGCTGGCAACAACATCAGCGAAGACTACCTTGCCGAGCTTACCGAGTTGCTTCGTAACCGCCGATTCGGCATCATCAACATCTCGAAGTCTGGTACAACGACAGAGACTGCACTTACCTTCCGTCTGTTGAAGACCCAACTTGAGCAGCAGGAAGGCAAAGCGGAGGCCTCGAAGCGCATTGTAGCGATCACGGACAAAGCCAAGGGAGCTTTGCGTCAGCTTTCGACACAAGAAGGCTACAAGACATTCGTCATTCCTGACAATGTAGGCGGTCGTTTCTCTGTTCTGACACCGGTAGGTCTCCTACCTATTGCTGTTGCCGGATTCGACATCCGTCAGCTGATTTCGGGGGCCGTTGAGATGGAAAAGAATTGTGGCAAGGACATTTCGTTTGACCAGAATCTTGCCGCCATATATGCAGCTACGCGCAATGAACTTTACCGCAGAGGAAAAAAGATAGAGATTTTAGTTAACTTCCATCCAAAACTCCATTACCTTGCAGAATGGTGGAAGCAGCTCTATGGTGAGAGTGAAGGAAAAGAAGGGAAGGGCATCTATCCTGCATCCGTGGACTTCACCACCGACCTGCACTCGATGGGTCAGTGGATTCAGGAGGGAGAGCGCATCATTTTCGAGACCGTCATCTCCGTAGCGACGCCAGAGAAGAAAGTCATCTTCCCACACGATGATGAGAATCTTGACGGCTTGAACTTTCTTGCAGGCAAACGCGTAGATGAGGTCAATAAAATGGCAGAACTGGGTACTCAGCTTGCGCACGTAGATGGTGGCGTTCCAAACCTTCGAATTGAGATTCCATCGCTCAACGAATTCTACATTGGAGAGTTGATTTATTTCTTTGAGAAAGCGTGTGGCATTTCGGGTTATATTCTCGGTGTGAACCCATTTGACCAGCCAGGAGTCGAAGCATACAAGAAGAACATGTTTGCCCTGCTTGAGAAACCGGGTTATGAAAAGGAGACCGAAGCCATTAAAAAACGCCTTTCCTAAAAAGTATCAAATCACACACAGATAGCCGGGGATACACTTAGGAAAAAGGGTATCCCCGACTTTTGTCAGACTCTTTATCCACAACGGATGAACATACAAGAGAAAAAGAGGCTTTTTGCCGAAAGACATCATTATTCCCAATTAAGTATACATGCAGCACTATTTGACATGGATGGTGTTCTTTTTGACAGCATGCCCATGCATGCCAAGGCATGGGTCAAAGCCTTGAATGACTTCGGCATTCCGTTTACCGAACGAGATGTCTATCTCAACGAAGGGTCACGTGGTTGGGATACCGTGCAGAAAGCCTACCATCGGTTGTATGGTGGAGAATGCAGTTCAGAAACCGTAGATAAAATCTATGCCACCAAAAGTCGTGTATTTGAGACTCTCCCTCCTGCGCAACCCATGCCCGGAGCCTATGCCCTATTGCAAGAATTACAGCGATACAATATCCATAGCACTGTCGTGACCGGCTCAGGAGAGTTAACGACCATCAACAAAATTGAGAATACTTTTCCTGGCATTTTCGATCCCAAAAAAATCGTGACCGCTTATAATGTAGAAAAGGGGAAACCATACCCAGATCCATACCTTAAAGGGCTGGAAATGCTTGATGTTGCCGCTTCAGATGCCATCGTTATTGAGAATGCTCCATTAGGCATACAATCCGCTGTAGCTGCGGGCATTTTTTCCATTGCCATCAATACAGGACCACTTCCTGACAATGACCTATCGGAAGCCGGAGCCGAACTTATCTACCATTCTATGGACGAACTTCAATCGGATCTCCCATTGATTATCAGTCGATAGTTTCTTTCCGCCGTCAAGGATTGATTCAACGTCCTACCATACGATTTCCTGACATCCATTGGTACGGAGGTATTCATTGGCCTTAATGAAATGGTCACAGCCCCAGAACCCACGATAGACAGAGAGAGGTGACGGATGAGCTGTCTGCAGTACACAATGTCGAGAGCGGTCGATGACAGCACCTTTTTTCTGTGCATAGGCTCCCCAAAGGAAAAAAACGAGATGTTCCTTCTTCCTGCTCAGGATGCTTATTACAGCATCTGTAAACTGTTCCCAACCCTTCCCCTGGTGAGAACCTGCCTGATGGGCTCTCACTGTCAATGTAGCATTCAGCAGCAAGACACCTTGTGTAGCCCACCGTTCCAAACTGCCGGAAGTTGGGATTGGCGTTCCTGTTTCCATCTCTATTTCCTTAAAAATATTCTGCAAAGACGGAGGAAACGGGACGTTTTCCCGAACTGAGAAGCAGAGCCCTTCGGCCTGTCCTGGTTCATGATATGGGTCCTGTCCGATAATGACCAATTTGACCTTATCGAATGGACATTTTTCAAATGCATTAAAAATCAGATTCCCAGGCGGATAAACCGTTGTTGTCCTATATTCGGAACGGACGAACTCGGTCAGGGCTTGGAAATACGGCTTGTCAAACTCTTCCTGCAATTCCCTTTTCCAACTTTGTTCGATTCTTACATCCATCCTTTAAACTATTTAATCACTTCATATAGCGGAGCTCCCTCATTGGCATTGGTAAAGGGGAGATGAAGGAGCACAGACACAGTAGGGGCCACATCCAAAGCTGATATCGTGCGATTCAGTACTTGACGACGCACATTCCATCCGCTGAGGATAAAAGGAGCATAATTATTGATTCGTGATGACAGTCCCACCTTCTCCGTTTCTTTTTCTACCTCTACCCATCCTGGTTTAAGATAAATCAAGATATCACCGCTTTTCTCCCACGAGAACGAGTTTCGGGCCATTCTAACCCTCTTATCGTCGTTAGTCACCCGTTCCATATCCTCTTTTCTGAAAGCCATCTGAACACCTTCGAAACGAGCCATAAAATGTGCCACTTTCGTTGAGACAGAATCGTAGTCAAGCCCCTTTTCTCTAATTTCATGATGGTCCAGAAACAATTGTTGCCGATAGTAGCCACGAACAAAATCTGCCTGTCCATAAGTAGCCATAAGATAGGTACTGAGCAATGAGCGGGCGCGATCCGAGACGAAATATCCGCTTGGTATCCCATAATTTTTCAAGTACTCGGGTGAAACATATTGTTCCTGAGGGGAGGTGATTACATAGAGTACCTCTCCCACACCACATAATTCGTCAAGATCCTTCAAAAGTTCCTGGAGTCGTGCATCGAGTCGCAGATACATATCCTGTACTTCAGCCGTCACACCTTCAGCCGTAGGGAGATCCGAGACGCGGAGAGTCAACTGAAGATTAAGCATATCCGTCACATCATCGACGCCCAGATATTCATCTTGCAGTGCCTGAGTGGCCAATTCGCATACCATCTCGTTTGCGTAGGGCGAAGACTTGAACCTCCGGATCTGTTCACGTGGCAATAAGTCAGTAAAAGAATAATTAAAGAAAGACGTCTCGAACTTCTGAGCAGAATGGGCGCGGTATGAAGAAGGAGAATATAGATTGGTCCAGTCCTGCTCGAGAAACGTTCCTAACTGGTTTTCTCCATTTGACTTTACCGCCCATGAAGGCAGCAGATTTGAATAATATGTACTGGTTGCCCACTTACCTGTCTGTTCGCTCATCCAGACCACCTTTCCAGAGTGTCCTGAGAGGATAAGAGCCGGTTCTGCATCTATGGCTACTGTTACGATTTTTCCTTTCCCCTGAGTAGAAAGGCGCAATTCATCGCTGAGAGTACTTGACTCCAGACCGACAGGAGAGAGTTTCTGTTCGCTACCTACACCTTCAACCTTCGAATCAAACAGGCAGGAGACGGTTTGGTGTCTGTCTCCCTCGTAATACCTATCGGCACAGATGCCATGATCGGAAGGTAGAGCACCCGTTGTAAAAGTGGCATAATCTGCGAAGCGTCCGACATTGCGATAAGGGAAAAGCATATTGCGGCAGTAAGTCCCCTCACCTATGAGACGACGAAATCCACCATTGCCAAAATCGTTCCAGAAAAGGGAGATATAATCCGACCGCAGACCATCTATCACCATGTTGACTACAAGACGAGGATTGGTTCGCTGTATTTTCCTATCCTGTCCGTAAAGCGATGAAAATAAAAAAAGGGAAACAAAGAGGAAAACAAGAGAAGAGAGAACGGACGGACGACTTGTTCCATTCATTTTTTTTTCGTTCAGTCGCATTCTTTTATTAATAATCGTAGGTATTGTTATCGGGATTATCGAGAAAACGAACGATGGTAACGAACAAAAACTATTGACCGGACAAACAGAGTCAGCATGAGAGGCAGAAATGCCACATTAAATTCTTGGGGAAAATACAGATAGCCGGAAATAGTAAAGACGAGAGAGACTGCGATCAGCAGTTGATAATAAGCAAGAATCTTACGTGCTTTTTTGAAAGGGAGCAAGAACACAAAGAGCAGATGGAATGGATTCAGCCATAGAAGATTGAGATTCCATTTCACAAGAGGGTGTAAGGAAAAGAAAGTCAGGTAGAACAATAATAGTCCCAAACATCCTGAAATAAGAAACAAAAAGAAATCGAGAGCGAGTAATTTGCCTGGGGACAAAATGGTCAGCAGACAAACGATCAACAGAAAACAAATACTTACGAGAAGAGGAGACAACCAACCTGATTCGGTATCCGGTATTGTTTTCTGTTCAAGCAAAACATCCGACATCTGACGCAGTGGTTGTCCATCGGCCTTTGTCGCACCGGAAAGAGAGGCTTCCAACTCATTCGGCAGAAACATGACGTAGCGCTGCGGCACTGGATTGTCTGCTTTCGTACCGATGAGGAGATCAATACCAAACTTCAGCCATGTCTCGTCACCAACGTATTCCCCTATGAGCTGGCGATATGTTTTCTCAACGTTGTCATCCACCTTCAGCAAGGAAGAATTCTGTCGTTCCGGATAATTCAGATAGCCACCTTCCACAGCAGCTTCAATCATATCGCGCGGACGTGTTGCGCAATTATCGAACACAAAATTATAGAGGTAAGTACGATTTTCTTCCTTTGCGTTCTCTATGAGAGCATTGAACAAACGTTGCTGTTCCGTCTTTGTAAGATTCAAATCTGTTTCTTGTATGCCACGTCCGGTATTCACATAGTTCACGACAAAGGAAGTCATATCCTCTACACCGAGTTGATAGTACGTTTCACCCGCTATGAACTTCGGGTAGAAATCAGGGGTATTGAAATTGAACATTCCGTAGTTGAAAACCACATCCAGATGGAGCATCGGATCCTGCACACGCAAGGCGCTATGTCCAAAGCGCGCATACAATTCTTCGCCAGGGGAACAAGTCAGAAGGCTGATTCGAGCAGAATCCGACAAAATGAGAGCTGCGGATGCTGTTTGGAGGCATCCGAAGAAACATAGAAGAAAAGAAACAATCAGATTCCGCATACTAAATAAGTGGATTATGGGTCTTGTCCTATTTATTCAGACTGATCTTCGCCAATCACATAACTCTCGGACGCATCGGAAGAGACGCGATCACCCATGTCGCATGTTCCGCAAAAGACAGCAGAAGGTTCAATGATGAGGACTTTCGTTTTGACATCACCCTTTACGTTTGCCGTTGATTTAAGAGAGAGTGTATCGCTCACGGTGAGGTTTCCCTGCAATTCACCGAATATATCTGCCTCCGAGCAGATTATATTTCCGACAACGCGTCCTTTCTCTCCAATAATCACCTTTCCTCTGCATTTGATTTTACCATTGACGGAACCATCGATACGGAAATCGCTTTCAGAGTCAATATCACCTTTCAAGAAACTACCGTAAGCGAGACCGTTGCATGTTAATTCATCCATTTTTGTTCTATTTTTTATGGTTAGTTAAGATTATTCTATTTTTTCTATGAAAGCAATCAGCCTTCTTCTTGACATTTACAAATGTATGCCTTTTTTCTCTGACCTCAAACCTGCATTTACTTAAAAACATTAAAAAAAGACTCACTGCATTAAATTGCAATGAGTCTTTTTCTTAGAGCGGAAAACGGGACTCAAACCCGCGACCCTCAGCTTGGAAGGCTGATGCTCTAATCAACTGAGCTACTTCCGCATGTTATTTTCGTGGGTAGTGATGGATTCGAACCACCGAAGACGAAAGTCAGCAGATTTACAGTCTGCCCCATTTGGCCACTCTGGAAACTACCCTACCCGTTTTGCGGTGCAAAAATAATACTTTTTTTTGCTTTGCAAGCGAAATCAATCATTTTTATCGCCGTCACAGCCGCTTCATCGCCTTTATTTCCTAAGTTTCCGCCGCTTCGTGCACGGGATTGAGATATATCATTGTCAGTCAGCACGCCGAAGACAAAAGGAATGTCTCCCGATAAATTCAGGTGAGTAAACCCTTGTGTGACCCCTTGAGCTATAAAATCAAAGTGAGGAGTTTCTCCCCGTATTATGCAACCTAGTCCGATTACTCCGTCCACGTCTTCGTTCTCTGCCATCAGTCGTGCTGCAAACGTCAGTTCAAAGGCTCCCGGGACATGACGCACCACAATATGTTCTTCCTTTACCCCATTCTTTAGAAGTGTATGATAAGCCCCTTTGAGCAGGTTACCCGTAATTTCCTCGTTCCAATCGGACACAACGATTCCCACGCGCATTTCCGATGCATCAGGCATCTTTGAAGCGTCATAGTCAGACAGGTTATGATTTTTTGTTGCCATATGTTCTGTATTTTAGAAAAGAGAGCCACCGAACTGTTCGATACAGCGGTGGCTCTGAGTTTTTCGTAAAGATGATAATTTTCCGAAGCTTATTTCTGAACTTGCAGAGTATCGGAAGCCGCAACGGCAGGAGCCGCCTTTACCGCATTAAGGTCCACCTTATTCTGTGCTCTCCAAATATACTTATCAATATCCTGAGCTTCGTTACTTTGCGGGTAATCCGTCTTAATCTGTGTGTAGGCATTCACAGCCTCGTCGTATTTTTTCTGGTATTCGAATACCGAACCCATTTTTTTCAGAGCGATAGCACTGAAAGCGACATTCTTCATATCGGCAGCCTTTTTGAATGAGGAAACTGCCTCGTCGTATTTTTCAGTATTGACATAGCAGTCACCGATAAAGATATTAGTCACCACGCTCATATTGACGGCATCGTCGTAGTCGAAATCCTTTGCGTAGTTCAGGGCCTTGTCATACTGTCCCATCTGGTAGAGGCATACAGCGGCATACATTTTTGCGAGATTTCCATCTGGGGTACTTCCGTATTCGTCCGCGATAGCTTCAAATCCCATATAGTCACCTTTCCCTTCCAGAGCCTGTTTAACAGAGTCAACAGCCATCAATTCCACACCTTTCGCCACTTGTCCGTGTGCTTCTTCCGCTCTCGGCTCCAGGTAAAACTTCTTCACCAGAAAGATCAGACATGCGACGGCAATCACACCGACAATGACATAGATAAGCGTCTTGCGGTTTTTCTCGATAAACGCCTCTGTCTTACTGATGGCATTTTGTATTTCCGTCACGCCATCTTCTTGTTTCTTTTCAGCCATTATTTTCTTAGATTAGTTTTTAAACAATCCATTTTCGGAATCATGCCAATCCGAAAAGTCCCGCAAAAATAAGATTTTTCCCCGAAAAATTCTACCTTTGCATGTCTTTTTTTGACAACAATTCGTCCTATTACGATGTTTATCAGGCAACTTGCACTTCTCAACTTCAAAAATATACGGCAAGCGGAAATATCCTTTTCACCGAAGATCAACTGTCTCATTGGTCCCAACGGATCGGGCAAGACCAACATATTGGATGCCGTCTATTTTCTTTCCTACTGCAAGAGCCACAATGTCAATATTGACTCTCAGTGCATTACGCACGACGAAGACTTCTTCGTTCTGCAAGGCACGTATCACATTGAACCTGACGGAGAGGATCATATCTATTGCGGTTTGAAGCGCAACAGGAAGAAACAATTCAAGCGCAATCAGAAGGAATATAGCCGTCTTTCCGATCACATCGGTCGTCTGCCGCTTGTATTCGTATCACCTAACGATCAGGCGCTCATCGCTGGTGGCAGTGAAGATCGTCGTCGCTTCATCGACTCGATCATCTCTCAATACGATCATGAATACCTTCAGTTTCTCATTCGTTATAACACCGCATTGCAGCAGCGGAATGCGCTGCTAAAGCAGAATGAACTGCCTTCTGCAGAGCTTTTTGAGATCTGGGAGCAGCAAATGCATGATTTAGGGAGCGAGATTTTTTGTCGACGCAGGGATTTCATGGTTCAATTCATTCCTCTTTTTCAAGAGTACTACCGTTTTCTTTCGAACGAGCACGAGACTGTATCGTTGGCCTATCAGTCACAGTTAACAGATATCTCATTGGTCAACTTATTGAAGGAGAAGCGTCTACGCGACCATTATCTGGGATTCACCACGAGTGGGATTCACCGTGATGATTTAGAGATGAGTATAGGTTCGTATCCCATTCGAAGAGTCGGTTCTCAGGGTCAAAACAAAACCTTTCTTATCGCCTTGAAACTGGCGCAGTTCTCTTTTCTGAAAAAGACGGCACAATCGACTCCATTATTACTTTTTGACGATATTTTTGACAAACTTGACGCCGAACGAGTCCGTCAGATCATTCAACTTGTCTCGGAAGACAACTTTGGACAGATTTTCATCACCGACACAAATCGAGAACACATAGACGACATCTTGTCTCACATGCAACAAGACTCCCTGATATTCCATGTAGAGAACGGTGAGGTTAAGACACCGTAGAATTGTAAGCATCAAGGATTCTGCTTATACAAACCCGAACACATCGGTATAGCCAGCCGTATCGCCATGAGCTATTTTTGCATAAATCGCTGCCTTTTACTACCTTTGTGCATGTCTTAAATCCAATTGAATATGGACAACAAACAACGTTATAGCCTACGAGGTGTTTCCGCTGAGAAAGAAGACGTTCATAACGCCATCAAAAATATTGATAAGGGGTTATATCCCAAAGCCTTCTGCAAGATCATTCCTGATTTACTAGGCGGAGACAGCGAATTCTGCAACATCATGCATGCCGACGGTGCGGGTTCGAAATCTGCGCTGGCCTATGTCTATTGGAAAGAGACGGGAGACATTTCTGTCTGGAAGGGCATCGCACAGGACTCGCTCATCATGAACATTGATGATTTACTCTGTGTGGGAGCGACAGACAATATTCTGTTATCATCCACGATCGGTCGTAACAAGAACGTCATACCAGGAGAAGTCATTGCAGCCATCATCAATGGTACAGACGAGCTACTTGAAGAGTTGCGAGCCATGGGTGTCAGCATCTACTCAACGGGAGGAGAGACAGCCGATGTAGGCGATCTGGTACGTACGATCATCGTTGACTCCACCGTCACCTGTCGTCTGCGTCGCAGCGAAATCATCAACAACGCGAACATAGCCCCTGGAGACGTTATTGTCGGTTTATCATCGTGTGGTCAAGCCACGTATGAAAAATCGTACAACGGTGGCATGGGCAGCAATGGTCTCACGTCAGCCAGACACGATGTCTTTGCCCATTATCTTGCACAGAAGTATCCGGAGACGTTTGATCCAGCCACGCCGGACTACCTCATTTACTCGGGCAACTATCGATTGACCGACGAGATTGAGCATTTGGGCATTGATGCTGGAAAGCTTGTATTGTCTCCAACGCGAACCTATGCTCCTGTAGTCAAGAAGTTGTTGACGGAACTTCGCCCGCTCATACATGGTATGGTTCATTGTTCCGGAGGTGCTCAGACCAAGATTCTGCATTTCGTGGACAACATGCACATTGTCAAGGACAACCTATTCCCTATTCCTCCTCTGTTTGAAATCATACAGAAGGAATCGAAGACTGATTGGAAAGAGATGTACAAAGTCTTCAACATGGGTCATCGGCTTGAGATATACCTCCCAGAGGAATATGCACAGAAGGTCATTGACATCTCGAAGTCCTTCAACATTGACGCACAGATTGTCGGTCACTGCGAAGCAGCACATGGCAAATCGCTGACGCTGACATCGCCTTACGGCACCTTCGAGTATTAAGTATTGTATTAAGACCTATTCCAAGTTTCTGGGACTTCACCCTACCTTTTTCTTTGCTAACCTATGTTTGGACGGGTGGATGTGATGCCACCTATGGAGTTCTATTAGGAAGAGTATTTATTTCAGGGATTCCGCTCCTCTTCGTTCCTGTCTATAATCTGTCCCTACGTAGGGTAACGTTCTTATAGATGAATTAATCCTGTATGATTCAAACAATTAAATCTGAATTTCATCCTCATGTAAAGATGGAACCAGAAGAAGATAGAGGAGGAAGCACTAACGAGCCAGCAAGTATTGCTATTGCGGGAATCAAAAAGGGGAACAGCAACTGTTCCCCTTTTTGATTTTATTCTTCTTTTCCGAGAAGCTACTAACGTCTTCTAAACTTACCGTAGTGGGACTTACGACGGTTTGAGTAGTAGTTCTGAGTACCACGGAAGCAGTAAGCGACGGTAAGATTGAAGATGAAATACATATCATTGGAGTTGGAGTACCAAGTTTCCATACCATCAATATAGTCTGCCGAACGTCCGAATGCGAAACGGTAGCCCGCTTCTGCTCCGATGTTGAGTGTCTGTGTAATCGGCATTCTCACACCCAAACCGACAGGCAGGGCAAAGCATCCATCTGAGCGTTTCCATCGATTATCTGACTCGCTGTACTCGCCATCCACATCCACGTCAGGATGTTCCGACGAAATGGCACCTGTACCATTTCGGTTTCTCAGAGCATATTCGGAACCCTGAACAAAGCAACCCCATTCGGTCTTGTACCAGTTATAGGCACCTCCGGCAAATGCATAGACATCTAAAGAAGTCCTCCCGATAGAGGTATGCAAGAAATAATAGATTAACTGGAGTGAGAGTTCAAAAGAATTGGTTGTGTACAGATACTCACGAAAGGAGTTTCTAGAATGTTTATCGTTACCTCCGAACAAGTTATACATAAACGACACACGGACACCGATGTCGTCACTAAAATCATGAATATAAGCCAAGTCCAAAGAAGGTCGTGTGTATGGGAAATCATAATCGGCATAACCTGAGTTATTGTAGTTGGCACCACCCAAATCTCCGAACAGATAATTCACACCTGCACCGAACTGTATATAGTCACTTGACTCAGAGCTACTTGAACCATACCCCTTTGCTTGAACAGCTTGTAGTGCACTTAGTCCAATCAGAAAAAAGAGTATTATTTTCTTCATATACTGCGTTTGGTTGTTTCTTTAGATAATCAACGGCAAAGATAGCAAACATTCCTGTTACATTTATCCTTTTTTAACTTTTTATTCTTCTAAAGTGGTGTTTTTAACACAAAAAAGCACTGAATTTACGGATTTACGTTCTCGATTAGGATAAATTTCAAAAGGATTTTTTGAGCCATGGTAGGGTCTTACCAAACTTTTTGCATCCTCGTTCTACGTACTTCAAATATCAGGGGGATTGGAACGTTTGGACGAACAAAAGATAGTTGTACCTATAGAGTTCGACATGGAGAAAACAATGCTTTTGCTTAGTTTTTCACCCTTCCTGCATTTTCCCCTTTTGAGGTTCTGCTCATTTGGCTTACAAAAGGGGTGTTTACAGTCGAATTACAAGATCATCAGATCCGATTCCATTCTGCGGGGAAGCACCTTCAGCCGCACCGTTTCTCCGTCCTTTGCTCCTGCCTGTTCGAGAGCATTAGACATTGAATTGTAGGCTAGTTCAGGCGTATTGTTCTGTGCGCTGAGATGACAGAGAAAGACATCTTTCATCTGAGGGGTCCAGTGTTTCCGCATCCATTCAGATGCTTTTCGATTGCTGAGATGTCCGTTACCGGAGCTAATCCTGTTTTTCAACGTCTGGGGGTATGGACCATTCATCAACATCTCGTCATCGTAGTTTGACTCAATCACGATATGCTGTGCCTGCATCAAATGCCTTGACACCTCATCGGTAATATCACCCAGGTCCGTAGCTATCACGATTACATCTCCTTCGTATTCCACTCGGTATCCCATATTGTCGTGTCCATCGTGGATAACATTGAACGCAGTGACGGAGAAGTTCCCAATCCCTATTGTCTCATTCTTTCTTATCTCGCGTCGGGATGCGGTAGACAATTTGGGTTGAACGGTCAGATTCTCATTGATATGACTCAGAACACCTATAGTAGAAAAGATAGGTTTACCCATTTTCTCGCCGAGTCCACCGACTCCTTTTATATGATCACTATGGTCGTGAGTAATAAACACGCCGAGTATGGTATCGAAATCAACACCCGCCTTCTTCAGTCGTTTGCGTATCGTCCGTGCGCCTATGCCAGCATCAATCAAGATTCCCTCGACGGTTGTTCCTATATAATAACAATTCCCGCAACTACCGCTTGTCAGACTCATAAAGCGGAGCGGTTCCGGCTCAAAAAGACTCAACGTCCTTATCATCTTCCTAATTCAAGCTATCTCGAAGTGGATTATGCGGTTAAAAGTCAAGGCTTATATCGAGAGCCCTCCAATATCTTCTGTTCATTCTTCTCGTTCATCAGATCAGAGAGCGAGACGGATGTATTATTGTCCATATATTGGCGAACGATCTTCAGTCCGAGCCAAAGGACAGCCTGTCCAGGGGATTCCTGAGGGAACTCCGAAGTAAAAGGAGCAGGTTCCACAAACTTGGTTATGACCAGATGCGACGTATTGTAGAGACGTTTCTGTTCGATGAGATAATCCCACATCTGTTTCTCATTCTCCACGCACCACTTGTACTGTTCCTCGTCGAAGCCAAGAATCTCTGCGTCGGAACGGTTTGGAAGGAAGATAGTCATCAGATAGAGCAGTTTACCCCTGTTGACCATGCATTGCAACAAATTTTTCTGGCTATCCTCCTCGAACTCAGTTGCCAAATAGGCATAGACCAGATCCAATGCCACGTTTGCCCGTGTCATTTTTTTCCGTTGATAGTCAAAGACGATCTGAGAATACGGTGCGTAATCACTCCCGAGGTAGCAGTCGATACTGGACGAGATCCTATCGGGTGTCACCATTACTGAATTGCCAAACCCTGAGATGTGAAGTCCGATATGTGGTATTTTTTTCTCAGGGAAGTAATAGTGGATGTATCGGAATGCGGTATCCAGTTCGTGTTCGATATCGGTCACGTCATTGAAAACCGTCTGGCATTCCGGGTAGAGATTCTCTTGATAGAACGAATCATTGAGGAATCCATTCAAGCGTTGTTCGAGAGTCAGCGTCGTATCGAGAGCGCCTTGAATTTGGGAATTGACAAACAAGTCAAAGAATCTTCCGTACCGCTGACGCATCCGAGAGACCTCATCTTGTAATCGAGTTGTATCCATTGCATGAAAATCACGGTCGAATCGGTCAATCTTTATCTTCACGCCCTTTACCTCCCCCACTTCTATTTCGAAGCGATTCTTTTGGCAGGCAGACAACATCAGCAACGACAGGATCAGGAGCAGACAATTGATATTTCTTCTCATTTCATCCAAATATTATTCGAAATTAAACGACAGAATCAGCAAACGGGAGAAGAGACGGTCAATGGCATTGGTATATCGAATATCCTCCAGTTTCTCTATGCTCGGTCGATCGCGTTCTATCATATTACGGAATCCGACACAAAACTTCAGTTCGGGAGCCAGTTTGAAATATTGGAGGTAGATATCGCATCCGATGCCGACTTCGGCAAAGAAGTCGAGAGGTTTGAGCATCAGCACAGCTTCTCCGTTGCGAGTGATATCGACGGAAGCACCGCAGCCAGTCAGGAGGTAAGGACGATAGTTATTCACGCGTTGAGAACGGAACTTCACGGAGAGAGGAATCATCAACTGCGTTGACATCACTTGCGTTTTGAACTCATCGACTTTCGTTCCGTCCTTGTAACCAGCGAACGAGACGTCGCGTTGTCCGAAATTGAGAGTTGGCACACAACGCAGGTTGAAATAGCGTGACAGTCGAAGATCCGATATGATACCTACGGTAAAACCTGCGGACAGGATAGCCTCATCACCTTTCCATTCGATCCCCTTCTCGTCCACGACCCCGTTGGCGGGAGTCAGAGCGAAATCTTGGGTATGAAGACCGAGTACGAATCCGAAATGCAGCCATTTGTCATCAACGTATGGAAGATTCTGGATTGTACGTTTTTGAGCTTCTGCTGAGATTGTCATTGCGAGCATCATCAGCAGGATGGCAAAGCGCATCTTATTTCGCCAAGTGAATATCATCTATTCTTCTCAGTTGGTAGGAATCTACGTTTATTCAGTAAAAGAAAAACATGCAAAGATAAAGATTTATTGTTCATTTCAATAGACCTTTTTGAGCCATGTCATCGTTTCGAGTAAACCCAACTCTGCTCATCTGCCTTTCAAAAAAACGTTTTTCACCTTTCCTATAATCTAACGTCCCTATAAGACCATGTTTAAGAGATGAGGTTGCACTGGGAGTGTGGAGATTGTATTGGGGTGTGTTGGAGCAAGAATGAAGTTCGAGCGGTCGAACGTTGGTTAGTCGTTTTTTTTGTTTCGAATGGAGTCGGCAGGCATGTTGTGGTCCTGTCCGTCCAGCTCTTTTTTTTGTTTTTTCTTGATATTACAACCTTTTCCCTCTATATTCGCATAGTTTATAAACAAAAAAAGATTCAAAACCTATGAGTATTGTAAAAGAATTCAAAGAGTTTGCCATGCGTGGCAACATGGTTGACATGGCTGTCGGCATCATCATTGGTGGAGCGTTCGGCAAGATTGTCTCGTCATTGGTTGCCGACATCATCATGCCGTTGATAGGCAAGGCGACCGGCAATGTCAGTTTCGTTGATAAATTCATCAACCTCTCCGATGACAAACCGTACAACACATTGGCTGAGGCACAGGAAGCCGGAGCAACGGTATTCGCCTATGGTAATTTCATTCAGAACGTTCTGGACTTCCTTATCATTGCAATCTGTATATTCTTCATGATCAAGGGCATCAACCGCATGAAGAAAAAAGAGGAAGAGGCACCAGCGCCAGCAGAGCCCTCCAAAGAGGAACAGTTGCTCTCTGAGATCCGTGATCTGTTGAAGAACAAATAAGGGCTTTTACTAAGAAAAGTTCGTCTTTTTTTCAGACGGGTCTCTTCTCAGTCTTTTCTGAAAGAGCATTATTCAGAATACTCCATTAAAGTATTCAGAGTCGTCTATGGCGACGAATCATTTAAAAACGGCAGGGGAAAGTCTTTTTTTTTGAGAGAAACTACCCTTGTCGTTTTGCTATATTCATTTTTGAGACTATCTTTGCTACATCAATCAATCTTAACTTTCAATCATTATGGCTTACGTAATTGGAGAAAACTGCGTCGCATGCGGAACCTGCATCAGCGAGTGCCCAGTAGAGGCTATCTCGGAAGGCGACATCTATTCTATCGATCCAGAAGCATGCACTGAGTGCGGCACATGCGCTTCTGTTTGCCCAAGTGAGGCAATCACCCTCCCATAATTATTTATACGGAGTAAATTACACCCCCGGACGGATTCGTTCGGGGGTTCTTTTTTTGTTGGAGAGGAAAGATGTGAATAAACTTGTTCAGAATGGAATGTTTGGGAATCAGTCGTATTTGCCTGACTCGATATTGCGTTGCATGATAGCGCGTGCGCGGTTTACATACTTCTGGGTACTTGCCCTGCGGTGGTAGGGTCCTCCCTTCCAGATACGGAAAGCCTTATCGATGTCATTTTCGGGGTTAAACTGTGACATCATAACGACGAACATCTCCTTTGACTTGGTCAAACTCCAACGGTCCGACAAAGAGAAGCGGTTTGAGCTTCCACGTCGTTTCAAGATGTTATTACATTCCTTCACGAGCATAGGAGATATCTGCATTACCCCCACGTAGATACCATTGCGTGCCTGGGCATTGCCACGGCTTTCAATCTCGATGATTGCATCCATAACCGGATTCCAGTCGAAATGTTCCGTATCGATCTCCATGATAAGCGTATCGAGCACCGTTGAATCGCTGTCCACATGTGCATATCGCATTGCCATCTCACGTATTGGCCGTTCCATTTCCTCCTTGAACTGTGCACTATCCTTCAGGAGGAAGAAATGGACCTTTTTTGCAGAATCGGGTAAAACGTAATAATGAGAAGAGATTGAATCTGTCCTGTCCTGTGCTACCACGGAAAAGGGGAAAAGAGAGAAGAGGAACACCACCAGCGTACACGAAGCGGTGAAGCCTGGGAGAAGAGAGAAGAGAATACGTGCGTTCATAAGAAATAAAATATAGAAGCTTGATTTCTATCCATTCCTAAACCAAAAAGATTCGTTCCACCACCTCCATGCCTGCTTTTCGGTTCATATCGTTGCGCATTTTTTCGCGGTTCATCATCATTTCATTCTTCAGCACTGCGCTTCGAACCTCGATGCATAGCGTACCATTTCGGAAGTGCACCTCGCCGCAATACCTTGCCATCTCCTTGCCTATCAAGTCTTGAAACGCATTCAGCACTTCAGCTTCTGCCATCTGTCGTTCGAGTCCCTGAGCCTTCAGATATTCACGTACGACGTCGCCTACCGTCTGTTCGTCTCGTTTCTTCATACTCTTTTTAGGTTGGAGTGGTTACGGCGGTCTGCCCGGGATTATTTCAGTCGGAGCACGTCCCCTGCCTTGACCTCCTTGCCATAAGTCAAGCCATTGAGTTCGTAGAGGCTCTTGAGTCGCACACCAGTACGTTGAGCGATGTCATAGACTGTCTCTCCATTTTCTGCCACGTAGGTACCGTTCCCTGTTTTCTTTTTCTTTTGCAGATAGACGTACTCTCCTATTTTCGGTTGAGCGCCGTACTTCACCTCATTGTATTTCAGCAGTTCGCTTTCGAATTTACCGAACTCCTCGGCTATGGCTTCATAGGTATCGCCACGGTAAGCGACCACACACTTCACACCGTTCACTTTTTTGATATCATGAGAGCGGAAGGCGGCTATTTCGCCTATGTATTCTGTTTCCTCGAAGATGCGATCTCGTTCCTTTTCATCCTTGGACTGCGCCTTTCGTTCGCTCAGGAATCGTCCGAGAGCCGTTTTTCTCTCACCCTTCTTGGCTTTCGGCTGTTTCTTCTTCTTTTTATTCTGTTTCTTATCGTGTTTAGGGTCTGTCTTATCGGTCTGAGAAGGCGTTGTCGATTGCGGTTTAAAATTCTTTTCCGGTTCTGCACCGCTCTTCATCTTATCGTACTTCGCGAGATCATAATCCTCAATCAGTCCAATCAGCAGTTGCGCATAACGTGGATTGGTGGCGTATCCTGCTGCCTTGAGTCCATTCGCCCAACCCTTGTAGTCAGTCTTGGAGAGTTGGAAGAGGGAAGCGTATCTTGGATTACGTTTCAGGAAGAGGCAGTGGTCCTCATAACTCTCGAGCGCGGAGGCATACTTGCGGAAGCACTCGTGTTTCTCATCGTCATCGTAATACACCTTATCGCCCGTCCAGTTTCGACCGCATTTAATGCCGAAGTGGTTGTTTGACTTTTTCGTCAGTTCACTACGTCCGGCACCGCTCTCGAGAAGTCCCTGGGCAAGGGTGATACTGGCAGGCACACCGAAACGATCCATTCCTTCTATTGCTTCCTTCTTGTATTTCTCGATATAGTCGAGATAAGCCTGGTTCTGTTTCTGTGCCAGCAGGCAGTAGGACGAGAGACAGAGGAGCAACAGAAGTGCGATTCGTTTCATATTCTATTTGACGTATTCAGGTTTTTATCTCGCAAATTTACGTTTTTCCTTGAATATTATTACCTTTACGAAGCACAAATTGCCATTGCGGTATTCCTTTTTAATTCCCAATCAAGCGTCCATGGAAACACACGACTTCTCATTCACGTATTCCACCCTTGCTCTTACAGAGCTTCCCATGTGTCTGCAGGATGCGGTACGTCGTGCCGAGGAAGAGAGTTGTCGAGCGTATGCACCGTACTCAGGATTTCAGGTAGGGGCGGCGGTGCTCCTATCTGACGGCACCCTTGTAGGAGGGAATAACCAGGAGAATGCGGCCTATCCGTCCGGGTTATGTGCCGAGCGAGTTGCATTGTTCCATGCCAATGCTACGTATCCCGACAAGGAGCCCATTGCGATAGCGATTGTTGCGAGGCGAGACGGGCTGGTTGTACCTCACCCAGTACCGCCGTGTGGCAGTTGTCGTCAGGTACTCTTGGAGTCGGAAAAGCGCTATGGTCATCCCATTCAGGTTCTTCTCTATGATGGCAGGGACGTCACACTATTGTCCTGTGTTCATGACCTTCTTCCACTCTCCTTCTCCGATACGATTCTTTAAGCGGACACGCCTCCTTCCTCCCCATTATGAAGCGATACAGGCATGGATGGTAGCGACGCTCCTATTATGTGGAATTACAGTTATTGTGAGATGCTCTCTGCCATTCGCCGTCCTGCATCGTAGGCCTTTTGCAAATCCTTTTCCCAGTGCGTGTCACGGTAGTGGCGTTTTACCTTTTCCGAGAAGCCTGCAAGTTCGTATCTGCCGTAGTCTTTGACCTGATGAATGCAAAAAAAGACAGAGGCAAGAACGCCTCTGTCCGAGAAAGAATATCATGCGGGTGGCATGGATTGGCTAAAGCCCGTCGGCGGAGTCGTGAGCAGGGTTACTTTATATCGTCGCGCCAAGTAGGGGCAACGAACTCGTCACGGAGCGGCAGGAGTCGGGCATCGACATCCACGCCGAGAACGGAGTTGAAGTTGTTGGTAGCCTGCATCTGGGCCGCGAATCCGACGATGATGATGATTTCGGTGTCGGAATAGAACTTACGCAGGGCATTGAGCAGATCGTCGGACACCTTTGTAGGGTCCTTGACGATCTGCTGGCCAAGTTGACGCAGCAGAAGTTCGTTTTCGCTGAGATCGAAATTGTTCGGGTCGATCCCGAGCGCCTTGAGGTCGCTGATAAAGAACAGCGAGCAGAGCAGGCATCCGTTGGTGGTCGAGACCGAGTGGGCGTAGATGGTTGCAGCGCGCAATCCGACGGTCTTTTCGAGACTTGCCCATGAGTCGTACCAACCCATGAAAGCCCGGTAGGTTCCGTAATCCTGTAGCATAGCGAGTTTCATGTTGGTGATCTTGCCTTTTGCATTGAGTTCGTCGAATGCCTTGCGTGCTTCGCCGGTGAGTTCGTCCGGCTGTTTCAAATGTACTCTTGCCATTGTGTTTGTTCCTCCATCTTTTAAAAGTTAGTATGAATAAAAAAGTTGCGAGTTTTGTGTTTGTCCTGTCAGAGTGCGATTCGGAGAATCTCAACGATGGACTCGGCAGAGAGGGAGAGGTAGTGTCCGACGTTGCCGTTACGTGTGGCACGCTGGGCCATGAGGGAGAAGTCGCGGTCGTCGATCTGGAGTTCGGAGAGACGTGTTCTCAGTCCTATCTTGCGGAAGAACGCCTCGAGCGACTCGGAGAGCAGAATGGCGCGGCGTGATTCGTCGTAGTCGAGAGCGTCGAAGCCGAAGACGCGGGAAGCGAGTTGAGCAAGACGGAAGGGTTTATGAGCGGCGGCATAACGCATCCACGCGACGAGGACGACTGCCATGCCCTCTCCGTGGGTGATATTGTATTGGGCGGAGAGTTCGTGTTCGATACGGTGAGATCCCCAGTCCGCCTGGCGTCCTGCATCGAGGAAATTATTGTGTGCGACGGAAGCGAGCCACTGGATCTCGGCGCGAGCGTTGATATCGTGAAGATTGAGCAGCAGGCGGTCGGCATTGAGCAGGAGAGCGTGGACGGCGCCCTCGATCAGACGGTCAGTCGTATCGGATGGTCGCGGTTCGGAGAAATACCTTTCGAGCAAGTGAGAGAGTACGTCGGCGACCCCGACGAACGTCGGATAGGCAGGCAGAGAGGCTGTGAACCTGGGGTTCATGATCGCGAACTTCGGAATGATGCGGTCGTCCTCGAATCCAAGTTTCCAGTTGCCATTGGAGAGGATAGCGGCGTTGGACGTTTCGGAGCCACTGGAAGCGGTGGTAGCAATCACGCCGACGGGCAGGACGGAGTCGGGAGAGACATTCTTATCGAAAAAGTCCCATACGTCGCCGTCATAGGGTATGCCGAGAGCGACTGCCTTGGCGGTATCGATGGCGCTGCCACCGCCCACTGCGAGGACGAAATCGACATTATTCCTCCTGCCCTGCCGCACAAGGTCACGCACGAGGCTGACCTGCGGATTAGGTACCACATCACCAGACTCCAAGAAACGGATGTGGAGTTGTGAAACGGACGAAATGATGACATCATAGATGCCGAGAGTCTTGACAAAGTCGCCACTATAGACCAGCAAGAGAGACTTTACTTCGTAGGCTTTCAGCAGTCGCGTGAGTTGCTGTTCGCTCTCTTCCCCGAAAACGATACGTGAGGGGTTGTAGTATTCAAATCCTATCATTGGGTTCCTCCTTTCCTTAATCGTTAAAACAGTCAATTGATTTTCTACGCAAAGGTCGTATTTATAAAATCAAATTCCATAATCTATCGCAATATTCAGAAAATATTCCTTATAAATTTAATTTCATAGACATATATTCTAAAATAAAAAGATATTTAAACAGGTAAACAATACAAATATTCTATGCGCAAACAGGCGAGAAAGAGAAGCCATTACCATGTGGCACGTTCTGGAAAGAGACTGATTTGAGGTCTTTTTTTGACCGTCATGGGGACTTTCGTCATTGAAGAGGAGTCGGATTGCCCGACCTTTTCGTATCTTTGTACGCATTATGGTTGGGACGCAACGCATAGACCGGTACCTACTCCGTCACTTTGTCGGTATCTTTTTCGCCACGTTCTTCATCAGCAGTTTCATTCTGCTGATGCAATTTCTGTGGAAGCACGTCAACGACGTAATCGGCAAGGGATTGGATGCCTCGGTCATATTCGAGTTCTTCTTCTACTCCTCGCTCACGGTGATTCCGCTGGCATTGCCGCTTGCGATCCTGTTGGCATCGCTGATGACCTTCGGAAACCTGGGAGAGAAATTCGAGCTTACCGCCATGAAGGCTGCGGGCATCTCCCTTTTCCGTATCATGGCGCCGCTTGCCCTCTTCATCACGATCCTCTCCATCGGGGCCTTTTTCTTCTCGAACAACGTACTGCCTCTTTCGCAACAGCGGTTGTGGACGCTGATCTACTCCTTGCGTCAGACCTCACCTGAACTGGAGATCCCGACGGGAGAATTCTATTCCGGCATATCGGGCTATAACATCTACGTCCGTCACAAAGACAAAGAGCGGAAGCTGCTGGAGAGCGTGATGGTCTATAACTTCTCGAACGGGTTCAACAATGCGACGGTCACGACCGCCGATTCGGCACGCATGCAGATGTCGTCGGACAAGACCTACCTCGTGGTCACGTTGTACAACGGAGAGTCGTTTGAGAACCTGCGTGATGCGTCGAAACCCACCACGGGCATCAACACCACGGGCAACGTACCGTACCGTCGTGAGTCCTTTGTCCGGAAACAGTTTGTCATCGACTTCAACACCAACTTTGCGCGCATGGATGAAGAAGTCATGAAAGACGACTACATGTCCAAGGACCTGAACCGCCTGCAGCGTACGATTGACTCGCTGGAGGTTGTCATTGCACGCCAGGAGAAAGAGTACATGAGAGGCTTCACCTCCACCCACTTCTTCGACCGGCGTCATTTCCCAGGACAATTCATCGCATCCGACCGCATCGCCATGCGTCCAGAACTGAAAGCTGTCTCGGCGCAAGCGTTGGAGGCGTCGCTGAATCCGACAGAGCGGAAGAACATACGGAACTGGGCGAGAACAGAGGCCAAGATGGACCGTGACGAGGTTGTCAACCAGAAGATGTTCATTGAGAGTGAGCGGTACATCATGACCCGTCACCTCATTGAATGGCACCGCAAGTTCACGCTGTCGTTTGCGTGTCTGGTTTTCTTCTTCATCGGAGCGCCGCTTGGAGCCATTATCCGCAAGGGCGGTCTGGGCATGCCAGTCGTCATCTCGGTCGCCTTCTTCATCGTGTACTACATCATTGACAACTCGGGTTACAAGATGGCCCGTGACGGTCATTGGGAGGCATGGCAGGGTATCTGGCTCTCGTCGGCCTGCATCCTGCCTATCGGCATCTTCTTCACCTTCAAAGCCGCCAAAGACTCGCCGGTATTCAACTCCGACGCCTACATTATCTTCATCGACAAACTGAAAAAGCGATTCACCTTCCACAAGAAGCAAGGGGCCGATGAACCAAATGAATAGAAAAAAAAATAATCCCATAAATATATCATGAGCAACTACAAACTGAATACGATAGAAGAGGCTATTGAAGACTTCAGGGAAGGTAAATTCCTCATTGTCGTTGATGACGAAGAGCGAGAGAACGAGGGCGACTTCATCATAGCGGCAGAGAAGATCACGCCGGAGAAAGTCAATTTCATGTTGAAACACGCACGTGGAGTACTCTGTGCACCCATCACGCTGTCGCGTTGTCGGGAGTTGGACCTGCCGCATCAGGTAACGGACAACACCTCGGTTCTCGGCACGCCATTCACGGTAACGATTGACAAGTTGGAAGGCTGCACCACGGGAGTCTCGGCACATGACAGAGCCGCCACGATCCTGGCGCTGTGTGATCCTAAATCGACGCCTCAGACATTTGGCCGACCAGGGCATATCAACCCCCTCTACGCACAGGACAAAGGAGTGTTGCGCAGGGCTGGCCATACGGAAGCCTCCATTGACCTGGCGCGTCTTGCGGGTCTATATCCCGCCGCGGCACTGATGGAAATCATGAACGAAGACGGCACGATGGCGAGGATGCCGGAGTTGGTCAAGATAGCGGAGCAGTTCCAGATCAAGATCATCACAATCAAAGACCTGATTGCCTACCGTCTGAAGCAGGAGTCGATCATAGAGAGGGGCGAGGAAGTCCATCTACCGACCGCCTACGGTGATTTCCACCTCATACCGTTCCGTCAGAAGTCCAACGGACTGGAGCATATAGCCCTGATCAAAGGAACGTGGAAACAAGACGAGCCGGTACTGGTACGCGTCCACTCGTCCTGCGCTACGGGCGACATTTTCGGTTCGATGCGCTGTGACTGTGGAGAGCAGTTGCA
>DGSL01000022.1:461-593 GCA_002393965.1 Bacteroidales bacterium UBA4363 | reverse complement strand
TGCACAAAGCCATGCAGACCATTGAGAAAGAGGGCAAGGGAGTCATTGTCTATCTACACCAGGAGGGTCGTGGCATCGGGCTGATGAACAAGATCGAGGCGTACAAACTGCAGGAGCAGGGCTATGACACGG
>DGSL01000022.1:0-406 GCA_002393965.1 Bacteroidales bacterium UBA4363 | reverse complement strand
ACACGGTGGATGCCAACGTGCATCTCGGATTCGACCCTGACGAGCGTGACTACGGTGTTGGGGCCAGCATCCTACGTGAGCTCGGCATCACCAAGATGCGTCTGTTGACGAACAATCCCGTCAAGCGCATCGGACTGGAGTCGTATGGGCTTGAAATCACCGAGAACGTTCCTATTGAGGTGTTGCCAAACAAATGGAACGCTTTCTATCTGGAGACGAAGCGCAAGCGGATGGGGCATATTCTCAAGAACTCGAAATAGAAGTAGGAGAACGATACAGAAAAGCGGGGACGGCGTATGGTGTCGTTCCCGTTTTTTTTATTGATTTGTGTGTTGTGGTGTCGTGACGGGGCTGGGCAGACAGGGTGTGTTTGGACGGGTTGAAGGGTGACGCTCCTACGGAGTTC
>DGSL01000017.1:232-3113 GCA_002393965.1 Bacteroidales bacterium UBA4363 | reverse complement strand
GGACAATTTTGGTGCAAGCCGAGTGTAGAGTCAGGTTCACTTGAACTCTCCGAGGCGCCGCCCAAAATGTCTTGTAAAGCAAGACAAACACTACCCCCATCTCGACAAAATGCCTTAAACAACCAGACGAACGATAAACGTACTTTCCCGGCACTGCGAATGGACACACTACGAACCATAATTGGACGGATTGTACGAATACGTGCCTCTATCTTTGCATCGGCAACGGTCAGGAAACGAAACGGACGAAAAGCAGAATCAGGGCCCATTCAACTTTCCCTACGTCTCACTTCCTCCACCGACGCCCGACTTTCTTTCCATCCGTCCGCTGCAGAGAACGGAAAGAAGGACAGTTGTAAAAAAACAATCACATTTAAATAACATTAAAAAAATATCAATTATGGCTAAAAATACAGGATTAATACAGTTTCAGGGAACAATCAACAACGTAACAGGCTACAGACGCAATGGCAAGTACATCCTTTCCTTGAAGAGCAATCTAAACAAGGAACGCATCCTCAACGATGAAAAATTCCAACGCACACGAGAGAACATGCAGGAGTTTGCCGGCGCTGCCCAGACTGCCAAAGCCCTGCGAATAGGTCTGGCGGGTCTGACGCGAATCCTCGCCGACAATAGTCTGTCCACCCGACTGACAGGTATCATACGCAAGGACGTTCAAAACAGAGATACCACATCCGACAGAGGCGTTCGACGGGTTGACCTCGCCTCCTACGGGTCGGTACTGAAGGGATTCAACCTCCATCGGGAGAATATCTTTTCATCGCTGTTTCGAGCTCCATATAGCGCAACGGCTCCTGCGACGGGCAAAGGTGCGAAAATCACCTTTGCCGCCTTCGAAGCCGCCAACGTCGTAAGGGCTCCGAAGGGGGCGACGCACTTCCGACTCGTGGGAGCCGCTGTTTTGGTCGGCAACCGTTCGTTCGACGAACTGACCAATTCGTGGACCAGCGAAAACGGCGATGACGGAGCCGCCGGCATCGAACGCTCGGACTACCTCTCCGTCATGGAGGATATTCCTCAGACAGAACTTGATGTCTCAATCGCAGGCGTGACCGACACCGACGGCGGAGCCGTCATCGTCGTGGCTGGCATCGAGTTCTACCAACAGATTGGAACCAAATACTACCTGCTGCGTGATACCAACGGCGGAACCATAGTCGGACTGCTGTAATCACCACGCCACTCTAAGAATGCGGAAGGGCATTCCCGTTATGACCAACGGGAATGCCCTTCCCTCTTCTTCTGACAAGCCGTTCTGTAAGGCAAAGAACAAGGAGATACCGGCTTAAGCATCACCTTGAAAAGTGTGTTGAAAAAAAAACTCGTTCGGTTTTCTTTTTTGTAACTTTGTAAAAAGTGTTTTTTACCTGTACTGCACATGCACATCATCGAACAGATAAAGGCATTCATCTCATCCCGACAGACACGCGGAGAAATACTCCGCTTTGCCTTGGTCGGTCTCTGTTCCGTCGTTCTGCAATACATCTCCTATCGGATCCTCCTACTGACGCTCAATCCCTCACTCTCCCTCATGGGGTCCTATATCATCAGCCTGCTGTTCAATTTCTACCTGACGACCCACTTCACCTTCCGTGTGAAAGCCTCAACAAGGAAGGGCATCGGATTCCTCTTCGCTCACCTGCTGAACTTCCTGTTGCAGATGCTGTTCCTTCATGTCTTCATCGACCTCTGCCACATCCCGAAGGAGTTGGCTTTGCTCCCCGTACTGGCCATCTGCGTACCGACCAATTTTATCTTGGTTCGCTATTTTGTCAAGAAAAAGACATAACTTTATCGTCTGTTAATAAAAAAAACGCACATACCTATTCTTCCATGGCAACTGATCACCCGCACATATCCGTCGTCTCTCCTGTATATAGAGGAGCTTCTATGGTACAGGAATTGGTAAAACGTATCTCCGACAACGTTGAGAAACTGACACCTGACTATGAAATCATACTGGTCAACGATGCCTCTCCTGACAACTCCTGGGACGAGATTCTGAAACAATGCCATCTCAATCCGAAGGTTAAGGGTATCAACCTCTCACGGAACTTCGGACAATACTACGCTATCACCGCTGGACTGGCATACACGTCGGGCGACTGGGTACTGACCATGGACTGCGACCTCCAGGATCGTCCTGAGGAGATTCCTAACCTCTATGCAAAAGCACAGGAAGGACATGATATCGTCTATGCTCGACGGGCTGTCAGACACGACACCAGACTCAAGAAACTCTCCTCCTCTCTCTACCATTATGTCTATTACAAACTCAGCGATATTCACACCGACAAGTCCATCGCCAATTTCGGAATCTACAGACGCACCGTCATCGATGCCTATAACAAGATGCCTGAAAAAGCCCGCTCCTTCACCTCGTTGCTTGACTACCTCGGATTTGACGTCGCCACCGTTGACGTACAGCACGACGACCGTCTGGAAGGAGAGTCTTCCTATAACCTTCGCAAACTGCTGAAGATTTCTTCCGATGCCATCATCGCCAACAGCAACAAACCCCTGCGAATCAGTATCTACGGTGGTCTGTTCATTGCCTTGATCGCTTTCATAATGGCTATCTACAACGTCCTTGCCTATCTGTGCGGATGGGTCGTAGTCCGTGGCTACACCACAACCATCTTCACCATCCTTTTCATGTCCGGACTGATCATGTGCCAACTGGGTATGCTCGGCATCTACATCGGCAAGATATTCGACCAAGTAAAAGACCGCCCTATCTACGTCGTCAAGGACAAAGTCAACTTCTAATCGCCCAATTTTGGAGCGAGCCGAGAACAGAGTCGAGTTTACTCGAACTCTGCCGAGGCGAAGCCCAAAATGTCCAACTTGTTGGACA
>DGSL01000017.1:0-166 GCA_002393965.1 Bacteroidales bacterium UBA4363 | reverse complement strand
TTGGACAATTTTGGAGCAAGCCGAGTGCAGAGTCAACTTTTTATAAGCCAAATGAGCAGAGTCAAGCTTGCTTAGGCTCTGCCATGGCAAGAAAAAGTTCTTTATGAAATAAAAAGTTCACTTGAACTCTGCCGAGGCGAAGCCCAAAATGTCCAACTTGTTGGAC
>DGSL01000029.1 GCA_002393965.1 Bacteroidales bacterium UBA4363 | reverse complement strand
AGAACTCCGTAGGAGCGTCACCTTCCAACCCGTCCAATTTTGGAGCAAGCCGAAAGGAGAACAAATTTATTTGTTTTCCCGAGGCGCTGCCCAAAATGTCTTGTAAAGCAAGACAATGGAGCAAACCGAGAGGAAAATAAATTTATTTGTTATCCCGAGGCACCGCCCAAAATGTCTTGTGAAACAAGACAAACGCAAGTCCAACCTATCCAACCGACACCTGAAGACGCTGGCTCTGGCCGTGCGCATCGAGGAGAACGACGGCGACGCCTGTCGTCCGCTTCTCTTATAAAAAATGTACTTTTCATTTTGAAAACGTGTACTTTTCGTTTTGACGATTATACATAAAAACAAACAGGATTTGCATTTTCTGCAAACCCTGCTCGTTTTTTATGGGTAATCCACACACTCATCTGTGTTATCAGGAGTGCATCGCTTTTGCTGTAATAACAATTCTTTTTACTTCACAAACTCCTTCTCGAAGCTTCCGTCGCTGTACTTCACTATGTTCACGCCCTTAGTCGGAGCGTTCAGCGGTCTTCCGTTTATGTCGTAGCGCGCGGTCTCTACGATGCTTTCCTCGGCTTCTGGCACTGCTGTGGCTATGCCGGAGGTTCTGAATGTTCCTGTGTATGAGGTTATCTCTGTGTCGTTTTCTCCTATTGCCTTTAATCTGAAGTCATACTCGGAGTCTGCCTCCAGACCTCTAACCTTAAACTTGAAGCCTTCGCTTTCGCCAAAGGATCTTAACACTATGCCGGTCACTTGCCCTTGAGCGTTGAATTCCAGCGAGCATACTTCCACACCGTCTTTCAAGACTTTCAGTTCGTATGCGACAGCATTGTCGCTCTTTGGCCATGTGAATACAGCGCTGCCTGTGCCAGTTTCAATTGTTACGCCGCCAGGCGCTGCCGCAACTCCGTCTTCTATGCATTGTATGTGCTTGAAGCCGCCCCAATACCAATGCTCGTCATACAAAGAGTATGATTCTTTTGGAACGTATAAATAACCATTTTTGTTGCATACAATATCGTCATATGCTGCTTCTGGAGGCGTTGTGCTTTTGATTGTTATATATTTCAGATTCTTGGTGCCTAATTTGTCGTATTCGCCAAAAGTTCCGACATATTCCAGACTTGCTGGCATTATTAGTGTTGTTAAGTCATTACAATAGCCAAAAGAGTACTCTCCGATTACCTTTACTCCCTCTGGTATAGAAAATTCTGTTCTATTTAGACAGCATATGAGGGTGTCGCCGTCTTTGCTATAAACGACTCCATCAATGCTTTTGATGTAACTATTGTCTGGACTTACATTTATGTTACTTACCTTGCTGAGGTCACACCAGTATGAATCAATGCCTTTGACAGGATAGGTCGTTCCTTCGTGTGTTACTGTGGCAGGTATTGTTATGTTTCCAGTGTACTCTTTCCTTATTTCTGTGTATGTGTCATTGTCGTGATAGTAACTTGTAACAATGACGCCCCCTGTTGGTTCATATTTGTGAGTAGCGCTATTGTATGTCGTTTCTATTTCATACAGGATTCCGTCTTCCTCGAATCCACTTGCAGACCATGCGCATATTGTGCAAAACAACGCGCACATTGTTGATAAAAGTTTTTGCTTCATAGCTTTTTTATTTAATTGGTTAAACATAAATTCTCTTTTCCTCTCACCCTACGCCAATTAAATAAACCATGTTCACTTATGGGCAAAAAAAGCGCGGGTTCGATTGCTCGTCCCGCACTTGGAGGCTTCGCATTGCCCTGAGAACTGAACGAGCAACGCAGAAGCCCACGCACTATGAAGATACACCCTCCCTGAGAGTATAAAATCACCACATGAGCATCTACCGTTGCTTTGTTCTTTAGTTCTCAATGAAGTTGCGAATTTCCAAGTGCTAAAGACACAAAGCGTCAAGTAAACGCTAAACTAATATGTCGCGTTGCTCCCACTGTCCACTCTCCCGTTAGTTGAGCTTCTGCTGAGAGCAACGCACCAAATATAACTATTTTGTTTTATTCAATATTATCCAATAATATGTTTTTCAACAGTGCGAATATGCATCATGCTACGTAAAATGAAAAGTTGATTTGCGGAACATGGCCCTAAATCAAGACAGTCTGCGCAGGACCTCGATAACTTCCACATCCGACGGCAACCAACGCAGACGAGGCGCATCCGATGGAGTGAACCAACAGGAATCCGATGCCTCGACCAACTCCAATTCCCCATGCACCACATGGCAGAGGTAACAGTACATGGTCATGTGGAACTTGGGATAGTCGTAATGGACCGTGACGAGAAGACGCTCAACGGCAATATCGGTGTGCAACTCCTCACGAATCTCACGACACAACGCCTCTTCTGCCGTCTCACCAGCCTCTATCTTTCCTCCGGGAAATTCCCACCATCCTTTGTAGTCTCCGTAACCGCGCTGCGTGGCAAAATACTCGTTGCCACGATGGATGACGGCGGCAACGACCTCGATGTGTTTTCTTTCCATGGAATGAGTGATGAATAATGAACAAAGATAGATTTTTTACTTCCGAGATCAACAACTTCAAGAGAAGAGTGAGGAAAAAGAATAAAAAAGGGATGCATTCCGCAGCGTCGAATCAACGAATGAATTATCTTTGTAGATAACGTGGCAGTTATTATGTTTATGAAAGCGATGAAGGGTATCATAAAATGGATTGCACTGATAGCCGGTGGGACTCTGTGCCTGGCGGTGGCCCTGACGACGGTGGCTTACGCTCTGATAGGGACGGACTTCGGCGCACGTCAGATCTCAAAGGTGGTCTCCCAGATGATCAATGGGGAGGCGAATATAAAACACGTGAATCTCACTCTCATCTCTTCCTATCCGATGGTGACGGTGGAGATTGATGGCCTGTCGCTCACAAGCGACGTGCTGCAAAAGAAGGAGCACCTTGCCTGCGCCGATACGCTGTGCGCTACGATGGACCTTGGATTGTTCCTCGATAAGGACGATATCCGCGTTACGGAGGCGTACCTGGTGAATCCAGATTTCAACGGACACGTACGTAGTGACGGGAAGGGGAATTTCGAGGTCTATGAAAGCGAGGACACGACGCAGACTCCTATGCCTAAGGTCTGGGTGGAACATCTGCAGATCAAGGACGGAACGGTACGCTGGACGGACGAACAGAGTGCGATGAAGGTCTTCAGCGAACATCTCAACCTTAACCTCAAGGATGTGGAATATACGGACCGCATACGGGCCGACGTGGTGATGAATGCTCGCAAGCTCGTTTACGAAGACCTCTCGTCCAAGATGTGCGCCGTCGCCGATACGACTTCGATGAACGTGTCTTTCCTTATGAAGGAGAGCATGATCGCTAAGGGATCGCTCGCAAGCCAGGGGGTCGCCTTCCGCGATACGACGATGAGCATGCGCCCACAACCGCTGCACGTTGACATCGATCTGCAGACCGATACGACGGTAACGGACTTCGCAATCAATAATTTCTATGCTCGCCTCCGTGACGCAGAGGCACGACTGACTGGTACGGCACGTACCGATACGGCGTACGAGAATTGGTACACAGACTTGGATTGGATGGTGAATATCCCCGACCTTAACCAGGTGTTGGGTATGATACCAAGCCCCTACGACAAGGACCTCAAGGAGATGTCCGCCGGAGGTGCCTTGTACGCGAAGGGAACGGCGAAGGGAGAGATGAAAGGCGAACAGTACCCGACCGTCGATGCCAACGTCAGCCTGAAGGACGCTTGGGTGCACTTCGGAGGCAAGGAGGGACGAGTCGATGCAAACATGGAGAGCCAGATGAGCCTGAACACGGAGTCGCCGAACGCATCCTGGCTGAAACTGGATGTCCTGGACGTGAAGGCAGGACCGTCATACGTGAAGGCGAAGGGAGAAATCAAACGACTGATGGGCAACAATCCTTATGTCGATATGGATGCACGGACCGCCCTCAACCTCGACCACCTGAAACGCATGATACCGGAGGTGCCGGGTATCTACTATAGTGGCAATCTCAAAGGACGGGCATCGGCACGTTTCAACATGGCGGACATCGACCGCATGCGATTCGAGAAGATATATGCTTATACCAATATGGACATCGGACGACTGAAGGTCCGCATGCCAAGTGAAGGAGTCAATCTCTTCGGTAAAAATGCCAATATCGAGTCCGGGTTCAATTCGGTCAAAGGGAAACGTAGCGGAAAGACACGACTGTTCCAGACGCGTGTCGATATAGATACCATGCTGTTCGCCTACGGCAAACAGATACGACTCTCAACACAGAATTTCTATTCCTCCGCGACGGCGGACCGTATGGACCGCGGGATCCCGTTCCTGCGAGGATCAATGCGATTCCGTGGTGTCAAGGCTATTGTGGATGACACGATGGCTGTCGTCGGCAACCAGACGAACGTCTCCCTGACTCTACGACAGGATACGACCGATACGCTGATCCCGATGCTGCGCGCCAACGTCCGCATGGACTCTATGATGTATTTCGAACCGTCAATGGCTGCGCTTGCCGATTCGCTGCGCTTCCGACTCACTATCCGACCACGCGTGCGACGCTTCAAGCGTGTGAACGGCGTGCGCGTCGCCATAGACCCGAGCGAACGAAAGACAATAGGGGTGGACTCCCTGACCGCCCTGCTCCAGTCCGTGGCGGATGCTCCGGATGCCTTCGACGAGGCTCTGCGTAAGTTTAGGTTCGACGGCACGGCGGATACCAAGCTGGTACGCTACTATTCTCCGTATTACCCGTTGAGCACGGCAATGCGTAAACTCGATCTGGCTTTTACCGACGATACAATCAAACTGAATAACGTATGGCTTAGGACGGGACGCTCCGCCGTACGTCTGAAGGGCGACGTGCAGAACTTCCGACGCTATTTCCGGCGTGGACGTACCCTGACAGCAAACCTCGACCTGACATCACGACGAATCAACGTCAATGAGATTCTCAACGCCGTTTATAAGGGTGATCAGACAAGGGCACGCATCGCACAGTTCAAGGAAGCACAGCGAATGGGCTTCATCAAACCGATGAACATAAGCGGCGATCGGTTGATACGCCCACAGGTCTTCGAGCGAGGCTACCAGCAGAAGGTCGAGATGCGGCGCAAGGAACGGCAGAGAGACCCCGTAAGGCAGGCTCGCTACGATAGTATCATGAGCTTGGTCGAGGCACAAAAGGAGCAGGACAGCATCGCCGCTCTGGCTAATAACGATAACGAGGAGGCAACCGATACAACGGCGCTGGACTCAACGGCGGTCTTCCACCTCATGTGCTTGCCGAATAATCTGAATGTCAATTTCAATGCGAAGGTCGATACGCTCCGTTTTGCCAACCTCATCTGCACGAATTTCCTCGGCGGCGTGGCAATGAAGAATAGCACACTTCAGATGAAGGATATTACGACGAATACGAATGTTGGAGACCTTAAACTCAATGCCATGTACCACTGCACAGGCAATGATTTCGCCGACGTGGGACTCGATGCCGTCGCTTCGAACGTGGATATCACGAACCTCGTGAATACCGTTCCGGAGGTCGATACGCTCGTGCCGATGCTCCGATCCTTCCAGGGCGTCGTGACTCTCGACGTGACGGCGAAGACGAAACTCGACAGCATCTATGATGTCGTGATGCCTTCGCTCTCCGCTGCCACAGCCATTCATGGCAACGACCTCGTTCTCATGGATGGTGAGACGTTCGCCGAAGTGGCAAAACTCTTGATGTTCAAGAAGAAAACGAAGAACCTGATCGATAATATGTCCGTCGAACTCATCCTCCAGAACAACCAAATGCAGGTACTTCCGTTTATGTTGGAAATGGATAAGTACCGCGTCGCCGTCGGAGGAGAGAATACGCTTGATATGCTGTTCAACTACCACATCTCCGTACTGAAATCGCCGCTGCCGTTCAAACTGGGTGTCAACGTGAGTGGTACGATGGACGATATGAAGGTGAAACTCGGCAAGGCACGCTACAAGGATGAGAAGACCATTACGAAGGAGGGACAGTTCGCTTATGGCGGAATCAATCTCAGAACCGAACTGCAGAAGAAACTCAAGGACGCAGTGAATAATGCAATCGATGCCTATGCCGTCGAAGAGAAACAACGGACCTCTCTGCCGGCTCCAGCCGGAACACCGACGAAGGATACCGACGCTACGGCAACAGAGACAAAACCGGCCGCTCTACGACCGGAGTCATCCACGGCAACACCTGAGAAGTAAAACAGATAGTCTGATCCTGAAAAAAAACAGTTATATACAATTAAGTAATACAGAGAATGAAGAAGAAAATAGCGATCGTGGCCGGGGGTGACCAGTCGGAATTCGAAGTGTCGCTGCGTAGTGCGGCAGGTTTGCTGACTTTCATTGATAACGAGAAGTATGACCTGACAGTGGTGGTCCTGGAAGGACTCAACTGGAGAGCGGAAGTGGACGGTACGTCCTACCCGATTGACCGCAACGATTTCAGTTACACAAGAGACGGAAAGAAACAGACGTTCGACTGTGCCTATGTGACCATTCATGGCATACCGGGCGAAGACGGACGACTGCAAGGGTATTTCGAGATGATCGGAATGCCTTATACGTGTTGCGACGTACTGGCTGCCGCCATGACGTATAATAAATTCACGTGTAACCACTATCTGCAAGGGTTCGGACTGAACATCGCACCCGACATCCTCTTGCGAAAAGGCGAGACCATCGAGGCAGACGAGGCAGTTCAACAACTCGGACTGCCGATTTTCGTGAAACCGAACGTGGGAGGTTCTAGTTTCGGCGTGACAAAGGTGAAGAACGAAAACGAGGTGCGGGAGGCGGTCTCGAAGGCATTCCGCGAAGGAGACCAGGTGATTCTCGAGAGCTTTATGAAGGGGACGGAAGTGACGTGCGGAGTCTATAAGACACGCGAAAAGTCTGTCGTTTTTCCTGTGACCGAGGTCGTCAGCCAAAATGAGTTCTTTGATTACGATGCCAAGTATAAGGGACAGGTGAGTGAGATAACGCCCGCACGCCTGTCTCCCGAACTGACTGGACGCGTACAGGCAACAACTTCAAGGATCTACGATCTGTTGGGTGCACGCGGCATCATCCGGGTGGATTATATCATTACCGAAGGGGATAGGATTAATCTCCTGGAGGTCAATACGACCCCTGGCATGACCGCTACATCGTTCATCCCGCAGCAAATCAGGGCGGCTGGACTCGATATCAAGGATGTAATGACGGATATCATCGAGGAGTCTATGTCTCGATAATCGAAGTACGACAGGAATAAAGAGAAGCAGGGACTGACCATGGTCAACCCCTGCTTCTCTTTATCAAGCCCTGCTATGTCGTTTTAGCCTTCCTGTTATCCTCTTTCAGACGCATCCCCGACTCTTTTCAGAAGGAGTACGAAACGCCGACCGACAAGTCTCCGACGTTCAGGACGTTATCGCTGTCGAGGTCCATCCCGGCATGGAACGTGCGGCTGTCTTTGGCTCCTGCGATGCCGTCTTTGGCATATAGGACGCTCAAGGCAGCAAAGTTCAGGTCCATGTCCAGATTCCAGTGGTCTGTCAGGGCATACGATAGGTCCGGTTTGACGGTGAACCCTACAACGAAGGAGTCAAATCGGTCACTGCCGTTGCCGAAGGCATCTGACAGGACTCCCCTCAGACAACCTTCGAAGCCGAGACTGAATTTCCCGAATTCAAGGACAGTGTAGTGCAGATAGGGTGCAAGACCAATGGAAACCTGTCTCTCCGATGGTCCGGTGCTCTTGTCTTTATGCCAACCCATCTCTACATAGGTTCCGACAGTCCATGCGTCGCTTAAGTCATATTCTATCCACGGATTGAACGTGAATGTGTCGTAACGGCCGTTCGTGATGTTTCCAACAGCAGGCATGTCATGTGTGTCGTTGTGCTCAAATCCAATCTCGCCACCGATGGTCCATGCTTCAGCCCTGACAATCGCTGTTGCCAGCAGCAGTACAATAAGTAAGTGTCTCATGTAATTCATTCTTGAATGATTAATCTTTGCCTTGCAAAGGTAGCGGTGGTTCTGAAACCCGACAATCCCCCAAAGTGAGTAAATGTTTTCAATCTCATAGCCATTTATGAGGAGATAAAAACCGTTAAAAATCCTTTTTTCTATCCGTTATTTTCTGCTAATTATCAATATGATAGGTTAGATGGAGTATAAAAAATGGTTATAATTTATAGCAGTATTAAGAAAAATTGGTAACTTGCGACCAGATTGTTATTTGGAGACTTGTTTATACGGTCCAATAAAGAAGATGTGAACGATGGAGAAGAAAGTACATGAAATAAAGACAGTACATGATTACAATGCCTGGATAGGTGTTCCGGATGAACACCCTCTGATTTGTATCGTCAACTTCGACGAACTGGACCAGGTACGAACAGGATACCTCAAATACTGCGTCTATGGCATCTTCCTTTGCGATGCCGCTGTACAGGGACTCAAGTACGGCGACCGACTCTATAAGCATAGCGACAAAACCATGATATCCGTCGCTCCGGGACAGTGTCTCGGACTCGATGACGAGGTCTTCCTGAAAGATGTGAAAGGTTGGGCAATGTTGTTTGACCCGGCTTTGATCAGCACTTCCAATATGTCAACACGGATGAATGAGTACGGCTTCTTGACTTATTACTCCGATGAGGCTCTTTACATGACTAAGGAAGAACACGAAATCATGACAGGCTGTTTCCGCCAGGTGCGTAGCGAACTGCGGAATTACCATGATGCTGCACAGCGACGTATCCTCTCTGCCAGCATAGAGATCATGCTGGCTTTCTGCCAGCGTTTTTATCAACGTCAGTTCAAGGAACAGACAAAAGGGGAGGAACTGAAAAGCCGCCTGATCGAGGTCGTAAGAGCCTATTACGATCAGGGACGACAACACAAGGAAGGAGTACCGACTGTGAAGACGGTAGCAAAAGAGATGAATATTTCTCCAAACTATCTGGGTGACTTATTCAAGGCTCTGACGGAAACGACCCCTCTCCATATCATTCATGCGCTGATCATGGAACGAGCACGGGGCATGCTTTCTAGTGGTAAACCTATCGCAGACACTGCCTACGAACTGGGATATGATTATCCACATCACTTCACGAGGCTTTTTAAGAAGGAGTTCAATATGAAGCCTAAGGAATTTCAGATGCGTATCCTGAATCAGAAGAATAATTCCTGATCATCCGTAACAATCCATATCGATAGGCGCACGTTCTCGCCTGTCCAGTTCTTTATCCTTACGGTTTCCTCTCTGAAACGATGATTTCGGTTCGTCGGTTCAGTTGATGTTGCGCCTCTGTACAGTCAACACCGTTCGAACAGCCGTTCACCAACCGGCTCTCTCCGTACCCTTTACTCCGTATCCGTTCAGGACTGATGCCACGACTTATGATATAGTCCACTGCACTCTTTGCTCGGTTCTCCGACAGACGTTGGTTGTATTCGTCGTTTCCTCTGGAGTCGGTATGACTGCCTAACTCAACGTAGAGGTCTCGGTTCGCTTTCATGAACGAGACGACTTTCTCAAGTTCTTTTATGCTTTCCGGACGCAGGTCGTATTTGTCAAAGTCATAGTAGATGTTTTTCAATACGATGCTGCGGTTTAGGGCAACCGTCATGAATACTGTGTCTTGCCGGTCCCCTCTCCTTACGTTGTAATGAACTCTGTTGTAGCCGAGTGCTCGGACGTCAACAGGATAGGTTCCCTGGGCAAAGACAAATTCAGCTTTGCCAAGGGAGTCGGTCGTTCGCTCCATGAAGCCACCGACACTGACATCCGCACCTTCCACAGGGACTCCGTTGCGCTGATTCAGAACGGTTACGTTATACACCACCATTCGCTCTCTGTCGTCCGTGGGCTTGAAGGAGGAGGACTCGACTTCTGCCGGAGGAGCCGTGACGGAGGGGGACTCTGAAGGCGATGTGGGTATCGGTGGTGCCTGATTTCGCTCTTTTTCTTGACGCGTCCGACGCTTGGCGCTCGTGCCTCGCTCGTATTCGTAGTGCAACATCACTTCATGACTGCCGGCATTGGTACGACCCGTCGTGTTGGCAATAGACCAGTCGAAGGCATATCCCAATGCCCAATTCCTTCCGAGGTAGGCTCCGCACTGCAGACCGATGCCGTCACGGCTTCGACCCATCATCCCGACCCAGTATCTCTGGTCATAAATACAGGTGAGGGTTAGGTCTCCTTCCACGGGGGCTCCCGAGGTGACTTTTACCAGAGTGGTCGGACGGAGCGTAAACCGATCGCCGAGGGGCTGGGCATAGCCGCCTGTCACATAGTAATGACGAAATTCCTTCGCACTTCCATTCACGGCATAATCAAACCGGTTTTCCAGAATCTTGGGGATCGCAAAACCCACGGTGAGACGTGGACTGCTCAGGAAGGCTCCCAAACCGATATTGAGGTCAAACTCGCTGTCGTTCTTCGAAAAGGCACGGTCAAGGTCAATGGTCTTTACGTTACCTAAATCAAAGACGTAGTCGTTGAAGCCGGCTTTGAGACCCATGGCAATCTTCCACTCTTCCGTGAGGCGGAGACGAAAGGCATAGTCTATCATCACACCGACGTTGCGCACAGGGCCAGCCTTGTCGTTGAGGACGGAGAGACCTAAGTTGACCGCATCGCCCATGACAGGAGCATCCAACGTCAGCGACTGAGTGACCGGTGCACCGTCAAAGCCGACCCACTGACTGCGATGAATCAACGTGGCACCCAGTCCTTCCCCTTCTCCGATTACCGCCGGGTTGAGCAACTGCTTGTTCCAGTCATAGAAACTGAACATGGCCTCTTGTTGCGCAAAGGTGATGTGCGTGACAAGGAACAGGACCAATATGAGCGAAAGTCTTTTCATCTGCGACTTGACCTCTAACGGTTAAGGTAAATATATCCCTTCTTTGGACTGCCGCTACCATGTAGCCACAGGAGGTAATAGTAGGTTCCGACAGGTAGTTCAGCGCTCCCGATGTGACCGCCTTCGTGATTCCTTCCGTCCCAGTCGTTATGGTACGGTGAGGCTTCATATATCTTGTTCCCCCACCGGTTGAAGATACGGATACGATTCTCCGGGTAGTTTTCGATGCCTTGAATGACAAAGGTTTCGTTGATTCCGTCACCATTCGGGGAGAACCCTTCGGGCAATACAATCTCGACTTCAGGGTTAGGCTCAATCGTCAACGTGACCAGACTGTCACACCCCCACATGCTTTGCAGTTTCTTATGATAAGTACCAGGTACCCGGTATTCGTCCCCTTCCCATTCGTAGAAGCCTTTCTGTGGCATTTGTACGGTTACTTCGGTCTCCTCTTCTTGATGGACGTTCAAGTGCAGGTACACGGTGCTGTCACATCCTGTCAGGAGGCTTTGCGTGAGGTAAGAGTAGTCGCCTGCTTCTTCTATCT
>DGSL01000030.1 GCA_002393965.1 Bacteroidales bacterium UBA4363 | reverse complement strand
CCGCCCGATTCCTTGCGAAGCAAAACGAAGTAAAAACGGAGTCCCTGTATAAAACGCATCTTCCGCTCAGAACTCCGTAGGAGCGTCACCCCTCCATCCCTCCATCCCTCCACCCCCTTTTTTTTGATACAAAAAAGCCGGACTTTTCTTTTGAAAAATCCGGCTTCATCTTCTCTCCTGCCACGTTTCTCGGACAGGTGTATGTTCTCAATCTTCTTAATCGTTCGCCACCTTGCGCAACAACGCCTTGAACGACACCTTCTCCTCAATCCGCGATGACAGATCCGCGATCTTGATCCGCTCCTGCTCCATCGTGTCGCGGTCACGCAACGTGACACATCCGTCCGTCAGCGTATCATGATCCACCGTCACGCAGAACGGTGTGCCGATCGCATCCTGACGACGGTAACGCTTGCCGATGCTGTCCTTCTCGTCATACTGCACGTTATAGTCGAACTTCAGATCCGCCATGATTTCACGCGCCTTCTCTGGCAGACCGTCTTTCTTCACCAACGGCATCACACAAGCCTTCACCGGTGCCAAGGCAGGCGGAAGGCTCAGCACAACACGGCTCTCACCGTTCTCGAGCACCTCCTCCTTGTATGCCGCACACATGATACTGAGGAACATACGGTCCACGCCGATCGACGTCTCTATCACGTACGGCGTGTACGAACTGTTCGTCTCTGGGTCGAAATACTCGATCTTCTTGCCCGAGTACTTCGCATGCTGGCTTAGGTCGAAGTTCGTACGCGAGTGGATACCCTCCACCTCCTTGAATCCGAACGGCATCTCAAACTCAATGTCCGTAGCCGCATTGGCGTAGTGCGCCAACTTGTCGTGATCATGGAAACGGTATTTCTCGTCGCCCAGTCCCAGGGCCTTATGCCAGCGCAGACGCGTCTCCTTCCACTTCGCGAACCAGTCCAGCTCCGTTCCCGGCTTGATGAAGAACTGCATCTCCATCTGCTCGAACTCGCGCATGCGGAACACGAACTGACGCGCCACGATCTCGTTACGGAACGCCTTGCCGATCTGTGCAATACCGAATGGCAACTTCATGCGCCCCGTCTTCTGTACGTTCAGGTAGTTTACGAAAATACCCTGGGCAGTCTCCGGACGGAGGTAGATCTTCATCGACCCGTCAGCCGTCGAACCCATCTCCGTGCTGAACATCAGGTTGAACTGACGGACGTCCGTCCAGTTCTTCGTACCGCTGATTGGATCCACTATCTCGTAATCGACGATGATCTGCTTCAGTTCTGCCAGGTCATTGTCGTTCATGGCCTTCTTGAAGCGGGCATGGATCTCATCTCGCTTCGCCTGATGCTCCAGAACGCGCGGATTCGTCTCCCTGAATTTCTGCTCGTCGAACGAGTCGCCGAATTTCTTCGACGCCTTCGACACCTCTTTCTCGATCTTCTCGTCGTACTTGGCCAACAGGTCCTCTATCAGCACGTCCGCTCTATATCGCTTCTTCGAGTCCTTGTTGTCAATCAACGGGTCGTTGAACGCATCGACATGACCCGAAGCCTTCCACGTCGTCGGATGCATGAAGATGGCAGCGTCTATTCCAACGATATTCTCATGCAGACGGGTCATCGCCTCCCACCAGTAACGCTTGATGTTGTTCTTCAACTCTACACCGTTCTGACCGTAGTCATAGACGGCGCCTAATCCGTCATAGATCTCACTGGAAGGAAAGACGAATCCGTACTCCTTACAGTGCGACACCATTTTCTTAAACACTTCTTCCTGTGAAGCCATATCTTGTTCTGTTTTCTGATTGATACTTTTTCCTTGCAAAAAAAACTTCTGCAAAGATAATCAATTAAAAAGAAGAACAAGACCTTTTCAGAGCCCCTTTTACTCCGCAAGCCACATGCACGCATTGCCGACCGGACGTTTCTCTCTTTCGCTGTAAAAAAAACGTTCCTTCTCCATCCTTATTTCTGTAATACACGATTTTCTTCGTATCTTTACATGATTTATATTCCGGTGACCATGTCCCCGTTGTGTCATGCGGATTTTTTCCGCCGGAAATCTGGATTTTTGAATGATGGAAAGAGAATCGGACAATAAACGCATCGCGAAGAACACGGCATACCTCTATGTCCGCATGCTCTTTACTATGTTCGTCGGATTATACACCTCACGCGTCATCCTCCAGGTGCTCGGCGTCCAGGACTACGGTATCTATGCCACCATCGGCGGCGTGGTCGGGATGATGACCTTCCTCAACAGCGCGCTGGCAGCCGGGACCTCTCGGTTCCTGACCTACGAACTCGGGAAAGGCAACTTCCAGCGCCTCAAGGCGATGTTCTCCACCCTCCTCACCGCCCACATCCTGCTGGGACTTCTCATCGTGCTGCTCTGCGAGACCGTCGGCCTCTGGTTTATCTACAACAAACTCACCATCCCGCCCGACCGCATCTCCGCCGCCGTATGGTGTCTCCACTTCTCCGCCTTCACCTGTTTCGTGACCGTCACTCAGATCCCCTACAACGCCTCCATCGTCAGCCACGAGAAGATGAATGTCTATGCCTACGTCAGCATCGCCGATGCCCTCCTCAAACTCGCCATCGTATTCGCCCTCTTCTTCGCGCCCATCGACAGACTCGTCTTCTATGCCTTCCTCTTCGCGCTGGAGAACTTCGCCATCGCTCTCTACTATCGTTTCTATTGCGTTCAGCACTATGAGGAATGCCATTTCCACTTCCTCTTCGAGAAGGGAATCATGAAGGAGGTGCTGGGCTACTCGGCTTGGAACCTCATCTCCAATATCACCGTCACGCTCAAGAACCAAGGGGCTGTCGTCCTCCTCAATATGTTCTTCTCTCCCGCTGTCGTGACGGCACAGACGCTGGGCAATAAGGTGTATACCATGCTCAGTTATTTCCTGAATAATTTCCGCACCGCAGCCAATCCACAGATTGTCAAACGCTATGCCGCCGGCAACCTCTCCGGCAGCCAATCCCTGATGCTCGCCTCTGCCAAGTACTCGTATTTCCTGCTGCTGCTGTTCGGATTACCACTCATCCTGACTGCCAAGACCGTCCTCTGGCTATGGCTCGGACAGGTGCCCGACTATGCCGTACCCTTCTTCCAACTCTCCATCGCCACCGGAATTATCAACGTATTCAACTCCAGCCTCTATACCGCTATCTACGCCACCGGAAAGGTCAAGTGGAATGCCATCTCCGGCGCTCTGATTACCATGATGGTGCTGCCGATCGCCTATGTCCTGTTCCGGATGGGCTGTTCCCCGATTTCCATTGCTGTGGTCACACTGCTGATCGACGCCGTCCTCTCTTTCATCCAGAAACCCGTTATGCTGCACCGGATCGCCGATTACAGATGGGCGGACATCTTCAACATGTTCCTCGACTGCCTCAAGGTGACACTCATTGCCATTCCGCTCCCCTTGCTCTGCTTCTTCTATCGGGACCTTATCTCTCAGAACGAAACCATACAGTCCCTCCTCCTGGCTCCCGTAGCCGCCCTCTGCGTCGCCGCTTCCGTTTGGACCTTCGGCGTCGAGAAGAAGAACCGTGAAAAATTCATTAGATTTGTCGCAAAGAAATTGAAAAGATGATTCGGATTACGGACAAAAGGAAATGCTCCGGTTGCGGCGCTTGCATCAATGCCTGCCCTAAGGACATCATCTCGTTCCACGAGGACGGGGAGGGATTCCTCTATCCGCAAGTCCGGACCGATCAATGCATCGAATGCCACCTCTGCGAGAAGGCTTGCCCCTTCGTCAATCCCCATCCCGGACAAGACAACGCCAGCGACAATCCGTATCCGCGGTTCTTCGCCGCACAACTCAAGGAGAAGCAAGACCTCTTCTTCGTCTCTTCCGGTGGCGCTTTCTGGGCTCTCGCACGCGCCGTCATCAGCCAACAGGGCGTCGTCTTCGGCGCGGCACAACGCGACGTGGACACTATCTTCCACATGCGTGCATCCTCCGTCTCGGAAGCGGAACAGTTACGGCGGTCTAAATATTTCCAGAGCGACACGCGCCTCACTTTCCGACAGGTCAAGCGTGACTTACTCGACGGCAGAAAGGTGCTCTATAGCGGAACAGCATGCCAGATTGCCGGACTCCGGACCTTCCTCGGCAAGGACTACGACGCGCTCTTTACCTGCGACGTCGTATGCCACGGCGTGCCCTCTCGCAAAGTCTGGCGCAAATACCGGCAGGAGAAGGAAGCCTCCGTTGGCAAGAAGATAAGACAGCTCGTATTCCGGGACAAGTCCATGGGATGGAGCCATAACCAATACAAGATCACCTACGACGACGGGACGGTCGAGACCGAGAGAAGCACCCGGCAACTCTTCCATGCCGGCTATCTTCAAGGTTTGTTCTATAGGCCATCTTGTGGTTCTTGTAGATTTGCATCGATTCCGAGAGTGGCAGATATAACATTAGCTGACTATTGGCAGTATCAAGGAAAATACAGACAGAATGGGTGCGATTTAGGTGTTTCACTAATAACAGTTAACAACGAAAAAGGCCAGAGACTTCTAAAAGATGCTTCTGCTTATATGGATTTTGAAGAGACAAAACGAACTCTTGCACTTGCGAGCTGCAGGCATTTGGATGAGCATCCCTTTGAAAATCCTGATAGGAAAAACTTTTTTAGAACATTTGAAGATAAGGGCTATTATGCGGCAGCTCAAAAGTATATTATAAGAAGAAATAGTAATAATATCATAAGAAGAGTTGTATGCAAGCTAAAAAGGATTATTACTCATCTAACCCAAGGAAGCAAGGAGTGATTATGGAGCAAGTAAATGTTAAAAAACGACTCAACTACTTTGATTGGATTAGGGGGTTGATGATACTATGGATGCTGATTTATCATATAAGTCTAAACTATGGTAAAATCACCTTTGGAGAGCCAGAGGAAGGAGCATCTGTATTCACATTCATGTCATTTTTCATGGCAACATTCTATGTCGGCTCAGGATATTTCTTCTCAGATAAAAAGGATTTCAGGAACTTCCTTCTTGATAAATTAAAGAAGATAGGCATACCTTATGTTACATTCTCTATTTGGGGTGTTGTCATTTTTGAAGTGTACTGTCTGCTGACAAGTGGACAATTAGGTGATTTGGATTTATTTGCATCTATTAGAACTGGTTGTGTCCGTCAAAATGGACCTTTATGGTTTCTCTTTAGCCTCTTCTTTTGTAACATCATATACTATGCATTGAGTAAAACGGGGGGTAAAATTAAGAACGTCATCATCCTGGGATGTATTCTTGCTGCATACATCACGCATAACAAGGTGCAGATATTGAGTTATGGAAACATATTATTAGGATTGACTTTCTTTCACTTTGGGTATCTTCTGAGACATTATTATGGTGAACGGTTAAATAATTGGATATTCGGGGTTATGGCCTTGGTGACATGCCTAACTATTGGACTATTTTCACCACAGAGATTAGAGTTTGTTCGTAACTTTCTTGTTCAAGGGGATTGGATTGTAAATTTCATTTATACAGCATGCGCTTGTTTTTTCTTGTGGTACATATCTCAGTTATGGGAACATGACAATTCAACAGAAAAGGGTCTGCTATTTTTAGGTAGAGAGTCTATCGTTGTATATGCCTTCCATCGTCCAGTTTTAAATTGGGTGATAGAACCAATAATACGATACATATATCCCTCTGTGAATTATTTTGAGTTCTTGACAATCAGTTTAGTTTCTATATTGATTTTATATGCGATATTAAATCACTTGCTTAACAAGTATTGTCCCCAATTGATAGGAAAAAGACGTCAATTGACTGACATATAAGCAATAAACAGCATAATTCATATAAGTATGAATAAAACTGCAATAGAAAAATATTATAATTACATGGGCCTTAAGCCAGTATACGTAAAAAATGTTCTTGGGCTGATTGGTGCTTTAAAAAAGAATGTGGTTGTATTATCTGAATCAAGATATATAAGGGGTATCGTTTCCCGTCTGATGAAAAAATCCACGGCAATTCCATCAAAGGCACAAAAAGCATCAGAGCTGTTCTTGGCGATGAATGATGCCCTTGTTTTATTGGCTAAGAAGAATGTTCCTGTATATTATTATAACAGAATAGGAAAGGAAAAGACAGGTTTTGTTTACTCAGATTCGGCACAGAAACGAATGGCAAATACTATTAACTTTCCATTCCTAATAGAACATATTGACCAGTATGAGGATGATTTGAAGGAATTGTTCGGGGATTTGTACAGTCGGGAGTATATTGCGGAACTGGGAAAGATACCACAAGTTATAGCTAAAGGAGACATTTATTGTCATGAGGATTTTGCAAGTAAATATGTCAATGTGATAGAAGGTAAACGAATCGTCTGTTTCCAGCCAGAGAAATTTACCCGTACAATCCATGTCTATGGACGGTGTGGAGCTTTTGGCTATGCTGTTGAGGACAAGAACAGCCTTCCCAGCCAGATACAATTGCAGCTGAATAATCACGGAATAACAGATATACGTGTGGTTAATCATGGATTGTGGGGCGGTGAGGATGAATATTTGGAGCATAACTTTCTTAATGACTGCGTAGGTTATAAAGAAGGCGACATTATTCTTTTCTATATGATGCATATAGACAAGAGACTGCTCAAACACTGGGAAGATGCTGGTGTGAAGTATAAGGAGATTACACACGAATGGCATGAGTATCCCGAAGCCAAGTGGTGTTTCTACGATAAGCCTGGTCACATGAATCATATTGGCTATCAGCATGTGGCAGAAATCATAGTTGCAGACATGATTAGGCAAAATTTTGCGGGCAAGCAAGTGGATGATTCTTTATTTACCTCCTTTAAGTCTGAACATTTAAAGGAGTATTTAAAGAAGAATAATAATTCTGATTTCTATAAGGAGGTAAATGAATATACATCTTCCATCCTGCAAGAATATCCGCTGCAAAATGAAAAGATGGTTTGTGGTTCAATTGTGATGAACTGTAACCCTTTTACCAAAGGTCACCGATATTTAATAGAATATGCAGCAAAACAGGTTGAACGACTTTATGTATTTGTTGTTAAGGAAGACAAGTCTTTCTTCAAATATGAAGACCGTTTTGAGATGGTGAAACAAGGCACTGCTGACCTGAAAAATGTCGTGGTAGTTTCAAGTGGAAAATTTATCATTTCATCTCTGACTTTCCCAGAGTACTTTATGAAAGACTATGTAAAAGAGAAAAATTTCGACGTGTCTATGGATGTTGAAACTTTCTGTAAATACATAGCACCACCTTTGAACATTAAGAAGCGATTTGCAGGCGAAGAACCATTCGACCCCGTTACTCTAAATTATAATGAGAATATGCGACGCATCCTGCCGAAATACGGCATGGAGTTCTGCGAGATACCTCGCTTGGCGATCGATGAGAAACGCGTCATCAACGCTACCGAAGTACGACGCCTACTTAAAGAGAGAGATTTTGAGGCCATAAGTGATTATGTGCCAGAAACCACTTTGACAATACTAAAACGCAAATACTGATTTAGGATGAAGCTATTAGTAATAGGAGGTACGGGGCTTCTTAGCGGAGCTGTTGTCCAAGAGGCTATACGGCAGGCTGTTGAAGTGACGATAGTTAACCGTGGCATTAAAAGTAAAGTAATGCCACGGGGAGCGAAAGTCATAACAGCAGACTTCCGTAATAAGGAGAATATGACAACCGCTCTTCATGGGCTACACTTTGATGCAGCCATAGATTTCATCTGTTATAACAAAGAGCAGATGGAGTATAGCGCGAGGCTATTATCACAATATTGCGATCAGTATGTATTTATTTCCTCAGCTTGTGTGTATAACTATGAAAAGCCGGGAGTCAAAAAAGAAGACAGCGATAAGGTCTTTGAAAAGTGGAGTTATAGTGTCAATAAATGGGTCAGCGAATGTTGTCTGATGGATATTGCAAAAGAACTCCATATAAACTATACAATTATAAGGCCATGTATCACATACGATGATTCTCGCATTCCTTATGGAATGACACCTCCTTACGGCTATCATTGGACTATAGTATCTCGCATATTGGCAGGCAAACCCATTATCCGCTGGAATGGTGGTACTACAAAATGGAATATGATGCGAGTAGAGGACTTTGCTGTAGGACTTGTGGGAGTCATAGGCAACAAAGAGGCTTATGGACAGGCTTATAATATAAGTGGTGATTATGCTTACTCATGGAATGAAGTGATAAGTTGTGTAGAAAAGGTGGTCAATAAGGAAGCTATTTTCTTTGATATGACCAGTGAAGAGTATACAGAACTGGCAGGAGACAAAGAGGGTAGGATCTTTGGACGTTCGTATGACCTGATATGCAGTAATGAGAAAATAAAGGAGTTGGTACCAGCTTTCAAGACAACATATGATTTACAGGCAGGCATAGAAAAGACCATTAACGGTTATAAGGAACGCAACTACGAGCGTGGCATTGACTTTGTTTATGATGCCACATTAGACAGAATTATTAGAAAGTCCTGTAAACTTCATAAGATAGATGTATCCAAATACAAACTGGAATTCATTGATTACTTAGGGACTGCAACAAAAAAGGAGAGACTTAAATATTATGCTCTTTCCTCCCAAATTATATATTTGAATAACGGGAGATTCCTGCCTTTGATTGGCGGAACATTCCCCCACAAAAAAGACCTATTAAAATGCATCCAAAAGGCAATACGGAGGGGGTAAATTTAGTAGACACGTCTGACAACTACCATAATGAAGAGTTTGTTGGTGCAGGGTTGGCACAGGTGGATTTGTCGAAAGTGACAGTCATATCCAAGTTCTCACAACCCTTCAGAACAAACGAATTGGAACGAACTTCACATCAAGGAGAATTTCAACATCTTTGATTTCTCGCTCTCCGAGGAGGAAATGAACGAGATCAACACACTCGAATTAGGAAAACGAATCCGGTATGATTTGAAATCAAGATTCTCTTGGAAAACAAAAACGGAAATATCAGATAATGAAACTGAAAAATACGGTTAAAAATTCCCTACTCAAACGATGAAAAAGCAACCTATGATTGTCCAGATAGACGGTACCAACAAAAAGAATAAAGGCGCAGAACTCATGTTCTATGCCATCATCCAGGAACTCGAGAAGAAGTGCCCCTCCGCTGCCATTCGCTACGTCGGGGATCCAGTCCATTCTGGCTATTTCCACACTAAACAAAAAATTCTCATCCCTTGGCAACGAACCCGACTCGTAGAAAGTCTGCACATGAGAAGGATCCTGAGCGAACTGCATAAAATCTGGTCCAGATTCAATTACTATATTATCAAAAAAAACACAAAGATTCTTTTTGACGCGTCGGGCTTTGCGTTCTCGGATAAATGGAATTGGTCCAACGAACGCACCGAGATGTTTACCGACTATCTCCGACGGCATCACGACAACGGAACCAAGATCGTGTTCCTGCCTCAGGCACTGGGACCCTTCGAAAAGAACAACAGCAAAAGGATGCTTGAGGCAATCAACCGATATGCCGACCTGCTCATCGCTCGAGAAGAGGTGTCCTACGACTATGCGCTCAAGGCTGGGTTCAACAAGGAGAAACTGCTCCTCTACCCCGATTTTACCATCTCGGTTCAAGGAACCGTTCCCGATAGATACAAGGACCAAAACGATTACTTGACCATTATCCCCAACTGCCAGATGATAAGACGTGGCGGAGAATCGGCGGAGAGTTATCAACGGTTCCTCGTCTCTGCCATACACGAGGGAAAACAAGACGGACGAAAGGTGTTCCTGCTCAACCACGAGGGACCAGAAGACCTCGCTCTGTGCCGCCGGATCGGACAGGAACAGGACGTCGAGGTGGTATCCGACCTCAACGCTCTGGAGACGAAAGGGTTCATCTCACGATCCTATCTCGTCATCTCCTCTCGCTTCCACGGAGTGGCAAGCGCGCTCGATACCGCCGTGCCGTGCCTCGCAACCAGCTGGAGCCATAAGTACGAGATGCTGTTCAAGGACTATGAACAGCAGAACTGCGTACTGGATACCTCCGACAACGATTCGCTCTGCCAGCGCATCCGTGAAATGCTGTCTCCCGAGAACAACCGCGACATCAGAACCAAACTCAACGAAAGGATTGCTGTCAACAACTCAAAGACAGAGGAGATGTGGCAGACAATCTGGAATACCATAGGTCTCCCCTCCGAACACTAATCCCAAAGAAAACGGATATACATCCATGATTAATATCAATCAATTCATAAACGATTTCGTAACCGAACGTCAGGAGAGCCTCTTTGCTCACGATATCCAGGACAATGCTGAACGTCTGACCCAACAGACAGAAGGGAAATCCCTGCTGGTCATCGGTGGCGCAGGATCCATAGGCTCCTCTTTTATTAAGGCAATCCTTCCCTTCCGACCCTCACAGCTGGTCGTCGTGGACCTTAACGAGAACGGACTCGCCGAACTTACCCGAGATCTGCGCTCTTCCGCAGGACTCTTCATCCCGCAGGACTACCGCACTTATACGCTCAATTTCGCCGACCCGATCTTTGAACGGATCTTCCGGGCAAACGGAGGATTCGATATCGTGGCGAACTTCTCAGCTCACAAACACGTGCGTAGCGAGAAGGATAAGTATTCCGTTCAGGCTCTGATCGAGAACAATGATATCAAGGCGAAGAAACTACTCGACCTGCTGACCGAGTTCCCACCCCGACATTTCTTCTGCGTCTCGACCGACAAGGCGGCAAACCCCGTCAATATCATGGGGGCAAGCAAACGAATCATGGAGGATCTCATCATGGCTTATGCCGACCTCTTCCCCGTGACAACCGCTCGTTTCGCCAACGTCGCTTTCAGCAACGGAAGCCTGCCTGCCGGATGGATCGAACGCATCATGAAGAAACAACCGCTCGCGGCTCCCTCCGACGTCCGACGCTATTTCGTCTCGCCCGCCGAGAGTGGACAGATATGCATGCTCGCTTGTCTCTTGGGCAAGAGCGGCGAGATCTTCTTCCCGAAACTGAACGAGAACCAGATGAAGACGTTCTCCGAGATATGCGATGATTTCATCGCCGCTCTCGGCTACCAGAAACGGGTCTTCCAGTCCGACGAGGAGGCGAAAAACTATGCCGCCTCTATGACGCCTGACTCCCATACCTACCCCGTCGTCTATTCACGCAGCGATACCACCGGCGAGAAAAGTTTCGAGGAGTTCTTCGTGGAGGGAGAACAGATCAATAGGAACCGCTTCCGGACACTCGGCGTCATCGAGAAGAACAAGAGACGACCGCTGCAGGAGGTCAACGAGTTTTTCGGGAAACTGGAGGCACTGTTCCACCAGCCGGACTTTACGAAGGAGGACGTTGTGATGGCTTTGAAGACGTTTCTGCCGAATTTCGAACACCAGGAGAAGGGAAAGAATCTCGACCAGAAGATGTAAGGCCAGATACAGAACGCTATAAATTTGTTAGAAGAGGATGTCGTACAAAAAAATTACTGATTTTATACACGAACTGTACGGGAACGCAGATTTCGTCCCTCTGTCGGTGCCCCTGTTCGTCGGCAACGAGAAGAAGTACCTGAACGAATGTATCGACTCGACTTTCGTGTCAAGCGTCGGAAATTTCGTGGACCGATTCGAACGCGACATGGCGCTCTATACGGGCTGCAAACGCGCCGTGGTCTGCGTCAGCGGAACCAACGCGCTGCACATGAGCCTGCTGCTCGTGGGCGTGAAGCGTGACGACGAAGTGCTGACTCAGGCGCTGACGTTCATCGCTACCGAAAACGCCCTGAGCTACATCGGAGCATACCCCGTTTTCCTGGATGTGGACCGCTCTACAATGGGACTTTCGCCCGACGCACTGAAGGAATGGCTGCGGAAGAATGCGGAGGTGCGGATGAATTCCCGCTTGGGCGAACTGGATAAGTACCACGATTTCGCGTTTCGCGAAGACACCCTGGCTTGCTATAATAAGAATACGGGACGGCGTATCAAGGCCTGTGTTCCGATGCACACGTTTGGACACCCCGCTCGAATAGAGGAGATTGCCGACATCTGCAACGAATGGCATATCGAACTGATCGAGGATGCGGCTGAGAGTATCGGCTCCAGGTACAAAGGCCGACACACTGGAACATTCGGTAAAATCGGGGCGCTGTCTTTCAATGGCAACAAGACGATTACTACAGGCGGCGGAGGTATGATGCTTTTCAACGATGAGGAGTTAGGCGACTTCGCCAAGCATATCACCACACAGGCTAAGATACCTCACCGTTGGGAGTTCCGACACGACCATATCGGTTTCAACTACCGGATGCCTAATATCAATGCCGCTCTCGGTTGCGCACAGCTGGAACACCTGGATGACTACGTGGCAAGCAAACGCAGGGTGGCAGCCGAATACGAAGCGTTCTTCAGGAATATCCCGGACATTGAGTTCTTCGTGGATTCCCCCGATACGTGCTCTAACTACTGGCTCAACGTGGTCATCATGCCTGATAAGAAGGCACAACAGGACTTCCTGACTCAGACAAACGACAACGGCGTGATGACACGGCCTATCTGGGAACTGATGAACCGGCTTCCTATGTTTGAGAAGTGCGAGAACGATGGATTGAAGAATACTGTATATTTTGCGGACCGGGTAGTGAATATACCGAGTTCTGTTCGTCCTTCTGATTTACCGAAAGAGTGATTATATGTGTAAACCTTTGATTCTTGTTGGCGGCGGCGGACATTGTAAGTCTGTCATTGAGGCGATAGGAAACCAGCGCCAGATTCTCGGCATCCTCGACCGACCGGAACGCATCGGCGATTCCGTTTTGAATATTCCCGTCATCGGAAACGACGATGATATCGCTTCCTATACTCACAAGGCAGAGTTCATCATCACCGTAGGGTTCATCAAGGAGGCTGACCTGCGTGTCCGACTCTATGACAGGATCAAGGATTGTGGCGCACGGCTGGCAACCGTCATCGCTTCCTCTGCCTACGTGTCCGACCACGCTTCCATCGGCGAAGGAACCGTCATCATGCACCGCGCTTTCGTCAATGCAGGTGCCGTAATCGGTAACAACGTCATTCTCAATACGTTCTGCAATATCGAACACGACGCTTCCGTCGGCGACCAATGCCATATCTCTACCGGTGTCATGGTCAACGGAGACTGCCATGTGGGGAACAAGGTCTTCATCGGAAGCGGATCCGTTCTGGCTAACGGTATCTCCGTCGCTGATAATATCATCGTGGGAGCTGGATCGCTCGTACGGAAATCACTGCTCAAACCAGGTATCTATTCCGGCAATCCTGCTATCCTGAAAATACGACGCTCATGACACATCATACGCTGATCATAGCAGAGGCAGGAGTCAACCACAATGGTTCGCTCCATTTAGCAAAACAATTGGTGGATATGGCAGCCGACGCAGGGGCGGACATCATCAAGTTCCAGACATTCCGGTCCGAGAAACTCGTCTCCAGAAACGCCCGACAGGCTGACTATCAGAAGAGAAACATCGGAGCGGCTCAACAGGACGACAGCCAACTCTCCATGCTGAGAAAACTGGAACTCTCACCTTCCGACCATCTGGAGATTATTCAACACTGCCGCCAGAGAAACATCCGTTTCTTCTCCACGGCTTTCGACTTGGAAAGCATCGAGTTCCTGCATGACCTGCATCTCGGACTCTGGAAGGTCCCGTCCGGCGAGGTGACCAACTATCCCTACCTTCGGAAGGTGGCTTCGTTCGGCGAGGAGGTAATACTCTCCACTGGCATGTGCGAAATGAATGATATCGAAGCCGCTCTGGAGGTCCTGCTCGGCAACGGTCTCCATAAGGAACAGATCACACTGCTTCACTGCAATACGGACTACCCCACTCCTTATGAGGATGTGAACCTGCGGGCCATGATCGAGATCCGGAACCGCTTCGATGTCTCCGTCGGCTACTCCGACCATACCAGAGGCATCGAAGTGCCCATCGCCGCCGTCGCTATGGGCGCTTCCGTCATTGAGAAGCATTTCACGCTGGACCGCAATATGGAGGGACCCGACCACAAGGCAAGCCTTGAACCAGACGAACTGAAGGCGATGGTGAACGCCATACGAAATGTCGAGAGTGCCCTCGGCGACGGACACAAGACTATCTCTCCTTCCGAACGCAAGAATATGGCGGTCGCTCGCAAGAGTATCGTAGCGGCAACGAGGATCAAAGCCGGCGAACTCCTCTCCGAACAGAACCTCACCGTCAAGAGACCCGGGTCTGGCATCTCACCCATGCGATGGAACGAGGTGATCGGACAGAAGGCTAAACACGATTTCAATGAAGACGATTTAATAGAACTCTGATGGAACGGAAAATAGCGGTTGTGACCGGTACAAGGGCTGAATACGGACTGATGAGCCGACTGATGCGTCTCATTCAGGAGGAACCTCTCTTGCGCCTCCAACTCATCGTAACCAATATGCACCTCTCCCCCCGCTACGGCAATACGTACAAGGAAATAGAGGCGGATGGCTTCACGATAGACAGCAAAGTGCCCATCATCGACGACTCGGCAGAGGACAGTGCCTCCGAGACAATCCATTCTGTCTCACGCGCATTGGATGGTTTCGCACAGGCGCTCGATGAACTCCGACCCGACCTCCTGCTCGTTCTCGGCGACCGTTACGAGATACTGGCGGCAGCAACGGCGGCACTCATTCTACATATCCCCATCGCCCACATCCACGGAGGGGAAGTGACCGAGGGAGCATACGACGATGCCATACGACATGCCGTCACGAAGATGAGCCACCTCCACTTCCCCGCCACCGAGGCGTATCGCAAGCGCATCATTCAAATGGGAGAACAACCGGATCACGTCTTCTGCGTCGGTGCACTCGGGGTGGAGAATATTCGGAAACTGTCTCTGCCGAAAAAGGAAGAGGTCGAACAGTTCGTCCAACTACCGCTGGACCGACAGACACTCCTGGCTACGTATCACCCCGTCACCTGGGGCTCCTCGTCACCCGAGGACGACATCCGGAACTTCCTCCTTGCTCTTGACCAACGCAAGGAGCTCAAGATTATCTTTACCCTCCCCAATTCAGATGCCGGCAACCGCGAGATAACAGAGAATATCCTGTCTTTTGTCCGGAATAACCCGGACCGGACCAGAGCGTTTAAGTCACTCGGACAGAAACGCTATTTTGCCGCTATGCGACACGTGGGAGCAGTTATCGGAAACAGCTCGAGCGGACTGCTCGAGACGCCTTCGTTCGGCATTCCTACTCTCAATATCGGCGACCGGCAGAAGGGACGCATCGCCTGCGAGAGTGTCTGCCACTGCCTCACCGATAAGGACTCAATCCTGAAGGGGTTGGATACCATCCTCTCTCCTCAATTCCGACAACAGGCAAGACAGGTTCACAACCCCTATGAGAAGGAAGGAACAGCTCTGGCTATCCTCCGCGTCTTGCGCGACTTCCCGCTAAATCAACTCCGACAGAAACATTTCTACGATATCCCATTATGAATTCCCTCTTTATCATACCCGCCAGAGGCGGCAGCAAGGGCATTCCGCACAAGAACAGGAAACCGCTGAACGGCAAACCCCTGATTTATTATACTATCGACGTGGCTCGGGAACTGACCGCGGACGAGAATATCTGCGTATCTACCGACGACCCCTCCATTATACAATGCGTCGAGGACTACCGACTCCACGTTCCCTTCGTTCGGCCGACCGAGTTGGCTTCCGATACCGCTGGGACCTACGAGGTGCTGCTCCATGCCTTGGATTTCTACGAGTCAAAAGGGAAGGCCTACGATACGGTCGTTCTGCTACAGAATACATCTCCGTTCCGCACCGCCGAACACGTAAGGGAGGCAATGCAACTCTATTCACCCGATATCGATATGGTCGTTTCGGTCTGCGAGGCATCCTGCAACCCCTACTATAATTGCTTCGAGGAGGACAACGAGGGGTTTCTGCACATCTCCAAGGATTCTGGAACGTTTACCCGACGCCAGGATGTACCGAAAGCCTACGAATACAATGGCGCAATCTATATTATCAATACACAGAGCCTCAGGAAAATGACGCTGGCTGCATTCCCCAAAAAACGGAAATACGTGATGGACAAACTCCATTCCGTCGATCTCGACACTCCGATCGACTGGCTTTTCGCTGAATTCCTGTTAAACGAAGGATTAGTATGAAGAACCACCTGATTTCACAAGACAATTCACTGCTTCAGGCACTGAAACAAATCAACGACCTCGCACCAGAACCGCTGGTCCTCTTTGTCGTTGACAACGAGGAACGTATGGTCGGAACACTGACCGATGGAGACGTCCGACGCGCGCTCATCAAAGGGGCTTCGCTCGATGATCACCTCGAGAAGGTCATGCACCGGGAGTTCAACTTCCTGCTGCAGGGCGTGAACGACGATGTCAGACACATCCAGCAACAGAGGGATAAAAAAATGAAACTGGTGCCTGTTCTGGATGAGAATCACCATATCTGCGACGTACTCGACCTCGAGAGGTTCAAGACACGACTGCCCATCGATGCCGTCATCATGGCAGGTGGAAAAGGGGAACGACTCAGACCGCTCACCGAGAAAACACCGAAACCGCTGCTCAAGGTCGGCGACAAATGTATCATCGACTACAATATCGATAACCTCATCTCCTACGGCATTGACCATATCTCCGTGACCGTCAACTACCTGAAGGAACAGATTGAACAGCACTATGAACAACCGCGCAACGGCATAACGGTACGTACCGTTCGCGAACCGAACTATTTAGGGACCATTGGCAGCGTGCTCTTCGTCAAGGAGTTCCATCACGATACCGTGCTCGTAATGAACAGCGACCTCTTTACCAATATCAACCTCGAGGATTTCTATCTCCATTTCCGGGAGTTCGACGCCGACCTCTCCGTTGCCGCCGTGCCCTATAGCATCAACGTTCCCTACGGCATCTTCCAGATCGAGAACAAAAGGGAAATTCTCGGCATCATGGAAAAACCGACCTATACCTATTACGCAAACGCCGGCATCTATCTCATCAAACGGGAAATCATCGACTCCTTCATCCCGAAGGATACGTTCTTCAACGCCACCGATCTCATCGAGGCACTCATCCGGGCAAAACGGAAAGTTATACGATTCCCGCTCTCCGGCTACTGGATCGATATCGGCAACAAACAAGAGTTCGAGAAAGCACAGGATCTGGCACGACACCTCTGATTTTATTCTCCTTTTTCTCTCTTCGCACGTTTCATTTCAGTTTTTTTGTTATCTTTGCACCCGATTTTTCAAATTATATCATCTAATCACTTAACGCTATGTACTTAGACGCAGCTAAAAAGAAGGAGATCTTCGGCGAGTACGGAAAGTCCAACACTGATACCGGGTCGGTTGAATCCCAGGTAGCATTGTTCTCCTACCGTATCAGCCATTTGACTGAGCATCTCAAGTCAAATCACAAAGATCATACGACCTCAAGAGCGCTCGGCATCCTCGTAGGTAAACGCCGCCGCTTGCTCGACTATCTGAAAGACCGCGATATCGAACGTTATCGTGCGTTGATTAAGAAACTCGGATTGAGAAAGTAAAAATCTTTCAACAAAACAAAAAAACCTCTTGAATTTCTTCAAGAGGTTTTTTGTTTTCAATACTTCCCTGTTAGGACTGACCGACCACATGTCCCTTCAGCGTGGCAGAGGTGACCTCCTCTACCCTTACCTTTACCTTCTGGCCGATCTTCAGACCCTCTTTGGGGAATACGATAGCCTTGTTCTGCGAACTCCTTCCGAAGAAGTCTTCCCGACTCCGTTTCGAATAACCCTCGATCAATACGTCAAACGTCTTGCCGATATCTCGCTTGTTCGACTCCGCTGAGAGACGACCCTGCAAGGCGATGATCTCATTCAGTCTCCTTACCTTGACCTCTTCCGGAACATCGTCTGGCAGATGCTCCGACGCATACGTGCCCGGACGCTCGCTGTACTTGAACATGAACGCCATGTCAAAACCGACCTCCTCCATCAGACGCAACGTCTGCTGATGATCCTCCTCGCTCTCCCCATGGAATCCACAGAAGACATCCGTACTGATCGTACACTCAGGCAGGATGCGACGGATAGAGGCAATCCGATCCAGATACCACTGACGGGTATATTTGCGGTTCATCAGTTTCAGTATCCGGTCACTGCCGGACTGCACCGGCAGATGGATGCTCTTACATAGGTTGGCATGCGCGGCGATCACTTCCAGCGTACGGTCACTCATGTCTTTCGGATGCGAGGTCGTAAATCGGATCCATAAGTCAGGCGCCGCCTCGGCAACACGTTCCAGAAGGTCAGGGAAGTCCACCGTACCTTCCTCCGTTTCATAATGATACGAATTGACATTCTGACCCAATAGGATGACCTCACGATAACCACGCTCACGGAGATCGTCCAACTCACGCAGGATACTCCGCACGTCACGACTACGCTCTCTTCCTCTCGTATAGGGAACAATGCAATAACTGCAGAAGTTGTTGCATCCGCGCATAATGGAGATATACCCGCTCATGGGATTGCCCAGACGCGCTGGGACGACATCCTTGTACGTTTCCGTTTTCGACAACGTGACATTGATGGCTTTCTCTCCCTTCTCTACCGCACCCACCATGTTGGGCAAATCCAGATACGCATCCGGACCGACAACGAAATCGACATGATGCTTCTCTATCAACTCCTCTTTCATGCGCTCAGCCATGCAGCCGATAACACCGATATGACGAACCTTTCCCTTCCCTTTGGCCTGCAACTCCCGGATATGTCCCAATACCTTCTGCTCCGCATTGTCACGCACCGAACACGTGTTCAGAATCACCAACTCCGCTTCCTCCTCACTCGAACACGGCTCATAACCCTCCATGCCCAATATGGAGGCGACAACCTCACTGTCCGCCTCGTTCATCTGACAGCCATACGTCTTGATATATACCTTCTTGCTCATCTGTAATTGCTCTTCCTGCGTATATTAAATGAATAATCAAACCGAATCAGGGAACAAAAATACTCCTTTTATTTCACTGACACACGTTTTTACCAACTCAAAAGAAACAAAAACAACACCCAGAATATCCTATAAAGTAGAACAGAAGAATAACACAACCAAAACCACCCCATAGTCCAATTTTGGAGCGAGCCGAGAGGAGAACAAATTTATTTGTTATCCCGAGGCGAAGCCCAAAATGTCTTGTAAAGCAAGACAATGGAGCGAGCCGAGAACAGAGTCGAGTTTACTCGAACTCTGCCGAGGCGAAGCCCAAAATGTC
>DGSL01000004.1 GCA_002393965.1 Bacteroidales bacterium UBA4363 | reverse complement strand
GGCTTAACGAAAAGGTTCATTTTCAATAGGCCTTTTCTCGCCTCAGCATAACCCAAATAATTTTGGCTTCTGCTTTCGGCTTAACGAAAAGGTTCGCTTTATAAAAAAAGAGAATCCGTGAAGACGGATTCTCTTTCATTGCGTTGCGGAAAGTGAGGGATTCGAACCCCCGAAACAGTTACCCGTTTACCGCATTTCGAGTGCGGCCCGATCGACCACTCCGGCAACTTTCCTTCGAACCGATTTCCTCCTCTGGTCGTATTGAATCACTAAATGATACGGAAGAAATCGGGTGCAAATGTACAGAAAGATTTGCGAAAGACAAAAAAAAGGAAGTGTTTACATTGCATACACCCATCCCCCATTACGTGAGATTCAGTCGATTCGCTTTCTTCATCTTGCATCATGCCTCCAAGTATTCATTTATTTTCAATAGGCCTTTTCTCGCCTCAGCATAACCCAAATAATTTTGGCTTCTGCTTTCGGCTTAACGAAAAGGTTCATTTTCAATAGGCCTTTTCTCGCCTCAGCATAACCCAAATAATTTTGGCTTCTGCTTTCGGCTTAACGAAAAGGTTCGTAGAAACACAGCATAAACCAAAATCCATATTTACTAAAGTATTACGGGCATAAAAATGAAAAGTACATTATGAGGGAGAGAGTTAATGTGGGTGAAAGGCTGATGGATAGATGTTTGTTGGTGAACATAAGGTGAACATAGAGCAGAAATAGTGACCTTAGGGTGACCTGCTGAAATTTAGTGCGATTACTTGGGTGTACATGAAATGTTTTCGCTATGACGAAAGCGGGAAGAAGAACCTTTGTAATAGAAATAATTGGCGTTTTCTTCAAATATTTTGCGCCTTTAACTCATTTTTATCAGCCAGAAGAATATATTTGGCAGGAATTCTTGTAATTTCGTACCTAAAATACACATTATTATAATATGGATAGTAAGCATCTCAACCGTATCAAGGTCGCATTAGCTGAGAAAGAAAAGACTAACAAATGGCTGGCAGAGCAGCTGGGCAAAGACCAAGCAACCATTTCCAAGTGGGTGACGAATACGACGCAGCCAAATTTGGAGATGTTACTGCAAATTGCAAAAGTGCTTGAAGTAAATGTAAATGATTTAGTACGTCCCTTGGAATAATGGCAAGAAAAAAGAAAGAAACTTCACTGGGGGTGTCTGACAAGCCCAAAACGCCACAGGAACTGAAGCTGGAAGGTGTGCAGAACTTGTATAACTTCCTGTTTGAGGCGTGCAATATCATACGCGGGCCTGTGAGTCAGGACAACTTCAAAGACTATATTACACCCATCCTCTATTATAAACGTATCAGCGATGTGTATGATGAGGAGACATTAGACGCCCTTCAGGAGAGTGGCGGCGATGAAGAATACGCTTCGCTTCCAGAGCAGCACCGTTTTGTTATCCCCGATGGCTGTCATTGGCAGGATGTGCGAGAGCGTACGGAGAACCTTGGTGCCGCTATCGTGGGGGCAATGCGTGGTATTGAGTTGGCTAACCCTGACACCCTCTATGGTGTACTCAGTATGTTCAGCGCACAGAAATGGACAGACAAGAAGAATCTTTCCGATGGGAAAATACGTGATCTCATAGAACATCTGAGCACTCGCAAGTTAGGTAATAAAGACTATCCTACCGACCTGATGGGCGATGCGTACGAGATCCTGCTGAAGAAATTTGCTGATGACTCAAAGGCCAAGGCCGGTGAATTCTATACGCCTCGTTCCGTAGTGCAACTGCTTGTCCGTATTCTCGACCCGCAGCCGGGTGAAAGTGTCTATGACCCTGCTTGCGGCAGTGGTGGTATGCTCATCGAAGCTGTGCATCACATGAATCATAGCAGCCTTTGTTGCGGCAACATCTTCGGTCAAGAAAAGAATGTGGTCAACTCAGCCATCGCTAAGATGAACCTTTTCCTGCATGGTGCCAGCGATTTCAACATTATGCAGGGTGACACACTCCGCAACCCGAAAATCTTGCAAGGTGGTGAGGTGGCTAAGTTCGACTGTGTGATAGCCAATCCACCATTCTCGTTGGAGAAATGGGGATCGTTGGAATGGTCATCCGACAAATATGGTCGTAACATCTGGGGAACGCCCAGCGACTCCTGCGGTGACTATGCATGGATTCAGCACATGATAGCATCAATGGCTCCAGGCAATGGCCGCATGGCGGTAGTGATGCCGCAAGGAGTTCTCTTCCGTGGCAATGAAGAAGGACGCATTCGTGAGAAGTTGGTGAAGAGCGACATGGTAGAAGCGGTCGTGACGCTTGGCGACAAGCTCTTCTATGGAACAGGCCTTTCACCATGCTTCCTGATTATTCGCAAGATGAAGCCCGCTGCACATAGTGCGCGTATCCTGATGATAGACGGCACCAAGATTCTGACTCCGAAACGAGCTCAAAACATATTGGAACAGAAGGATGTTGACCGGCTGTATGAACTATATGTCAACTATGAGAATGTGGAAGACTTCTCACAGGTGGTAACGCTCGATAAGATAGCGACCAAGGGTTACGACCTTTCTCCTAACAAATATGTGCAATACCACCGTGAGGCTATCAAGCCCTACGCAGAGGTGCTTGCAGCGTTCAAGGCAGCTTACGAAGAAGTGAAACTTCGTGAGGCAGAATTCAGAAACATCATAAACGCATAGAAAGATGGAAGAGCATAAGAATACACAATACCGTCGAGCAGACGAGACCATCTCATTGGACGAACTGAAATCGTTCCTCTGGGGTGCTGCCACTCGTCTGCGCGGACAGATAGACGCTGCCGGCTATAAGGAATACATCTTCCCGCTGCTGTTCTTCAAACGTATCAGCGATGTCTATGATGAGCAGTTCGAGGGCTTCGTGGCAGAAGGAGGTGAGGAATATGCTGGTATGCAAGCCGAGGAACTGGCCATCCGCATACCTGATGGCGCTCATTGGCGTGATGTTCGCGAGGTGACGGAGAATGTGGGACAACGCTTGGTTGAAGCGTTCATTGCCATCGAACAGGCCAATCCAGGCGAAGAAACTGATGGTCGTGTCATTGGTGGTCTGGATGGCATCTTCGGCCCAAAAGATGGATGGACAAATAAAGCTAAGATGCCCGACCATATCATCACTTCTCTCATTGAGGATTTTTCTCGATATAATCTCGGACTCTCATCATGTCCAGCCGATGAAATGGGCCAGGCTTATGAATACCTTGTAGGTAAATTCGCCGACGATGCTGGCAATACTGCACAGGAGTTCTACACCAACCGCACAGTGGTAACTTTGATGGCAGAGATTCTACAGCCACAGCCCGACGAAAGTATCTACGACCCAACTTGCGGTTCTGGTGGAATGCTTGTGAAATGTCTTGACTTCCTTCGTCAGAAGGGACAGCCTTGGCAGGGTGTAAAAGTGTTCGGGCAGGAGATTAATACACTGACTGCATCTATTGCCCGCATGAATCTCTACCTGAATGGTGTGGAAGACTTCAGCATAGTGCGTGAAGATACGCTGGCACATCCGGCTTTTGTAGATGGTAGCCATCTGCGGAAGTTTGACATCGTGTTGGCTAATCCGCCGTACTCTATCAAGACGTGGAACCGTGAGGCATTCCAGAATGACAAGTGGGGACGTAACTTCCTGGGTACTCCGCCACAAGGCCGGGCTGATTATGCGTTCTTTCAGCATATTATTGCAAGTATGGATGATAAAACAGGTAGATGTGCTATTCTGTTTCCTCATGGCGTGTTGTTCCGCGACGAAGAACAAGCCATGCGCGAAGAACTTATAAAACTTGACTTCTTGGAGTGTGTAATAGGATTAGGGCCAAACTTATTCTTCAATGCATCTATGGAGGCATGTATCATTATATGTCGAAAAAAGAAATCAAGTGATAGGAAGGGAAAAGTGCTTTTTATTGATGCCAAGGATGAGGTTACGAGAAAGAATGCAGAAAGTTATCTTGAACAACATCATATCAAAAAGATAGTTGATGCCTATAATGCTTTTATAGACATCGATGGGTTTGCCAAGGTTGTTGATAATGCTGCTATCTCGTCAAACCGAGCCTTGATTAGTATTCAGAGCTATGTAGTCAACTCCGATAATACACAGCAATACAATTATGATGAATCCATTAAAGAATGGCTCAATCAGTCCGTTATTATGCATAGTCAAGTTAATCAATTCTTAAACATTATCGAATAATATGGCAATAGTTAAGTTTGGTGACATCGTTCGAGATGTTAAGATAAATGTTGATAGGGCAAACAATCCGTATGAGCATTACGTTGCAGGTGACCATATGGATTCAGAGGATCTAACAATACATCGTTATGGAAGTTTTGAAACTGACGATGTGGGGCCGGCTTTTACACGCATTTTCAAACCAGGCCAAATATTATATGGATCACGAAGGACATATCTGAAGAAAGTAGCCGTCGCAGATTTCGAAGGTATTTGCGCAAATACAACATTTGTACTTGAAAGCAAGGACGAAGCATTATTTGATAATCGACTACTTCCTTTCATAATGCTTTCTGATGCATTTACACGTTGGTCAATAGCTCATTCTAAAGGATCAACAAATCCTTATGTTCTATTCTCAGATCTTGCTGACTACGAATTTGATTTGCCACCTCTCGCAGAACAAAAGGTTCTTGCAGATAAACTTTGGGCGGCATATCGTCTGAAGGAATCATACAAGAAACTGCTTGCTGCGACTGAAGAAATGGTAAAAATCGCAATTTATCGAGATGTTTGGAACGATTGATACCCCCCATTATGATACAGTTACCTTAACAACTATTTCAGAGAACTTAGACTCTATGCGTATTCCCATCAAATCAGGGAATCGGGTAGACGGGCAATATCCATATTATGGGGCATCTGGTATAGTGGATTATGTGGGCGATTATATTTTTGATGATGATATACTGCTTATCTCGGAGGATGGAGCAAACCTCAAAGACAGGGTTACCCCTATTGCATTTTCGTCATCTGGGAAGGTGTGGGTGAACAATCACGCCCACGTGTTGCGGTTTAAGGATGCAATCTTGCAAAGATATGTTGAATGCTATTTCAATTATAATAGAATAGACAAATATTTGACAGGAACGGCACAGCCGAAGTTGAATCAGGACAAACTTAATAGTATACCTATCCCTTTACCATCAGGAGAGGTACTGACAAAGTTTATTTCTATTTACAATCAGGCCGATAAATCAGAATTTGAACTTCGTAAATCGATTGATGCAATAGATGCTGTCATCAAGAGTTTAATAAATAATTAGGAAACGATATAAATATGGATTGGAAAGAAAAAGCTATAAAGATATTAAAGGATAGCCTATATCCTATTCCTTCTGAACTAAATGAATTGGACTGGAAGAGTGGTCTTTCGGATAAAACAGATCGACTAGCCCAACATCTTTCTGCCTTTGCAAATATGAAAGGTGGAGGAATTCTTGTATATGGCGTACACAATGATGGTACATGTTTTGATTTGACAAAAGAGGAGATTGACAGAATAGTTCAAACTCTAGGAAACATTGCACAAAACAATCTGGTTTATGCTATTCCTGTCGAGCATTCTGTGATGAGCTTTGAGGGACATTCATTACTTTTTATTTACATTCCTGAACAAAATGATAAACCAGTTCATTTACGTGGAAAAGATATTTATTCTTCATATTACCGTTCTGCTGGACAAACAGTAAAAATGTCAAGAAATCAAGTAAAAGCTCTAATTGCGACTTCGCAAGGCATGACATTTGAACAACAAATTGCCAAGGATAATTTGACAAAGGAGCAAGTGCTTGATTTGTTGAATTACAAGGCACTCTACAGAATACTTGATAAAAATATTCCACAATCAACAGATTCTATTATTGAGAGACTAACTGATTATCATCTTTGTAATCCGACAGGGGCGAGGTGGAGTATTACCAACCTTGGAGCTATCCTCTTTGCTAACCAACTCCATGATTTTCCAAATATGTCTGGACACGAAGTGATTGTTCGCAAGTATGTTGGAACGAATAATCGCCAACAAGAATTTGAGCAACATGGTGCATATGGATATGCTGTTGGATTTGATGGATTGATAGATTTCATTATGCGTAACACGAGCAGTGAACAAATAGATGTTAAAAGAGAAGACGTGCCAACATACCCGAAAGTCGCAATTAGAGAATTTGTTGCCAACGCTTTGGTCCATCAAGATTTTGGTATTACTGGTATGCCAGTAACTATCGAAATATTCACAAATAGGATTTCGATTACAAACGCTGGTGCTCCTCTTAATGACATCAATCGCTTAATAGATCTACCACCTCAGTCAAGAAATGAACAATTGGCACAAATGATGTTCACTCTTGGAATCTGCGAGCGTCGAGGAAGTGGTATAGACCGAGCTATAGCTGCGGTTGAAAAAATGTTTTTGCCTCCAGTCAAGTTCACAAAAAGTGAGCAACATACAAGAGTTTTTATGTATCCTCAAAAAAGTCTCAAAGAAATGACCAAACAGGAGAAGATTTCTGCATGCTACCAACATGCGTGTTTGATGTATGAGGATGGAGATAAAATTAACAATCAATCTGTAAGAGAAAGATTTGAACTCTCAAAAAATGAATCATCTGTCGCATCCCGTATTATAGCAGATACAATGGATGCGGGATTGATTAAGCCTGCAGATATTGAAACTGCATCCAAGAAGTATATGACTTATATTCCTTTTTATGGATAGTTTTTATTTGCAGAGCAAATCCGAGAATAATATAAATACATGATAATCAGAGAGTTTCTTTTTGCAGAGTAAAAACATGCATTAATAGAAGAAAGACGAAACAGTCACGTTAATTAAATAACCAAAGCATATAAAAGTATGATTGACAATTTAATTAATGAAATAGAACAGGCGATGCTCAATGTCCTTGACAACGAGCAGCTAAGCCAGTTGCGAAAGGTGCTTGATTACACCTTCCGTAATGTTTCCGTGACCAAAAAGGAATCTGTGCATACAGAAAGTAACAACCAAACGCTAATCAACAACTTCATTGCAGCCAAGAAGGTTGAGGGGTGCTCAGATAAGTCAATCTCCTACTACAAGAGCACCATCAATAATGCGCTTTTGAAGATTGAGAAAGAAGTCGTGCATATCACCACCGATGATCTGCGAGGCTATTTGAACCAATATCAGGAAGAAAGTGGTGCAAGTAAGGTGACGGTTGACAACATCCGTCGTATTCTTTCAAGCTTCTTCTCCTGGCTTGAAGAAGAGAACTACATCGTCAAAAGTCCAGTACGTCGAATCCACAAAGTAAAAGTTGGCAAGACCGTTAAGGAAACCTATACTGATGAAGCCTTAGAGCAGATGCGCGACCATTGCTCCAATATACGTGACCTTGCTCTAATAGATCTGCTCGCTTCCACAGGAATGAGAGTAGGCGAACTGGTACGGCTCAACAAACGTGATATTGACTACCAGAATAGAGAATGTGTTGTTACAGGTAAGGGCGATAAGCAGCGAAAGGTTTACTTCGATGCCCGTACCAAGATACACCTTCAGAAGTATGTAAATAGCCGTACCGATACAAACGAAGCTCTCTTTGTGTCATTATTGGCTCCCAACAACCGCTTAGAAATAAGTGGTATTGAAATCCGTCTTCGGCGGCTCGGACGAGAGTTGAACATTCCAAAGGTTCATCCTCACAAGTTCCGTCGTACCCTTGCTACAATGGCAATAGACAAAGGAATGCCTATCGAGCAAGTCCAGCATCTGTTAGGCCATCAGAGTCTCGATACAACATTGCAGTACGCAATGGTGAATCAGAACAATGTTAAGTTGTCTCACCATAAATTCATTGGATAGTATGTCGCAATTTATCGAGATGTTCTTTAAAAACACTTGGAAAGAAAAATATCTTGAAGATGTTGTGTCTGAAGATTGTTCTCTGTCTTATGGTATAGTCCAACCTGGTGAAGGTGTTGAAGATGGCATCCCTGTTGTTAGACCTGTTGATCTTGTATCCGATATAGTAGAGCCTGACTGTCTTAAAAAAACGACAGTAGATATCGCGAATTCATATAAACGTACGACACTAAAAGGAGGAGAACTATTGCTTTGTGTTCGAGGTACAACAGGCTTACTATCAATGGCTTCCAATAGACTTAATGGAGGTAATGTTACAAGAGGGATAGTTCCTATATGGTTTAAAAAGGATATTTCTAAGGCTTTTATGTTTCATCAAATGAAATCAGATTATGTGCAAACTCAAATAAAAGAGAACACTTACGGCACGACTCTATTGCAGATAAACATAAAAGACCTACGAAAAATAAAAGTGATTCTTCCTCCAGAAGACTTACAACTCAAATTTGTTACCATTGCAGAACAGGCCGATAAATCAGAATTTGACGGGCGCAAATCGCAATTTATCGAGATGTTTGGAACTGTTGAATCAACAAAGCCACTTACAGACTTTATTGATGTATCTTTTCCTGGTGAATGGGGCCAAGAAGATAAAGATGGATCTGGTGTTAAGGTGATTAGAACAACCAACTTTACTAATAGTGGTAAGTTGGATTTATCTGATGTGGTCACAAGAGACATCGATTACGCTAAGGTTGAGAAAAAGAAGCTTTCCAAAGGCGATATCATACTAGAACGTTCAGGTGGAACAAATGATAATCCTGTCGGCAGAGTCGTTTATTTCGAGGAAGATGGAGTGTATCTTTTCAACAACTTTACTCAGCTTCTCAGATGTAAAGAAGGTGTCAACTCTCTTTTCTTATTCTATTCGTTGTTCAACTATTATCAGATGAACAAGAACGTGATAAGAAGTATGGGTAATAAGACAACTGGCATCCAAAACTTAAAGATGGATAGGTATTGGCTAATTCCTATTGCCGATGTATCTATTGAACGCCAGAAAGAGTTTGAATCCATCTACCGACAGGCCGATAAATCAGAATCTGGCGGGTTGAAATCAGGATTGAACTTCGCAAAACTTTTGATTCATCGATGAATAATAATTTAATCAACAGAAATTATAAACAAATGGCTGGTAAATGGTCAAATATTTCATTTGATAGGTGGTCATCACCTTATCCACATTCTCTTCCTTATAGAATCTTTAAGGAAAGTGATAACGAAGTACGTTCATTGGTTATCTCATACGAAAGCTCTTTTTCCTTTATATGTTCAAACTTGAGAAAATTAGGTGCAACTTGGGAATCTCCTGCTTTTGACTATGGTTTGGCAGAGAATAATAAGGTTCTAACAGTCAAGCAATGGGTGAATAATAGTAAGGAATTTGCTAATTGGATGAGATTAAGTCTATTGATGTCTATGTGTTCAAATGTTGAAATATATATGGCTAGCATAATTAGAGAGTCTATTGAATCCGACCCTGGCATAATAATGGGGGCTTCTCATCAAATTGATGGTATCAAATTACTAAAATCAGGAAACAAAGTTGACGAAAATGTTATTGCCGATCACATTAAAAAGTGCACAAAGGATACATGGAGTAGCCGTCTTTGTCATATTGAGAAGTTATTTGGTGCTATGCCTATAATAGCAAACAATATTAAACAACTTGAAGATATTAGAAATTTACGAAATGCTGTTGGTCATGCGTTTGGTAGAAATATTGAAAAGTCTCAACAATACTATCGAATAGAGATTGAACCCATAGAGAGAATATCAGTTAAAAGGTACAATAAGTATATTACCTTATTATATGATATCGTACAAGAATTTGATAAAATTGTCACTGGTAATCATATCGGTTGTTTTGAGATAATTCTACAATATCACAAAATGTATGAATCGATTAAAGATTTAGACAAAGGTTATCAAGTTAATGAGTTAAAAGCAACATTAAATATAGATAAAAACACTGGTGTTAGTAAAGAACTGTGTAGAGGGGTTTACTTATATTATAACAATTTATATTGAGGATAATTTATGGCATACTTTAACGAAGAAAATACGGTTGAGCAGATGCTCATCAATGCCGCAGGAAAGTGTGGTTGGATTTATGTGGAGCCGCAGGAAGTTCCACGTCTTCCTGACGAGGTGCTCGTCACAGAATGGTTGTTGACAGCTCTAAAAAAATTCAATGATATTACAGATGACCAGGCAGCACAGGTTATTTATCGAATCCGTGCAGCTTGCAGCATTGGCACCAATCAAGAAGAACTGATTAATGCAAATGACCGCTTCCGTCGATTGCTGTTTGAAGAAAACTCCTATCCTTTCGGCGAGGATGGAGAGAATATCAACATCCGCTTCTTCAGCGACAAGCCCGCAGAGAATCGTTGTGTAGTCACCAATCAATGGGAGTTTCCTCGCAAGAGCAAGGAGGGTGGCAAACGTCTCGACCTGGTATATATCATCAATGGCATACCGATGATAATTGGTGAAGCCAAGACACCAGTCAAATCTTCTGTGACATGGGCTGATGGTGCCACGGATATTCTTCACTATCAGAAGAGCATCCCTGAAATGTTTGTGCCAAACATCCTCGCTTTTGCCAGCGAAGGACGCGAACTGCAATATGCAGGTGTAGGGTGCCCTGTGGATAAATGGGGGCCTTGGTTTGCCGATGAAGACAGACGGCACGGGACACTCGAAGACGTAGAACACAACTACATTTCACTGATAACGCCAGAACGGGTGCTTGACATTTATCGTTATTACACGGTTTTCACTGGCACCACAGGTGGCAGAAAGATAAAGATAGTATGCCGTTATCAGCAGTATCTCGGTGGTGAAGCCATCGTGCAGCGAGTGTTGGGTACATACCGGGCTGGAAAGGGTCCGAGGAAAGGACTCATCTGGCATTTCCAAGGTTCTGGTAAGTCGTGGTTAATGGTGTTCGCAGCTCAGAAACTACGTCGTCAGAACGACCTGAAGGCACCGACGGTGGTCATTGTGGATGACCGTATCGACCTTGAAGACCAGATAACGGGCGACTTCACCCGTGCAGAGATTCCTAATGTGGATGGTATCTCTTCTAAGGAAGAACTGGAAACGAAGATTCATCAACGCAAGATTCTCATCACTACTATCTTCAAGTTTGGTGACCTGAACGATGGTGAGGTGATTGATGACCGTGACAACATCATCCTGCTCATGGACGAGGCACACCGCACACAGGAAGGCGACCTCGGAAAGAAAATGCGCACGGCCCTGCCCAATGCTTTCTTCTTCGGATTGACAGGAACACCCATCAATCGCAATGACCACAATACCTTTGCTTGCTTCGGTAGCGAAGAAGACGAGTATGGATATATCTCGAAATACACTTTCCAGAACTCAGTTGATGACGGAGCTACGCTGGAACTAAACTTCAAGACGGTTCCCGTTGAGATGCACCTTGACGAGGCAAAGCTTCAGGAAGAGTTTGATGCGCTGACCGACCAAATTAGCGAAGAAGACAAACAGGAACTTGTTCGACGCACAAGTGTAGAAGCGTTCTTTACAGCAGAAAAGCGTATCAATGATGTTTGTAAATACATTGTGAATCATTTCCGTGAATATGTGGAGCCAACAGGTATGAAGGCGCAGGTAGTGGTGTATAACCGTGACTGCTGTGTGAAGTACAAGAAGGCTTTGGATGCCTTACTTGGTACTGATGACCAGACAACCATTGTGATGCATACTTCAGGGGATAAAGCTGATGAATATAAGGCATATAAGCGGACTCGTGACGAGGAGAAGAAGTTGCTTGATCAGTTCCGCGATCCGCTATCTCCCTTGAAGTTCGTGATTGTTACAAGCAAATTGCTGACTGGCTTTGATGCGCCCATCCTTCAGTGTATGTATCTTGACAAGCCTATGAAGAACCATACGCTGCTACAGGCAATCTGTCGCACTAACCGCACTTATAACGAGAACAAGAAGTGCGGATTGATAGTTGACTTCGTCGGTGTGTTCGAGGATGTTGCCAAGAGTCTTGCCTTCGACGAGGAAAGCGTAAAGACCATCATCAAGAACATGGACGAGATAAAATCGCTCATCCCGACATTCATGCAAGAATGTATTCAGTTCTTCCCTGGCATTGACCGCACCATTGGCGGATGGGAAGGATTGACAGCTGCCCAGCAATGCCTGAAGGAAGAAGGAGTAAAGACGAACTTTGCACGGCATTTTGCACGTTTGGCAAAAGCCTGGGAGATTATTTCGCCCGACGATTTCCTCGCTCCATATACAAGTGATTACACATGGCTGGCACAGGTATATCAGAGTGTGCGCCCTGTAAGTGGTGGAAATCTGATATGGACTTTGCTAGGGGCTAAGACCATTGAGATTATCCACAATAACATTGACACCATCGACATAGGTACACCACTGGAAGACCTCGTTGTTGACGCTGATATTATCGACTCCGTTTTGGAAGATGAGAAGAAACGTGAGAAGAAGATTGTCGAGGTGGAAAAGATGTTGAAGATTAGACTTGGTGAGCATAAAGGCGACCCAAAGTTCAAGAAGTTTGCCGACAAACTGGATGAACTGCGTGAACGTATGGAGCAGAACTTGATTTCAAGCATTGACTTCCTGAAGCAACTGTTGCAGATGGCTCGTGAATTGCTGGAAGCAGAAAAGGAGATTGAGCAGCCGATGGATAAGCGGGCTCAGGCAAGAGCTGCGCTGACAGATCTCTTCCAGAGTATCAAGTCGGAGGAAACGCCTATCATTGTTGAACAAGTGGTGAACGACATTGACAATGAAGTGGTCAATATCATTCGCCAGTTCAATGATGCATTCCAAAGCGTTACTGCCAGACGTGAGATTAAGAAGAAACTTCGCTCTATTCTCTGGATCAAGTACCAGATTAAGGATAATGACGTTTTCGAGAAAGCATATAGCTATATAGAAATGTATTACTAACCTACAATCTGTTTCTAATTGGGATGTTAAAAAGCAATATGTGCTATGCTTACCATGCACCATGGTTCGATGACAAGATTAGCAGTACAACAGGCACAAAATTCAAGGGGTATTATGACCTCTGAAAAAGGTTACAGATGGCATTTTCATCCATCGAGGCTATCCGATTCCTGGAACAATTCTTTCGAAACTTGCTGATGGGCGAAAAGAACGAGTTGCGCAACCGTTATATGCTCGTTAATCCGCCAGAAGGACTTGCAGCCTCTGCAAGCACCCCATCAAGTACCCCCGCAAGTACCCCATCAAGTGCTAGTGTTCCATTCACGAGCGACAATGAGAATATTTTGCGGTTGGTCAAAGCTATTGGCCATCGTCAACTCTCCGTAAAGGAGATGCTTGCTGCCGTTGGTCTGAAAGACCGAATGAATTTTATGGAGTATTCTCTTACCCCGGCAATGGCTGAAGGTTTTGTCTGCCTGCTCTATCCAGATAAGCCTCGACATCCAAGACAAAAGTATTTGTTAACAGTCAAGGGTTCCGCCCTCTATAACGAACTGACAAAGGATGCGAGCAAATGAAGTTAGACATTGGGGTGAACTGCAAAGACACAATGCCATTTGAAGGAAAACCGAGTCACATTGGCGATTCACCAATGTGACTCGGAAAGTGTTCACCTTTCACCTTACATTCCCCAACCAGTCTTTTTCTTCGTGCCGTCCCAGTTGGTAAGTTCACTTGTGGAACCTCCACCACCTGTACTGACACCGCCTCTACCGCCAGCAGCAAGGAGTAAACTTGACATCAAATCTTTGGGGCATCTTTTATGCCTCCGGATGTTTCCTCTCTCTTTTTTCGTCTATTTTTGTATCTTTGTGTGAATTATTGTCAATACGAAATTCTGTAACCATGAATAATAAGTTTGTTTCCCTCACCTACGACCTCTATATTTCCCGTGACGGCAAGGAAGAACTGATGGAATCGACTACGCTTGAGAACCCGCTTACCTTCTGCTCGGGGCTGCAACTTCTCCTACCTAAATTCGAGGACGAAGTGACACCCCTTTCTCCAGACGACACGTTTGACTTCACCCTCGAGGCTGAAGACGCCTACGGGCTCTACAATAAGGAACTGGTCCGTGAAGTTCCCCGCTCTGTATTTGAGCAGGGCGGGACGCTGGACGAAGACATCTTTTTCGTCGGCAACACCATTCCTCTCATGGACTCCGAAGGCAACCATTTCAACGCTGTCGTGACAGACATTTCCGACTCCTCCGTGACCGTTGACATCAACCACCCCCTTGCCGGTCAGTCACTGCACTTTAAAGGCAAGGTCATCGACATTCACGACGCATCACAGGAAGAGCTGGACCGTTTCACCCGGCATTCCTGCGGTGGCTGCGGAGGCGGTGGAGGCGGCGGATGCTGCTCTGGCGGTTGCGGTGAGGGCGAATGTGGTGAGGGGTCCTGTGGAAATCAGGACTGCCATTGCTGACTTTTCGCCCCTGTCCAAGGTTTAAATTCTTTTGCTTGAATGAATACAATAGGCCATTTATTTCGACTGACTTCGTTCGGTGAATCACACGGAGCGGCCATCGGTGGCATCATCGACGGATGTCCTGCCGGTTTGTCCATCGACACAGAGGCTGTCCAACAGGAACTGAACCGCCGCCGTCCGGGGCAATCAGACCTGACGACTCCTCGTGACGAGAAGGACCGCGTCGAGTTCCTTTCCGGACTGTTCGAAGGGACGACAACGGGGACACCCATCGCCTTCATCGTCCGCAACGAGAACCAACACTCAAAGGACTATTCCAATATCAAGGATCTATTCCGTCCGAGCCATGCCGATTTTACTTATTATGCCAAGTACGGCATCCGCGATTACCGCGGAGGAGGACGGACATCGGCCCGCGAGACCATCGCCCGCGTCGTCGCCGGTGCCGTAGCGAAGCAACTGCTCGCCCCTCTCGGCATTACGATTCAGGCCTTCACCTCACAGGTCGGTCCCATCTCCCTGGAGAAGACCTACAAGGACTATGACCTCTCCCTGACCGAATCCAATGCCGTCCGATGCCCCGACCCGACAGTGGCGGAACAGATGAGCAAACTCATCCGGGAGGTCAAAGCCGCCGGCGATACCATAGGCGGCGTGATTACCGGAGTGGCTACCGGCGTACCTGTCGGATGGGGAGAACCGGTTTTTGACAAGCTTCATGCACAGCTCGGGGCTGCCATCCTTTCCATCAATGCCTGCAAAGGCTTCGAATACGGTCTCGGTTTTGATGTCAACCGACGTGGTTCCGAAGTGAACGACGCCTTCTTTGCCGACGATCATAAAGTCCAGACCCGCAGCAATCACTCCGGAGGAATACAAGGAGGCATTTCCAACGGGCAGGACATCTATTTCCGCGCGGCATTCAAACCGGTTGCCACGATCCTTCGCGAGCAACCGACCATCGATAAAGACCTGAATCCGGTCTCTGTAAAGGCGGAAGGAAGACACGACCCATGTGTCCTGCCTCGCGCCGTACCCATTGTCGAAGCAATGACAGCCATCGTACTGGCCGATGCCTGGCTCATGGCCAAAGCCTACTCCCCCGTTTCCTGATTATTTTTTTTTCATACACCTGACAATCATTCTTTTTCATCGTGAATCTGCAGACAGCAAAATGGGTAGTCATCATCAACCCTTATTCCGGCAAGGTAGCAGCCCAGTCGGAATGGTTTCACATCCAGAACCTCTTTAAGGAACTGGGAGTGTCAGCCGTATTCCGTTTCACAGAACACGAAGGACACGGCATAGCCATCGCACGGGAACTCGTCTCTGACGGCTACCGCAACATAGCCGTCATCGGGGGTGACGGTACCATCAACGAGGTCGTCAACGGCATCCTTCAGGTAACCGAACAGGAGGATTCCACCATTCAGTCTTCCGACATTACGATGGCCCTGATACCCAACGGAACAGGCAATGACTGGGCAAGGGAATGGAAAATCCCGTTCAAGATAGAGAATGCCATTCGGCTGATGCTCAACGGGAAGTCCGTTCCCGTAGATCTGGGACGGTGCACCTACATGGTCGGCGGACGACCTGGCGAGCGCTATTTCATCAATACTGCCGGCATGGGATTCGAAGTACGAGTGCTCCAATACACCAATCCTTTCAAACGGATCCTGCGTGGACGCTCTAAGATCTATGCTGCCTCCGTCCTCTGGAACGCTCTCTTCACCCGAGCTCACTCCATGACCCTGGCATTCAACGAGACGACGTTCTCTAAAGAGATTTTCTCCTTCAGTGTCGGCAACGGCCGATTCTCCGGAGGAGGTTTCTCTCAGACGCCCCTGGCATCTCCGACCGATGGTTCCTTCGACGTCATGATCATGTCACGGTTGACGTTCAAGACCATCCTGCTCGGCCTGAAATACCTCTTCAACGGGAAACTGCTCAAACATCCTGCCGTCCGCAATGTCAGGACCAAACGACTCGTCGTTTCCGCAGCCGAGAAATCCTATGTCGAGGTGGACGGAGTTGTCATTCCATCCTCCTGCCCCGTTACCTTTACCTGTATTCCTTCCAAGATCCATTTCGTCGTACCGAACTATTCGGACAAGCCAAAAGCACAATGATAAGCCAGGTTCACCAATCCCACGGCGAACAATAAAACTCCCACAAAAAAAATAAATAAGCGATGTTCTCTATCGACAAACTGAAATATACAGACTCGGGGAATTTCATTCTGCTCGCAGGTCCCTGCGCCATCGAATCCGAAGACATTGCCTTCAGGACAGCCGAAGAACTGGTCCGCATTTCGGACAAATACAGAATCCCCCTTATTTTCAAGGGGTCATTCAAGAAGGCTAACCGCTCTCGTCTGGATTCGTTCACGGGTATCGGCGACTTGAAAGCACTGCAGATACTGAAAAAAGTCGGTACCGAATTCTCCATTCCGACCGTCACCGACATCCACACCGAGCACGATGCGTCCATGGCATCGGAGTTTGCCGACGTCCTGCAGATCCCCGCTTTTCTCTCCAGACAGACCGACCTGCTCGTCGCCGCAGCACGAACAGGACGCGTGGTCAACATCAAAAAGGGACAATTCCTTTCCGGTGATGCCATGGCATTCGCTGCCCAGAAGGTCAAAGAGACAGGGAATGAACGGATTTTCCTTACCGAACGAGGTAACTCATTCGGGTACCAAGACCTGATTGTCGATTATCGCAATCTGCCCATCATGCAACAAACCGGATTCCCCGTTATCCTTGACATCACCCACTCGCTGCAACAACCCAACCAGACGTCCGGCGTAACGGGAGGAAACCCTCAGATGATAGAGACCATCGCAAGAGCAGGCATCGCAGTGGGCGTGGACGGCATTTTCATGGAGACGCATCCCGACCCAGCACACGCCCTCTCGGACGGAGCCAACATGCTACCGCTTGAGAAAGCCGAGCATCTGCTTTCCAATCTGGTAAAGATCCGTCAGCAGATTATCCAGTTGGACCGATAGCCGACATCTACCATCATCGCCATAACCGAACAGCCCAACGATTTTTCACAATCGCCGGGCTGTTCATTTTCAATAGTCCTTTTCT
>DGSL01000025.1:132517-132939 GCA_002393965.1 Bacteroidales bacterium UBA4363 | reverse complement strand
ATAGGAATAAGGATGGCAAGCACCGAAGGAAGAACCATCTCCTTCTGTGCGCCCTTCGTAGAGATCTCAACGCAACGGGCGTAGTCTGGCTTCTGGGTTCCCTCGAGAATTCCAGGGATAGCCTTGAACTGACGACGAACCTCATTCACCATCTGCTGTGCGGCACGACCTACTGCGTTCATGGTCAGACCGCAGAAGAGGAAGGCCATCATGGAACCGATAAACACACCTACCAGAACGACAGGGTTCATCAGGTGAACGTTATAGGCATCCATGAAGTCAACCAATGTAGCCTTGGTTGCATCTACACCGTTAGGCAATGCCTCGCCGACTCTGACAAGGGCAATCTTGATCTCCTCAACGTAGGAAGCGAGGAGGGCAAGAGCCGTCAAGGCTGCTGAACCGATAGCAAATCCCTTTCC
>DGSL01000025.1:77912-132399 GCA_002393965.1 Bacteroidales bacterium UBA4363 | reverse complement strand
TCCAGACCGCTCATCTCAGCATTACCACCGGCATTGTCGGCGATAGGACCGTAAGCGTCAGTAGCCAGCGTGATGCCCAGTGTAGAGAGCATACCAACGGCAGCAATACCGATACCGTACAGACCTTTCTGTATCGCAGTCGGATCCATCGTTGCGTCAAAACCGTTTGCACAGAGGAAGGAAAGGATGATAGCTACACCGACGGTGATGACCGGTATGGCCGTAGAGAGCATGCCAAGACCGATACCGGAGATGATGACGGTCGCAGGTCCTGTCTGTGAACTCTCAGCCACCTTCTTTGTCGGTGCGTAGCTCTGCGATGTATAGTACTCCGTAGCCTGACCGATGATGACACCGGCTGCAAGACCGACAACAACGGAGCAGGAAATACCCAGCCAGTTGTCAATTCCGAGAGCATATAGGATTCCGAATGTCGCAATGGCGTTAAGCACTGCGGCTGTGTTGGTGCCGCGTCCGAGCGCACCGAGCAATTCCTTCATGCCGGCTTTTTCTTGAGTACGTACCAGGAAGATGCCGACAAGCGAAAGGATAACTCCAACGGCTGCAATGAGCATCGGAGCAAGAATGGCTTTCAACTGCATGGCTCCTGCGCTTGCGAATGCAGCAGCACCGAGAGCGGCAGTGGAAAGAATCGAACCGGCATAAGACTCGTAAAGGTCCGCACCCATGCCGGCTACGTCACCGACGTTGTCACCGACGTTGTCGGCAATCGTGGCTGGGTTGCGAGGGTCATCCTCAGGGATGCCCGCCTCGGTCTTGCCGACGAGGTCAGCACCTACGTCAGCAGCCTTGGTATAGATACCACCACCTACACGGGCAAACAATGCCTGGGTTGACGCTCCCATACCGAAGGTCAGCATCGTGGTGGTGATGATGATAAGCTTGTGTCCTGCTATCGCCTCTTCTGGAATGAAGTAGTTCAGGATAAGGAACCATACAGAGACGTCAAGCAATGCAAGACCTACTACCGTAAGACCCATAACGGCTCCCGAACGGAACGCTACCTTCAGACCGCTGTTGAGCGATTTCTGAGCGGCATTCGCAGTACGTGCCGAAGCGTAAGTGGCAGTCTTCATACCGAAGAAACCTGCTAGACCGGAGAAGAAACCTCCGGTCAGGAACGCGAATGGCACCCAGCTGTTCTGCAATCCAAAGTACGCCATTACAGCGAAGAGCACAGCGAGAACAACAAACACGATCAAGACGACCTTGTACTGCTGCTTCAAATAGGCCATCGCGCCTTTGCGGACACTGAGAGCTATGTCGGCCATAGTCTCCGTCCCCTCACTTTCCTTCATCATCTGTTTGAAGAAGAAGAAAGCAAATCCCAAGGCAACTACAGAAGCCCCAAGGACTAAATAAACAAGATATTCCATTGTTTAGAGATTATTGAATTGAATTTATTTGTTAAACAAAAAAATGTCCCTAAGCAAACATGCAAAAAAATAGGAACGTCCTTCCACCTCTTTTCCGTAATGTTCCGTTTGATTTGTCACATGCTGTTTCTGAACGAGGCTAAACAAAACACCTCCAAATCAGCTCTGCAACGTCAACCGAAAGGCAAAAAAACGTCCAAATGAATTTTTGCAACGCAAAATAAAGGAATTCCTTTCAATATGCCAAATCAACCACAATTTTTATGGTCAAATTATATTTTATATTTTTGTGCGCCGTTCTTCTTGCGCCGAATGGAAACGTAAAACATCAGGACAATCCTACGGTTGAGAAGAATCCGGCATTCTGACATTTTTTTTATCAACACCTAATGGATTTCAACTTTACAGGTATCATCATCGGCATTTGCTCCTTTCTAATAATAGGTATGTTTCACCCCATTGTTATCAAGGCGGAATACTATTTCGGGAAAAAAATCTGGCCACTCTTTGCTCTCGTAGGAGTTGCAATGCTGCTCTGTTCATTTCTCATTTCGAACAATCTTGTCTCCACTCTGCTCGGCATCCTGGCATGCTCCCTTTTCTGGAGCATCCTCGAACTCTTCCAACAGGAAAAGAGGGTGGAGAAGGGGTGGTTCCCGAAAAATCCAAAACGTAAAAAAAAATAAAACGCTATGGCTACCTTCCTCCATCCCCTCCATCCCCTCCATCCCTTCCATCCCTTCCATCCCCTCCATCTCGGAGGTTGGGAAATAGGACGACATGGCTCTTTTTTGCACATAGAACCGTGTGATTACAGCATCTGAAATGCATACATGTAAATGAACTGTTGTAATTGAATATTAAAAACCAAATCCGTCGGACACTATGAAATCGTGTAAAAAATCATTATTTTTGCACAATTTATAACCTAAGGAATGTAGATAACGCCATGGCAAAGTTTCTCAACGAAGTATCTAGAACATTTAGCGAGTACCTTCTCATACCGGGATTCACTTCCAAAAAGTGCATCCCCTCTTCCGTCGATCTGAAAACTCCTTTAGTCAAGTTCAAAAGGGGAGAGGAGCCATCACTCCATCTCAACATCCCTTTCGTCTCTGCCATTATGCAGTCCGTCTCCGACGACGGAATGGCTGTTGCTTTGGCCAAGAACGGCGGCATGTCCTTCATCTTCGGCTCTCAGAGCATCGAATCTCAGGCCGAAATGGTCAGAAAGGTCAAAAGCTATAAATCGGGATTCGTTGTCTCCAGAGCCAATCTCACTCCGGACGCTACCATCGCCGACGCCATCGCTCTGAAGGCAAAGACAGGATTCTCTACCTTCGGCATCACCGAAGATGGTACCTCCAACGGAAAACTGCTGGGCATCCTCACCGGACGCGACTACCGACCGAACCGCGACCCGGAAGATATGCCGGTGAAGAATTTTATGACTCCGTTCGAGAAACTGATCTATGCCGAGAATGGCATTTCTCTCAACCAGGCCAACGATATCATCTGGGATAACAAACTGAACTGCCTCCCAATCATTGATAAGGAACAGCACCTCTGCTATTTCGTTTTCCGTAAGGACTACGAAAGCCATAAGGAATATCCGCTGGAACTCTCGGACGAACATAAGAAACTCATTGTCGGTGCCGGGATCAATACCAGAGACTACAAGGAACGCGTCCCTGCTCTCGTGGAGGCAGGCGTGGATGCCGTATGCATGGACTCCTCTGATGGCTATTCCATCTGGCAGAAAGAGACTCTCGACTGGATACGCGCCACCTACGGCGATAAAGTGAAGGTGGGAGCCGGCAATGTGGTGGACCGCGAAGGATTCAACTATCTCGCCGAAGCCGGAGCCGACTTTATCAAGATTGGCGTGGGAGGTGGATCCATCTGCATCACACGCGAACAGAAAGGAATCGGACGTGGACAGGCTACCGCCGTCATCGAGGTAGCGGCCGCTCGCGACGAGTACTTCCAGAAAACAGGTGTCTATATCCCTATCTGCTCCGACGGCGGTCTCGTTCAGGACTACCACATGGTTCTCGCTCTTGCGATGGGGGCTGATTTTCTCATGATGGGTCGCTACTTCGCACGTTTCGACGAGAGCCCGACGCGCAAATTGCTGGTCGGTGGCAATTACGTGAAGGAATACTGGGGCGAAGGGTCGAACCGGGCACGTAACTGGCAACGCTACGACATGGGTGGCGAGACACACCTCAAGTTCGAAGAAGGGGTGGACAGCTACGTCCCGTACGCAGGATCCCTCAAGTCAAACCTCGACCTCACTCTCGGCAAGATCAAAGCGACGATGTGCAGTTGCGGCGTGACCAATCTCACCGAACTGAAGAACGATGCGAAGATCACCCTCGTCTCCTCTACGTCCATCGTCGAGGGGGGTGCCCACGACGTGATCGTCAAACAACCACACAACAACTGAACCCCGATAGGGTAGGACGCTAACAAATACCCCCGTCCCGACCCAGTCTTTTATTATAGACGAAAGCCCCGGTTGGAATCAACCGGGGCTTTCGTCTATAATAATGTCTGAATTATTTCGACTGTTCGTGTCCGATTACTCGAATTCCTCCATCTTGAATTCCGACAACGTCTCCTGCTGATCTTCCGCAACACTACCATCCGTTACCGTCTGATCTGCTGTCGCATCGCCGTAGTCGTTCTTGTACTCGTTTCCGACACGCTCACTCTTGTACTCATAGTGATTCTCCGTGACCGGATCCTCACGACGGATAAAACCCATCACATCACTGATGCCGTCTTCGAATTTCTCAAAGTCCTCTCTGTACAGAAAAATCTTATGCTTCTCGTATGATACCTGAGCATTCTCGTCATATCCGGATATGATCTTCTTGCTCTCGGTGATGGCCAAATACATCTCACCCTTTCTGTTGCGTTTGACATCCAGATAATAAATCCTCTTTCCCGCCTTGATGGAACGAGAATAGATTATTTCCTGGTCTTTCGAATCTCTTGTTTTAGAATTAAAATCATCCATTAGTCATCAATTTTAAAATTAAACTCCCAAATTTCACTCATTTTTTGCAAACAAACAAACATTTGTTTTGATAAAATACGTTTTTGTTTCGATATATGACGCAACTTTTTCTATCTTTGTGGACGTTTATCACACATAAAAAGTTCACTGACAAAATGATTAACCGCTCATTGCTTCGAATCAAGGTTTTACAGGTATTATACGCCTATCTGAAAAATCCGGCCCCATCACCCTCTGCCGCAATGAAGGAGTTCCGCTTCAGTCTCGACCAGACCTATAGCCTCTATCATTACCTCTTGCTGCTTATCTGTGATACAACTGCCTACGCCGCCCAGAAACTGGAGAATGCACGTCACAAGAACCTTGCAACAGAAGAGGATCTTCATCCCAATACTCGCTTCGTCGACAATGCCTTCGCTGCCCAACTTGCGAAGAATAAAGACCTGCTCGAATATATCAAGGAACATAAGTTCTCCTGGACCGAAAGCTACCCAGAAGTGGTGCGCAACATCTACGAACAGATTACTGCCTCCGAACTCTATCAGAATTATATGGCTCAGGACTCCTCGTCCTACAATGATGATAAGGAATTCTGGCGCTCCTGCATGCACGAGTTCATTCCCGAGAATCAGGAACTGACCAAGATGATGGAGGATTACTCCATCTATTGGAACGATGACCTCAATATCGTCCTGAGTTTCGTACTCAAGACCATCCGACGCTTCGAACAGGAAAGCGGCGCTGACTACCAACTGCTGCCGAAGTTCCGCGACGACGAGGATCTGGACTATGCCGAGAAACTTTACCGAATCGCCATGGAGAACGCAGAGGAATACACGCAACTCATCGACGGACATACGAAGAACTGGGACGTGGAACGCATCTCCTTCATGGACCGAACCATCATGGTGATGGCAGTGACCGAAATCATCAATTTCCCAACCATCCCCGTGAACGTCACCCTCAACGAATACATCGAACTGGCAAGAGATTACTCTTCCGAAAAAAGCCCTTCGTTCATCAACGGCATTCTCGATAATATCGTGACCAAACTCACGAACGAGAACAAAATCATGAAAGCAAAGATCATTAAATAATAATTCGATAATCATAACAAACAACCTAACAATGCAACTCAACATTTTACTAGAGACAACTGGACAAAGTGGAATCTCATCAATCGTCATGATCGTCCTCATGATCGTGGTGTTCTATTTCTTCCTGATTCGCCCTCAGAAAAAACGCCAGAAGGAAATACAGGAATTCCAGAATTCAGTCAAGAACGGCACCAAGGTCGTAACCTCCGGCGGAATCTACGGAACAGTAAAAGATGTGAAGGATAAATATTTCATTGTCGAAATAGCAGACAACGTCCGCATCTCAGTGGATAAGGCAAGTGTGTTCGCCGTTCCTGCTACCGAGGAGAAGAAGTAATCTCACTCACGACAACATATCCTCTCTCTCAATTAACATAAGGTAGGAGAGAGGCTTCTCTTTTGATTTTTAAATCTGTTCCGCTGTTTACGCCCTGACCATCCGTTCAGGAACATGGAGAGGAACAGATTTTTTTTCATGCACGATTTCAGTATCTCATTTCGACAGTTATGAACCGCTCAGCAACACAGAAGAAACGCTTGATTACGGGAAACGCATTCCTCTTCTTCCTGTTCCTGGTCATTTCGGCTTTCCTCTGGTTTCTGTTTGCCCTAAGTAAGAAGTATGTCGTGGAACTGGACGTTCCCGTCCAATACGTCAATGCTCCACAGGAGTATCTGCTCACGACATCACTGCCGAAGAAGATCAAGGCAAATATCCGCGACGTCGGATTCAACGAGTTCGTGGCTCACTTTTTCTCTAAGGATAGCGTACCGATTCTCATCGACCTGGCAGAACGGTTCGATACGACACGACACGATTTTATCATTCACCAGGGAGAACTGACAAAAATGATTTCTGCTCGGTTGACCACTTCGGCGGAAATCCAGGATTGTTATCCGCGATATATTTATGTTAAATACGAACGTCTCTATCCCAAAGAGGTGAAAGTCCGGCTACGCTCCGATATCCAACTGGCTGACCAGTACGATTTCAACGGACCGATACGCCTGACCCCACAGTCCGTCGTGGTCTATGCCCCTCTGTCTATGCTCGACAGCATTCGCAATGTCGAAACCGAAATGGTATCGCTCAGAAGTGTCAAGAGCAACCAGCAACGGACCGTACGACTCTCCACTCCGTCGTCAGTACGATGCGTGCCTGCTAACGTGACCATGAATTTCAATGTGAAACAGTTCACGGAAAAGACCATCTCAATAACCATCGAAGGGAAGAACGTGCCACGAGGCTATATCCTGCGCACGTTCCCCGCACATGTCCAGGTGAAGTTCAACGTCGATCTTAAGGATTACGATAGCATTCAACAGGAGGATATACGCGTCTTCGCTGATTATCGCTCTGTCAACGATAGCATACGCTATTGCCCAGTTACGGCAGTAAGCGCCAATCCGAATATACGAAACCTGAAGGTTGTTCCTTCTTCCGTCGAATACATCCTTGAACAGAAAATACATTAAAATAGGAATAACAGGGGGCATCGGAAGCGGCAAGTCTCAGGTGTCTCATCTCATTCGTACAATGGGATTCCCCGTCTATGACGCTGATACCGAGTCCAAACGGCTGTGTCGCGAATCCGCCTCTCTGCGCATGGCCCTCCAAGATGAGTTCGGGAATATCTACCTGGACAACGGAGAACTGAACCGACAGAAGTTCGCCGAGATAATCTTCTCCGATAAGGAAAAGCGACTCCGGGCCAATGACCTCATCCATCCGGCTGTCCAGAACGATTTTCTCGCCTGGACCGAGAGACAGGGCGCCTCGTTCGTATTCGTCGAGAGCGCTATCCTCCTGGAGAGTATCCTGAAGAAGGCAGTGGACATGGTTATCGTCGTTACCGCCGACAAGTCCGAACGGATAACTCGTATCCTCCTGCGTGATAAATGCTCAAGGAAGATGGCAGCACGACGAATCAATAGCCAGATGGACGATGACACACGGATCGCTCAGGCAGACTATATTATCCGTAACAATAACAGAGACTTGGTGATTCCCCAGGTGGAGAGAATCGTTCGCGAGTTGACCGGATGCTGCCGCTGACGTTTTTTTTCGATATACAAAGTGTCAGGATGAAATCTTAACGTCGCTCCAACCGGACGACGTTTTCGACGTGTTGCGTATGAGGGAACATGTCAACCGGCTGAATCGCCGTGACACGGTAATCCTTGTCAAGCAGGGCAAGGTCACGCGCCTGCGTGGCTGGATTGCAACTGACGTAAACAATGCGCTCGGGCGATGCGAACAGGAGGGTGTCAATGACGTCTCCGTGCATGCCCGCACGGGGTGGGTCGGTGATGATGACGTCCGGCTTCCCGTTCTCGTTGATGAATGCCTGCGTGAGGATGTCTTTCATGTCTCCCGCATAGAAACGGGTGTTCCGGATGCCGTTGAGCTCCGCATTGACTTTCGCATCGGCTATCGCTTCCGGTACATATTCAATCCCGATGACCTCTCGGGCATCTCGCGACACGAAATTGGCAATGGTCCCCGTTCCCGTATAGAGGTCATACACCAACTCTTTTCCCGTCAGTCCTGCGAAGTTACGCGCTACTTTATATAATTCATAGGCCTGACGGCTATTGGTCTGATAGAACGATTTCGGACCGATCTTGAAACGCAGACCCTCCATCGTTTCCATGATATAGTCCCGACCGTGAAACGTCACGACGTCCAGGTCCGTAATCGAGTCATTGAGCTTGCCGTTGACGACATAGAGAAGGGAAGTGGTTTGAGGAAAACTTTTAAGAAGATGGGTCATAAGGCTGTCAATCAGTTTCTTGTCATTCTCATGGACAATAACAAGAATCATCAGTTCTCCCGTCGAGGTAGTCCGTACTATGACGCCACGCAGAAATCCGACCTGCTGACGAAGGTCAAAGAAGGTGATGCGGTTTTCTATGCAGAAACGTTTGATTGTCAGACGTATCTGGTTCTGTATGTCGTCTTGCAACCAACATTTTCGGATGTCTAATACTTTGTCAAACAGACGAGGGATGTGAAAACCTAAACCGTACATCTCTTCCGGCGTGATCTCATCTCCGTTCGCCTGTCTCTCTTTTATCTGTTGCAGTTCTTCTATCGGCATCCATCGCTTGTTAGATGCGCTGAATTCCAGTTTGTTACGGTATCCGACCGTTTCTGCTGAACCAAGGATGGGCATCACCTCCGGCAATTCAACCTTTCCTATCCGTGTCAGGTTGTCAATGATCTGTTGCTGCTTGCAGGCTGTCTGCATGGCATAGGGTAGGTGCTGCCATTTACACCCCCCACAGATGCCGAAGTGCTCACAGAAGGGTTCTGTTCGCTTATCGGATTTCTGGACGAATCGGACAATGCGACCCTCCATGTAGTTGTGCTTCTTCTTGGTTATCTGTACATCTACTATGTCTCCCGGAGCGGCAAAGGGAATGAAGACAACACCCTGTTCTGTGCGCGCAATGGCCATGCCCTCTGTCGCTACGTCTGCAACAAGGATATTCTCCAATAATGGGAGCGCTTTTTTGTTTCTGCTCATGGATCTCTTCTGGTCTGTTGGAATGGTTGGTTTCGAGACAATGGGGAAGTAACTTGACGGTTCGGTCAGAATGGGTAATCATCACTCTGGTCCGCTACGAGAGGGGACTGATCCGTTTTCGAAGAATCATTCCCGGATTCAAAACCCACTCCGGAAACGAAATCCGAGTTGATCTTCGATGTGTATTCCTGCGAGGAGGAACTGCCATAACCACCGTACGAGTCGTTCAGGTTCTGGAATTTCGTAATCTCTCCACGGAACGAGAGACGAATGTCCTTGACAGCTCCGTTTCGATGCTTCGCGATGATGAGTTCTGCCATTCCCCGAAGGTCATTGCCATTCTCATCTTCGTAGATTTTATAGTATTCCGGACGATGGATGAAGCAGACAATGTCCGCATCCTGCTCGATGGCTCCCGATTCTCGGAGGTCACTCAACTGCGGACGCTTCGATTCAGTGCGCGATACGTTCTGACCCACACTTCTGTTCTCCGAGTTTCGGTTCAACTGCGAGAGGGCTATGATCGGTATGTTCAGCTCCTTTGCCAGACCCTTCAGCGAACGGGAAATCATACTCACTTCCTGCTCACGGCTGAAGGTCGTCATCCCCTGCGCCGTCATCAGTTGCAGGTAGTCTATGATGATGATCTTCACCCCATGTTCCCTTACCAGACGACGGGCCTTGGTCCTCAACTCGAAGATGGAGAGACCCGGCGTGTCGTCCAGATAAAGCGGCGCATCTTCCAGCAATTTCAATCGGGCATTCATCTGACGGGTCTCCTGCGTGGTCAGGTTGCCCGTCTGTATCTTCTTGCTCTCAATCTCACAGATGTTCGAAATAAGGCGGTTGACCAACTGTACGTTGCTCATCTCAAGCGAGAACAGCCCGACCGGCTGATGGTAATCGACAGCAATGTTACGGGCCATTGAGAGGACAAAGGCGGTCTTTCCCATCGCAGGACGCGCAGCGATGATGATCAGGTCCGTACACTGCCATCCGGATGTGACGTTGTCTAAGTCCGTAAAACCCGTTGCCAACCCGCTGATGCCGTCTTTCTGCTTTGCCGCAATGTCCATGCGTTTGCGCGCTTCCGGGATGATTTCACTGACTTTCTGGAAGTCTTTCTTGACGTTCTGCTGCGACAACTCAAACAGACTGCCCTCCGCATTGTTCATCAACTCGTCCACGTCGATCTTTTCGTCGTAGGCTTGCGTGAGCACGTCGTTAGACAGACGGATGAGTTCCCGTGCCAGGTATTTCTGCACGATGATACGGGCGTGAAATTCGATGTTGGCAGTGGTGGAGACACAGGTCGTGAGGTCGGAGAGGGCATAGACACCGCCGACATCCTCCAACGTCCCGTCACGCTTGAGCTGCTCCACGACGGTGTGCAGGTCAATCGGCTTCTGGTCCAGGTTGAGACGCAACATGGCCTGATAAATCTTCGCCAGACGGCTGTCATAGAAGACTTCTGGTTTCAGAAGTTCACACACTTTCTCGTATGCGTCTTTCTCAATCATGATACCGCCGATGACCGTCCGCTCCAAGTCGGGAGCCTGAGGTGGCAGCTTACCTTCGAATGCACCGATGGGAATAGGCAACCCTTTTTCCTTCTTGCTGTTTCGCTGTGTCGCCATAGTCGATTTTCTCTGTCTTAGTTTTTTGGGATAGCAAATGTATGAAATATATCCCACATATCGGACAGCAGGATAGGATTTCCTCCTTACCGCTCAACGTTGGGAGAGGAGCATCCCGATAACGGAAACGGGTTTTTCCGCTCTCACACCATGCGTATCTGTTCTGTGGAGGCATCTTTCTTTCTGCGGATGTTTCCTCCGAAAGCTTTTTAGGGTTATCTTTGTTTGCAATTCAGAGTACTATCCCATGATCTATTTCCCAAATGCCAAGATCAATATTGGCTTGAATATCGTCGCAAAACGCCCGGACGGCTACCACGACATTGAGACTGTCTTCTATCCGATTCCTCTCGAAGACGCATTGGAATTTTCCGTGCAGCAGGAGGGTGCTGCAACGTCCCTGACCGTGACCGGTCTGCAGATCGACGGGAATCTGGACGATAATCTCATCATCAAGGCATACCGCTTGCTGAAGGAGAAGTATGCCCTCCCGGAACTAGACATACGCCTGCGGAAAAACATTCCTTTCGGTGCTGGACTCGGCGGTGGGTCTGCCGACGCATCGTTCATGCTGATGCTTCTGAATGAGGAATTTCACCTCGGAATGTCGGAATCGGAGTTAATGGCAGAATCCGCCAAAATAGGCAGCGACTGCCCGTTCTTTATAAAGAATAAGCCTGTATTCGCAACCGGAAGGGGTAATGTGTTCCATACGACTTCTCTCTCTTTGGCAGGGTGGAGGTTGCTGCTCGTGAAACCGTCCGATAAAGTGTCCACCAAGGAGGCGTATGCACTGTGCCGACCTCAACGTCCGACATTGCCCCTGACGGAACTTGTCAGACAACCGGTCAGCGAATGGAAAAATCAGATCTGCAACGATTTTGAACAAAGTGTCTTCGAGTCCCATCCTCATATCAGGGAGGTAAAAATGAAAATGTATGAACTCGGAGCTCAATATGCCAGTATGTCTGGATCAGGCTCCTCCGTGTTCGGATTGTTTGACAAGAATTTTGTGTTCGATAAGGAGGTACTCAAACAGTCTTTCAAGAATGAATATCTGTTTTCAGCAACTCTGGACTGAAAACCGACACTCACCTTTACATATACCCGTCATTGCCTTAAACGTAAAAAAAAGAGCCTTATTTCGAAAGTTTTCGATTTCTCCGTTTTTTGATTCCGGAAAAAAGTCGTATTTTTACGTGTTTTTTAAAATGGAGAAAATCTTAAAGAAATGTTAGGTCAAGACAGAATTATCAAGGTTGACATTGAAAAGGAAATGAGGACATCCTATATCGATTATTCGATGTCCGTCATCGTGGCTCGCGCCCTTCCCGATGTGAGGGACGGATTCAAACCCGTCCATCGACGCGTCCTGTTCGGCATGAACGAATTAGGCGTAACGTCCAACAAACCTTATAAGAAATCAGCCAGAATCGTCGGCGAAGTACTCGGTAAGTACCATCCGCACGGCGACTCTTCCGTCTATTTTACCATGGTACGACTGGCCCAGGAATGGGTGATGCGCTACCCGTTGGTAGATGGACAAGGTAACTTCGGTTCCGTGGACGGAGACTCTCCGGCCGCCATGCGTTACACCGAAGCACGACTGCGTAAATTCGCCGAGGAAATCCTCGTCGACCTCGACAAGGATACCGTCGATTTTGTCAATAACTTCGACGATACCCTGCGCGAACCAAGCGTTCTGCCTACTCGAATCCCGAATATGCTGGTCAATGGCGCCTCAGGAATCGCTGTCGGCATGGCTACCAATATCGCTCCACACAACCTGTCGGAGTGCGTGGACGGCATCTGTGCCTATATCGACAATCCAGAGATCGACACCGACGGACTGATGCAGTTTATAAAGGGACCCGACTTCCCGACAGGCGGTATTATCTACGGCATCAATGGCATCCGCGAAGGATTCGAAACGGGTAGGGGACACCTGACCATACGTTCCAAGACCGAAATCGAAACAGATGCCAACGGACGAGAGAAAATTATCGTTACCGAAATTCCTTACATGGTCAATAAGGCCGAGATGATTAAGGATATCGCTGAACTAATCAAGTCTCAGAAGGTCGAGGGCATCTCTAATATCAATGACGAGTCCGACCGACAGGGTATGCGCATCGTTATCGATATCAAAAAAGAAGCCAATGCCAAAGTGGTATTGAATCGACTGTTTAAAAACAGTCAGCTACAGTCTTCTTTCTCAGTCAATAACATCGCTCTCGTCAAAGGACGGCCACAACTGCTGACCCTGAAAGATATGATCCACTATTTTGTGGAACACCGTCACGAAGTGGTCGTTCGTCGTACGCGTTTCGAACTGGCAGAAGCCGAAAAGAGAGCGCATATCCTGAAAGGTTTGATCATCGCCGTCGATAATATCGACGAGGTGGTCAGCATCATTCGCAACTCCCAAAGCGTGGATCAGGCTAAGAAGAGCTTGATCGAACGTTTCTCCTTAGATGAGGAACAGGCAAAGGCAATCGTGGAAATGCGACTCAGACAACTTACCGGCCTGGCCATCGATGACCTGAAGTCTGAATTCAATGATCTCGAAATCAAAATCGCCGATCTGAAGGATATCCTCGGCAGCGAGGAACGACAGATGAAGATTGTCAAGGAGGAACTTATCGAGGTGAAGGAGAAATACGGAGACGAACGCAGAACGGAAATAGATCCGCGTGGAGCCAATTTCAACGTGGAGGATTTCTATGCCGACGACGATATGGTCATCACCATCTCACACTTGGGATATATCAAGCGGACAGCGCTCAGCGAATACAAGGAACAACACCGTGGGGGAGTGGGGGTCAAAGGATCCGGATCTCGGGACGAGGATTTCATCGAACATATCTACATGGCCTCGATGCACCAGACCCTGCTTCTCTTCACCAAGAAGGGACGCTGCTACTGGCTCAAGGTGTACGAAATTCCGGAGTACGAGAAGAATGCAAAGGGAAGAGCAATCCAGAATCTGCTCAATATCGATTCCGACGACGCCGTGACGGCCTACATCTCAACCAAACAACTGCAGGACGAGGAGTTTAATAAGTCTCACTACCTCATCTTCGCAACCAAACAGGGTGTAGTCAAGAAGACAAGCCTGGAGGCTTATTCGCGCCCACGGGCAAACGGCGTCATCGCAATATCCCTGCGTGAGGATGACCAGGTTATCCAGGTTCGACTGACTTCCGGAAATTCCGAAATCCTCATGGCTAATAAGAACGGACGTGCCATCCACTTCAACGAACAGAATGTCAGGGAAATGGGACGTACCGCAACAGGTGTACGCGGTATGCGGCTGGATGCCGAGGACAGATCCGACGAAATAGTTGGCATGGTTTCTGTAGAACCGAATTCAGAGGAAAGCGTCCTCGTCGTTTCGGAGAAGGGATTCGGAAAACGCTCCATGGTGGAGGACTACCGTATCACGAACCGAGGCGGTAAGGGTGTCAGAACACTGAACATCACCGAGAAGACAGGTCTGGTAGTGACAATCAATGCCGTGACGGACAACAACGACTTGATGATTATCAATAAGTCGGGCATGACTATCCGCACCGCCTGCGCCGACCTTCGTATCATGGGACGCGCTACACAGGGTGTCAAACTGATCAACCTCAGCAAACGCAACCAGAACGACGAGATCGCTTCGGTTTGCATCGTTGACCACGAGGAGGTACCGGCAGAAGGGCAGGAGGGAGACTCCGACTCTGCAGAGACATCCTCTGACAACGGAAACTCGGAAAACCAGGAATAAAAAAATAAAACCTTTTATAATACTACGCCAATGAAAAAGTTTGTATTTCTTGCAGCTGGCCTCATGCTTGCCGCAACAGCTTTCTCACAGGATGAGATCATCAAACAGGCTAAGAAGATTGCTTCGGGAGAAACTCCCGACTTCGAACAAGCCATACAAGTTATCAATCAGGCAACGGACGGATTGGGAAAAAACTCCGCCGACGCTTGGTACACCAAGGGACTGATTTACTCGAAACAATTTGATTTCGAAGACGAGAAACGTTTCTTGATTCCTCCGCAACAACCCGATGTCAATCTGCAAAGCAAGGCAGCATACAATGCGTTCAAGGCATGGACCGTGGCTGATTCTCTCGATGCGGTCGAGGCACAGAACAACCCGAAACGCAAGGGAAAACTGAAATACCGCGGCGATATCGCTAAAAAAGTGGATGGCTACAAACGTTATCTTCTGAATCAAGGAGTCGTCCTCAGCCAGGAAGGCAAAGGAAAAGAGGCTAACAAGGTGTTCGCCGATGTCATCGCCCTGCCAAAGGCTTCTTTCTTCGCAGATTATGATAAATTGAATGCCAACGATTCAACCTTTATCTGGGCTGCGGATTATTACAAACTGACCCTGGCAGACTATTATAGGGAAGTGCTCTCTTCAGGCGATACCATTGCCGCCGAGAAAATCATTCAGAATGCGCTGACCAAATACCCTGAAGACCCGACGTTCATGACCTATGCTCTCCAACACGATATCTGGGCAGGTCGAAACCAACAGGCTGTCAATAAACTCAATAAGGCTATCGAACTGAATCCGAACAACGGGGTCCTGTATCTCGTTCGCGCAAATTTCAACGGATTGTCTCCGGTAACAAGAGAAAAAGCTGAACCTGACTACCAGAAGGCAATGCAACTGCTGCCGGATAACTACAATATCATTTACGCTTACGGAGACTATCACAAGAACCTCGGCGACGATGCCTACAATTCCGCCAATGATCTGGAACGCAAGAACCCGCTCCAGGCAAAACAACTTCGTGACAAGTTCGTCTCTGAATACAATACCGCAATTACGTACATCGAGAAGGCGAGAAGCATGAAGAATCCTGTGGACGACAATCTGCTTGGCAATCTCCAGATGATCTACGCAAAACTGAGAAGTTTCTACTATAGCCAGAAGAATGATGATCTCTACAAAGAGTTCGATGCGAAAATGAGGGCTGTAAAAGAAGCAAGAGGATATTGATAATACAATCATCACATTCTAAAACAAAACCGGCTCAACTTTATGGTTGAGCCGGTTTTGTTTTAGTTTAGTTTAGTTTTGTTTATCTCTTGTGTTGACCTTTTTCAATTACAGTTCTCTTTAATAACTCAATATCAGAAAAGGGTGGTTTTATCATAAACCCTATTTAACATAATGCAAATTATAGGAAATTTCCGAAATTTTCAGTTTGCATTAAGTTAATCAACTTTTCTAGTACTATGAATGGAATATCAACATCGGTGTCCGTGCATGGAAAATCATTTTACGGGCAATGCTTGGATTGAATATTCTTGTCAGCAGATTCCGCTTGCGGGTGTTCAGACTGATGACGTCTATGTGCTTTTCTTTTACGTATTCATCCAATGCTTTCAATACATCATTGTCCTGAAGCAATGAATATTCAATCTTAACCTCAGGATAATGTTTCTTGAAGTAATCCTTGATTCCCGCCAGCTTGATTTCGTCCCACGAGTCTTCCTTCTGGTTAATATGCACCATGAAGACACGCAAGGTGACGTTCGCAAACAGGTCTATCATCGACTGAAACGCAACAAGGTCTTTTTGGTCAAAATTGGTAGCATAGGCTATGTTTAACGTGGACAGGTTCTTTCCCCATTCCACATCCTCCGGAATGGCCAACGTAGGCACGTCATTGCGCTCTATGATCTCTGCCGTCACACTTCCGATCAATTCCTGCTCCTTCCTGTCTTTCCCTCGCGTCCCCATGACAATCAGACTGGGTTTCGACTCCTCACTGTAGGCTGTGATCTCATCTTCCGGAATGCCCTGACGGATAACGGTACTGAATTTTACTCGTGGCAAATCACCTTTGCTCATCTGCTTGTTCAGCAGGTTCTCAAGATTGCTCATGTCCGCCTCCGTTCGCTTCAACATACGCGCCAACGGATCGTCATCACTATTCTTGTACGGAATGGACTCGAAAATCGGCATGCCACTGTACACCGGACTGTAATAGGATGAGAAGATCGTTACGTCATGATCTACCGATTGGGCAAGACGGAAAGCTATCTCACACGCCTTTAAGGAATAGTCCGAGAAGTCAACAGGGACCAATATTGTTTTGCGCTTGACACTCTGGGACGAATGGGCTGACAACGTGTCCTTTCCCAGATCCATGTGCTCGATGATCGACAGAGCCTTGGGCAGATCACTTTCTTTAATCCTTACCCGTACTCCGGACGATACCGCTGGCTGTACCAGATTGACGTTGTATATGTAGGTCTCGATGCCTTCGCTCTCCAGCCTCGTTTTCAGTATCTGGGCCTGCTCAAACGTATGTATCGCAACCGTTATCAGACGGTCTTCTTCCGTATTACTCATGGCGTTTCTTGTTAATGATTGTTTTTCTGTAAAGAGTTTTTTCGTACTATCTCTGTAAAGATAGACAAATAACAACTATCTGGCATAAGTTTATACCCGTTTTTTTACGAAAAATACCAATTAGTCTTACTGCCCTCTCCCTCTGCCGCCTCTCTCCCACTCCTTTCTGCAAAAAACCTCAGTATCAATTTTCTGTATCTAGACAAAATGAGTTACCTTTGTGGGAATTTTTACGAAAGAAATTATTAAGTCATTGTAAATCATGGAACTTGCCAGCAAGTACAACCCGAATAACGTCGAATCAAAATGGTATCAGTATTGGCTCGACAATCGGTTCTTTCATTCGGTACCGGACCAGCGTAAACCTTATACCATCGTCATTCCGCCTCCTAACGTAACTGGCGTTCTGCACATGGGACACATGCTGAATAATACAATTCAGGATATTCTGGTCAGAAGGGCACGCATGAAGGGATTCAACGCTTGCTGGGTTCCGGGTACGGACCACGCCTCCATCGCTACCGAAGCAAAGGTGGTTAATAAACTGGCAACTGAAGGCATCCGGAAGACCGATCTTACACGCGAACAGTTCCTCGAACACGCTTGGGACTGGACCCGCGAACATGGTGGCATCATCCTCGAACAACTCAAGAAACTCGGCGCTTCCTGCGATTGGGACCGCACTTGCTTTACGATGGATGACGTGCGCTCCGAGAGCGTTATCAAGGTATTTGTCGATCTTTACGAGAAAGGTCTTATCTACCGAGGCGTACGCATGGTGAACTGGGACCCGCAGGCTCAGACTGCCCTTTCCGACGAGGAGGTGATCTATAAGGAACACCCTGGCAAACTCTACTACCTGCGCTACAGAATCGTCGGCGAGGACGGATACGCCGTCGTCGCTACGACACGTCCGGAAACAATCTTCGGCGATACAGCCATGTGTATCAACCCTCTGGACCCGAAGAATCAACACCTCAGAGGAAAAAAAGTGATCGTGCCTATCGTAGGACGCGAAATTCCTGTCATTGAGGATGAATATGTGGATATCGATTTCGGTACCGGATGCCTTAAGGTGACTCCGGCACACGATGTCAATGACTATATGCTCGGCGAGAAATACAATCTCGAGGTCATCGATATCTTTAATGATAACGGTACGCTCAATGCCGCTGGAGGTCCGGACTATGAAGGGAAGGACCGCTTCGAGGTGCGCGACCTGATAGAGAAGGACCTGGAACGTCATCAACTGCTCGAGAAGACCGAGGCATATACGAATAACGTCGGATTCTCCGAACGGACGAATGTACCGATCGAACCGAAACTCTCTATGCAGTGGTTCCTGAAAATGGAGGACCTGGTGAAACCGGCTCTCGAGGCCGTTATGAACGATACTATCAAACTCCATCCGTCTAAATTCAAGAATACCTATCGCCACTGGATGGAGAACGTGAAGGATTGGTGCATCTCTCGCCAATTATGGTGGGGACACCGCATCCCGGCTTGGTTCCTGCCGGAAGGAGGGTTCGTCGTGGCCCGGAATGAGCAGGAGGCCCTCGAGAAGGCTGTCGCAAAGACCGGCAAAAAGGATCTTAAGGTCGAAGACCTGCGACAGGAGTCCGATTGCCTCGACACATGGTTCTCGTCTTGGTTGTGGCCGATTTCAGTCTTCGACGGCATCAACCACCCCGACAACGAGGACATCTCCTACTACTACCCTACCAACGATCTCGTGACTGGACCGGATATCCTCTTCTTCTGGGTCGCTCGCATGATCATCTCCGGATATGAATATCGTAAGCAACCGTGCTTCCGGAATGTCTATCTGACTGGTATCGTACGCGACAAACTCGGACGTAAGATGTCTAAGTCTCTCGGCAATTCTCCAGATCCGATCGAACTGATCAATAAATACGGGGCTGACGGCGTACGTATGGGTATGATGTTGGCTGCACCTGCCGGCAACGATATCCTGTTCGATGAGACACTCTGCGAACAGGGACGCAATTTCAATAATAAGATATGGAATGCCCTCCGACTGATCAATAACTGGGAAAAGGCGGAGATCGAACAACCGAAATCCGCTCAGACTGCCGTCCGGTGGTTCCAGTCGAAACTCAGCAGTGCCATCCTGGAGATTGACGACCTCTTCTCCAAATACCGTATCTCAGATGCTCTGATGACGGTGTACCGCCTCTTCTGGGACGATTTCTCCGCCTGGTACCTCGAACTTATCAAGCCTGCTTACGGTCAGCCGATCGATTCAGTAACCTACGAGGAAACGATCTCGTTCTTCGAGTCGCTCGCCCAACTGCTGCATCCTTTCATGCCGTTCATTACTGAGGAACTCTACCAGTCTTTGCGTACAAGAGAGTCGAAAGACAGTATCATGGTCTCCAGAATGCCTCAGGCAAAGGAGATCGACTCCTCCCTCCTTTCTAAGTTCGAGGAGGCAAAGCAGATCGTCTCCGGCATCAGAGCCGTCCGCAAGGATAAGGGCATCGCCAACAAGGAACCGCTGGAACTTCAGATCCTTGGACAGAACCAGATACTCGACGATGTCATACGCAAAATGGGCAACCTCAAGGAGGTGAATTACGTGAAGGAGAAATCTCCTTCCTCCGCTTCTTTCCTCGTGGATATCGTCGAGTACTCAATCCCTCTGGAGAATAATATCGATGTCGAGAGCGAAATACGTAAGATGCAGGAGGAGATAAACTACCTCCAGGGATTCTTGAATTCCGTTATGAAGAAACTGTCTAACGAACGGTTCGTTCAGAATGCAAAACCGGAAATCGTCGAAGTCGAGAGGAAGAAGAAGAGCGATGCCGAATCCAAGATCCAGGCTTTGCAGGATTCCATCGCTGCATTAAGGAAATAGGATTTTCTCAAAGTAAAAAAAGTAAAAACCTACAATTATATGGGTACTAAAATCAAGGGTGCGATACTTGTCAACGAAGAACGCTGCAAAGGATGTGGACTGTGCGTCGTCGCATGTCCGCACGACGTGTTGACTCTCTCGAAGAAGGTCAATGCGAAAGGCTACAATTTTGCCACGATGGAACATCCGGACGCTTGCGTCGGATGTGCTTCATGCGGCTATGTTTGTCCGGATGCATGCATATCCGTCTATCGTACAAAGGTCGAATCCTCTAATTAAAAAAATCATGGCAGAAGAAATACAGTTACTGAAAGGAAACGAAGCACTGGCTCTGGCAGCCATTCGCTCCGGCGCCGACGGCTATTTCGGCTATCCCATCACTCCTCAATCCGAGGTCATGGAGACTCTGATGGCTGTCGAACCGTGGAAAACAACCGGAATGGTGGTGCTGCAGGCTGAGAGTGAGTTATCATCCATCAATATGGTGTACGGCGGCGCTGCGGCCGGAAAACAGGTCATGACGTCCTCCTCTTCTCCAGGCATTTCGCTCATGCAGGAAGGCATTTCCTATATCGCTGCATGCGAGCTGCCGTGCCTGATTGTCAATGTGCAGCGCGGAGGACCTGGACTCGGTACGATCCAACCTTCACAGTCGGACTATTTCCAGGCTACCAAGGGGGGCGGACATGGTGACTACCATCTCATCGTTCTGGCTCCAGCTTCCGTTCAGGAAATGGCGGATTTCACGGTCCTCGCCTTCGATCTCGCTTTCAAATACCGCAATCCGGTCATGATGCTGGCGGATGGACTGATCGGACAGATGATGGAAAAGGTGGTGCTGCCAGAACAACGGCCACGACGCACGATGGAACAAATCAAGGAACAATGCCCGTGGGCAACATGGGGCAAACCGTCTTCGCGCAAACCGAATATCATAACGTCACTGGAACTCGACTCCAAGGATATGGAACAGAATAACTTGCGCCTCCAGAAGAAGTATAAGGAAATCTCCGATCACGAGGTGCGATACGAGGAGTTCGAGACGTCCGACGCAGAGTATCTGCTCATCGCCTTCGGCGCATGCGCACGCATCTGCCAGAAGGCCGTCGAGGAGGCTCGCGCTCAGGGTATCCGACTGGGGTTGATACGTCCTGTCACGCTGTGGCCTTTCCCTTATAAAGCCATCGCCGAACAGGCAAACAAGGTCAAGGGTATCCTTTCCGTGGAGATGAATGCCGGTCAGATGGTGGAGGATGTGCGCCTGGCTGTGAAAGGAAACGTGCCAGTCGAGTTCTTCGGACGTCTCGGAGGTATTATCCCGACACCCGATGAGATTGTAACCGCCTTAAAGGAAAAAATTATCAAATAATCACAGGTATGGAAAACGATATTTTCAAACCCGAAAATCTGGTATATACGAAGACCCCCGTACTGAACGATACGCCTATGCATTATTGCCCGGGATGTAGCCACGGGGTCGTTCACAAACTGGTGGCTGAGGTCGTGGACGAAATGGGGATTCAGGAAGATACGATTGGCATTGCACCCGTCGGATGTGCCGTATTCGCCTATCGCTATTTTGAAATGGATTTCCAGGAAGCCGCTCACGGACGCGCTCCAGCTGTGGCAACGGCTATCAAACGACTCTATCCGGAGAAGTATGTGTTTACCTATCAGGGCGACGGCGACCTCGCTGCCATCGGTACGGCGGAGACAATACACGCTTGCAACCGCGGCGAGAATATCCTGATCATCTTTATCAATAATGCGATCTACGGCATGACCGGCGGACAGATGGCTCCGACAACACTGGAGGGCATGAAGACCTCAACCTGCCCCTACGGACGCGATACGACGATCAATGGTTACCCGCTGAATATCACTGATCTGCTGGTTCAACTCAAGGGAACCAGGTACATCACTCGACAGAGCGTCCACAATGCCGCCTCTATCCTCAAAGCAAAAAAGGCACTGAAGAAGGGCTTCCAGAACTGCATGGAGAAGAAGGGAACATCCGTTATCGAGTTCGTTTCTACCTGTAATTCCGGCTGGAAGATGTCTCCCGCCAAAGCCAATGAATGGATGGTCGAGAATATGTTCAAGGCTTATCCGCTGGGCGATCTGAAAGATATTTAATTCCAATCTCTTATCCCGATTAAGTATGAAAGAAGAAATCATTATAGCAGGGTTCGGAGGACAGGGTGTGCTCTCCATGGGGAAGATTCTTGCCTACTCAGGACTCATGGAAGGACACGAGGTGTCTTGGATGCCTTCCTACGGACCGGAACAGCGAGGCGGTACGGCCAACGTGACGGTCATCGTGTCCGAGGACCGCATCTCCTCCCCGATTCTCAATACGTACGACACCGCCATTATTCTCAACCAGCAGTCTCTCGATAAGTTCGAGCCTACCATCAAACCTGGTGGGTGTCTCATCTACGACGGCTACGGTATCTCCACTCCTCCACAACGCAAGGATATCAATGTCTATCGCATTGATGCCATGACGAAGTCGGTGGAACTGAAGACGACAAAGGTGTTCAATATGATTGTCCTCGGCGGTTTCCTTAAGGTGCGTCCAATCGTTCGGATGGAGAACGTGATTCTCGGACTCAAGAAGTCCCTGCCCGAAAGACACCATAAACTCATTCCAATGAATGAGGAGGCTATCCGCGTCGGGATGGATCTCATCCAGAAGATGAACTGATTCCCCCCTCTCCTCTTCCTCCAATTCTCCCTTCCTATCTGAAACAGGAACATCCATTACATACAAAAAAAGTCCATTGGTTTCCCAAATGGACTTTTTTTGTATGTAATGAGCCGTGGCTCGTAACCACACTCTTCTGTTAGACAAATAAAAAAGGGTAAGCGATCTACATCGCACCTGCTGCAACCTAATACCCTTGCTGTGTTCCCACCCTGGGGGATTCAAAGGGAGCTGGTCGTGTAGGACTTACCCGATGCAAAAATAGTCATTTTCGCTGAATAAGCAAAGGCTTTTTACGAACAAAGGGCCGTTAATTGACGGAAATGACGGATGAGGTCTTCCTCTTTCCGGTTCCACAGATCTCCCAAGACAGCGACTCCGCCGAATCCGTACGAGGCTACTTCTCCGATGTTCTCCGCTCTGATTCCTCCCAAGGCAATGACGTTTCCGTCGAGAAGGCCTTCTTCTGATGCTTGCTTCAGTTCTTGACCGGAATACGCCGAACGATAACCGCACTTGGAGATGCTGTCAAAGATCGGACTCAGAAAACAGTAGTCATACTTCTCCCTCTCTTCTTTCAGCTCGTCCAGACTGTGACACGAACGGGAGACCGTGCGCCCGTCCGTCCGTAACGAGTCCTCGACGTGGGGATTTCGACGGTTGACGTGCAACCCTCCCACTCCGTATTTCTCCGCCAGGCGGAAATGGTCGTGCAGTACAATACGCCCATGATATTCTTCTGGAATGGATATCAGCAGACGCTCCGTCTCTTCTTCTGTGGAGTCCGGCTTCCGCAGGTGCAGACACTCCAGACCTTCTTCGAAGAGACGGACCAGCAGTTCCGACTCCTCTTGCATGATTTTGGATGACGTGATGACGATCAGACGCATGGCCATGTCAGTTCATCACGTCATCCCAGTCTTTCCAGACTGGTTCCAGACCGAGTTTCTTCAGGTCCGAAACGACTTCGGTCGCTTTCCGCTCGTCACTGACGTGGAACTGCTCCAGACTCTCCTGCGGATGACTGTAACCTCCAGGCTCCGTATGACTTTCCGCACTCATCGTCGTGACTCCGAGCGTGGCCATGTTGTCCCTTATCTCTTTCGGTTCACGCGTCGAGTAACTGATATCGACGTCATGGTCGAAGATCCGAAAGGCAAAGGTCACTTGGGCAAGCTCACGGTCCGTCATGATGACGTTCGGCTGAAAACCGCCATTCTCACTCGGTCGCATGCGTGGGAAGTTGACGCTGTATTTCGTCTTCCAGTAGTTCTTCTCCAGGTAACGAAGGTGATAGGCCATCATGGTCACGTCCGTCCGCCAGTCTTCCAGACCGATCAGGGCTCCCATCCCGATGGTGTGGACACCAGCCATTCCCATACGGTCATAACCGTCCACACGCCATTCGAATTTCGATTTCATACCCCTCGGATGGTAGATATTGTATCGCTCTCGGTTATAGGTCTCCTGAAAACAGATGACTCCGTTCAGCCCCTTCCCTACCAGGTATTCGTAATCTTCTACCGAGAGGGGCATGACCTCGATCTTGATGTTGGAGAAGTATTTGCGCGCCAACTCAATCGCACGGCCGATATAACGGGCATCGGCAACCGCAGGGTTCTCTCCCGTCAGCAACAGGATGTTCTCAAACGGACTGAGCTTTTTAATGGAACGGAACTCTTCTTCAATCTGCTCCATGCTCAGTACCGTTCGCTTCATTGGGTTGGAGATGTGAAAACTGCAATAGACACAGGAGTTAGTACACGAATTGGTCATGTACAAGGGGATGAACATCTGCATCGTCTTTCCGAATCGCTCCAACGTGTATTTTCGCGACAAACGGGCCATCTGTTCCAGATAGGGCTCCGCCGCAGGGGATATCAAGGCCATCAGGTCTTCTACGCTGCAATGATTACGACCCAGCGCACGGAGGACGTCAGATTCCGTCTTGCTCATGATCTTCTCGGTCGTCTCCGCCCAGGATATCTTCTTTAGTTTTTCTGAAAACATGTTTATATCTAATATGTTATCTTATCTTTATTAAAGATTCAGTTGATGATTACTTTCCACAGTTCTTCAAGTCGTGGCTGATCTTGGCGGCACAGAAGTTCGGCCCACACATCGTGCAGTATTCACCGTCTGTGTGCTTGCCGCTCTTGAAGTATTCCAAGGCTCGCTCCGGATCCAACGACAGGTTGAACTGGTCTTTCCACCGGAAGTCATATCGTGCTTTCGAGAGCGCGTTGTCACGGATAGTCGCTCCCGGATGCCCTTTGGCTATGTCCGCCGCATGGGCAGCGATCTTGTAGGCAATGACTCCAGCTCTCACGTCGTCTTTGTTCGGTAGGGCAAGGTGCTCCTTCGGCGTGACGTAGCAGAGCATCGCCGTGCCGAACCATCCGATCTGAGCCGCTCCGATGGCGGAGGTGATGTGGTCATAACCCGGCGCAATGTCCGTGACCAAAGGACCCAACGTATAGAACGGCGCTTCGTGACAGGCGGTTAACTGACGGTCCATGTTCTCCCGTATCTTCTGCATCGGGACATGACCCGGACCTTCAATGAAGGCCTGCACGTTCTTGTCCCACGCACGGGTCACCAGTTCTCCCATCGTGTCCAACTCGGCGAACTGGGCTCGGTCGTTGGCATCGTAGGTCGAACCGGGACGCAACCCGTCTCCCAACGAGACCGCTACGTCATACTGAGCCAGGATGTCACAGATGTCATCGAAATGCTCATACAGGAAACTCTCTCGGTCGTGTATCAGACACCACTTCGACATGATTGAACCACCCCTCGATACGATGCCGCACAGGCGGTCATCAGCGAGATGGACGTTATGACGACGGATGCCGCAGTGGATGGTGAAGTAATCGACTCCCTGCTCACACTGCTCGATCAGGGTGTCACGGAATACTTCCCACGTCAGGTCCTCGACTTTCCCATCGACTTTCTCCAACGCCTGGTATATCGGCACCGTTCCCACTGGGACTGGACAGTTGCGGACAATCCATTCTCGCGTCTCATGTATGTTGTCACCCGTCGAGAGGTCCATCAGCGTGTCACCGCCCCACTTACAACTCCAGACCGCTTTCTCTACTTCTTCTTCGATCGAGGAGGTCGTGGCGGAGTTTCCGATGTTCGTGTTGATCTTCACCAGGAAGTTCCGACCGATTATCATCGGTTCCGCTTCCGGATGATTGATGTTGGCTGGCAGGACCGCACGCCCTGCGGCAATTTCGTCACGCACGAATTCCGGCGTGATATGTGTCGGGATGCCCAGTGCCTCACAGTTGAGGTTCTCTCGAATGGCAACGTATTCCATCTCCGGGGTGACAATGCCCTTCTTGGCATAATACATCTGCCCGATCTGCTCGCCCTCTTTGGCTCGGTACGGCAGGGCAATATGCTCGAATCGCAGGTGATCAAGCGAACGGTCTGCCTGACGCATCCTGCCGTATTCCGACGTCACGTCTTTCAGACGTTCTACCCCTCCTCGACTCAGAATCCACTCCTCTCGCAGGCGTGGCAGGCCTTTCTTTAGGTCAATCTCTACTTGGGGGTCGCTGTAGGGACCCGACGTGTCGTAGATATAGACCTCCCCGTTGGACTCTTCGGTTCGGGTTCCGTCAGCACCGACATGGACCGTCGGTGTCAGTTTCACCTTGCGCATGCCGACCTTTATCTCTGGATACATTGTTCCGGACACATACACTTTTTCGCTGCCGGGAAAGTTGATTCGTATTTCGTTATCCATGATTGTTCTTGTTTGTTTCTGTTCGTTTGTTCTTATCCTAAGAAGGCGGTCAGCGGACTGCTCGCCTCGGCAGTGTCGGACACACCTCCCAGACCGGCTTCATATGCCCTACGGCCGGCAACGACCGCCTCTTTGAATGCGGTCGCCATCTCTTCCGGATTCCCCGCTACTGCAATGGCGGTATTTACCAATACCGCGTCCGCACCCATTTCCAGCGCCTCGGCAGCATGGGAAGGCGCTCCGATTCCGGCATCTACCACCACCGGTACATGCGACTCTTCAATGATGATCTGCAGGAAGTCACGCATCCGCAGTCCCTTGTTCGTACCGATAGGGGCAGCCAACGGCATGACCGTAGCAGCACCCGCCTCGGCAAGGCGCTTACACAGTACCGGATCGGCTTGACAATACGGCAGGACGATGAATCCCAGCTTCACGAGTTCTTCCGTGGCTTTCAGGGTTTCCATCGAGTCCGGAAGGAGGTAACGGGGATCTGGATGGATCTCCAGTTTCAGCCAGTTCGTTCCGAATACCTCACGCGAGAGCTGAGCCGCCAGGATGGCTTCTTCTGCCGAACGGACACCAGAGGTGTTCGGCAACAGGTTGATGTCTTTCGATTTGATGTGGTTCAACATGTCGTCCGTGGCGCTGTGACCCGTGTCAATGCGCTTCATGGCTACCGTCACCATCTCCGTTCCCGATGCGACGATGGCTTTCTTCATCAGGTCGTTCGATGCGAATTTCCCCGTTCCGAGAAACAGGCGCGAACTGAATTCCTTACCTCCAATGACAAGTTTTTTCATGACTCTTTCTTATTGATGTTTTTATGATTTGTCTTTTGTATTAATAGGGTATCTTTTCTAATTGCTCCAATATCTCTCGGGTCTTCCCCACCGGGTCCGATGCATTTAGGATCTCACCCGAGATGGCAACTCCGTCCATTCCCGTCCGCATAATCGGACGAATGTCCGAGACGGTGATGCCGCCGATGGCGACCTTCGCCAACGTACTGCCTGCCTCCCAACACTCTCGGTGGATTCGCTCATACCCCTCCAAACCGAGCACCGTGTTCAGTTTCTCTTTGGTCGTGGTGTGACGGAACGGACCTACTCCCGCATAATCAGCCCAGTTGTACTGCGCTTCGGCTATCTCCTCCTGACTGTGACACGTCACGCCGATGATGCAGTCGTTTCCCAACAGGTCTCTCGCATCCTCCGGTTTCATGTCGTCCTTGCCCAGGTGGACTCCGTCTGCCCGTAACTCGTAACAGATTTCCACACGGTCGTCGATGATCAACATCGCTCCGTGTTCCTTACACTCCTTGCGCAGGATCCGTCCAACCTCTATCATCTCTTTCCGCTTGGCATGCTTCATCCTTAACTGAATCCAACGGCATCCGCCAGCCAAAGCGGCACGCGCACCGTCCAGATACGTCATCCGCTCATTCTCATGCGTGATATACTGGAATCGAAATACGTCGTATGGTACCTTTATCATCTTTCTCCTGTTTTTCTGTTTCTTGTCTTTCTTCCTTATATGTCTCGACTTTCCTCCCTCTTTCCTCCCTCTTTCCTTCTCTTCTCTTCTCTTCTCTTTCCCTTCTCTCTCCTCTCCTTTTAACCTCCGTAGGCGGCATTGACAATCAGCACGGCATCGTTCTCTTTCAACTCCGTATCCACCCAGTCCTTTCGCTGCACCAACTTACCGTTCACGGCAATGGCAACGCCGTTCTCTGGCAGATTCTGCGCCTTTGCCAGATCTCCCACCGTCTTTCCTGTTTCCACTTCTGTCTCTTTTTGATTGATGTAGATTTTCATAGATTGCTGTATTTAATATTAATGTCTCATTATTTTTCGACTTTTCTTTTGACGTCACGCTCTCACTCTGACAGTGTCATGAGAGCGAACGGATTACCTTTCGATTCTTACACAAAAAAAAAGAATCCTGCGAATATCATTCGCAGGAATGCCGATGGGGAGCCACTGAATGGTGAAAAATAAAAATCGGAATCAAAGATTCATTAAATCCAATCCCTACGTCAGCATTACCTGTGTCAGGTTCAAGGGTATGTTCTCAGCCTCCCGTTCGGCACCCCTTTGGTATTCGACACAAAGATAAGGTACAATTCACTTTCCACACACACCGTCCATTCGCTTTTTTTCGTGATTTATACAGAATTTAACCCCATCCCTACTATCCATCCCCTCTCCCTTGTCATAATTCATGACCATTCTCTCTTAAATCAATATCATTTTCTAAGTAAGACAGAAAAATGTCTAAAATCACATGGAAAAAACTTTTGCAAAAATGCATCAGAATACTCAAATCAGCATAAAAATTGGGTCTTGGGTCAGATGACAAACTTGGAATCCAAAAAGGCTAAAGAAACTGGTAAAACCAAGAGATACCAGTAATGATGGCTGCACGAATCAATTATTTATAATACTTTTAGCAGGCGGTCGATAGCATTTGTTATTAATGAATATATCAATGTGTAGCGAATCTAGCCATAGCGATTATGAATACTATGAGCCTAGGCACTATATAATTCAGATATAAAACTTACAGAAATTAAAAGCCCAATACAAGCGATCCAGAAGGAACTACGTAAAGCTGTAGTTGCATATTTTCCATATTAAGGTTTATCAAGCAGATATTTTTCTGGGATCTCTTTTTTAGTCGCCGATTTGCTCCTTGTGTCATTTTGTGCGATAAGACGCTTACGCTTAGCGCAGCTTTTTTGTCATCGTACGAAAAAATAACATGTCCCGAACGACAAGGTTTTTGCTATCTTTGTACAATATGAAGAAGAAAATCACAATTCTCGGCTCCACAGGCTCTATCGGGACACAGGCTCTCGACGTCATCGAACAGCATCCCGACGCTTTCGAGGCCTATGCTCTGACCGCTGGTCACAATGCCGACCTGCTGATCAGACAGGCTCGTAAGTACAACCCCGAATTCGTCGTCATAGCCGATAAGACGGAATACGAACACGTCAGAGAGGCACTCGCCAATCTGCCTATGAAGGTCTATGCCGGACCAGAAGCACTATGCGAGGTGGCTTCCCTGGACTGTGTCGATATCGTCCTGACGGCGATGGTCGGATTCGCCGGGCTGCGCCCTACTATCGCTGCTATCAAGGCACACAAGACCATCGCACTCGCCAACAAGGAAACGCTGGTCGTAGCGGGCGCACTCATCACACAGCTCTGCTTGGAAAACCACGCTCCCATCATCCCCGTCGATTCCGAACACTCCGCCATCTTCCAATGCCTAATGGGGGCTCAGGAGAATGAAATAGAGAAACTTATCATCACCGCTTCCGGAGGCCCGTTCCGGACGTTCACCTACGAACAGATGCGCTCGGTCACTCCTCAACAGGCACTCAACCACCCCAACTGGCACATGGGAGCAAAAATCACAATCGACTCGGCAACAATGATGAATAAGGGTTTCGAGGTGACAGAGGCTCGATGGCTCTTCGACGTGACACACGACCGTATCCAGGTCGTCGTTCACCCTCAGTCAGTGATCCATTCTATGGTGCAGTTCATCGACGGGGCGGTCATGGCACAACTCGGCACTCCAGATATGCGACTGCCTATCCAATTGGCTTTCTCCTACCCGAATCGACTGAAATCAAACAACGAACGCCTCTCTTTCGATCATTACAATACCCTGACGTTTGAGAATCCCGACCCAGAACGGTTCCCTTGCCTCCGACTGGCCTATGAGGCACTACGACGGGGTGGAACAGCATCCTGTCTCGTCAATGCTGCCAACGAAGTGGCAAACCAAGCCTTCCGCGACGGACGCATTCCATTCCTCGCTATTCCGGACATCATCGAACAGACAATGGAGAACGGAGCATTCACGACATCACCAGACCTCGACGATTATTTCGAGTCCGATAAGGAAGCACGTATCAAGGCTACTGAACTGCTGGCTTCATACTGAAAGTTCTGCCCTACCATGCACTGGATGCGCGATCCCCTCCCATCACCAGATAGGAAATCTATACGATCATCTTCAGGCATTACCGAAAACGATTTTCATCTCGACATGACCGTTTTCCATTCAACGGCGAAATGGTTCGTATGCTCTCTCATATGAACGGATAATTAACAAAGAGGCGAATGTTCTCCTCTTTTGCTTCCTCCACCTTATACTTCCTCCCTTTTACAGTTTAGTCGGAGCTATACTCTTACCATCATTCCCGCTGCGACTCACAACTTTCTACATTCTACATTCCCCTCATCCTCTCTTTGTCGCATTCTCCTTATCCATTACCCCTTATAAACTGTCTCATTGCCCCTTTCTCCAGTCCCTTTTTCTTTGCCTTTTTCTATCTTTCTCCTTCCACCAGTACCCTCGCCTCTTTGACCTTTTCTACACCATCCTTTTTCTTCTTTTACCTTTTTATCCCCCAAAAATCCTATTTTACGTAGTCATCAAAACTGTTGTCGTCATACAATAGGATGATGCGCTTTATCTTTTTATTCTTACTCAATACACCGGAATAACGCACGGCTGCTTGCTGCGACGTCTCTTTAACGTCTTCTTCCTGTTCTCTTTCACGTTCACTGTCCCACTCTCCATCCTTTTTTAATCCCCACTTACGAACCCTCTCTCCTTCAAGCTCACCGGTACGAGCTGATGACTCTCTTTTTTCATCTACGTTTTCTCTTTCAACAACACCCTCGAAAGACCTTGTTTCTTTTTGTTCGAAAATTCCACCTCTCATCGGTTCGTTGACTCCGGAAGATGTTCCGCTTATTTCATTATGTTCAATAATATCAAATGGCAATAACCCATCAACCTCTCCACGGATCACAACATCAGACTGTACCGAGTTCATCTCTTCCGTATTTATACTATGAGAAGGAGATTCAACCGTCTGATTCTGAGAATCCCATGCCGTTCCCTTCCCCAGAACTAACCACTCCAGATGGATGGAAGGAAAGGTAGTCGCAATCTTCATGATTAAGTCTAAACTCGGACGATTCCTCCCCTTGAAGATATGAGAGAACTTCGTGGGATTTTCATTGATTCGCTTGGCAAATGCGGACTGAGTCAACCCGGTATCTTTAATCACTTGCTCGATTCGACTGACAATGCCACTCTGACTTGTTACATTTGTATTTTCTCCAATATTTTCCATTTCTAATATCTCTTCATGACTACTTGCAAATGTAAATAGTTTCCATCAAAATACAAAATTACATATCTAACATATAGAAATGTTACATTTTAAAGTCGATAATGATTATTTACTCTCTAAAATCATATATTTCACTTTATCAAATTGAATTAAAATACTGAATAAGAATAACATAATAATGATTTTAACAAGAGGAGAAAGGAATTATAACAGAACTTAACACTATAGGTACTCTAACAATATTGTATTACTTTAATATTAACAAATAAAATGCTGATTTACAGATTATAAAATATATAATATCACATAATTATTTAGGCTTTAACATTTCATTTACACTATGTATAAATGTAAATATTTTAACTGGATCAGAAGACCTGGACAGTGATTATTGTATGTTAACTTTGTAAATATGAAAAACATTAAATTTATACGGGAATAACATATAATTACATTTGTAATCATACTAACGATATTACATTTGTAATATTATGAATTTTGTGCTATTATTGACGAACGTCCTTTCTTCATGTCTTCGGATGAGAATCTTTCCTATTCGTCCTCCCCCATCCTCTTCCATCTTTTTCTTCAATTCTGCTCTTCTGAAATACTTTACATAATTTATTGGTCAAAAAAGGTCGTAACTTTTATAATCTTTCAATCCCCCACAACAAATTCAATAGTTTTGTTAGTTTACCTGTATCCATGTTGTCAAAGTCATTTCTTAACCCTACATTATACCCTCTACTCTCTCTACACCCTCTCAGTCCTTCTTATATCTCCTCTGTCTCCTTTCTCTCCCTCCTTTCGTCTCTCACTCCTTTCTTTCAAGTCGTTTCTCTCTAACCATACATTACAAGGATGATATAAAAAGAGAGCAGGAAACCATGTTTCCTGCTCTCTGAATTTTTATTTTCTCAACCGCTACCCTCTTACTTGGCAGCCTTTTTCGTTGTTGTCTTCTTTGAAGCTGTCTTACGAGCCGTTTTCTTTGGTGCTACTTCCTCCTGCACTTCTTCCGATGGATTCTTTCCCAATTCGGCATCAACCAGGATTCGACCACAATACTCACAGACGATGATCTTCTTTCTGGAACGGATATCCAACTGACGCTGAGCCGGTATCTTGTTGAAACAACCACCACAGGCATCACGATCAATACCTACGACTGCTAAACCGTTACGGGCGTTCTTACGAATACGCTTGAATGCACTCAAAAGACGTGGCTCTATTGTCTCCTCTATCTTCTGCGCCTTGGCAATAAGCTTTTCTTCTTCCGCCTTCGTTTCTTTAATGATATTGTCCAACTCTTCCTGCTTCTGAGACAATACAGCAACCTTGTCTGCCTTCAACGCTTCAGCTTCATTGACCTCGGCTTGCTTATTCTCAATGGCATAGGTAAATTCCTTAATGCGCTTCTCTGCAAGCGTGTTCTCTAATTGCTTGAACTCTATCTCTTTTGACAGACGGTCATACTCGCGGTTATTGCTGACATTGTTGAGTTGGGTATTGTACTTCTCAATCAAGTCATTGGCCTCACTGATTTCTATCTTCTTGTTCTTAATCTCCTGATCGTTCTGACTGATCTCTGCCTTGTATTTCTCAATGCGAGTAGTCAGACCAGCAACCTCATCTTCGAGATCCTGCACCTCCAGAGGCAACTCACCGCGAAGGGTCTTGATTTTATCAATGCTCGTGGCAACTTCCTGCAATTCATGCAGCGCAAGCAGTTTTTCTTCTACAGTGATTTCCTTTTTGTCAGCCGCCTGTACCATAGGTTCTTATAAATAATTAATAGGATTCGTATTAGTTTTTGAAAAAACAAATGCAAATGTAGGGATTTTTTTCTTTATACAATCGACAATTAACTCTTTTGTGAATTGCTCACTCTCAAAATGTCCTATATCTGCAAGTATGATCTGATCTTCCGCATTAAAAAACTCATGGTATTTACAATCTGCCGTTACATATATCTGCGCCTTACTTCGAATCGCCATTGGCAGAAATTCAGCTCCGCTGCCACCACATAAGGCAATCCGACGGACCTTCCTGCCCAATAAAGGCGTGTGACGGATACAACGACATCCAAAAGTTTGCTTTATCGTTTGCAACACGTCCAACTCTTCACGCTCTTCCGGCAAATTACCTACCACTCCCAACCCAACCTGTGGCCAATCATTGGACAATTTATAAAAATCATAGACAGGCTCCTCATACGGATGTTCTTGTAGCAAGGCTTCTATAACTTCATTTCGACGACAGTCCGGTACAATCACCTCAAGACGCATCTCTTTTTCGAAATGCTCGATGCCTGTCTCTCCTACATACGGATGACACGATTCTGTAGCACGGAAGGTGCCAGTTCCTAGAACGGAAAAACTACAGGAATCATACGCTCCGATCGTGCCGGCTCCGGCTGAGAACAATGCTTTCTTTAAACTCTCCCAATGACTCTCAGGTACAAATGTAACAAGTTTCAATAATCCATCTGCAATAGGCGACAGAACCTGAAGATCCGTCAAATCTAATTTCTCGGCCATCTTCCAACTGACACCCAGATACGCTTTGTCTAAATTCGTATGCGACGCGTAAATGGCAACCTCATGCTTTATGGCGTTGATGACCGCTCGCTCTACAGAACTGCCACCCGTGATCTTTCGTAGTCCTCGAAAAATCAACGGATGATGAGAGATAATCATTTCACACTGGTTCTCAATGGCTTCCTCGACAACTGCTTCCGTAACATCTATGGATACAAGGATCTTTCGGACAACCTGATCCCGATTCCCGATTACCAAACCGGCATTGTCATAACTTTCCTGCAGACATAATGGTGCATATTCCTCCATGATCCTGCAAATATCACGCACAATCACTTTACTTGTGTTTATATCCATTGTCTATACCTTCGTTATTTTCTATATAAATCACCCAAATATACAAAAAGACCTGAATAACAAAAGTTATTCAGGTCTTTTTAAAGTCGGGGTACCAGGATTCGAACCTGGGACCACCTGCTCCCAAAGCAGGTACGCTAACCGGACTGCGCTACACCCCGTTTCTCATCAGAAGGTTTTTCTTTCCTCCTTTTGAAATCGGGTGCAAAAGTAGAACGAAAAATAATTCTTTGCAAATTTTATTCAAAAAAAATATCACACTACCTATTTCTGTATAGATACCCTCTGTCGCTTACATATCTACAATCTATTATAATTTAAGTGTTTATCTTTTCCTGTTCTCATACCCTGTTTTTCTTTTCCTAACAGATTCTTCATTCAGAAAGAGTCTATATGAGATGGTTTTTAGTACTTTCGCAACTGAAATCCACAAGTTCAATGGCTGGAATCTATATTCATATCCCCTTCTGTAAACAAAAATGCTCGTATTGCGATTTCTTTTCAACTGCAAATCTGAACCTTAGAGACAAAATCATCCAGGCCATTGCAAAGGAAATTTCCCTTCGTAAGGATTACCTGCTTCATCAGGATATCAAAACTATCTATTTCGGAGGTGGAACTCCTTCTCTTTTGAACGAAGAGGAATTTTCCATTCTATTCAATGAGCTGTATGCTTCGTTTGATTTGAGCCATGTCCAAGAGATAACAATAGAAGCAAACCCGGATGATTTAGACCAAAATTATATTCAAATTCTTCGCCATTTTCCTTTTAATCGTCTTTCTGTTGGCTTTCAAACTTCAAACGACAAGACATTGAAATTATTCATGCGAAGAAATATATCAGAAGATACAATATATGCTATTCGCAACTGCAGGGAGGCAGGATATGAGAACATATCATTGGATCTGATCTATGGATGGCCGGACGAACAAATGGATGACCTGATGAAGGACCTAGATGTATTGTTATCCCTGAATCCACAACATGTTTCTGCTTATCATCTGACTTATGAGGAAAAAACTTCTCTTTACAATAAGGTGAAACGAGGACTGCTTTCTCCTGTCGATGAGAATCTGAGTGTGGCTTTTTACCATACCATAGTGGAACGATTGAAGGCAGAAGGGATTATACAATATGAAATATCTAATTTTGCCATCCCGGGATTTGAGTCCAAACACAATAGTTCCTATTGGCAGTCCATTCCCTATCTGGGAGTCGGACCGTCTGCCCATTCTTTCAATCTCAACTCCAGAAGCTGGAATCCTAATGACATCAACTCCTATATCAAAAAAATCGATGACGGAGAAGTCGGCACTATAACCGAAATCCTGAACAGCAGAGAAAAATACAATGATTTTATCTTGACTCGCCTACGAACCGTTCAAGGCATCAACCTGCATGAACTGAAGAATGTTCACGGCTCCATCCTCTACAATTACTGCCTCTCCATGGCCTCTCCTCACCTGCAACAGGGAAGAATAGTACTTGAAAAGGATTACCTCAGATTGACTCAGAACGGCGTCTTCCTCTCCGACTCAATTATTTCCGACCTTCTTTCCATCGACTGAAAAAGAATACCACACCTTTTCGTTATCTTTGCGGAATAACACTATCTAACTGAATAATGCTACGGAGATTCCGAACTCTGCCTCTGTTTCTGCTTTTTTCTATTCTTCTTTCCTCATGCGGATATGGCCGCATGGTGAAGAAAGCGGATTCCCGATACAAAATCGGTGAATATGCAGCCGCCATTCCTCTATATAAAAGAGCCGCTTCTCGCATTCCTTCCAAAGAGAAAAAAATGAGAGGAACAGTGAATAATCGACTGGCAGACTGCTACCGACTGATCAACGACGCAAATCATGCCGAAGGAGCCTATCGAAAGGCTATACGATACAAAACCGATGATTCAACAGTCTATCTGAACTATGCGGAGGTGCTGCGAAAAACAAAACGATACGGCGAAGCAGCATCTAATTATCGGCGGTACCTAAAAAAGGACTCGACAAACGTATGGGCTCTCAATGGACTTATATCCTGCGACTCGGCAAAAATCTGGACAAAACGCCCTCCCCGTTATTCCGTACACGAAATGACGGCTTTCAACTCCAGAAAAGGAACAACGTTCTGTCCCGTCGTTGCCGACGAGGAAGGCTCCATGGTCTATTTCTCTTCGTCTCGAAGCCCCAAAGGTGCTAAAGGGATTAAAAACAGCAAGATAACAGGTATCCGTAACAACGATCTATACGTCGTTAAACAAAAAAGGGGTGGGAAATGGGAAGACCCTTCCCCCCTCTCCGAGGACATCAATACGCTGGACGATGAAGGCGCTTGCTCACTCTCTCCAGATGGCAAGACAATGTTTTACACCGAATGTCGCATCCGGAACGGTCAAAGTCTGGGCGCCGCTATTTTTGCATCTAAACGCACAGGAGGTGATTGGGGCGAACCAAAACAAATCATTCTTCTCAAAGATAGCTCCATCTCCGTCGCTCACCCCGCACTCTCTCCGGACGGACAGTATCTCTATTTCGTCTCTGACCGCCCCAATGGCTATGGAGGTAAAGATATATGGCGATGCAAAAAGAAAATGGGGAACGAATGGGACTTGCCCGAAAATCTCGGCCCGGAAATCAATACACCTGGCGATGAGATGTTCCCTTCTTTCTCCCCTTCCGGTACTTTTTTCTTTTCCTCCAACGGACATCCGGGACTGGGCGGTCTGGATATCTTCCAAGCCACAAGCAACTTCTCCGGAGATAATATGAAATGGAATGTCAAGAATATGGGAGCTCCCATCAATTCCAATGGAGATGATTTTGGCATCAGTTTCATCGGACATACATCAAACGGGTATTTCAGCAGCAACCGCAATCACCCGAAAGGGTATGACAAAATCTATTATTTCGGCGAACCTCTGGTCGATTTCGCCGTTTCTGGCTTTGTGACGGATTTTAAGGGACAACCGCTCCCCGATGCCGTCGTTCGAATTGTTGGTGATGACGGCACTAATGTGAAAGTACATACAAAAAAAGATGGTTCCTACAATTTCAAACTGGATAAGGGCGTCAATTACGTGATGCAGGCTTCATGCCGAGCGCACCTCAACCAAAAAGGTGACTTCTCAACTGTCGGTATCTACAAGACAAAACACTATACCAAGGATTTCAAACTGCCGTCTATGCTCGAACCGGTTACAATAGAGAACATCTTTTTCGATTTCGGACGCTATACGCTGCGCAAAGAGTCAGAAGAAGCACTCAACGGACTCGTTCACATGCTCCAGGATAATCCACATATCACCATCGAAATCGCATCTCATACCGATATGGTGGATACCGAAGAGTTCAACCAACGACTTTCCGAACGTCGCGCTCAGGCAGTCGTGAACTACCTGATTGCCGCAGGCATCGAAGACGATCGGCTGACTTACAAAGGATATGGAGAGACATCCCCCGTGAAGGTGACGCAGGCCATGGCTGAGAAGTATCGCTTCTTCAAGGAAGGCGATGTCCTTTCGGAGGAGTTTGTATCGCAACTACCAAAGGATAAACAGGAAATAGCAAATCAAATCAACCGACGTACCGAATTTACCATTACGAAGATGACTTATAAAATGTACTGACACATGGAACAATATTTAGATCTCCTCAGACGCATCAAGAAGGAAGGTGTGCGTAAAGAAGACAGAACCGGAACTGGAACAATTTCCATCTTCGGACATCAAATGCGTTTCAACCTTTCCGACGGATTCCCCATTGTGACCACAAAGAAGATCCACATGAAAAGCGTCATCTACGAACTGCTGTGGTTTCTAGCCGGAGATACCAACGTGAAATATCTGCAGGATCACGGTGTTCGTATCTGGAACGAATGGGCAGACCCCGTAACAGGCGACCTCGGACATATCTATGGCTATCAATGGCGCTCCTGGCCTGACTATAACGGCGGATTTATCGACCAAATATCAAATGCTATCGATCAGATCCGAAACACCCCCGATTCCAGACGCATCATTGTCAATGCATGGAATGTGGCAGATCTGAACCGAATGAACCTTCCTCCATGCCACATGTTCTTCCAATTCTATGTCGCAGAAGGTAAATTGTCTCTTCAACTTTATCAACGCAGCGCCGACTCGTTCCTCGGCGTACCGTTTAACATCAGTTCCTACGCCCTCCTGCTTATGATGATGGCACAGGTTACTGGATTACAGGTCGGTGATTTCATCCACACTCTTGGCGATGCTCATATCTACACCAACCATTTCGAACAAGTAGATCTGCAACTATCCCGCACCCCCTATCCACTACCGAAAATGGAACTCAACCCAGACGTGAAATCGATTTTCGATTTCAAATACGAAGATTTTAAACTCATAGACTATCAGTGTCACCCTACTATCAAAGGACAGGTCTCCGTCTAAATCTCAACACCTTTCTTTATGCTTCTATCCATTATTGCAGCCGTTGCCGATGATCTTGCCATCGGACAAGATAATCAATTGCTTTGCCATATCCCAGGCGATCTGAAACGCTTTAAGACCATCACAACCGGACACCCCATCATCATGGGAAGAAAGACTTTTGAATCCCTACCCGTCACCCCTCTTCCTCTTCGACGTAATATCATTCTGACCCACACTCCCAACTCCCTTCCATCCGGATGCGAGGGGGTCGAAACACCACAGCAAGCAATGGAACTCATTCAAAGTGAAGAGGAAACGTTTGTCATCGGTGGCGCACAAATCTATTCCATTTTCCTCCCTTTTGTTCAGACTATGTATCTTACAGAGATTCATTCTACGTTCCCGAAAGCCGATGCGTTCTTCCCTTCTTTCAACCCTTCCGAATGGATTGAGACATTCCGCGAAGACCACGATTCTTCTGACTCACACCCATCCTTCTCTTTCGTCAATCTGATTCGTAAGTAATTTATTTCTATACAACAAAAAGGAACAAAGTGGTATTACCACTTTGTTCCTTTTTCTTCCTGTGTTCTTGGATGAAGACCTTACTTCGAAGCCAACAGTTTCTGGGCCGCCTCCAATATCACAATGTCATCCAACATCACAAGACCACCGTCTGGACCAGGTTCAATATGCATACCGACACTCTGTGCAGTCTTGTAGTTCTCTCCTCCAAAATAGTTTCGGATCGTGTCTGCCGTGACACCCAGTTCTGCTGCGAGCTTGTCAATCGCTCCGCTTGGAAGACTGTCCTTGATCTTCCTCAATTCATTGAATGTAATTGTTCTCGTCATGTCGTTCCTCTTTTTAAAGATTAAACTGTGGTTTATCTGTTGCTAAAAATAACACTTTTCTTCTCACTTTCCAAATCTGAAAGAAAAAAAACATTCTCCGTTTAACTTAGATAAATTGACAGGAATCTGGTGTTCACATAAATGAACTTAGAGCCCTTTTTCTATGTTCCAAAACCAATTCATGAGTGTGACAAAAAGGGCTATAACAATTGTCCACGTCGGAAGGCTTCGATGCAACAACCTGTAAAGAAGTGTTCCTCTTGCTGTTTCTGCAAAACTCTTTCTTCGATTTTTGTCCTTTTGAATGATTAATTCAACCAAACTCACTAAAAACAAGAACACTCCTCCAATAAAGAGTAGTATGATAACCGGATTATACCACAAGGCCAGACAGACATCACCATCCAATAGACTCATAATAGAACGCAGACTTCCACATCCTGGACATGGAATCCCTGTAATAGCCTTAAAGAAACACATTATTTAATCGACAATATATCCGTTAGTTTCTGATAGTTATATTGCTTCGTCTTGCCAGTGATTAAAAACAAATCAACCAACCACCAGATACCGCAACCACCTCCAGTAATGAGCTTTAATACACCCATTGTAATATCTCCTAACAGAAATCTGTCAACACCCCATCCTCCGACAAAAATAGAAATAATCAACAGGATTGTCGGTTCCTTATAATCTATTGAGGTAACTACCAACAAACGTTCTTTGTCCAGTTTCGACAAAGCATCACGAATCTCTGAATTTCTCTCAGGAGGAAACCACTCCCCTTTTTTAGCCATAAAAAGGTCAATGATACTCTTGTTCTCCATACTGTTTTTTATAGTTATTTTATTGGAATAACGAAATAAAAGCCAACACTATGATGGTTAGCATCACAACCCACATACACACCTCGCTGTCATGAGGCAGGAACCCATGTGCATGACGGTCTATATAGGTTGACTGTGAACTGACATAGAGAGCCCGTGGACGTAGGCTACGAAGAAGAATAAAAAACAAATACCCTCCCGTGATTCCTACAACCATTCCTCCTAATATGTCTCCGGGATAATGCACACCAAGATAAATACGGGAATAACAGTTGACCAAAGCCCACAGGAATAGGATGATGGTATAACGTCGGTTTCGGAACAACAGAGACGTAAACAGAGCGATGGCAAAAGAATTGGCCGCGTGACTGGATACAAATCCATAATAACCACCATGATAACCATTAACTAAATGCACTAAACCATCCAATGCCGGTTCATGCGAAGGACGGAATCGCTCTGCTATCGGCTTGATGAGACCACTGGAGACTTGGTCTGCGAAAACAATCGCCAATACCATTGCAAGCAATATCCATATAGATTCTTTTTTCTTTGTGCGGATTATGACTGCCAACATCACTAACAAAGACGGTATCCATGTCCATGTCTGCGTGTACAACCACATGAAACGATCGGCATAGGCTCCATGCACTCCGTTCAAGGCCAAAAATAGATGCTGGTCAAATGAGATAAGTTGATGTAATTCCATACCGTTCTTTTTGTGTAGTCAGTTACCAAGTCTGCTTTCCCCTCTGTGCACGTTCTCGAATCCGTTCTCTGGCCGTCTTCGGATGTTCTTCTGGAGTCATCTTTCCAGACGACTCATTGGATCCAATCTCCGCTTTTTCTGACTGCATCTCTTCCATCTCTGTTTGGCTGGACGGTTCGGCTGGACGAGCTGCCGTATGAGGAACCTTGGGCATCTCTCTGAAAGAGGCTTTCTGAAAATGATGGTCATCCGCCTTACGACTCATGTAATGCCCCCAGCGAAACCCCCGTTTGCGAAATTCTTCCACTATACGGCTTCCTTCTGTAAACGTTCCAGGACGTGACGGATCATAGACGGCTCCTTCCGGCTTGTCTTTTCGTATCTGACGATAAGAGCCCTTCCATCGCTGCGGATTGAAATACGGATTGATATCTACAGCCAGTCCTACAGCATGAAAGGAATAAGATGCATCACGAAAACAGAAACAATACGTATTGTTATCTGCCATTGAGAGATCGTCATTCCAGTCATATCTCACTATGGGTATTACTTTCTCGATTACAAAATGCTCTTCACGCATGATGTCAAAAAGTTCCTGCATATCTTTTCGAATCGTACTGTCAGAAAGCAATTGCCCTTGATGCAGACGTCCGTCTGTCGAATAATAGGTTACTTCATACAACGCAAGCTTTTCCAGCAACTCCTTGGGAGCATTGCTCCCCTCTGTCGCCTCTTCAAAGGTGTAGTTGCAATCTATAATGACACTGTCTTTTTTCTGATAGAATATCTGTTCACCGACATTCCCCTTTTTCAATGTATCGGCACTTCTGTCTGACTCTTTCCTGCCACAACCGTACATAAGAATCAACACAAAACCAAAGAGAAGGAGCCTTTTCATAAACCTACTGTACTTTTTCGTCAATATACGTTGCCGCTTCGTCCGCTACATGCAACAGCCACGCAAGAGGATATTGGGAAAAGGCTGCAGCCAGAGAGAAATCGTTCGATGGTTTATTGTAAAGACCCATGTGATTCTGAATTGCTACGGCTTCCTCGTCTCTCAGCGGCATGTATTTCTGTATCAAATAGACCGACTTGGCTCCGTGTCCGCCATAGTTGAACAGTTCGTTCTTCGTATAATACGGCTTTTTCTCCCACACTCCAGTCGCTTCATTTTTAACGTTGCGCCATGATATACTATAGCTGTTTACCTTACATACGTCATGAAGTAAAGCACAGATGGCAACTGTTTCTTCTGTAACTTGGACAACGTCTTTATATGCCTCACACAACCGCTTCAACTCTTTCCATACATTCAGGGAATGACGCACCAATCCTCCCTCACAGTCTAAATGAAAACGCGTCGAGGCTGGTGCCTTGAAAAAATCACTGGCCTTCGCGCTCAACTCACTCCCCTGAAATAGGTTTCCACTCTCCGCTGCTGTCTTTCCCGTGAGCCAGGAAAGCAGTTCCTCCGCCCCTTCGCGGTGTATGTTCTGTTGATAAACTTCAATGAATCTCTTTCCGTATTCCGTTGTTGGCATGTCTCTTTCTTTTGGATTTCACCAAAAATAAAAAGTTTTTGCGACACGGACAAATCGAAAGGATTATGACTGCAGAGATATCTTCACAAAGGCTCCGCTCCAGGCTCCGATCTTGCCTTGATCATTCATTTTTTTTCCTTTTCTGACTCTTCCAACAATTCATTGGCACGACGCATGGCAACGTTGATATTCGGGCAGATGTTCTCCGACGTTCCCAGCAGAGTGTAGAAATCAGCCTTCTTCAGGGCTGCATGCACGTGAGGATTCACACCAGACAATACTATTCGGATTCCTTTCTTCTGACTCCGCCGACATAAGTTGCTCAGATTATAAATACCAGTCGAATCGACAAACGGAACTTTTCTCATTCTAATAACACGCACTTTCGGACGTCGACCCGGACGATTTTCTGTCACATCTTCAAAGCGGTTTCCAGCACCGAAGAAGTAAGGGCCGTTTATCTCATACACTTCCACCCCTTCCGGAATGACCAGATGCTCCTCATGTTCCAGTTTTACATCTGTTTCCGTACTGGCATCAATTTCATCCAGTATCTCCTTCACGGCTGTCGTCTCTGCCATACGTCGCATGAATAACAGACACGCAATGACCATTCCCACTTCAATGGCAACCGTCAAGTCAAACAGAACGGTCAACAGGAATGTGACAATCAAAACCAGCACGTCCGACTTTGGGTTTTTCAGTAAGGCAGAAAAAGCACGCCATCCACTCATGTTGTACGAGACAACAACCAACACACCTGCCAGACACGCCATCGGAATGTATTGCGCAAGCGGCATTAAGAAAAGGAATATCAACAACAAAACTACTGCATGCACAATACCTGCAATCGGTGTTCTGCCTCCGTTGTCAATATTCGTCATCGTTCGTGCTATGGCTCCCGTTGCTGGAATACCACCAAATAAAGGAGACAGCAGGTTCGCTATTCCCTGACCGATGAGTTCGGTATTGGAATTATGACGGTCCGAAGTAACACCATCTGCAACAGCGGCCGACAATAACGACTCAATCGCTCCAAGCACTGCTATGGTTAGCGCAGGAGCCAAAAGTCCTCGCATCCCCTCCCACGACAAGGCCGGAACCGAAGGAGATGGCAATGACGATGAAATACGAAAACGGTCTCCGATTGTCTCCACCGTCTCTACGCCACCATATTGCTTCAACAAGACAACCCCTACAGTCATGACGACAATAGCAACGAGAGAACCGGGGATGCGTCTGGAGAATTTCGGAACAAGCAGAATGATGACAATGCTCAGCAATCCTATACTCGCACTCCATAGGTCAAACGATGTGGCAGAAAAATAAGCCATCCATTTTCCCGTAAAATCCGCAGGCAACGACTGTACATTCAGTCCCAATAAATCCTTCACCTGAGTGGTAAAGATGGTCAATGCTATACCCGATGTGAAACCAACTATAATCGGATAAGGAATGTATTTTATAATCGTACCTAAGCGCATCACACCCAAGGCAATAAGAAATACTCCAGCCATCAAGGTCGCCAAAGTCAATCCCTCTATGCCATAGTCGTTAATGATACCGCATACAATGACAATGAAAGCACCGGTCGGACCTCCGATCTGCACCTTCGACCCCCCAAACAGAGAAATCGCAAGACCAGCCACAATAGCCGTTATGATGCCTTTCTCAGGCGAGACTCCACTGGCAATACCGAAAGCAATGGCCAACGGTAAGGCAACAATGCCAACAATGATTCCAGCTAACAGATCAGACAAAAAAATAGATCGGTCGTAGTGTTGCAGAGTAGAAAAAAAACGTGGGTGAAAATCCAAGTTCAGCTTCATCAATTATCTTTGATTAAAGAACAGATCTTGCTTATCAAGATCCATGTTTGTTTTTTGAAAAAGTGGCGCAAATTTACTCAAATCACCATTCATAGACAAACCTTTTTAAAGTCAGATGAGCAGAGATAAGTTTACTTATTCTCTGCCATGACGTAAAAAGTGTTCATTGAAAATAAACCTTTTTAAAGTCAGATGAGCAGAGATAAGTTTACTTATTCTCTGCCATGGCGTAAAAAAGTGTTCATTGAAAATAAACAAAAAATAACCTGCCTCGAATCAGTCCTTCTTTCGGACTCGATTCGGGACAGGTGAGGATTCTGCTTACGTCAGTTCTCTTCCTGAAATCAGTAGTTCTCAGCCCTAATCTGGAAGTAAGACTGAGGATGATCACATACCGGACATACCTCCGGAGCCGATTTTCCTACTACAATATGTCCGCAATTGGCACATTGCCAGACTGCATCACCGTCTTTGGAAAACACCTTTTTCTCCTGGACGTTCTTCAACAATGCGCGGTAACGGGCTTCGTGCTCTTTTTCTATGGCAGCTACTTGTTCAAATTTTTCGGCAATCTCGTCAAAGCCCTCCGACCGGGCCTCTTCTGCCATTCGCTGATACATGTCCGTCCATTCGAAGTTCTCTCCAGAGGCCGCTGCCTCCAGATTGGTGGCCGTGTCACTTACCGAACCACCGTTCAATAACTTATACCACATCTTGGCATGCTCCTTCTCGTTGGCTGCCGTTTCTTCAAACAGAGCCGCAATCTGCACATACCCGTCCTTCTTGGCTTTCGATGCGAAATACGTATATTTATTACGCGCCATTGACTCGCCTGCAAACGCTTCCTGTAGGTTCTTTTCCGTTTTGGTTCCTTTTAGTTCTTTCATAGTACTTTGTGAATGTTGATTGATATTTTATTTCAAATAGAAGTTTTTCTCATCATGACAAGGTGCTTCTCAATCTTCTTCTCTCTCCTGACTTATCAATTAGGTTGGTAAATATAAGTTTTTTTTCTTTCCGACACAAACCGCCAATCTTATTCCCGTTTTACTTCGGATGCGCAGTGTATTTCACTAAAAGATGATCTGGCCCATACGATTTCTTCGATTGGCGCAAACCATCTATTCCCAAGTCTTCTTCCCTGTTGATCCACTCATAACGCTCTGGTAGATGACGGACATACTCTTGACATATCACCGGATAGACCCCATCATATTCTGTATCGCCTTTTTCTATACAGATATCGTATGTCGAATGGTTTATCGGTGCTCCAAGACAGAATCCAATCATCTTTCCTTTTACATAAATCCCCCCTCCTGTTATTCCGACAGAATTCCAGTTATTTATTATGCGAAGCATCATTCTTCTTTCATTATCATACATCATTCGCTCTTCATCCTTTCCTTTTCTTTCTGCCCACTTCTCCGCAAGTGCCAGACAGGACATTCCTTCCCCGACACTGAGCTTCCGATACTCGTATTCTGGATAGGATTTCTTGAATCGATTGATATGGTTACGACGACTTTGCAATTTCTTTCCTGCAAAGTATTGAAGCGTATCTCTTCGGTATAGGTAATCAGAATAATCTCGCTCCGTCTTCAGTTCATATTCCCCTCCGAAGTGACGGCACAATACAGACTTGACTCTCTCTGAGGTTACGACAAGAGCGTACTCCTTACCCACCTCTCTGGCAGCATCTCGACGAATTGCCTCAATGATTGCAACGTATCTCTCTTCGTTCCACTCCTTCCCTTTGGGTATCGGAGATAGATAAGTCCATTTCCCATCTACTTTGAATCTGAAAAGCAGATGCTCATCCAGCTCCGCACATTCCGTTCCGTACAGAAATTGCCAACCATATAAGTTGGCAAATGACAAGTCACAATTCCCGTCTTCCCCTTCCATTGTATAGGATTCAACAAGGGAACGGTGCACGAGGTCCAACGGACGGAAAGTCAGTTCTTGCAACATCTACGGTTCCTATCTGGAAAACTCCATGATACACACATCGCGGTCATTGCTTCTCAGGACGATAAAGTATCGCCCCTCCCACTCCATGGCGAACGACCGTATCTGCTCCCCATATTTCACTGGGGCCTTATACTCTATGCGGAAGCGCACAAAGTCCTCATATGACAAAGGCAAGAGTTCCATAGCCATCCGGACATATTGTGCGTTGTTTACGTGTCCGTTATAGTCAATATCGTTCCGTTCGATGGATATAAGGTCTCCTTCCCGCAATTTCGTCTTGTCAAAACGAATATGACGGTCTGCATATTCCATCTCACTCTTTTCATCCAGATGCATGGTATCAATAACCTCTTGAGGAATGTTGGTAAGGACTCCCGTAGCACGATTCACAAAAGCTCCCATGCTCCACGATTGGTAACAGGGACGACCCGATATGTCAAAGATATGCGTGTTGCGAAAACCGAATTTACCCTTCATTTCATAGACACTGGTCTGCGTACGCAGGTCTTCTTTGAAGTCAGGAACTCGAAGTATGTCAACCTGTCGGAAGACGAGCAGCTGCGCCATACCCTCTTTCTGAAAGTAGGACTCAACTCCGGGTTCCGAATCCAGCCACATCTCACTGCAGTCTTGCATCATCTGCATCGCTGCATAGAATTTCAGTTTCCGACGCGTGTCACATCTTGAAGTAGTAACTTTATGATTTAATACATACATTGTTAAGATTCACTATAATATATTTTTTTTCGAAAGCCAGATGAGCAGAGTCAAACTTGCTTGGACTATGCCATGGCTCAAAAAAAGGACTATTGCAAATGAACAAATAACTCCGGTTTATTTAATTCCTTGAGCAACAACAAAACGTTCTATCGCATCTACGGTACATTCGATACCGATCTTCGAGACATTGATACACAGATCATAAGAGTCCGCTCTTCCCCACTCTTTTCCTGAATAGGTGTTGTAGTATTTGGCTCGGTTGCGGTCCGTGTGCCGCAATAGCTTTTCTATTTTTTCTCGATTCTGTTCTCCCGTCCGCTCACAAATGCGAGCAATACGATCTTCGGTCGTGGCACTCAGAAATACAGAGACCATCTTCGGATTATCACGAAGGACATAATCCGAACAGCGTCCGACAATCACACACGACGATTCCTCTGCCAATCGACGGATCACATCACTCTGCACCTGAAACAACATCGTTCGCGACATGTAGTTTCGGTGTGAGTAGTTCTCATCCATCCCATTGCTGTATAACCCCTGAAAGAAACGCAGAAAACGCGGCACTTCATCTACCTTTTCAAAGATAGATGGGTCAAAACCGATTTCTTTGGCAGCCAATGGAATCAATTCCTTGTCATAATACTTGTATCCCATACGCTCAGCAAGTTGCTGACCGACGGAACGCCCTCCACTGCCGAACTGACGGCCGATGCTGATTACTGTATTCATTGCTTCTTTGTTTTGATTTCTTTTATTTAGACTGTGGCTTAACCGTAATCATCCTGCGGAAATCCTTTAACTGTACCGCATATAGTATCACAGCCGTGATTGTCGCCAGAATGTCTGAAAATGGCATTGCATACCACACTCCGTCTAAACCCCAGAATAGTGGGAAAACGAACAACGACGGGATTAGAAAGATCATCTGACGTGTGGCGGAAATAAAAGCCGCCTTGCCCGCTTTGCCAATTGACTGGAAGAAGGTTCCGACTATCATGGCAAACCCCGCGACCCAAAAGACAATATTGACAAGAAACAACGCTCTGGAAGCCATCTTTCGCAATGCTTCATCCGTCGTGAACAACGAGGCAATCGTGTCCGGCAACAACACACATAGCAACGTGGCAATAGCCGTAGCAACCGTAGCGTAAATAGCAGCATACTTGAACACCTCAATCATGCGGTCGTATTTTTGCGCTCCGTAATTATAGCCCGCTATCGGTTGCATGCCCTGCGATATACCCATGACAATCATGACAAACAACATCGTGAAAGCAGAGACAATACCGAATGCTCCAATTGCAACGTCTCCTCCATTAGGGATTTCTGACATGCCCCCGTATTTCTGCAACTGAAGATTGATAACGATGACAACCAGACAAGCACAGGCATTCACGACAAAAGGCGAAATGCCAATGGAGACAATACCAAAAACAATATTCTTCTTCAATCGGAAGATTCCCCTTCTGAAACGGATATAGGAATCCTTACTTGACAACAACAGACTTACCCAAATCAAGGCAACTATCTGAGCCAGGACTGTTGCAAGAGCCGCTCCCCGAATGCCCCAGCCGAACACAAAAATAAATAACGGTGCCAATACCAGATTGATTGCCACCGTCAAAAGGGTGGCATTCATCGCCTTACGAGGATTTCCCGATGAACGGAGTACACTGTTCAAGCCAAGATAGAGGTGCGTCACGACATTGCCTGCCAGGATGATGGTCATGAAATCATGAGCATATGGCAAAGTCGTATCGCTGGCACCGAAAAGACGAAGCAAAGGGTCTAAGAACAGAAGCCCGAATGCCGTCAGCAGGAATCCCAAAATCAAGTTCAACACCACTACATTTCCTAATACATACGTAGCCCCATCACGGTCATTCTGACCCAGTTTGATGGATATCAATGCCGAACCGCCAGCTCCGACCATCGCTCCGAAAGCCGCTCCAAGGTTCATCAGCGGAAACGTGATTGCCAATCCGGCAATCGCCATCGAGCCTACACCCTGACCTATAAAAATGCGGTCTATCACATTATAAAGCGACGAAGCCATCATGGCTATGATGGCTGGAACCGAATAGTTAATCAATAATTTAGCTACGCTCTCTTTCCCCAACGCATCTGGCGAGTTCCCCTCGTTACGCTCCCGCTCTATGACGGTTTCTCTCCTTTCTTCGTCCATTCTCTTTGGTTTCTTGCTTGTTTTTCGGCAAAGATACTCTTTTTTCCATGAATTAAACGTCTGTATTTTCTGCCCGAATGAACACGGAGCTTTCTGAATTTATAATGATTTAACGATTAACTTAAATTGTTTCATGTGAATGGTTTCGGCATCCGAAAAAAATCCTATCAGGCTTTGGCCTGACACAAACTTGTCCCTGTCTTCTTGGCATATATATGTCTTTGTGTATTTCACGCAAATAGAACCAACAAAATCATATGAACAACCTCGAATATCTCAGACTTCTTAATGTTCTCTCCTTTCCTTGATAGTCCCCTTTTTCTCTGACTTAGATAAAAAAAGAGGGCCTCGCCCTCTTTTTTTATAAATGGTCGCTTACCCACCAGAGAAGAATCAGTACGTCATCACGGCAGGCAATGTCTTCGCTTCGTCAATCATCTTCTGAAGCTCACTCTCTCCTGGAACACGGTTGACAAGATTCTTCTTGGCATTCACTTCCGCCATCTTGGCCGCTAGATTAGCAGCTACGCGATGCCCGAATTCCTTTACCGTGTCCACACCCGAAGCCTCAAGCAGTTCTGCGAACTGAGGTCCAACTCCCTTGATTCGGAACAAGTCAGCATGATTCGTCCACTTGAGAATCAGTTTGTCCGATATACCCGTCTTCTCAGCCAACGCTTTGCGTCCTTTCGGGGATGCGCAGGATTCCAATAGATCTTCTGGTGTTTGGATTCCTGCTGCCGTCAGTTTTTCAGCATATACCCCTCCGACACCTTCAATGTCAATGATTTTGTAAGCCATAATAGATATTGATTTAAGATTAACAACCTAAAGATAAGCGTTTTTCAAAAAAAACATTTGTCCTACCTCTTTTTTTAATGCCGTTCTTTCCACTTGCGGATGTCGTTCCGTATCTCATCCTCGCCTTCTACACGTCGATTTCGCATCAGAATTCGACCATCACAGATGACAGTGTCAATGAGTCCCGAACCCGCAGCATAGACGTAGTTGGATGTAAAGTTGTGAAGCGGCAACATAGCAGGATCGTCCAGACGGACAAGCACAGCATCAGCCAGTTTGCCGGTCTTGATTTCTCCCGCATCAATGCCGAAGGCCTCCGCTCCGTTGCGCGTGGCAAGACGAAGTGTCTCCGACGCCGGCATCATCTCAGGATCGGATGTCTGTACCTTGGCAAGTAGGGAGGCCATCTTCATTTCCTCTCGCATGTCCAGATTGTTGTTTGAGGCCACACCATCCGTTCCTAAAGCTATACGACATCCGGCACGACTCATCTGACCGTATGGCATGATTCCACTGCTTAGCTTCATATTCGAACATGGGTTATATACAGACACAATGCCTCTCTTCGCAGCAATAAATACATCATTTTCATCTAGATGAACCATATGTGCCGCAACGACCCGTTTTGACAACACACCCAGATGGTCAAGATAACAAATGGGACTTAGACCGTCATGTTGTTCACGACATTCTTGCACTTCGCGCATTGTTTCAGCCACATGTATCTGAAGTGGTATATCCAGTTGCTCTGATACTGCAGCACTCCGCTGCAGCAGGGAAGCAGAACACGTATACGGAGAGTGGGGACCAATAGCTTTAGTCAGACGGGAGGTCATCGGGTGCCACTGCTCCAGTTCTTCGAACAGTCCGTCAAGGGTCTTGGCATCCATCGTGTCTATGACAAAGACACAGACATTTGCACGCACCCCCATCTCTTCTACCGCTCTGGCCGTAGGTCGTTGCTTCCAGTACATGTCGGCAAAGAAGACCGTACCGGACTTGATCATCTCTAAGATTGCCAGACGGGAACCAAGATAGATATCATCCTCGGTCAGACGCGCCTCGAACGGCCAGATCTTCTTCGTCAGCCAGTCCATCAGGGACATGTCATCGGCATACCCCCGAAGAAGGGTCATGGCCGAATGACAATGACAATTGTAAAACGGCGGAACAATAGCATAGTCCGAACCGTCTATCACTTCTGCACCTTCTGGTACTGCAACCGTCAGCTCGCCCGCTACTTCACGGAACCGGTTGCCTTCTATCAACACCTGTACACGACGATCTTCCAACAGTACGTTTTGAATAAGAATACTACTCATATCGTTTTCACTTATGTTGTTTTCATAACACTCTCGGAACTGAACCTTCGGAATGCTGTACATCACACCTCTGTGCGGTCTGCCTTATATATCCGCATCTCACATTCCGAACAGTCAAACTCAAGACGCAGACGGTTGTTCATTGTCTGCATATAAAGCGGGTATCGCACGGATGTTTCACGTATCGGCAAGGGGTCTGGATTGGTATGTTTTGCACACAACCCGATCTCGTAACGGATACAATGACGGCAAAACATCAAGGCAACGCCCTGGAGCGGCTTACGCTCGTAGGATGGAACGATGCTCCTCACACCATGTTCACGGAGGAATTCTTCGGCAAGGTGGTTGTGGACGTTCGACAGATAGGTCAACTCCCGTTCTGGATAGGCCACGTCGGATTTCGGTTGTTTTCGTAACGGACGGACGTAGGACAATCGACGCAGACGGTCGTGCGACTCTACCGCTTTCCTTCTCATTTCAGACAGCACCGAGGCGGGTATAAAAGGTACCGTAACAATGTTCACGTCAATGCGTTCAGGATAATAGATGGTACTTCCCAACTTGCCAAGGGTACGCTCAATGGAGTCCAAGGCCTTCTCCGACTGTTTCGCAACGTTATGTTCATACTCGAATTCATGTCGCGACGCCAACCCGTCTTCGTCTGTCAACGACAGTCGATAGCCCTCCTGCGTCTCTGTAAGAACCATCCGCAGCCCCACCGTCCGTACACCACTGTTTTCTGCCGATAATAACCTCTGGAATTCCTGATCTATATTGCGACGAAGACGCACTCCACTCTCCAATGCTTTCCAGACTTCGGTCGATGCCGGTACGAAAAGACGATGTCCTTCTACCCGATTGACACGGAATCCATAAAATGTCCCGTTGCCTGAAAGAAAACAGAAACCATCACCATTATGGAGGCTGACTCTGCAATGCTCCACGTCTATGAAACCTCGGCCGACATTGCCAACCGTACCCACCTCCTCTCCGATTGATTTGGGAGTATGAGGCGAGGATATGCCTCCTCGCTCGTCAGTCAGGAAATAATCGGTCCCGCCTCTGCTGAATGTCTTACTTGGTTCGGGACGAAAGGTGTAACGGACCGAACCGGACGAGGCACGACGCACTTCCGGGCGCCCCTCCAACGCACGGTCAATGGCCTGACGGTAATAGGCAGTGACGTTCTTGACGTACTCCGCCTCCTTGAGCCTGCCTTCTATCTTGAACGAGGAGACTCCGGCATCTATCAGATCTGATATATACGCAGAGCGATCCATGTCTTTCAGGGATAACAGATGTTTTTTCTCCACCAGAAGTCGCCCGTCAGCATCATATAAGTCGTAGGATAGACGACAGGGCTGACTACACTCGCCACGATTGGCACTCCTACCCATGATCACCTGAGAAAGATAACATTGACCGCTGTATGAAACACACAGTGAACCATGAACAAAAACTTCAAGCGGAACTTTAACTTTCCTCGATATGTCTCGAATCTGCTGCAAGGTCAGTTCTCGGGCAAGTACCACTTGGGAGAATCCGATGTCTGAGAGAAATTGGACCTTTTCCGAAGTACGGGTATCCATCTGAGTGGAGGAATGAAGGGCAATGGGCGGAAGATCCATCTTCAGCAATGCATAGTCCTGCACGATGAGTGCATCCACCCCTGCTTCATACAGACGGTGAATCAGCGCGCACGCAGGCTCCAACTCGTCGTCGGAAAGAATGGTGTTAAGCGTGACATAAACCTTCGTTCGGAACGGATGGGCATACGATACCAGATGCTCTATGTCTTGCAATGTATTGCAGGCCGACGCTCTCGCACCGAACTGCGGTCCTCCGATATAGACGGCATCAGCACCGTGATTGACTGCTGCAATGCCACACTGCAGGTTCCTGGCCGGAGATAACAATTCGACTGTTCGCATATTTTCCCTCTGTCTGAAATGGGATACCATTACAAACTTAAACAAAATCCACGACAAAACACTATTTTTGCATGAATACAATAACGTGGTTATTCATGAAAATCGGAATCATCGCAGCAATGGAAAAAGAGTGCAGACAGATTGAAGCACTGCTCTCTGCTAAGGTATCAACACGCGGAACGCTATTCAACTGCATTCAAGGCTCTTTCGCTAAGAACGATGTCTGCTTGATGCAAAGCGGAATCGGAAAGGTCAATGCCGCCATCGGAACGGAGGAACTGATTCGGGAATACCACCCGGACTGCATAATCAATACAGGTGTGGCTGGTGGACTGTGTACAACGATGCAGCGTTCCGATATCGTCGTCGGTGAGAAGACGGCATACCACGACGTATGGTGCGGCGAAGGCGACTGGGGTCAGATACAGGGTCTTCCGACATTCTTCGAGGGCGATCGGCTTCTGATTGACAAAATCATGAACCTAACGACAGGTAACCGAATCCATAAGGGACTTATATGCTCTGGCGACCAGTTTATCACAAACAACGATACGCTGAAAGAGATAAAAGAACACTTTCTGGACGCTTTGGCTGTGGATATGGAATCCGCTGCCATTGCCCAGGTGTGCTTTCTTCATCAGATACCGATGGTCAGCATCCGTATTATCAGCGATGTGCCGGAAGCCGATTCCAGTCAAATAAAGGATTACAATGCTTTCTTTACAGAACTTGCCTCTCGGTCTTTTTTGACCATAAAAACACTGCTTGAAAATATATAATACACAGATATTCAATATTTTATCGTTAAAGAATTACAGAAAGACACACCTCTGACGTTCAAGAAGTTTCTGAATAATAAGAATCTCTTTTTTCCACCATTACTCCACCACTACTCCAATACTACTCCACTACCACTCCACTAC
>DGSL01000025.1:28060-77803 GCA_002393965.1 Bacteroidales bacterium UBA4363 | reverse complement strand
CTCCAATACTACTCCAATACTACTCTCCTTCTTCTATCTGGATTTTAGACCATCTTCTATACCCATTTAATGCAAGAGAAAAGCGGGAATCCTTTTTTAGGATTCCCGCTTTTCTCTTTATGATAATCGACGGAGAAAACAATCGTCTCCTCGCCTTTCTTTGGTATTAACCGCGGATGGCCTTGATACCTGGCAATTCCTTGCCTTCAATGCACTCGAGAAGGGCTCCGCCTCCGGTCGAGATATAAGACACTTGGTCTGCCATGCCGAACTTGTTGACACAAGCTACGGAGTCTCCACCGCCAATAAGCGAGAAGGCACCCTCTTTCGTAGCCTTGGCAATAGCCTCCGCAATGGCCTTGGAACCTCCTGTGAAATTATCAAATTCAAACACCCCCGCAGGACCGTTCCAGAGGATCGTCTTGGCGCCCTCAATGGCCTTGGCAAATACCTCACGACTCTCAGGACCGGCATCCATGCCTTCCCATCCGTCAGGAATGTCCTTCGTACGGCATACCTTGAAGTTGGCATCCGGAGCGTAGTTGTCAGCAATGACGCAGTCGTGTTCTACAGCCGTGATGAGTTCCACTCCCTGCTCCTTGGCCTTGGCAATGACGGAACGGGCAATGTCCAGTTTGTCGTCTTCACAAATAGAGTTTCCGATCTTGCCTCCTGCTACCTTCGCAAACGAATAGGTCATACCGCCACAGAGGATTAGTTTGTCCACCTTGCCAAGGAGATTTTCAATGATTCCTATCTTGGTAGATACCTTCGATCCACCCATGATTGCAACAAACGGACGTTTGATGTTGTTCAGGACATTGTCCACCGCATTCACTTCCTTTTCCATCAGGTAGCCCAACATCTTGCTGTCTGCATCAAAATAGTCTGCAATAACAGCCGTAGAGGCATGCTTGCGATGTGCCGTTCCGAATGCGTCCATGACATATACATCCGCATACGATGCCAATGTTTTGGCAAATTCCTTTTGGGAGGCTTTCATGGCTGCCTTTGCTTCTTCATACTTCGGATCTTCCTTGTCAATGCCTACTGGCTTACCCTCCTCTTCTGGATAGAAACGGAGGTTCTCCAACAGAAGAACATCTCCTGCCTTCAGCGCAGAAGCTGCTTCCTGCGCCTTTCCGCAATCAGGCGCAAACTGTACCTTGGTTCCCAGTGCTGCGCTGACTGCATCAACAATCTGACTCAACGAAAGCTTCGGATTTACCTTCCCCTTCGGCTTGCCCATGTGGCTCATAATGATGAGCGATCCTCCGTCTGCCAACACTTTCTTCAAGGTTGGGAGTGCACCGCGAATGCGGGTATCGTCTGTGATCTTTCCATTCTCATCCAGAGGCACATTGAAGTCCACGCGGACAATAGCCTTCTTTCCAGCAAAGTTGAATTTGTCAATAAGTTGCATAATAAAATGATTAAGTTTGATTTTTTCTTATTTCCGTTCTTATTTGTAAAAAAACGACGCAAATTTAATGAATTTCACTGCATAAAACGAATTAATACACAGATTTTCATGCCAAATAATGTTTCGCATCGTCAATTGTCAATCGGATGGGCTCTGAAGAAATCACCCAACGAGGTGTAGATGTCATAATCAATGCGACCGGGTGAGGTGACTACCTCCTGCGGATTGACTTTCTTGGACGAGTCTAGATCATACTGCACACGATAGCTCTTTCGGATCAGCTTGTGCGTATCGTCGTATAGATATTCCGACGTTTCGCTATACGGTTCTTTGCCGTTCAACAGAAAACCTGACGAACGGACAAACTTGACCAGATTTCCAGATTCGTCATAGAATGAGCTGTAAACATTGTCATAGAGTCCCCCTCTTGGCACGAAAGGGATCTCTACGATGTTCATGGGACTGCCGTTGGGATAGCGTATCATGTTGTAGGTCGATTTCAGACGGGACTTGTTGACCCCGTCGAAGTCGGATACAAGCACTAGCGTCGGACTTTCCACGGTTTCGTAATAGAGCTCTACATACTCGTTGTTTTTCATGTAGATTTCGTCACACATGCGCTCTATCCTGTCTGAAAGGGTCATCACCTGACCTATATGCGGCGAGTGCAGGTCTACCTCAGTCGACTCGTCACCCGCACCTCTCTCCGCTTTCTCGGAAGTGCACGCCACGCAAAACAGAAAGAGACAACTGACTGTGAACCAACGAATCAAAAACATCATTTCTTCAGAATGTTAAGACCCGAAACATGACCCGATACGGCCTGAACACGCACCAGATAGATTCCTGACGGCAGAGACGAAACGTTCAGGGATAACGGACCTTCCGTTAGTCCTGTGAATGTAAGGACTTTTCTTCCGGATAGGGAACAGACGTCCACCCTCGAAAGAGGTTCACCTGCACTGATAGCCAGAATATCGCCCATCGGGTTCGGACCGACACGCAGAGACTCTACGTCAACAGACGCCTCAGAGATTCCGGATACTACTACAGGATAGAATACCCTGCGGATGGCATTGGATACGGAGGTCGCTGTCTTCGCTTTCAGACGGTAAATGTATTTGGACGATGGATTCGCCTTTACGTCTTTATAGGTCGTCACATTGGCTGCTACCTCATCCAGCAGAACGTAGATCGTATCGGCAGCGGATGTAATGTCAGCCCTCTCTACGACAAATCCGGTCTCAACATCCGAATGGTCCTTCCATTTCAGGATGACGGAGGATCTTCCCGCATCGTAGGTCGCCGTCAGATTGGACGGAGCCAGAAGAGGGGTCTCCAACAGTCCGTTAAGGTAGTTCTCTAAGTTCGAATATCCGTTCAATGCAATGGCTGATCCGTCCGTCGCATCATTTTTGTCAAATCCGTTGAGGTCTTCATACTCATCCGGCATTCCGTCTCCGTCCGTGTCTTCCGGGATCTGCTCGTCTTTGAAGGCCGACAAATCAGGCCAGGCTGACCACGTTTCATCAGCATCCGCCGGCTTCAGGTCTTCCTGCGAGTCTATCATACCCGTGTAGGTCGGACGATGGGCACCCGTAAATTGGGGCTGCTGCTCCCCTGCCGCTTCGGCAAGGATCCGGGCATCCACTTCGTCAAGCGACGGAAAACGGGCTCCCGCACTTCGCAACACATCCTCATAGGCCTGCTCGGCTGAGGTCATGACAATACCGGAGGAGATGGATGGAGAGGTCAGACGATAGTCCGATACGGCATCTCCAGACGGAATGGTGTACTTGAACTTGATGCCTCCCGTAGTGGTATTCACGTTCAACCAGTTATCTGAATTGACCGACGTGAAGTCACAACCCGGATTGACGTACTCGTTCTTTTCATAGACATTTCCTTCTACGTACCACTGACTCTTCGGTTTCCCCGCTGTCGTGTTGTTATAGATGGTGACGTAGTAATGGTTCTTCGCTCCTGTTTCCTTCGCATAGGTGATCGGACCAGGCTTGTAATAGTTGTTGATCATGTTCAGACGACAATACGCATCGGATACGTTCGGAGCATTCAACGCTCCGTTGTATGCCGACTCCGAACCGCCGCCATTGAATACGACATTGTTGATCATTTCCTGATCTACATGGAAGTCATGACCCCAGGTCGCATCACTGCGGACTCCGTTGATCTGAGGGATACGCTTGAATGCATTGGCCATCAGATTGTGATGATACGAGGAGTGCTCCCCTCCCCATTGCGCAGCATAGCACCGCTCTCCCTTGATGTTCTTCGAGTAGTTGAGCGGCTCGCTCAGGATGGACCACTGAAGCGTCGTGGAGTCATTGTCATACATGGTGATGTTCTCTTCCATGGACCATGAGAAGGAACAGTGGTCAAGTATAAGATTTCCGGCATTCTCGACGTCAAGCGATGGATAACTCTTCGTCGCCTCGTCTCCCGCACGGAATCGAAGATAACGGATTATGACATTCTTCTTGCAGACGTACATCTTGGCTCCCGATATGCAGATGCCTCCACCCGGTGCGCTCTGACCTAATATGGAAACATTCGGATGATCAAACTTAAGTACGGATGTCAGACAGATCGTTCCGCCCACCTTGAACAGAATGGTTCGTGGCGTGTCATCTCCCGTGCGCAATGCCCAACGCAATGTGCCTTCCTTCAGATCACTGTCCGAACAGTCTTCAAGCGACGTGACATAATACACCTTACTGCCTGTGGCTGCATCCTGCATGCGACCGCCCGTTGCATAACGCCCGAAACCCTCGGCACCCGGAAATGCCAACTGTTGTGAAAAAACAGGTACAACAACCGACATGACCAATGCCCAAAAACAAATTTTCCTCATAACTCGACCGATGGTGTGATGCTTTGTAAATTATAGAGGATATTCTTCGAATGCGTAGAGGACCGTGGAGAGATAACGTTCACCCGTGTCTGGGAGCAACGCAACAATGGTCTTGCCCGCATTCTCCGGCCGCTTGGACAGTTCCAAGGCTGCCGAGACAGCCGCCCCGGATGAGATTCCGACCAGAAGTCCCTCTTCTTTCGACAGTTCCCGGGATGTGCGGATGGCATCATCATTCTCCACCGTGAGTATCTCGTCCACCACACTTCTGTCGAATGTTTTCGGTACGAATCCAGCCCCTATGCCTTGGATTTTATGCGCACCGGATACACCTCCTGACAATACGGGCGAAGAAGCAGGTTCCACGGCCACAATGTGTATATTCGGATTATGCTTCTTCAAGGCGGTACCCACACCGCTTACCGTTCCTCCCGTGCCGACTCCGGCTACGAAAATATCGATCTTACCTTCGGTATCTCGCCAGATCTCCTCACCCGTCGTGACTACATGAATCGCTGGATTCGCCTTGTTCTCGAATTGCTGCAGGATGACTGAACCCGGAGTTTCTGCCCGCAACTCTTCCGCCTTCGCAATGGCTCCCTTCATTCCTTCTGCTCCTGGTGTCAGTACCAGCTGCGCGCCAAGTGCCTTCAGGAGATTACGGCGTTCAACGGACATGGTCTCCGGCATGGTTAGGATAAGGTGATACCCCTTTACCGAGGACACAAAGGCCAAACCGACGCCCGTATTACCGGATGTCGGCTCTATGATTGTGGCTCCTGGCTTCAAAACTCCTCTCTGCTCTGCATCTTCTATCATGGCCAGAGCCACACGGTCTTTTACCGAACCCGCCGGATTGAAATATTCAAGTTTTACAATGATACGGGCCTTCGCTCCTTTCGCAGAGTTAAACTTCGACAACTCCAGCAAAGGAGTATTTCCGACGAGGTCCGTCAGTTTCGATGCTATCTTCATAATTTAGAGTTCTTTTTTATTTTAATATTATTGTATGTATGCTATCTTTGCTATGGCAAAGATAATACTTTATGAATAAATTCATCTTAGCGGACAATCAAGATATTACACGACTTGGAATAAAATGGATTCTTGACAAGATCGGGGACTCTCAGACTGAGAATGCCTTCCGAAAGAATGAATTGATTCAGAAACTCACCCTCTCCCCCGATGCCATCGTCGTGCTGGACTATACGAATTTTGACTTTAACAGCTGCGAGGAATTGGCCATCCTTTCTCAACGTTTCGACTCGGCTCTCTTTATCCTCTTCTCCGAAGACTTGAGCCTCGATTTCCTTCGCTCCATTACTTTGAACAACCATTTCTCCCTCGTCAGCAAAGATTCCAATGAAACAGAAATACGGTTGGCCATACAGTATGCGACAGAAGGCACACGATTCATCTGCAACGATATCTCTAACCGTTTGCTGACAGAACGGAAAAGACAGTCTGATGCCTCAAACGTGATGCTCACCAGACAGGAACGCATAATGCTGAAGGAGATTGCCGCGGGCAAGACAACCAAGGAGATTGCTGCTGAAAAGAACCTGAGCTTCCATACGGTCAACACACACCGCAAAAATATTTTCCGGAAATTAGGCATCAATAACGTACATGAAGCAACTAAATATGCCATCCGTTCCGGACTGATTGACATTGCCGAATATTATATCTGACGGATTTTTTGTACTTTTGGACGCTGAATTCATAAAACACATAAAAAAATCATGACTGAAACTTCTGAGTTTTTTAATCCCGAATTGGAGACACTGAACCGTGAACAGATTGAAGAACTGCAAATTGAACGATTAAAGAATACGATACAACACTGCCTCCACTCTGCTTTCTATAAACAAAGATTCAAGGAAGCAGGATTAGAACCAGAGGATATCAAGACTCTTGACGACCTGCGCAAGATACCTTTCACAACCAAACAGGACCTTAGGGATAACTACCCTTTCGGGTTGGCATCCATTCCTCTTAACGAATGCGTCCGGTTGCACTCTTCCAGCGGTACGACGGGAAATCCCACCGTCATTCTCCATTCCAGAAAAGACCTCGACGAGTGGGCGAATGCCGTGGCACGCTGTCTCTGGATGGTCGGTTGCCGACCGAGCGACGTCTTCCAGAATACTTCCGGATATGGCATGTTCACCGGAGGTCTCGGTTTCCAGTACGGAGCTGAGAAACTCGGAATGCTCACTGTTCCGGCTGCGGCTGGCAATACCAAAAGACAACTGAAGTTCTTTACCGATTTCGGCACTACTGTCGTTCATGCCATACCAAGTTATGCAACACGCATCTTTGAAGTGATGCAGGCCAACGGAATCGACCCTCGCCACGATACGAAACTCCGCACATTGGTCATCGGGGCCGAACCGCACAGCGAGGAACAGCGGAGACGAATCGAGAACATGCTGGGGGTAAAAGCCTACAACTCTTTCGGAATGAGTGAGATGTGCGGACCAGGTGTCGCCTTTGAGTGTAAGGAACAGAACGGTATGCATATCTGGGAGGATTACTATATCGTGGAGATCGTGAATCCGGATACACTCGAACCCGTACCTGACGGTGAAATCGGAGAAATGGTACTCACTACACTCAACCGGGAAGCCATGCCGCTGCTTCGCTACCGGACTAGAGACTTGACACGTATTCTGCCGGGTGAATGTCCCTGCGGAAGACATCATAAGCGCATCGACCGCATGAAAGGACGCTCCGACGACATGATTGTCCTGAGAGGCGTCAATATTTTCCCAATCCAGATCGAACAGGTGCTGATGAGATACAAAGAACTGGGTAGCAATTACCTGATCACTCTTCAGACGAACGAAGTCAATGATTCCATGACCGTCGAAGTGGAATTGTCACAGACCTATACAGGAGGACCCGACGCACAACAGGCTCTCACCAAGAGTATCACAAGCAACCTGCATGACGAGATCCTGCTCACACCATTCGTCAAACTGCTCCAACCGGGATCCTTGGCTCAGAGCGAGGGGAAAGCCGTTCGCGTGAAGGATCTGAGAAAGGTCTATTAATATAGCTTTTTTCAAAAAAAACTTAATAAGAAAGAGAAAGCCTGCTGATAGCAGGCTTTCTCTTTCTTATTCTTCTTTGCGTCCGAATCCATCCGGAATCTTCAGTAATGCCGTGAGCAAGAAACCCGGTACAGTGCAGAAACACACCCAGACAAAGAATAGAGGATAACCCATCCACTCCTGCAGGTAGCCGGAAAACATGCCCGGCAACATCATGCCTAAGGCCATCAATCCGGTACAGATGGCATAATGGGCCGTCTTGTACTCCCCTTCTGCAAAATAGATCAGATAGAGCATGAACGCCGTGAATCCGAAACCATAGCCAAACTGCTCCAAGGCAACGCCTCCACAGGCTGTCAGGAATGACTCGGGACGTGCATAGGCAAAGAATACATAGACTAGGTCTGGAAGATTCATGGCTATCACCATCGGCCAGAGCCAATATTTCAGACCATCTCGCGAAACGAGAATTCCTCCTAATATCCCGCCCAGAAGCAACATCAGGACACCTACCGTACCATAGATGAAACCCACCTGCGTCGTCGAGAGACCCAACCCTCCTACCGAACGTGCGTCCAATAGGAACGGAGATGCTATCTTCGCAAGCTGAGCCTCTCCGAATCGGAAGAAGAGGATAAACAAAATCGAGACCAGTAGTTCTTTCTTCTGTATGAATGTTGTGAAGACGCGAACGAAATCACGTCCGACTGAGTTCGTACGGCTGCAATCAGTAGTCGGATGGGGCAGAATAAAGAGATGCCATGCCGCAATGGCAAGAAAGAGACCCGAAGCAACATAAAAGACCATCGACCATGCAAAGACGAAGTCGTTGTCAAAAGATTGAGCAAGCCAACCAGCCAGGACGACAAGACCGCCCTGACCCGCTATCATGGAAATTCGATAGAATGTACTTCGGATACCGACAAACAGCGACTGGTGTTCCTCTGGCAACCCCAGCATGTAGAAACCGTCGGCGGCTATATCATGAGTCGCAGAGGCAAATGCCAATAGCCAGAAAAAGGACAAGGAGGCCTGTATGAAAAAGGACGTCGGTATGGAAAAGGCAATTCCGGCCAGACCTGCTCCGATGAGAATCTGCATGGCGGTAATCCAGATGCGCTTCGTTCCTAAAATATCTACAAAAGGACTCCAGAAGGGTTTGATGACCCAAGGTAGATACAACCAGGACGTGTATAGGGCAATGTCTCCGTTGGAAAGCCCCAGATTCTTATACATAATGACGGAAACCGTCATTACCAAAACGTATGGCAATCCCTCCGCAAAATAGAGCGAGGGTACCCATGACCATGGATTTCTTTTCATATCTCATGTTTTTTCTGTTTCAAAGATAGTTTATCTCTGCCGTTCGGCAGCATGAAAAATGCGGAGAAAACACCCTAAAGATACGAATTTATTGTGCTTTCACTCTTCAGATACGATGAAATAAACTAAATTTGTATGAGATGGATTGGCTGACCAACTTTCATAGTCATTGTTTTTTCTGTGACGGATGCGCCCCGATGGAAGTGTTCGTTCATCATGCGATTGCTCACCACATGAACGCATACGGCATCTCGTCGCACGCCCCAGTCCCCTTCTCTTCCAACTGGGCAATGCGAAAGGATGATGTGGACGAATACCTGCAGGAGTTCCATCGCCTCAAACAACAATATGAGAATCAGATCGAACTGTATGTGGGAATGGAAATGGATTTCCTCTCCAAGGAGAAAGACTCCGTATTCAGAACGTATCAGAACCTTCCTCTGGATTACCGGATCGGGTCCGTTCACTACATCGACACGCTGGATAATGGACAGCTGTACTGGAATATCGGAGGAGACCCAAAGAACTACAAGAGAGCTATTTGCGAACTGTTCGGCGGGGATATCCGACGCATGATTCGCCGCTATTTTCAGCAGACCAATGAGATGATCGAATCCGCTGACTTTGACATCATCGGACACGTCGATAAGATAACCGACCTGGCAGAACGATTCTATGCCCATCAGTTTGATCCGAACGAACCATGGTATCTCCATCTCATTGACGAGACGTTCTCGCTGGCGAAGGAGTATGGAAAAATCATTGAAATCAACACTAAAGGTGTGGAAACAAAACATCGCACCTTCCCACACCGACGCCACTTCAGACGTATTCAAGAATTAGGCATTCCCGTCATGGTCAACTCCGATGCACACAAACCGGACTGCATTACTTGCGGATTCCGGGAGACCTATCAGACGTTGCGGGAGTGCGGTTTCCGCACTGTTCGGATTCTGAAAAACAACCGATGGACCGACATGGAACTTTAATCATATCATACATATAGCTTTTATGAAACGCATCATTTGCTCTTCCCACGCTCCCGCTGCCATAGGCCCTTACAGCCAGGCTATTGAAATCAACGGAACACTTTATACGTCCGGACAGATTGCCATCGACCCGAAAACGGGCAATCTGAAAGGGAACAACGTCACCGAACAGGCTCAACAGGTCTTTGATAACATCAAGGCAATTCTTTCCGAAGCAGGATATGGACTGGAACACGTTGTCAAGACTACTGTGTTTATCACCGATATGTCCGCTTTCGCAGAAATGAATGACATCTACGCACAAGTATTTGGAGATCTCAAGCCGGCTCGTTCCGCCGTGGAAGTTTCTGCCCTCCCCAAAGGAGCACTCGTCGAAATTGAAACCGTCTGCGTCAAATAGCGTCTGCTTGGCAGATTGGAGAAATAGACGTACATTTGCATTCCCTTTCAAATCATCTGTTTATACAATTGTCAAATCCACAATCCCATGGTTCTCAACAACGAGAAAGCTCTGGTCGTATTCAGTGGCGGACAAGATTCCACCACCTGTCTCTTCTGGGCAAAAAAACGATTCAAGGAGGTATGGACCCTCAGTTTCCGATATGGACAAAAACATCAGAACGAAACAGAAATAGCTCAGAAAATCGCTGAAAAGGCAAACGTCCATTTCCACGTTATGGATGTACCTTTCATCGGAAATCTGAGTTCGCATTGTGCTTTGATCAACAAGGAGATTCCCATGGACGAAGTACAACCCGCTCAGAGCGTGCCGAATACGTTCGTTCCTGGACGAAACCTCTTTTTCCTCAGTATCGCTGCAGTATATGCCAGAGAACGTGGGATACGACACATCATTACCGGCGTCTCGGAAACGGACTTCAGCGGATACCCCGACTGCAGGGACTCGTTCATCAAATCACTGAATGTCACGCTAAACCTTGCCATGGAGGAACAGTTTGTCATCCACACCCCACTCATGTGGATCGACAAGGCGAAGACCTGGAAACTGGCAGATAAACTGGGAGTATTCGACTTGGTCAGAAACGAAACACTGACCTGCTACAATGGCATTCCAGGAGACGGATGCGGACACTGTCCATCCTGCCACCTCCGACAGCAAGGACTGATGAAATACCTGAAAGAAAAGGAGGAAGAATGTTCGAACTCATAAAGAAAATAGAAATCAGCGCCGCACACAGCCTTTCGCTGGACTACGAATCCAAATGTACTCATACACATGGACACAACTGGGAAATCACCGTATTCCTGCAGAGCAGGACGCTGAATCAAAATGGAATGATTATGGACTTTTCGGAAATCAAACGGAAAGTGAAGGAACCATTGGACCACCAGAATCTGAATGACGTATTGAACATCAACCCTACAGCCGAAAACATAGCGAAATGGGTCTGCGATACGCTTGGAGAGAAATGCAAACGAGTGGAAGTAAAGGAGAGTTGCAACAACACGGCCATCTATACCCGCGACGAGTAGAACCACCAAGCAAGCACTTTACAGCATGACTTCTGCAAAATACAATGTAGTGGAGATTTTCGACAGTATTGAGGGCGAAGGAAAACGAAGCGGTTCCCTGGCCACCTTTATCCGTTTTGCCGGTTGTAACCTCCGCTGTTCCTACTGCGACACTTCCTATGCCCTCTTTGGCGAAAAACAACCTTGCCACTTCGAGAGGCTGACATTAGACAGTCTGCTTGAAAAGGTTCACCACTACCAGGTAACGCTGACAGGGGGTGAACCACTGCTCCAACCATCCATCTGCTCCTTGATACAAAGATTGGACGAAGCACACGAGATTAATATCGAAACAAATGGAGCCGTTGACATACGCCCCGTCCGCAACACCTCTCCTTCTCGACACCTCTTCTTCACTATCGACTATAAACTGCCTTCCAGTGGCATGGAAAAACACATGATACGAGATAATTTCGAGAATCTGAGAAAGGAGGACGTGGTGAAGTTTGTTATAGGTTCTTATGATGACGAAATCAGGACTTTGGAAATAGCTGACTGGCTGGAAGAATATTATGATAAAGAGAACCTGCCGCAAATCTATTTAGGAACTGTAAACGGAAAATGGGAAAACGAGAGAATAGTTGAACTGATGAAAAAAACACCGTCCCTTAACAAAGCGCATATCCAACTCCAACTCCACAAGATCATCTGGGACGAAAACAAAAGAGGGGTCTGACGACCGTTCCTTCTTAAAAAATGATATGATTATGAAAGAACTGAACGAAGAGCTGACACTTTTGGGCAGCAAAACAGAATACAAACAGGAATATGCACCTGAAGTGCTGGAAACATTCACTAACAAGAACCAGGAGAACGATTACTGGGTACGTTTCAACTGCCCTGAATTTACAAGCCTCTGCCCTATTACCAGTCAACCGGATTTTGCCGAGATACGTATCAGCTATATCCCGGATCAGAAAATGGTTGAAAGCAAAAGTCTGAAACTCTACCTTTTCAGTTTCAGAAATCATGGCGCTTTCCATGAGGATTGCGTCAATACCATTATGAAGGATCTCATTCAACTGATGGATCCGAAATACATTGAGGTGACCGGATTCTTCCTCCCTCGCGGGGGTATCAGTATCTATCCCTATGCCAACTACGGACGGCCAAATACGAAATACGCTCTTCTGGCAGAGAAACGTATGGAGAACTACGAAAGATAAAAGAACAAAACGTTCTCCCCCCTCCCCAAAAACGGACAGGGTATTTTTCCCTGTCCGTTTTTGGGGACTCTGTTTGTCACCTTATTGATAGGTTATGTCTGGTGAAGAACCATTCATCACATTCAGGATTTCTTCAAGGGTCACGCGATTGAAATCTCCGTAGATAGTGTGCTTGAGGAAGGAGGCTGTCTCGGCAAAGTTGATGGCGGTCTGGTCGTTGTAGTTCATCAAACCATAGATCACACCACCCATGAAGGCATCTCCTCCTCCCACTCGGTCTATGATATCCGGAATGTCATACAACGGACCACGGAAAATCTCATGACCATTGAAAATCACGGCTCTCAATCGGTTATGCGACGCATTCAGGGATTCTCGGAATGTAGTCACTAATTTCCGAACGTTGGGATAACGGTGCATGAACTGACGTCCCACCGACTCATAGATGGCTACATCCATGTTATCCTGATGAATAGATGACCGAAGGTCCTCTTCTTTCGGATGGATATCAAATATATAAGCCATATCTTCCTTGCTGGCAAGCACCACATCACAATAATCCATGAATTGAGGCATGACCTCACGCACACTCTTTCCGTATTTCCAAAGAGTGAAACGGTTGTTGATGTCACAGGAGATGGTCAGACCATGATGATAGGCCTTTTTGACCGCCTCCATACATGCCTCCTCCGCACTTTCAGAAAGAGCCGGCGTAATACCGGAAAAATGAAACCACCCCGCATCCTCGAATATGGCATCCCAGTCTATCATCCCTGGCTTTATCTGTGCAAAGGAGGATTGGGCCCTGTCGTAAATCACCTTGCTCGGACGCATACAGGCACCCGTTTCCAGATAGTAAACTCCAATTCTGTCTCCTCCGAAGATGACATGATCCACGTCCACGTACTTCGTTCGGATGGTGCCAAGACACATTTGAGAAATTTCATTCTTCGGCAGACGGGTGACAAACTGAGTGGAAACACCATAGTTGGCCAAAGAAATGGAGACGTTCAACTCCCCACCACCGAAAGTGGCTGTGTAACTGTCTGCCTGACAAAAACGTAGATGACCAGGAGTTGCCAGACGCAACATAACCTCCCCGAAAGTAATGACCTTCTTTCCCATATTAGTGTATTGATTCGCATAACAAAATTACGAAAAAAAAGACGCTATGATGCCAATAAAACCGACCTTTCACTCTTCGATGGATATTCTTTTATTATCCCCAAAACGTAAAATACATTTTTTCAAAACGAAAAGGAAATTTTTATAAGAGAAGAGGACGACAGCATAGTGTCCTCACTTCTTCTTTTGGTCCTGCCCCACTGCTTCCCATGACTCTTGGTCTGCTCCTCCCCCCCCCGTTTATAAAAAAAACCGACTGAAATCTGTTCAGTCGGTCTGCTACTTATTGTAGGATTTGAATTCCCTGTTCGATTATGCGTTCTTTGCTTTCTCTACGATAGCCTTGAATGCCTCTGGGTGATTCATGGCAAGATCTGCAAGGACCTTGCGGTTCATCTCGATACCAGCCTTGTGCAAGGTACCGATCAACTGAGAATATGACAGACCCTCCAGACGTGCTGCAGCATTGATACGCTGAATCCACAAAGCACGGAAATTGCGTTTCTTGTTACGACGGTCACGGAAAGCATAAGTCAAACCCTTCTCCCAAGTGTTCTTGGCAACGGTCCACACGTTCTTTCTTGCACCGAAATTACCCTTCGTGAGTTTAAGGATGTTTTTTCTTTTAGCTCTTGAAGCTACATGATTTACTGATCTTGGCATAGTAAAAATGATTTGTGAAAGTTAGCGTTTCCTTCTCAAGGAAATCTTTTGTGCTAAACGTTCTGTTAAAATGAAAAGATAAATTACGCGATTAAGAGACTGTTACTTCAAAGCAAGAAGTTCATTGACAGAACGCTTGTTGGCATTGTTGATAATGTCGAAGTGCGTCAGGTTACGCTTCTGCTTCTTTGTCTTCTTAGTCAGAATGTGACTTTTGTACGCGTGTTTTCTTTTAATTTTACCGGTTCCGGTAAGAGCGAATCTTTTTTTTGCACCGGAATTAGTCTTTAATTTTGGCATTGTACTACGTATAATTAATAATTAAATCTTAATCAATTTTGATTAGTCTTTCTTCTTCGGAGAGAGCATGATAGTCATGCGCTTACCTTCGAGAACGGGCATAGAGTCCACTTTGGCGAGTTCCTCCAGATCGTTTGCAAAGCGAAGAAGCAAAACCTCTCCCTGCTCCTTGAACAGGATGGAACGACCGCGAAAGAACACATAGGCTCGAACCTTACTACCTTGCTTCAAGAACTCCTGCGCATGCTTGAGCTTGAAATTGTAGTCATGATCGTCGGTCTGTGGTCCGAAACGGATTTCCTTAACAACGACCTTGGTTGCCTTGAGTTTCATTTCCTTCTCACGCTTCTTCTGCTGGTAAAGGAATTTCTGGTAATCCACTACCTTACATACCGGCGGCTCTGCGTTCGGAGAAATCTCAACGAGGTCCAATCCCTGATTATCTGCAATTCGTAGCGCCTCTGCAATCGGATAAACACCCTGTTCAACGTTCTCTCCTACGAGTCGTACTTCCCTTGCACGGATGTTTTCATTGATTTTGTGCAGTTCTACTTTTTCTACACGCCCCCTGTTCGGACGGCGATTGTCATGTGGATAAGCGATGGTTTGGTCCTCCTGAAATGGTTAATGAATACTATGCTCATAAAAAAAGCGCACAAATATAGAGATAAAATCCTAATCTTGGTGCGCTTTTCTGCTCTTTTTTATTAATCAGCGTCAACTTTCCGCCTGAATTGTTCTATGCTGAAAGCATTAGCAATCCGGCGTCATCATTTTCTCGACGATGGCGTTGACACGCTCTGCAAATTCTTCCAAACGGATGCTGCCGAGGTCTTCTCCTCCTTGTTTACGGACAGAGACACATCCGTTTTCCGCTTCCTTCTCGCCGACAATGAGCATGTATGGGATGTGTTTCAGTTCATTATCCCGAATCTTACGTCCCACCTTCTCGTTACGGTCGTCGATGACGGTTCTGATTCCCTCGCCGTTCAGATATTCCGTAACCTTTTCGGCATATTCGTTGTATCGCTCGCTGATCGGCAAGACGACAACCTGATCCGGAGCCAGCCACAACGGGAACTTGCCTGCTGTATGTTCGATGAGCACTGCCACGAAACGCTCCATCGATCCGAACGGAGCACGGTGAATCATTACCGGACGGTGCTTCTTGTTATCTTCGCCCGTGTACTCAAGTTGAAAACGCTCTGGCAGATTATAATCCACCTGAATCGTTCCTAACTGCCAACGGCGGCCGAGTGCGTCCTTGACCATAAAGTCAAGTTTCGGACCGTAGAACGCGGCTTCTCCATATTCAACCTTGGCCTTAAGCCCTTTCTCCTGACAGGCCTCTACGATAGAGGCTTCCGCCTTTTCCCATACTTCATCGCTGCCGACGTACTTCTCATGGTCGTTCGGATCTCGAAGGGAAATCTGCGCTTCATAGTTGTCAAAGTTAAGAGCCTTGAAGATGATGTTGATGATATCCATCACACGGAGGAACTCACCCTTAACCTGATCAGGACGGCAGAAGATATGCGCATCATCTTGCGTGAAGGAGCGTACGCGTGTCAATCCATGTAATTCTCCACTCTGTTCATAACGATATACCGTGCCGAATTCAGCAATACGAAGTGGCAGATCCTTATAGGAACGTGGTTCGTTTCGGAAAATCATACAGTGATGAGGACAGTTCATCGGTTTGAGAAGGTACATTTCATTCTCCTCGGGAGTGGTAATCGGCTGGAAACTGTCTTTCCCATAATGATCCCAATGTCCCGACGTGACATAGAGTTCCTTGCTGCCGATGTGAGGGGTCATCACCTGCTGATAGCCATACTTGCGCTGGATCTTCTTGAGGTATTCCTCTAGATTGAGACGAAGGGTCGTGCCTTTCGGAAGCCAAATCGGAAGTCCCTTTCCTACATAATCACTGAACATGAAAAGACCCATCTCCTTGCCGATTCTTCGATGATCTCGCTTCTTGGCTTCCTCAAGCATCACAAGATACTCATCCAGCATCTTCTGTTTCGGGAACGAAACTCCATAGATACGGGTCAGCATCTTGCGCTTCTCATCTCCCCGCCAATAGGCTCCGGCTACATTGGTCAGCTTTATGGCCTTGATAGGCGAAGTGGTCATCAGGTGCGGTCCGCGGCAAAGGTCCACGAAATCACCATTCGTATAGGTCGTAATAGTTCCATCCTCAAGTTCACTGATGAGCTCAAGCTTATACGATTCTTTCCTGTCTCCAAAGAACTTCATGGCATCGTCCTTTGAAATATCCTGACGGACAAGGGTCTCTTTCTGCTGAGCGAGTTCCTTCATCTTGGCCTCTATCTTCACCAGATCGGCATCCTTTATTTCCACTCCCTCACCTGGATCTACGTCATAGTAGAAACCATTCTCAATGGCTGGACCGATACCGAACTGAACGTTGGGATAGAGCGCCTGAAGAGCCTCTCCGAGCACGTGAGCCGAAGTGTGCCAAAAAGCTTTTTTTGCTTCCGGATCTTCCCATTTATGCAGTTTGATGGTGCAATCCTCATTGATAGGTCTCCCCAAATCTCGTATCTCATCATTCACACTGATGGAAAGGACCTCTTGTGCCAATCTGGAACTGATGCTTTCCGCAATTTGAATACCCGTAGTCCCCTGTTCGTACTCACGGACCGAACCGTCTGGAAATGTTACTTTGATCATTTTTTTCTTAATTACCTTACAAATGGTTTTTATTTTTGAAACGTGCAAAGGTATTTCTTTTTCTTCAGATTATGAAATTCCGCTTGATTTCATTATCTTTGATGAATATGAACCCAAAACCGTTTCTTTTCCTCGTCACAACGTTGTCTGTCCTATTCCTCTCCTGCTGCGGAAAGCCGTCTTCCGAACAGGGGTTCCGGGACTACGACTCCATCCTTCACAACGATACGTTGCGTGTGGGCACTATGTACGGTTCGTCCACCTTCTTCAACCTGCGTGACGAGGATATGGGATTCGACTATGAACTTATCCGCAAATTCACGGACGACAACGGTTTGGTTCTGCAATTGACCATTGCACGAAGCCTGCCCGAACTTACCAAACTGCTGGACGAAGGCAAAGTGGACATTCTGGCCTATCGACTGGCCATCACCAACGAAAGCAAGCTGAAATACCTCTTCACCAGTAATGAATATCTGAACAGTCAAGTTCTGGTTCAACGAAGCGGTGACTCAAGCATCCACAACGTGGTGGACCTGATCGGAAAGACCATCGACGTGAACAAGGGGACGAAATACGAAGAACGTATCCGACACTTGAACGAAGAACTCGGAGGCGGCATCCATATCCGACTTGTCGAAGATTCTCTGGGACCCGACGCCCTGATCGAACAAGTGTCAATGGATTCTATCGACTATACGGTCTGCGAAAAGGACATCGCCCTGCTGAATCGCACCTATTACAACAATATCGACTGTTCTCTCGACGTCAGTTTCCAACAACGGGCATCATGGGCCGTACGGAAAGAAAACGTGAAACTTCAGGAGGCCGTCAACAAATGGTTTGAAGAGAGTATCAAAGACACGTACTACAAACAACTGTACGATAAATATTTTGTTCAGGCAAAGTACTTCGGGGCGCAGATGGTCACAACCTTTGGACCAAACAGCAAGGTCCCTCGAGGTGCCATCTCCCCTTACGATGCCATTTTCAAAAGCCAGGCACCGAAAATCGGATGGGACTGGCGACTGTTGGCAGCTATCTGTTTCGAGGAATCAGGATTCAGCAACGAAGTGACCTCGTGGATGGGCGCAATCGGCGTGATGCAGCTGATGCCACGCACGGTACGCCAATTGGGCTATACGGCGGAACAGATGCGCAATCCATCTCTATGTATTGAGGCTTCGGTAAAATGCCTCCTGGGACTTGAAAAGATGTTTATGATTGTTCCGAATCCTGACGAACGAATCAAATTCATTCTTGCCGCCTACAATGCCGGTCCGGGGCACGTCATCGACGCTCGCAACCTTGCACGCAAATACGGAGCGAACCCAAACGCATGGGAAAACAATGTGGAACACTATCTGATTCTGAAACGCGAGCGTGAATATTATACCGACCCTGTTGTAAAATCTGGATATTTCCGCGGTGAGCGTTCGGCTCGCTATGTGCGCGAAGTCATATCGACATTCCACCATTTCAAGCACAGATAAAAAACTGATTTAAAAAAACGAAACCTTGAGACTTTTATACAGCAAACCCCGAAGATGTGATGAAATCTTCGGGGTTTACTATAAAAAACAACTCCCTCTTTGAATAAGGCAGTTCGTTAGAGGGGATGGTTTAATCAGATCTTCTCTCTGATAATCTGCTCAAACTCTTCAGGTGTTACGTTCTTTGCAACAATAACGCCCTGCTCGTCTATGAGATAATTTCCAAAACATCCTTCCGTAAGCTCAAAGTTACGGGCCATTTGCGAGTTAAAACCATCTCCTTCATAGATATTTGCCGTCGGTAGCGCATCGCGCCGGATAGTTTCGACAAATACACTTTGAAAAGTGTCAAACGACACTGAAACCATTACCAGACCATTGGTCTGATTGATGGAACAATCCTTGTACGCATCAACCACCCGGGCAAAACGGATATTGTCGATGTGCGACTGCGCATCGTAGGTTGCCCAGAAGTTGACGAGTACGTAGTTCCCTTTTCCCTCCTTGAGAAGATTGGCAATCACATTCATGTTCTTGCTGTCATCCACTTTGATACGGTCTCCTTTTTCAAGTCCGCCCTTCTCGAGCACTTCACGTCCTGCGAAAGAAAGCAGACCAATCAGACCAACCAACAGAAAAAGAATAAGGGTTCTTGTTTTCGTCATAAAAAAAGATTTCGTTAAACAATAGGTCCTTGACACGAAGAGGGGTTTGGAGAATCTATTCGCCGGACCGAGAGAACTGAACTTCCCAATAGAAGAATGGAAGTATCACCCTTCCGAAAAAGCCGCAAAAAGCCAAATCGTTGAATGACAGCCGCAAAGATATGAACAATAATTATACTTTGCAAATTTTTAACATCTCAAACGGCCAAAATTCATGTTGAACAGCATATTTTCAATACCTGTTCGGGACATTCTGAAAAGTCGTCAGAAGACAAGTTTCGGATATTGATTGGGTCGCAAGACACAACAAAATGAACAAACTCAATATTTATCCTGTCCAACTGTATTGTACAGGATGGACTTGGGGGAACAAAACGACGATAGCCCCCACCTCCCGCTGTATGTCACAGTCTATATCTTAGTCCCGTAGGAAGAACGGTTCCGGTACCAAAGCAGAAAACAAGCCAAGGCTATGATGACAGAAAGAAGACCGACCATATAGCCAAATCCATCGGAAAGGAAGAACGAACCATCGCCAAGAGCGCTTTTAACCACATCAATATGAACAATCTTCCACGCAAGGAAAGCAGGGCACACTGCCGTCATAAAGAGGGCAGGCAGCAACACCAGGATAAACGGTTTCCCATTGCAGACAAAATAGACGGTAAGCGTCCAAAGAGTAAAAATGGCAAGAGTTTGATTGGCCCAGCCGAAATAGCCCCAAATGATATTGAAGCCGTCGGCATCCGTAATATTGTACCACAGGAGAGCCATCGTTGCCGTAAACAACGGAATACAGATAAGCAGACGGCTCTTGATGGTGCGCTGGGCCAGATGTACGAATTCGGCGATAATGAGACGCGCACTGCGTAAGGCGGTGTCACCACTTGTTATAGGAGCCGCAACGACACCAAGCAGAGCCAGCACCGCACCGAAGGAGCCCAACCACTCGTTAGCCGTAACGTTGACCACCTGCGGAGCACTTGCCTTGAGAGAGGAATGGAACACCTCATATCCATTATCATAGAAGAAATAGGAAGCAACAGTTGCCCAGACAAGTGCCACGATGCCTTCGGTAATCATAGCACCATAAAAGATAGGACGGCCCTGTTTCTCGTTCTTGAGACAACGGGCCATGAGCGGACTCTGCGTAGCATGGAAACCGCTGATCGCGCCACAGGCAATCGTAATGAATAGACAAGGAAAAATAGGCTGATTAAGCAACCCCGACTCTCTTCCTTTATTGCCCATGCTGTCCCATACCTCAGGCAAATCAGGGAAATGGTAGAACAACATAATCATCAAGGCGACAGCCATGAAGATAAGAGAAATGGCAAATAGCGGATAGATGCGCCCGATAATCTTATCAATAGGCAACATCGTCGCAATGATGTAATAGACAAAAACGACAACAATCCAGAACATGACCATCGAATGCTCGGATGTGAATCCTATCATGGAGAAGAATCCGTTCCAATGCTGCGAGGAAAGATCACCGAGAATCTGAGCTGGGCTATACACAAACACTGCACCGACCATGATGAGCAACAGCACTGTGAAAACAAGCATCACTCGCTTGGTGGCATTGCCAAGATAGTTTCCGACGAGCTCCGGAAGTCCAACCCCACCATGACGTATGGAAAGCATACCACTGAGATAGTCATGCGTGGCTCCGGCGAAAATGCAACCGAACACGATCCATAGATAGGACACAGGACCAAACTTAGCACCCATGATGGCTCCGAAAATCGGTCCTGTCCCGGCGATATTGAGGAACTGGATCATGAAGATCTTCCACGATGGCAACACCATAAAATCCACACCGTCACTCTTGGTCACGGCTGGTGTCGGACGATCCTTATCCGCTCCGAACACACGTTCAATAAATGCACCATACAACCAATAGCCCACAACAAGGGCAACGAGACTGATAATGAATGAAAACATGACAACCGATTTTAGAACGTCCTGTATCTGTCTGTTACTGAAGACTCATCGTACTCTGCCATGACAGACAACGCAACAAGACCAAATGCAAAGATAGAAAAAAACAATACGCAGTGACTCTCCGTAAAAAGAAATACCACTCCACCATCCGTTCTACGGTTAGTAGACTCTTTGCTATGGAGAAATAGGTGGCATACACTTTTTACCCGATGCTTTTAACGGATTTTTAATACTCTCTATCAATGAATGCCTTTATTGGCAATAGAGTTACGCAATTTCTCTTGACATTCCTTTGGTTATTAGATATGTTTGCCATTGGGGAACTATATTTATTTTTCCGCGTAAAAAGGATGTTTATGGACCGTTTTTCTAACTTATAACAGAATATTGACACGAATAACGATGAATGTAAGACCCATTTGGGGGTTGTTTAATATTATCCCTCTACCAACACTTTAATAACAACGAACAGACATACAAACTATTAGATAGATTATTTATATTATTCAAGTGCACTAAATCATCTTATCATCTATGAATTGCTGCTGTCATAAACATGATATACAGACTCCATTAAAATTCCGTTCCCATACACAACCTGTCAAACCAATCAACAATACGGATTGTGTTTTCTATAAAAAATTGTATCTTTGCAAGCAATTTTCCATTATTTGGAGTATTAGATGACAAAGCGAATACTTGTACTTGTTTTTGGAATGGCTGTCGTATGGATGGTGTCGTGCACCAGCAACTATACGAAATTGACGAAGAGTACGGATAAGGAACTGAAGTACAAAGCCGCCAAGGAGTACTTCGCTAAACGTCATTACATGAAGGCCTATACACTCTTGGAGGACGTGGCTGCATATTATAAGGGCACACCGGAAAGCGACGAGGTCCTGTTTCTGTTAGCCGAGTCTTACTACCGCAACAAGGATTATGCAATGGCCCATAGTTACTACAAGACCTATACTCGTACGTTCCCGAGAGAGAATCATGCAGAGGAATGCCGGTTCATGATGGGAAAGGCTCTGTATGACCAGACACCGGACTATCGGCTGGATCAGACCAACACAAGGGAGGCAATCTCCGCCTTGGAAGATTACGTACAATTATACCCTGACGGTAAACACCTCGACGAGGCAAACCGACTGATCGGTGACATGAGAGACCGTCTGGCACACAAGGCATATAGCAACGCAAAACTATACTATAATCTGGGCAATTACTTAGGAAACAACTACGTCTCTGCCGTTGTAACGGCAGAGAATGCACTGAAAGACTTTCCCGAATCACAATACAGGGAAGATCTCTCTTTCCTCATCCTGCAGTCGAAATACCAGGAAGCAAAGAAAAGTATTGAGGCAAAACGCACTCAGCGATATATCGATACGGTGGACGAATACGTGAACTTTAAAAGCCAGTTCCCGAACGGAAAACATATCCGCGAGGCCGAAAAGATATACGAGGATGCCAAAGGATATGCCAAGGTAGATTGAGAATAAAAACAATATAACGTTATATAAAAATGGATTTCAAGAAAACCAATGCCCCTTCCACTACTATCACTCGCGACGTCAACTCCATGCTGAAAGACGGTATGAACGTCTATGAGATGGTGAACATCCTCGGTAAGCGTGCCAATCAGATCTGCATTGAAATGAAAGAAGAACTGCAGAAAAAATTGCAGGAGTTCGCCTCGTATAACGACAATCTGGAAGAGGTATTCGAAAACCGTGAGCAAATCGAAATTTCCCGCTATTACGAGAAACTCCCTAAACCAACACTGATTGCGACACAGGAGTTCGTCAACGGGAAATTGTATTTCCGGAACACGACCATCTCCGACAAGGAGAAACTTGCGTAATAAAAAAAACGCTCAAGATCATCCCCATTTGTTCACACATCCCATCATGCTCGAAGGTAAACATATATTGCTCGGCGTGACGGGCAGCATTGCTGCCTACAAGACAGCAACGCTGATCCGACTCCTTGTCAAGGCAGGAGCCGAAGTGAAAGTGGTGATGACTCCGTTGGCGAAGGAATTCATCACTCCGCTAACGCTGGCAACTCTGTCCAAGAACCCTATTCTCGTCGACTTTTTCGATCCGACTAACGGAGCATGGAACAGCCATGTGTCATTGGGCTCTTGGGCGGATATGTATCTGATAGCTCCGGCTTCGGCAAACACCATAGCCAAGATGGCAAACGGTGTGGCGGATAACCTCCTGCTTACTTCCTACCTCTCTGCAAAGTGTCCAGTATGTATTGCTCCGGCTATGGATTTGGATATGTATGCTCATCCGGCAACACAACGCAATCTGAAGCAACTGAAAGCAGACGGGGTGAGCATCGTGGAACCTGATGACGGTGAACTGGCTTCCGGTCTGATTGGGAAAGGAAGAATGGCAGAACCAGAAAAAATCACCGAAACACTACAACTACTGCTCGACGAAGGTCTGAACAACGACCTGAAAGGAAAGACGGTTCTCGTTACCGCCGGACCGACCATAGAGCGTCTCGACCCCGTACGCTACATCAGCAATTTCTCGACTGGAAAGATGGGGTTTGCCATTGCCGACGAATGTGCCATGAGAGGTGCATACGTCATCCTAATCTGCGGTCCGGTACATGGTATGCAGACCAAACATACAACACAGATTAAACGCATCGACGTTGAATCCGCAGAAGATATGTATGAATCAGCCATGGAGGCTTTCTCAAAAGCTGACATTGCGATACTGTCCGCGGCGGTGGCAGATTACACTCCGGAAAACATTGCGAACCAAAAAATCAAGAAAGGTCCGAACGATGGACCTTTAGTGCTGCGCTTGAAGGAAACAAAGGACATCGCTGAAGCTTTGGGTAAGAAAAAACGAGACGGACAACGTCTGGTGGGTTTCGCTTTGGAAACACACGACGAGACAAAACACGCCATCGAAAAGATGAAGCGCAAGAACTTTGATTTCATCGTGCTGAATTCACTGAACGACGATCAGGCTGGATTTGGATACGACACGAACAAAGTTACCATCCTCTTCCCCAACGGCAAGAAAAAAGAATACGGTCTGAAATCAAAATGCGAAGTTGCTAAGGATATTTTGGACGAACTGACGTCATTGGATTAACTTCACATCATCTGATCCTCTACAAAAACAGCAGGAGAATCATCTTCTTCGTCTCTATCCAACATCTCCTCTTGTTTTTCTTTTCCAATCCTGCTTTTCACGAAAAGTAGAATAATTCCACCTGAAAGTCACACAAAGGGATAGTCTCGAATGACGATTGGGATTTGAACGATTAACGAAAAAACATATCTTTGCATACGGATGAAACGAATTGGACACATATTTAATTCTGAAAACCGTATCGGGTGTAACTTTGTTATGAAAAGCTCATCTGCACCGTCCGGAAGAACACATCGTTTCCCTACACAATACCATACCTGCGGAGACCTCCTGAGACGACATCTCATTTCCACTCTTACCACATTTTTCCTGCTGGCTTTCCTTTTCATACTTCCAGCAACGAATACTGCGGCACAGGAACTGAAATGTGAGGTAGCCGTCAACGCAGACAAAGTACCTGGCAGCAATAAACAGGTGTTCACAACCATGCAGAAAGCCATATCGGAATTTGTCAATCACACCCGATGGTCGGACATGCATTATCAGAGTAGCGAGAAAATCGAGTGTAACATGCTCATCACAATCGATGAGATGTCCGACGAGAAGACCTTCAAAGCTAATTTACAGATACAGGCTAGAAGGCCTGTTTATAACTCATCGTATTATAGTTCACTACTGAATTTCAAGGACCCGAACTTCAACTTTGAGTACATCGAACATCAAACCATCGATTACATCGAAGGACAGACCAATGACGAACTAGTATCTCTACTCGCCTACTATTGCTACATGATTATCGGCATGGATTGCGATTCTTATTCGGACGTGGGAGGTACTCCATCGTTCCGCAAGATGGAAACCGTCGTCAATCTGGAACAGTCGAAGGGACTGGTGGGCTGGAAGGCTTTTGATGACTTGCGCAACCGTTACGCATACAGCAATAACCTCAACGATGAAAACCTAAAGAACTTCCGCCATGCCTCCTACCTGTATCACCGATTGGGATTGGACCAAATGGCCAGTAGCACAGATAAAGGATGTGCAAAAGTTCTGGAAGCGCTGCGTGAAATCAAAAAATCTTACGACATCAAGTCATCATGCGTCGCCATCACATCATTCATGGAAACCAAGCGTGACGAACTGATCAACATCTTCTCTCACGCCACTGATAATCAGAAAAAAGAGGCTTACGACCTGTTGGTCAGTATCGAACCGTCTCAATCCGACAAGTATGAAACCATACTAAAGAAGAACTGATGAGACCTCGCACAGGATTGACAATAAGAAAAGAAAACAAAACACTCCATGCTCACCTCTCTGGAAATTAAGGACTTCGTCATCATCTCTCACCTGACCATTGACTTCGGGAGCGGACTTTCCGTCATTACAGGTGAGACTGGGGCAGGAAAATCCATCATCATGGGTGCCCTGGGACTGGTGCTGGGTGATCGTGCCGATACTCACCAAATACGTGAAGGTGCTGCTAAATGTAGCATTGAAGCAACCTTTAACCTTGATGGATTACATGAGGAGGATTTCTTTGAAACAAATAGACTGGATTTCGACCCTAAATCATGTATCCTCCGAAGAGAAATCAATGTCGCAGGCAAGTCGCGTGCCTTCATCAACGATACACCTGTCTCACTGACACAACTCCGTACTCTTGGCGAACATTTGCTAAACATACACTCGCAACATGCCAATCTCCTGCTCAAGGATGGACTCTTCCAGCTATCAGTCCTGGACTGCGTAGCTAACAACCAAAAAGAACGGGAACAATACCGAAAAGAATGGAAACATTACACTGCCCTGCTAAAAGAACTGAAACAAATGCAGGAGCAGATGGAGCAGGACAAGAATGACCGCGAATACATTGAATACCAGTGTCAACAATTGGAACAAGCTCGTCTGAAAGCCGACGAAGACAAACTGTTGGAGGAAGAGCTGGAGAAACTGACACACCGGGAAGATATCCTCAATATCCTGCAGAAAACAAACCAGATACTAAACAACGAACAGACGGGGGCAACAGTTCTGCTCAAGGAAGCCGCTTCAACACTCGAGAAACTGAAAGGCCTCTCTCCTATTTGCGAAGAACTGGCAGAACGACTCCGAAGCACTTTCATCGAAACAGATGACATCGCCGACAGCATTGAAAATGAACTCAATACCGCAGAGTTGGACCCACAACGCTTGCAGGAGGTACAAGAACGGTTGGACCTGATTTATACACTCGAGAGAAAACACCATGTGGATTCGGTAAATGACCTTATCAACCTGCAGGAGAAAATGCAACTGCGTTTGCAGAATCTCACGAATTCCGACGAACGTATCGAATCACTTACCAGAGAAGTACAGGAAGCCGAGAAACAAACAAGAAATACGGCAGCTCTCGTGAGCCGCACACGCAGAAACACAGCAACGAAGGTGGAACAAAAACTGATTGACACACTGCGAAATCTTGGCATGCCACACGTGCAAATGAAAATCGAGATCACACAGACGCCCAATCTCACCGCCTACGGTACCGAACAGGTAGATTACCTGTTCTCTGCCAATCAGAAGACACAACCCGCGCCAGTCTCTCAAATTGCTTCTGGAGGCGAAATATCACGTGTCATGCTCGCACTGAAAGCCCTCATCTCCGAAAACAGTCTCCTACCCACCATTGTCCTTGACGAAATCGACACGGGAGTTTCTGGAGAAGTGGCAGACAGAATGGGCGATATCATGCAACAAATGGCGCAGTCGATGCAGGTAATCACTATTACCCACCTACCTCAAATTGCCGCCAAAGGAAATGCTCACTACCGTGTATTCAAAAAACAATCCGAGACATCAATCCAGCAACTGACACAGGAGGAACGTATCCGGGAGATTGCTCAAATGCTCTCCGGAGCCTCCGTTACTGATGCCGCCATTACTAACGCACGGGAACTCTTACACCTTTCATAAAAACAAAAACAGCAGAAATAATATAGATTCCTCTATCTGGAACAATAATCACCCAACCATCAAAATGAAAAAGACATTTTTATTGCTGCTCTCCTTCGGAATGCTGGCTGTCGGAACGGCTCAGGAAAAGGTATCCCTGTCATCCGTGACAGACGGTAACAAATACGTACCATACGAACAGCGAACCGGTAACGAATCAATCGTGTATTTCACTCGCAACCTTTCGGCTGAAGGACTCATCAAAGCCTACGAGCAAGTAAATGGTAATATCAGTGGAAAAGTCGGAGTAAAACTGCATACAGGAGAACTTGACGGTCCGAATATCATTCCGAGTGATTGGGTCAAGGAACTGATTAAGAAGGATCTGCCGAAAGCAAATATCATCGAAACAAACACCTACTATACAGGCAATCGATACACCACCGAACAGCACCGCAAAACACTGGAGGTGAACGGATGGACATTCTGTCCCGTTGACATTCTGGACGAACAGGATACCATCTCACTGCCCGTAACAGGAGGAAACTGGTTCAAGCGTATGTCGGTAGGATCACACCTGGTCAATTATGATGCAATGGTCGTTCTGACACACTTCAAGGGACATTCTCAAGGCGGATTCGGAGGGTCAAATAAGAATATCGGTATCGGATGCGCCGATGGACGAATAGGCAAGGCATGGATTCATACCCGTCCAGGCAACGGACAATGGAGCATCCGTAAAGAGGAATTCATGGAACGAATAACAGAATCAACCAAAGCAACGATCGACCACTTTGGCCAAAACGTCTGTTATGTCAACGTCATGCGTAACATGTCCGTCTCTTGCGATTGTGAAGGAACTAAGGCCGCCCCTGTCGTAACACCCAACGTTGGTATTCTTTCTTCTACAGACATTCTGGCCGTTGATCAGGCATGCATCGACCTCATCTATGCCATGACAGAAGCCGAACATCACGACATTGTGGAACGTATCGAAACAAGACACGGACTACGTCAACTCTCATACATGAAGGAACAGGGAATGGGAAATGATCGCTATATCTTGATCGACTTGGACAATGACGGAAAAAGGATCACTCCAGCCGAAGCCGTGAGAGGCTTGAAACCGTTCGTTTCGAAAAAATAACTTCTGAAAATGAATATATTGATTCGATTCAAACAGAGGTGGTTTGTCCTGTTTCTTACACTGATTGGCGCCTTTTCTGCTATTGCACAACAACGTACCATCAAGGGCAATGTAAAAGATGATATAGGAGAGCCAGCCATCGGTGCATCAGTCCGTGTGCCTGGCACAACAATCGGTACGATGACCGATTTCGATGGCAATTATACTCTTCTGGTTCCAGAGGATGCCAAGGAACTCATGTTCTCTTACATCGGACTTGAATCCAAGACACTACCTATCTCTGATAGTTGTATCAATATAGCTTTTGATAAACCACATGATATTGTTTGCTCGATTCCAGGCTATCGTTATCAACCACTCCCTGAGGTTGTTGTCACAGGAACACGGAATAGCACCGATATTCGGCATCTGCCCATGACAATCAGCGTTGTGAACCGATCCGTCCTGACTGGACAACACAGGACCAACCTTCTTCCGACGGTTATGCAACGAGTACCTGGACTATTCGTTACGTCACGTTCAATGACAGGTTACGGAGTCTCAAACGGTGCTGCTGGCGGCATCAGCCTGCGTGGCATCACCGGGGAATCAGGACAAATGATGGTACTCATTGACGGACAACCACAATACAACGGCATCTACGGACATCCCATCTCAGATAGTTATCAGACCATGATGGCTGACCGTGTTGAGGTCTTGCGAGGACCGGCATCAGTATTGTACGGAAGCAATGCCATGGGCGGTGTCGTGAACATCGTAACACGTTCGGCTGACAATCCCGGCACACAGACCGATATCCAACTCGGAGGCGGTAGCTACGGTACCTTCGAAGCCGAGGCTTCGACACAGACACGTACCAGACGATTCTCCAGCAACGCAGCTGTACAATACAACCGAAGCGATAATCACAGACCTCACATGGGATTTGAACAATACGGAGGTCTCCTCCAACTGGGATACAAAATCCGCCCACATTGGAAGACAAGTGCTATGGCTGATATCACCCACTTCATCGCCTCAAACCCAGGTCCGACAAACGCACCTCTCTACGATGCAGACCAATGGATTACGCGGGGGATGGTATCCGCCGCATTGGAAAACAACTACTATCACACAAACGGAGCATTGCGAGTCTATTCAAATTTCGGACAACACAAGATTGATGACGGAACGACAGATTTCAGCCGACCGACCCAACGTTATTTCCGTTCGAAGGACGCTCTGACTGGCATCTCTCTGTACCAAAGCCTGCGTCTGTTCTATAATACACGGATTGCAGGAGGTTTTGATTGGCAAAATATTTATGGGAACGCATGGTACACCTCAAAACAAACAGGAGAGAAATTAAATACTACGAATAAACAGAGCGGACGCTCATATCGCAATGAGATAGCTGGCTATATCGACCTCAGACAGAATCTGGTGCAGTGGCTCACCATCGATGCCGGCATCCGTATGGATCACCATAGCGTGAGCGGAACTGAATGGATACCACAGGTAGGACTCGCCTTGCGTCCGACACATAGAAGTTCATTGAAAGCTATGGCAACAAAGGGATTCCGTAATCCTACCATGCGCGAACTCTATCTCTATCCGCCCTCAAACGAGAATCTGAAACCAGAACGCATCTGGAGTTATGAACTCGCTTGGCAACACCAACCTATACGAAGACTGAACTATGGAGCAAACCTGTTCTACATCAATGGCGATAATATGATCCAAACTGTCAACCGCAAGAATATCAATACAGGCAGAATAGAGAACTGCGGAATGGAGTTAGAAGCAACCTATCGTTTGGGAGAACACTGGAGTTTTACCACCAACCATGCTTTGCTGCATATGGAAAAACCCGTAACCGCAGCACCAGAATACCTTGGCCATCTCATTGTGGACTATCACAACCGTCATTGGACCATAAATGCTGCTCTGCAATGTGTAAACGGATTGTACACATCGGTCGACAACAACAACGAGCATCAAGAAGACTTCTACCTGCTCAATCTGGGGGCTACCTATACCGTAAATCGATTCTTATCTATCTGGACCAGGGGTGACAACCTGTTGGCTCAGAGGTATGAAATCATACAAGGCTATCCAATGCCAAAAGCAACCTTTATGGGCGGTGTAAACATCCGTTTTTAAAAGAAAAGAACGTTATAGACACAAAAGACATGGATTTTAATGATATATTTGCATCATAGACGATTTTTGCCAAATGAACAAAAAGACAAATAGAATCTCCATTATGGCATTATGTATGTCTGTTGATAATTAAATACATATTATTCCTAAAAAATAATTCAAAAACATGACTGACATTGCAAATACCAATATTCCAGAGGAAGAAAAAGAAACCGAAGGACAGACGATAGCAGAAAAAACTGCTGAAAATCAGGATTCTACTGCTAAACCAGAAACAGAAGATGAGAACAAAACTCCTACCTCGTCCGACAACACATCCTGCTTTATCACGAAGAATTGCCAGACCATCATCAACATTGTACTTGGCATTGCTGTCATTGTATTGTTCTGCCTCCATTTCCTATGTCCAAAATCATGTAAGACTTCTTCATGCACCAGCACACCCGTAATGATAAAAGACTCGACAGGCAATATCGTCCCATCCGCTTTGTCAATTGCCTATGTCCAGACGGACTCGCTGATGGAGAAATATGAATTTTCAAAGGAGGCACAAGCAAAATTGGAGGCTCAGCAGCAAAAAGCAAAAGCTGAAATAGAACGTCAAATGCAACAACTACAAAAAGACGTTGCCAACTTCCAACAGAAACTTCAGACAGGAGGTTTTCTCTCACAACAGAGTGCTGAAGCCGAACAGACTCGGTTGATGCGTAAGAAGGAAGCCCTGGACAACCGATACGCACAGTTGGCAGGACAACTTCAACAGTCTATGGAAGGACTTAACAAACAACTAATCGACTCGCTGAACGTTTTTCTGGAGGACTACAACCGCACACACAACTATCAAGTTATCTTCTCTACGGCATCGCATAGTACGATTCTCTATGGTCAACCGGCATTTGACATCACCGGAGATGTTATCAGACAACTCAACGAACGTTATACAGGAAATAAAAAGTAAATTCTTTTTCTTTCCAAAAAAACATAAGCAACAGGGCTCTGTCACTTTTTTCTGACAGAGCCCTGTTCTCTTCTGTCCTTTCAGTCTGAATTTTCTTACCTTTGTAAGAAATAATCAAATAAAAAATGAACCATAACCCTATACAAGGAAAATACAGTGCCGTTTGGCATTATTTCCAAGAAATCACACGAATACCACGCGCTTCCAAGAAAGAAGAGCAGATTCGTCAATACCTACTACAATTCGCCGCAAAACACGGACTGGAAGCAGACGTTGATGAAATAGGTAACGTCCTGCTGCGAGCCAACGCATCCAAAGGACAAGAAAAAGCCGAACCGGTTATCATGCAAGCTCACATAGACATGGTGTGCGAAAAAGATCGTCATTCTACACACAACTTTGATACTGACCCTATCGAATGGGAAATCGGAGAAGATGGATGGGCTCAGGCAAAAGGAACGACTCTCGGAGCGGATGACGGAATCGGTGTGGCATTGATACTTGCCGTAATGGAGAATTCGGAACTGAAACACCCAGCACTGGAAGCCCTCTTTACCGTGGACGAGGAAGCTGGACTGGGAGGCGCCAACGGAATACGCCCCAACTGGGTCCGTGGCAAACGTATGATTAATCTGGACAGTGAAGAAGAGGGACAGTTTTGCATCGGATGCGCCGGAGGAGCCGACACTCTTGCTACTTTGGATTTCACACCCGAGAAGACACCCGAAGGTGTCTTTGCTTTTACTCTGACCATTGATGGTCTGAAGGGAGGACACTCGGGCGAAGACATTCATCGCAACCGCGCAAATGCCATCAAACTGTTGACTGACTTACTTCAACGAATCGCTGGCTTGACCGACCTGCGATTGAGTACAATTGACGGAGGCAACCTGCGGAATGCAATCCCTCGCCATGCCACCGCTACAGGAACGGTATCCTATGCCGACAAAGAACAACTGCGTGTCCTGACCAACATATACCTCTGCGAAAAAGAAAAGGAATATGCAGAAACAGACCCTCACATTAAAATTGACCTGACATCGTCCGATGTTCCAGAAACACTTATGCCGAAAGACACATCCGACACTCTGATCCATATTTTGAATGAATGTCCACATGGCCCCATTGCCTACAATACAGACGTTCCAACACTCGTTGATACATCCACCAATCTTGCCGCTGTCAGCACTCACAACGGATCTCTGCTCATTGAGACCTCTCAACGTTCCTCATTCGAAGAGGAGAAAAGAAAGATTATCAAACGTATTACAGAACTTTTCCAACAGGCACATGCCACCGTCACTACTGGCAAAGACTATCCCGGATGGACACCTAATTTTCATTCACCTATCGTCGAACAGACTCGCCAGACCTACCTGCGTCTCTTCGGCAAAGAACCCATTATCAAAATTATTCATGCTGGACTTGAGTGTGGCGTATTTCTCAAAAAATATCCGGACTGGGATATGGTCTCCTTCGGACCGGACATGACTGGGGTCCACTCTCCATCCGAACGGCTTAACGTTGCCTCTACCAACCGCACCTATGATCTGCTTATTGCCCTTCTATCTGATCTCTGCACATCATAAACGCATTGCATCTTTTGAGTTAATTGAGCAGAGACATACTTGGTTCTTCTCTACCATGACAGGAACAAATTATCATAATCATTAGGGAGAAAAAACTAAAAAAATGGAGCAGACCTTATTCCAAATACTGCGCCCTCGCAACTCCCTCCGTTTGGGATTCATTCTCGGCATGCTGGGACTGATTCCCAATTTCTTGATATTAGGCACTCAACAATGGCGACTTCTGATCTTGTTGTTCGTCTTCCACGTGTTAGGTACCACCCTTATTGTGCTTTGTTGCGAAGTCATCCATCATTATGCAACAACACGGAAATATGGCATCATGATTCTCTCTGCTGCCCTGGCTCTCATGCTCAGCATTTTCAGCGGACACATGCAGATTCTCTATATACGTGCCATTGCTCCTTTCCTTGAAGACTACCAGCGACTATGGGCCTTACATACAGTCACCTTATTCTCATCATTCCCTCTTAATCTACGCATCCTCCTCGAAATATTGCGGGCCGGTTTTGCTCTCGGACTCGTCTACTACATCATCTATACTCAGCGAGAACGCGAGCGACACCATGCTGCAGAAAAAGAAATGGAAAAACTTCGACAGGAAAACTTCGACACACAACTTCGACTCCTGCGACAGCAAATCTCCCCACACTTCCTCTTCAACGCCCTTTCTACCCTACGATCTATCACCTTCGAAAACAAAACCAAAAACTTTGTTACACAACTCAGCAATGTCTATCGCTACCTCCTCTCTCGCAAAGAAAAAAACCTCGTCACCCTCCGCGAGGAAATGAACTTCACCGAATCTTATCTCTACATTCTCAAAGAACGATTCGAAGATGGACTCCACATCGACATTAGTATAGACCGGCCTCTGCTCGACAAATGCCTTCCACCGCTCGCACTCCAGATTCTTATCGAGAATGCGACAAAACACAACGTCGTGTCCTTTGAAGAACCCCTTCATGTCTCCATCTGCAACGACGGATCCGAATGGCTCGTTGTAACTAACAATATTCAACCAAAACTCTCTCACACAGAAAGTTTTGGAATTGGACTTCAGAATATCCGCAACCGCTATCGTCTATTGGGCGAACGAAACATGGAAATACAACGAACAGACTCAACCTTCTCTGTCCGCATTCCCCTCCTTCGTTCCGAATAATCCTCCTCTTCAGGTCCTCTATTATTTACTGAAAAGGTATTGAACAAAACAATAAAAACGAAACAATCATGAATCTGCTTATCATCGAAGACGAAGCCAAAACAGCGAAGGAACTGAAAAAGCTCATAGAATCCCTACGCCCCGACATGCATGTTATCGCCATTGTCGCCTCCGTGAAATCCGCCGTCCAATGGCTCGGAAGCAACCCGGAACCAGACCTTATTTTCTCGGACATTCAACTTGCTGATGGACTTTCATTCGAAATCTACCGGGAAACCATAGTCTCCTGCCCCATCGTATTCTGTACTGCCTTTGACGAATACGCTATTCAGGCATTCGAGACAAATGGTATCGACTATCTTCTTAAACCCATTGACGAAGAGAAACTCGAACACGCTCTGGCAAAATTTGAGCGATTCGCTTCTCTCTCCTCTACCAGAAACGAAACCTCTTCCAACCAACAACAACAGATACAGAACCTCCTCGCACATTTCGAGAACCCTTACAAAACATCTCTTCTCGTCTATTACAAAGACAAAATCATTCCCATACATGTCGATGACATCCTCTTCTTCAACTCCGTCGATGGCATTGTCAGCGCTCATCTCAAAGACGGCTCCCTCTACGTCGTCAACTACACCCTCGAATCTATCGAATCACAACTCGACCCTCGACTTTTCTATAAAGCCAACCGGCAGTATATCATTGCACGCAAAGCCATTACCGGTATTGAACATTACTTCACACGACGTCTCGTCGTACACCTCTCACTGCCTACCCCAGAACCTATCATCGTATCTAAAGTCAAGGCCTCCGACTTCCTCCGTTGGGTTCAACAATAATATCCTCTCTTATATTTCGTCTAAACACAAAGTACACAGAATACACCAAAACACAACCGACCGTGACCTCGAAAAACAAAATCATCAACGACCCAGTTCTCGGATTCGTATCACTGCCTTTCACTCTTCTCTACGACCTTTTACAACACCCTTATGTCCAGAGACTCACACGTATCAGACAATTGGGTCTCTCCTATTTTGTCTATCCTGGCAACACACATACACGTTTCATCCACTCTCTCGGAGCCATGCACCTCACGCAGGAAGCCATCCGACATCTCCGCAGTCGAGGACACCACATCACCGACACGGAGGAAGAAGCCACTCTCGCTGCTATTCTTCTCCATGACATCGGTCACGGCCCTTTCTCCCACGCACTCGAACACGTCCTCATTCCCTATGCAAACCACGAAGAGATTACACTACTACTCACCCGTCGCATCAACAATGAGGAAAACTTCCGGGGACAACTAGACCTGGCCATCGAAATCTTTACGGACAACTACCCGAAACACTACCTTCACCAACTCATCTCATCACAACTCGATATGGATCGTATGGACTATCTCGTCCGAGATAGCTTCTTTTCCGGTGTTCGTGAAGGAAACGTCGGAGCCGATCGACTTATCAAAATGCTCAACGTCAAAGACGACCGACTCGTCATCGAAGAAAAAGGAATCTACTCCGCCGAGAACTTTCTCATTGCTCGACGCCTGATGTATTGGCAAGTTTACCTTCACAAAACAGCCGTTGCAGCAGAAACCATGCTCCGACATGCCATCCGTAGAGCAAAACAACTCACTGCACTCGGAACACAGCTCTTCGCCTCTCCCGCTCTCAACCACTTCCTCCAATCCAATCATAATCTCGAAACGCTCTCCTCTGACCACGCTATACAATACTATTCCCTTCTCGATGACGCAGACGTGCTTACCGCACTTAAAGTATGGCAAAACCATAACGACATCATACTCGCAAAACTCTGTCAGGGACTCATCAATCGACAACTATTCAAAGTACGACAAGCCGACTCTGACGAACAACTCCAACCTCTTCAACAACAACTCATCCAACACTACTCCCAACACTATCACATTACACCTGACGAAGCAGAATACTTCCTCTCCTGTGGACCCGTACGCTCTCGTACCTACGATCCTTCCTCAGACAATATTCTTATCCTCCACCGTGATGGGTCTGTAAGTGAACTCTCAGATGTCTCTGACATTCTCAATACACGCATGCTATCCAAACGAACCACACGCTACTACCTCTGCCATCTGGACATCTGACAAAAACCGCAGAAACTCCACTTGGGAAATTAAGCAAGAAAGCGTATATTTGCCTATTAAATAAAAATAATAAAGAATAGGATGGAATTCACAGCGAAACAGATAGCCGACTTCCTGAAAGGAATTGTTGTCGGGGACCCGAACGCAACCGTACATGACGCCTCAAAAATCGAAAATGGAGAGCCTGGTACCATCTCGTTCCTCTCCAATCCAAAGTACGAGCCTTTCCTCTATACCACAAAGGCTTCTGTCGTTCTCGTTGACGACTCCTTTCAGCCTTCAAAGCCCATAAAGGCAACTCTTATTAAAGTACCCTCCTCATATAAGGCTCTCTCCCAGTTGCTGAATCTTGTCCAAATGAATATGCCTAAACCGACTCCAGGCATTGATTCCCTAGCCTTCGTAGCACCTACCGCCACTATCGGAAAAAACGTCTATATAGGCCCTCATGCCTTTGTCGGTGAGCATGCCACTATCGGCGATGATACATTTATCTATCCACATGCCACAGTAGGACACCACGCCCGCATCGGACAAGAAACCATCCTCTATGCTGGCGTGCATGTTTATGACCATTGTCAGGTTGGCAATCATTGTATTCTGCATGCAGGATGCGTCATTGGAGCCGATGGATTCGGATTTGTTCCTGAAAAGGACGGAACATGGTCCAAACTTCCACAAATAGGTAATGTCTGCATAGAAGACAACGTCGAGATTGGCGCCAACGCAACCATAGACCGTTCAACAATGGGTTCTACCTTGATCCATTCCGGTGTCAAGATTGACAATCTTGTCCATCTGGCACATAACGTTGAAATAGGACGCAATACTGCCATGGCTGCACAATGCGGCGTTGCCGGTTCGACCAAGATTGGCGAAAACTGCATTCTTGCCGGCCAAGTTGGCGTAACTGGACACATCCAAATTGCCGACCACACTACTCTCGGTGCTCAAGCTGGCGTACCTGGTACCATCAAGAAAAGCGGCCAGACCCTCATGGGCTACCCAGCAACCGATGTCTATAAATGGCGTAAAATGATAGCAGTAGAACATATGCTACCAGAGCTGTACAAAGAAATCGGCGCACTCCGCAAGGAACTGGACAACTTAAAGAAAGAATTAAAAAAAGACTGAATATTCTCCTGTCCTCCACTTCTCTCGAAGAAAATAAAAACAGAAAAATGGCAAACCAACGCACAATCAAAGAATCTTTCACACTCCGTTCAAAAGGACTTCACACTGGCATGGACATCACACTAAAAGTATGCCCTGCTCCTGAAAATACAGGTATTGTCTTTAAACGAACGGACCTTGAAGGTGAACCCACAGTACCCGCATTGGCCGAATGTGTCAGCGGTACGACCCGAGGCACTGTTGTCACCCGTGGAGAAGCAACTGTCTCCACCATCGAACATGCTATGTCAGCGCTCTATGCCTATGGCATTAACAATGCCATCCTCGAAGTGGACGCACCCGAACTGCCGATTTTGGATGGTTCTGCACGATATTATGCTGAGAACATTGAGAAAGTAGGTATTCAGGAACAACAACTGCCATGCAACCCCTTCTTTGTCCACCATCGCATTGACTACGAAGACAAAGAGACTGGCACGAAAATCACGATTTTGCCAGACGACCACTTCTCGGTACAAGTTGGTGTGGAATTTGACTCACCTATTCTACCCAACCAATATGCGGACCTGAATGACATGCAAAACTACAGGACGGAAATAGCCTCGTGCCGTACATTCGTCTTTGTACGTGAAATTGAACCACTCTTAAAAGGTGGATACATCAAAGGCGGAGACTTAAACAATGCCATCGTCATCTACGATCAGGTCATGAACGACGAAGACTTCCAACATATTGCAAAAGTCACCGGACATGAGAATATTGAGAACAAACCAGGCATCCTGAGCGGAGACCTGCGTTTTGTTAACGAACCGGCTCGACATAAACTATTGGATCTTATAGGAGACCTCGCTCTGATAGGACGACCTATCATAGGACGCGTTGTTGCCACCCGTCCTGGTCATACTTCAAACACCGCTTTTGCAAAAAAAATACGCAAGGAAAATCGACATCAGGATGTGTTCGCGCCTCTCTACGACCCTGACGCATCACCAATATGCGACAACAAAAAAATCAAGTCCCTTCTTCCACACCGTTGGCCTTTCCAACTTGTTGACAAAATTTTGGAACTCTCGAAAACACATGTTGTCGGACTGAAAAATGTAACCGCCAATGAATCCTTCTTCCTCGGACATTTCCCAGATGAACCTGTCATGCCGGGTGTTTTAATTATAGAAGCCATGGCGCAGACGGGAGGTATTCTTGCTCTCTCTAACGTAGATGACCCAACCACCTACTCTACCTACTTTACCAAAATGAGCGAAGTACGCTTCCGCAACAAGGTCGTTCCTGGCGATACCCTCATCTTCTCCCTACAACTGCTCGAACCTATCAAACGAGGAATGGTACACATGCGATGCACAGCCTTTGTAGGTGAAAAAATAGTTACCGAGGCAGACCTCTCCGCCATCATTATAAAAAATAAACCATCCAGCCGGAATGACGCTTGAAAATAGCGTACCGGATGAAAGAACGATAAAACGATATAAAAAGAAAATATATGGACTATCCACTCAGCGTAATAAGCCCTAAGGCTAAAATCGGCAAAAACGTCAAAATAGGTCCTTTTGTAACTATTTCGGACGACGTGGAAATTGGAGACGGAACCGAAATTATGTCCGGAGCCGTCATACTTGACGGCGCACGCATTGGCAAGAATTGTTTTATTGCAACAGGAGCTGTCATTGCCAATGTCCCTCAAGACCTGAAATTCAAAGGAGAGAAAACCACAGCCGTCATTGGCGATGGAACAAGAATTCGGGAATACGTCACCGTAAATCGTGGCACAGCCTCGAAAGACACAACCATCATAGGTTCCAATTGTCTTATTATGGCTTATTGCCATATTGCACACGACTGTGTACTTGGCAACAACATCATCATGTCCAACGCTTGTCAGATTGCTGGGGAAGTTGTTATTGAAGACTATGCCACCATCGGAGGAGGCACACTGTGCCATCAGTTTGTACGTATCGGAGCACACTCCATGATTCAAGGCGGCAGTCGATTGCCTAAAGATGTGCCTCCTTACACGATTATCGGACGTGAGCCGGCTCGCTATGCAGGTCTGAATACTATCGGACTACGACGGAGAGGATACTCAACCGAGACCATTCATGCTATACAGGACGTTTACAACTGCATATACCGAGAAGGACTGAATATCTCACAGGGAGTTGCTGCAGCAGAAACAGAATTGCCGGAAAGCCCGGAAAAAAAGATCATTCTTGACTTCATCAAAAGTGCTCATAGAGGCATTCTCAACTGATAGAATTCTTCTCCTTCCCGTAAGATAGACCAGAAAAAACCATGGAAGAACAAATCGCTAATACATCAGAAGTAAAGGAAGAAAGTAAGAACTTCATTGAACAATTCGTTGAGGAAGACCTTCGAGAAAACAAAAACGGAGGAAGAATCCAGACCCGTTTCCCTCCCGAACCGAACGGTTACCTCCACATCGGCCATGCCAAAGCTATCTGCCTTGACTTCGGTATTGCAAAAAAATACGGTGGCATCTGCAATCTCCGGTTTGATGATACAAACCCTGTAAAGGAGGATGTTGAATACGTCGACTCTATTCAGGAAGACATCAAATGGCTTGGATTTCAGTGGGCTGGAATCTACTATGCTTCCGACTATTTTGAACAATTACACGAACTTGCCATCCGATTCATCAAAGAAGGGAAAGCCTACGTCGATGAACAAACTGCGGAAGAGATTGCCTCACAAAAAGGAACACCAACGATTCCAGGAACCGAATCTCCATTCCGTAACCGACCAATAGAAGAAAATTTAAAACTTTTCGAACAGATGTCCTCCGGCGAGATTCCGGATGGTAAAATGGTACTACGGGCCAAGATAGACATGTCCTCCCCTAATATGCATTTCCGTGACCCTATTATCTACCGCATAATCACCTCTCATCCTCACCATCGGACGGGCAACAAATGGAAAGTATATCCAATGTACGATTTTGCCCACGGACAATCCGATTATTTTGAGGGGGTCACACATTCGCTCTGCACCCTGGAGTTTGAAGTACATCGACCACTCTACAACTGGTTCATTGATCAGTTTGCCGGAACAGACTATCGTCCTCGGCAAATCGAGTTCAACCGTTTGAACATCACCTATACTGTGATGAGTAAACGTAAGATGCTCCAACTCGTCAACGAAGGAATTGTGCGTGGATGGGACGATCCACGTATGCCTACCATCTGTGGTCTGCGTCGCAGAGGCTACACGCCAGCTTCTATCCATAATTTTATCAAAACTATCGGATATACCAAATATGATGGACTCATTGACGTCTCATTGCTGGAACACGCTGTACGTGATGACCTCAATGCCAATGCAACACGTGTCAGCGCCGTTCTGGACCCAATCCGACTTGTTCTGACCAATTACCCGGAAAATCAAGAGGAGACCATGGTTGCCATCAACAACCCTGAACGGGAAGAAGACGGAACCCATGAAATACAGTTCTCCCGAGAACTCTACATCGAGCGGGATGATTTCATGGAAGAGGCTCCAAAAAAATATTTCAGACTCACACCAGGCAAGGAAGTACGTCTGAAAAACGCCTATATCATTCGTTGTACTGGATGTGATAAGGACACGGAAGGTAACATTACCACCGTTTATGCAGAATACGACCCCCTCACACGCTCTGGAATGCCAGATAGCAACCGTAAGGTAAAGGGCACAATCCACTGGGTAAGTGTTCGTCATGCTATTGATGCTGAAGTACGACTTTACGACCGACTTTTTGTTGTAGAGAACCTGCAGGAGGAAAAAGACCGGGACTTTCATGAGATGCTCAATCCAAACTCGTTGACCGTAACGACAGCCAAAGTTGAACCTTGGCTTTCCCATGCCAAACCACTCGATCATTTCCAGTTCCAACGTATTGGTTACTTCAATGTTGATCCGGACTCCAAGCCTGGGGCCTTGGTTTTCAATCGTACCGTTTCACTCAAAGATAGTTGGCAGAAAGAACTCAAAAAATAAAGTGTTCCATAAGATTCACTTCTGTATATCGTCAACAAAAGCCAATAAACAAGACATCCGATTCCTTTTAAAGAAATCGGATGTCTTGTTTTCTAAAAAATTCTACTTCATCCTTGTTGGAGATGAAAATACCAAAGCGCAGCCAATAATGCCAAAAGAATAACAATCACCACAAGGCGAACCATCCACTTGCTGAATTTCCATAGAACCATAACAGCCAAAATTACAGCTAGACCGATGAGATACTTTTCCATATTCAATTCGTTTTTCGATTTTATTCTATCTTCGAACGTAACACAAGCCGAAAACCATCATAATCACTACGTGTAAATGCTGTCACGACTCTACGCGACGTTATCCTGCATTTCAGAGAATCTTCACGATAACTTCCTCCCTTAAGTATCCATTTGCCATCATTGTTTCGTGTTTGTGTCCACTCGTTCACATTTCCACTCATATCATACAATCCCAATTCATTAGCCATTCGTTGTCGGACACGTTGAGGGCCAGGTTCATCTACTTTCTCCCCATACCACCCCAACTCATCTATATATAATCCACCAGAGAGTCGATACCCCTTCGACTTTAAGCCGCCACGGGCAGCATATTCCCATTCTGCCTCTGTCGGCAAATCGAAAAATTCATTCGTCGGCAACCTTTCGCCACGATGCATCGTTCCGTTCAATCGTTCAAGGAAAAGACGTATGTCATAATAATTCACCCATATCACTGGTTTCTCCTCATCACGATACATCTCTGTTTCTTTACCTGTCACTTCTTTCCAGAGTCCTTGTGTCACCACCGTTTCTCCGAAATAAAGAGGGTCAACCTTCTCTTCCACTACCGGTCCTTCGCCATACGAATCCAAATCGAAATTTGGTTGTGTCGGGTCCATGTTTTGGGCTCCTTGATAAAATACCCCACCCTCAACTCCACGCATGACAAAACGCTTGTTGCCATACTCAAATATCCGTTCTTCTTCCATCATTGATACTGCAAATTTGTCTCCATTCCCATCTTATACACGCTCATTCCACACTGTTCATAAAATCGAATAGCAGAAGGATTACACGTCCAAACATTCAGTGTCAAGTTATAACAATCTTCTCGCCTTGCCAGTTCTTGCACATACATATAGAGAGCCCGACCGCCCCCTCTGCAAGATACGGATCGCCTACACACAAATCATCATTATACATCGTTTTGTGCCGTAACATCGCTCCTCTTCCATCATGGCATATTATCTGATAAAAAACGTGTTCCATAAGGTAGCCATTACCATCCACTGCTTCGTATATCAGACTTGAATGATCTTCAATCATGCGTGCAAGCGATTCATTGTTGTACTTTCTTCCTCCCAGACGGAATAGATCTGGGCATCCATCCGCATGCACTCCACACACACTTTCCAGCAACCGACCCAGTTGCTCCACATCCTCACTGTCGGCTCTGCGTATCTGAAAATTGTCTGACTGCATAATCAAAAACTTTTCATCGTTTCTGAAAAAACAAAGATACACATAATTCCACACCCCTATTTATTGACACATGGATTCATTGAGATATGAAGGTAATAAAAATAAAAAATTGTATATTTGTCAATGTACAGGTCTCTCTTTGAGAGCAAAAAACCTGCTTTTTATTTTATATCAAAATCATGAAAACCGTATTTGACTTCTCTGTCAAGGACAGAAAAAACAACGAGACCCCTCTACGCAACTATGCCGGACAAATTCTCCTCATTGTCAACACTGCCACCCGATGTGGATTTACACCACAATACACCGAGCTGGAAAAACTCTACGAAACCTACCACAGTCAGGAATTTACCATACTTGACTTCCCATGTAATCAATTTGGCAATCAGGCTCCAGGTACTAACGAAGAGATTCATCAATTCTGCAAACTCAACTACAACACAGAGTTTCCTCAGTTCAAGAAAATTAACGTCAACGGAGAGAAAGCAGATCCTCTCTTTACTTATCTCAAGACTCAAAAATCCTTCCAGGGATTTGACGTAGAAACTCCTATCGGAAAACTTCTGCACGAGAAATTCTCCGCTGAGAACCCTAACTATGCCGACACCTCTGATATTCTTTGGAACTTTACCAAATTCCTGGTTGATCGCAACGGACTGGTTGTTGCACGCTTCGAACCAACCGATGCGTTTGACACCATAGACAAAAAGATCAAGGAACTTATTGAGAAATAAAACTCTGAAAGAGCCAGTACCGAATAAAAAAACAAGGGAAGCAATAATCTTGCTCCCCTTGTTTTTTTTCAGACAAATCTCCTATAGAAAACCCGTCTGTTTATCGACATCCTTCTGCCCATTGCAATAGCTTCGATGCCTTCTTACTACTGATATTAGGAAGTTTTGCATACATTTCATAGTACTTTGCCAACGTGCTGTCTTTCACCTGACCAGCCTGAGCCGCTACATAATTGGCGCCCACTTCGCGGATTCGCGACGAAATTGCCTTTCTGATACTCTTTTTCGCATTGGACATATCACCCATGGCCTGATAAGCCTCCGTCATGTCACCGTAACGGCTTGAAATCATGGATGATGCATCACTGTTCAACCACTCCAAAGCCTTCTGATAATTTTTCGTGTCATCAGAATTCCTCGCCTTGTTCATATAACTTTGAGCAGCCCAATTATAGATATCTTCCATACCTCGTCTCTCCGTTGCGTCCTGCGATGTAGAAAAATTCTTCTTCCATTCTTCGCAGATTCGGATACACTCATCCCACCGCTCCGTCTGGTAATAACCGTTCGCCAACTGCATCAGGTAATAGGAAGAAAGGCCTCCTTCGCTCGACTTCTTCTTGTTTAGTTCTCGTATCACCTGATCATATTGCTTGTCTGCTATGAGTTTATCAATGCCGTTCTCCACAGTGGCATTCACATTCTTGATAGTCGAAAGATCCGTGATAAGACTCGATCCGGAAACGATCATACCATCCTGTACAATAGCTGCCTTACCCAATACGATGCTGGCGTTCTGTTCCTTGATTATTGCACGCACATTCTGTATGTGTTTTCCTTCAATCTCCACGTCACGTAACACGACCGAAGAACCTGCCTTCAACTTTCCGTTCTGCAGCGCTCCTGCAACGTCCGCATCACTGAAATAGCCGTTATCATACATTAGGTTAGCCACTGTTTCCGAAATGGAAATAGCATCATTCTCACTATAGGTCATCCGCGTCTTCATGCCGTTGAGTAAACACGGAACAGTGTAACTGTTGCCGTCCTTTACCATCTGGATCTCCTGTGCATGAGACGGACACAACATGGCCGCAGCCACAGATACGATTAGTAGAATTCTTTTCATAGTCTTATGTATTCTTGTTATTTTACCTGCATCCAGTCATTTCTTTTTTTCTCTTCCCTATTATATCATTGAAAATACATAGAACAAAAAAAAGGAAAATCTTTGTCAGCAATGCGACTTGACTTTTTGCAAAGACAAAAATAAACTCTACAAATATAAAAAAAACTAAAAGAAAAACAAAATGTCCAATTTCTCTACCTTAGGGTTAAAGACGGAATCCTCTCTCCTTGATTGCTTTCAAAAAAAAGATAGTTGCCGTTCTCTCTTCTACAACAGCAAATTTCCCTTTCCTTGTCGAATGACCTCTGCCGATCCGTCCGTACAGTCCACCACCGTCGATGGTTCCAACGTACCGATACCTCCGTCGACTACCAGATCCACCTCTGACCCGAATTTCTCGTCAATAAGTTCGGGGTCCGTATAATACTCCAATATCTCGTCATCGTCACGCTTCAGCGATGTGGTAAGAATTGGATTTCCTAATGCCTCGACAATGGTCCTTATAATGTTGTTGTCGGGGATTCGGATTCCAACTGTTTTACGCTGCTTGAAAAGCTTCGGCAACCGGCTGTTCCCTTCTAGGATAAACGTAAATGGACCTGGCAAATTGCGTTTCATGAGCTTGAAGGCCGCATTGTCCATTTTAGCGTAATTGCTCACCATACTCAATTCATCACAGATGAACGAGAGGTTCGCCTTGCGGGGATCCACCCCTTTATGACGACACACAGCCTCTATGCCTCGCGCGTTGAAGATATCACAACCAATGGCATAGACCGTGTCTGTCGGATAGATAACCAACCCTCCTTCCTTCAGACAGCGCACCACACGGTCCACGTCCCGTCGGTTCGTGTTGTCATTGTACAGTTTCAGTCTCATGAATTTGCCCGTTTTTCTACGGTGCAAAGATACTTCTTTTCACGGAATACTGGAGTTTAGCCACCTTTCATTCACGAATATCCAATTTATATGGAAGAAAAAAAGTATCATGGAACAACGCACGACAGCAAATCTGTCCTTAGAAAACCTCTCGACACACCCTGCGCACCGCATCCTCCGCTCCGTAGGTGTAGTAATGAATTCTTTCCACCCCTTTTTCGCGCAATTCTCGACTCTGACCGATACACCACTGAATCCCCACCTCACATACATCCTCATCTGTCTTGCACTTCATGACCTCCTCAACCAGCGTCTGAGGCAATTCCGTGCGGAACGTCTGTGGCAAAAGAACGAGTTGCTTCAGTCGCGTCAGCGGACGGATTCCCGGTATGATAGGCACTGTGATGCCTGCCTCGCGTGCCTTGCGGACGAAATCAAAATAACGGCGGTTGTCAAAGAACATCTGCGTGACGGCATAACTGGCTCCGCCGTCCACTTTCTGACGTAACCAGTAAATATCTCGGTCCAGGTTGGGAGCCTCCTCGTGTTTCTCAGGATAGCAAGCCACCCCGAACGTAAAACCCTTTTGCTGTGAATGGTTTTCACTGCCATCCAGGAAACGGCCCTGATTGAATGCCACGACCTGCTCCTCCAATTCCAACGCATGTTCGTAGCCATCCTTGACGGGATGGAACGAGGACTCGTCTTTTGCCTTGTCTCCGCGTAATAGGAAGAGGTCAGTGATACCCAGGAACTGCAGGTCAATGAGCACATACTCCGTCTCCTCCTTTGAGAATCCCGAACAGAGTATATGCGGCACGACGCGCACATTATACCTGTTGTGCAGGGCGGCTGCTATTGCCACCGTGCCCGGGCGCTTCTTCTGGGACACCCTCTCGAAACGACCATCCTCCAGCTCTCTGTAGAAGAATTCTTTTCTGTGTGTCGTAATGTTGACGTACTGCGGAGCAAACTCCAACAACTTCTCCACGTTGGCACAAATCCTCTCTATGCCACTGCCCTTCAGCGGTGGCAACACCTCAAACGAGAAGTCACACCTCCTCGCTGGCTTTTTCCCTATTTTCTCCTCTCCTGTCCATCCGAACATACCGACCTTCTCCTTCCTTGCAATTATAAATGATGAAATGACTGACGACCTGCTCTTTCTTAACAAGTCTTATTTCTCACGCAAAAAAAATCATGAACGGGGAATCTCCGATGAGCAGAGATCATACGGGAACCATCTCTGCTCATCGGAGATTTAACTATGCTTCTCCGTAATACTTTTTCCGGACAATCTTTGCTGCCTCTATCATATTCTTGAGACTCGCTTCCGTTTCTGCCCAACCGCGTGTCTTCAGTCCGCAGTCCGGATTGACCCACAGACGGTCCTTGTCAATCAATGTGGCTGCCTTCTCCAACAGGTCAACCATCTCCCTTACCTCTGGCACCCGGGGTGAGTGGATATCGTACACGCCAGGACCGATCTCGTTCGGATAATGGAATGACCGGAACACATCCAACAGTTCCATCTGCGAACGCGAACATTCTATCGTGATGACGTCTGCGTCCATGTCTGCGATGCTGTCAATGATATCGTTAAATTCCGAATAACACATGTGGGTATGGATCTGTGTCGAGTCCTTCACTCCACTCGTCGAGAGACGGAAAGCCTCCACCGCCCATTTCAGGTACTCCGCCCATCCGCTGCGACGAAGAGGCAATCCCTCACGGATAGCCGGCTCATCGATCTGGATAATGCGAATGCCTGCCTTTTCCAGGTCACACACCTCATCTCGGATGGCTAGGGCTATCTGACGTGTCGTCTCACTGCGTGGCTGATCGTTACGCACGAACGACCACTCCAGGATAGTCACCGGACCCGTGAGCATTCCCTTCATATAGTGCTTCGTACGGCTTTGTGCGAATACGGCCCAATCCACCGTCATCGGCTTTGGACGCGAAACGTCTCCATAGATAATAGGAGGCTTCACACAACGACTGCCGTAACTCTGCACCCATCCGTTCTTCGTGAATGCAAAGCCCGAAAGCTGTTCACCGAAATATTCCACCATGTCGTTACGTTCGAACTCTCCATGTACCAGCACATCGATTCCCCACTCTTCCTGCAGGCGGATTGTTCGTTCTGTCTCCTCCTTCAGCAAACGGTCATATTCCTCGGCTGACAATTCGCCTTTTTTGTATTTCGAACGCCATCCTCGTACTTCTTTTGTCTGAGGAAACGAACCGATGGTCGTCGTCGGGAAATGGGGCAGTCTCAGTTCCTCTCGCTGTAGAACTGCACGCTCAGCATAGGGTTTCGGACGATGCGTATCCTGCTCCGTGACAGCTGCCGCCCTCGCCTTGACCGCTGCGTCATGTATCAGAGGGGACGATGCCTTGTCTGCGATGTCAGCTCTGTTCTCTGCCAATGCCTTCAACGAAGCCTCCGACGGTGACCCCGATGCCAGGTCGGCGATAATGCCCAATTCCAACGTCTTCTCTTTTGCATATGCCAACCAGCGTTTCACCTCTTTCGGCAAGGTCCTCTCATTGGTTTCCAGACTTAGATCATACGGCACATGTAGGAATGAGGAACTGCCGGAGACAATCACCCGATCCGCTCCCAATTTACAGACGGCTTTTCTCACCGTAGCAACCGATCTCTCAAAGTCATTCTTCCATACGTTGCGGCCGTCCACCACGCCAAGGGAAAGGATCTGACCCTCTTTCAACCCTCCCAATACGTCGTCCAACTGTTCACCACCTCGCACCAAATCGATATGCAGACCTTTGACTGGCAATGACAGAGCCAGGTCCGTATTGTCTGCCAACGGAGCGAAGTAGGTGGTCAGCAATAACTCCACCGCACTCTTCCGACCCAGTTCCTCGTAGCTCTTCCGATAAGCAGCTCGCACTTCCTCGTCCAGATCCAATGCCAGAAACGGCTCGTCTATCTGTACGGACTTTACTCCTGCTTTGGAGAGTTCGTCCAGAAGTTCAATATAAACTGGTATCAACCTGTCAATCAGCTCTATCGGACGAAAATCTCCACTGCGTGCCTTACCCAGCAGCAGGAATGATACTGGACCTACCAATACAGGTTGCGTCTCGATGCCCGCTGCCTTCGCCTCCAGATACTCTTCCACCGGTTTGCGGTTGAATAGACGAAATGTCTGATTCTTTACGAATTCCGGAACGATGTAGTGATAATTCGTGTCGAACCACTTCGTCATCTCCGATGCTATAATATCCACACCGCCCGACTGATAGCCGCGGGCAATGGCGAAATAGAGTTTCAACGGATCACTCTCCAGCCCCCTGTAGCGCTCTGGTATCACACCCAACGTCAGGCTTAGGTCCAGAATCTGGTCATAGAACGAAAAGTCGTTCGATGGAATCAGGTCTATTCCTGACTCCTTCTGGTACTTCCAGTTCTGCAGACGCAGGCTTCTGGCTGTTGACTCTAATTCTTCCTGCGATATCTTACCTGCCCAGAAAGCCTCCTCCGCTTTCTTCAACTCTCGCTGGGCTCCGATGCGCGGAAAACCCAATACTTTAGTTCTGATTCTCTTCGTCATAGTTTAGTACTGTATATTATTTTTTGTTAGTTTTCTGTCGCTCTTTCTTTCGTAATCTATTTGGGACGTGCAAAGGTGCAAACCATTCCTATAATAGACAAATATTTTGCATAAATAAGAAAATTATTTCATAAACAACCAAAAAACAAGATAAAATAAGGATATACATTCTACAATTATTTATTTTTATAGAACATATATCTTACACAGACATCAAATGTATTTTTGGTACTATTCTCATACCATCTCACCCTCCTCTTTGAGTTGGACCAGAGGAAAGAAACGGCTGGGTAAATCTCCGGCAATATACCCTACGGTAGAATCACTACTACTCCACTACTACTCCAC
>DGSL01000025.1:0-27912 GCA_002393965.1 Bacteroidales bacterium UBA4363 | reverse complement strand
TACCACTCCACTACCACTCCAATACAACTCCAATACCACTCCAATACCACTCCAACATCAATTCCTCCTCTCCCCCAAAAAAAACTTGACCGATTTCCCTTAGACACATTATGTATATATCAAAACCGGATCAGACTGTTCCTGATGACAGTCCGACCGCCTGACATAAACCAAATTCCGGTCAGAAAAAAAACTACAGATCCAAAGCGGAAAGAAGTTCCTCAGCGGCATGCCCGTTACCATAGAGCGGTTGATAGGAACCCTCAGAAGGTGCATGGTCAAGGAAGCGCCGCACCTGCGAGACGATGACACCAGGGACAGCATCGGCAAGTGAAGAGACTCCCTGACGCACATTATCCACCCATTCGGTCGCATCTCGCAACACCACGGACGGACGACGCAGGAAGTATGCCTCTTTCTGCACTCCGCCCGAATCGGTCACCACGACACTACACCTGTCTAGCAGCAGTAACAGCTCTAAATAACTCACTGGCGGTAGCAAACGGATAGCCGAACAATGCGCAAATCGATGTTGCAAGGAGTTTTCCGTTACGTTTTCTATGGCCTTGCGCGTACGGGGATGAAGGGGCAGTACGACGGGTACCGTCTCCGAGAGGGTCAGCAACGAACGCATAATGTCCGCCAGACGGTCTGGACTGTCGGTATTGCACGCTCGGTGTACCGTGGCAAGTACAAAAGGGCCATCTTTGATACCCAACGCCCGCCACCACTCTTCTTTCCGCTGTCTGGCTATAGGAAGAAAATGCAAAGCATTGTCAAGCATGATATCTCCTGTGCGGATGATTCGACCGCCAACGCCTTCTCGCTGAAGATTTCTCACCGACTCTTCTGTCGGACAATTCAACACCTGCGAAAGATGATCCACCACGACGCGGTTCTGTTCCTCTGGCTGTGTCCGGTCGTATGATCGAAGACCCGCTTCGACATGTATCAGAGGGACTCGGCTCTTCGCCGCTGCCAGAGCTCCTGCCAGTGTCGAATCCGTATCTCCATATACCAACACCGCATCGAATCGGTACGAACCCAATACCTGCTCGATGCCACAGAGCATCTCTCCCATCCGAGGTACCGGAGCATCGGACGAGAGAGTCAGGCGAAAACGCGGCTCCGCAAGACCGAGTTCTTCAAAGAACACGGCAGAAAGGGACGCATCATGATGTTGTCCCGTATGAAGGACCAGCTCCTCCACTCGTCCGCCATATTCGGATGCCAACACACGTGACACGGCTGATGCCTTGATAAACTGGGGACGCGCGCCCACAATGGTCAGGAGTTTCTTCATCTGTGTGTGTTTTCGTTTAGACTCTCTGCTGAGACTTTTCTTTTCTCACGGTTCTCTGCCCTTTTCCTTTGCTCGAAACATTCTTCACCTCACAGGACGACTGTGACAGACTGTTCCGCCGGCGACGGCTCCTCCACTTCCTCCACTTCCCCTGGCGCCGAAAGCGTCTTCTCGGACTCCGACGGTGTCTGAGGGGCTGCCGCCTTCTCTGGTTGCTCTGCATTCTCAGCCTTCTCGATCTTCTTTAGGACGGATGCCGGAACTGCCGGACGCGCTTTTCCGACGGTCGGTTTCACGCTGTCGGTGCTTACCGTTCCCGCTTGGGGCTTGACATACGTCCCCCCTGCCTGATGGAGGTATTTGACATACCGGGCACAGATATGGGGGGAATAGGCATTGAAAATATTATTGCAGAACAGTATATCTGTGATGTGATTGTCCCGTACGTACTGCTTCATGTTACGCGTAAAGTAACGGAAATCAACGACGTGAACCTCACCGAATGAGTAGAAGAGAAACGCAGGAAGCATGTTGCCGAACGAGTCTTTCAGGATCAGCAGACGGCGGTCCGACTTGGTCGATGTGCGCACACGGACGATGCGCGTGTCCGACCCCATCAGTGTACAGTACGCGCCTCCCGAACCATCGCGGTAGTGATAGAAAAAAGGTCCGTTATAGGTGCGTCCCTCACCCGTGACTCGGTAGTGTTCGTCAATGCGATAATCCGTGTACGTAGTCGTATAGGAAACCCCTTCCGGGACATAATAGACAAAGTCCTCCGGAGCATTGCGGATGGCGATGTCACCGGAATAGCCGTACATCGAACCGACGTAGCGACGGACTACCTTGCGCGTGTATTTGGAAAGAGGCTGGAACGGGACACCCGCAACTCGAGCAAAGGCCTGAGCGGCATAGTAGCCTCCCAACGGCGACCAATGGTGGTCGGTTCGCAGGAAGATCGGCTCTCTGAAGTGCTGTGCGAGAGGTGTGTAGGCATCCACCGCCTTCACCCCGGAGGCAAGGTGTGAATAGATGTTATTGATAACCGGACGCTCGGGGTTGGAACTCTTACGGGCTTTCTGAGGCAGATAGAAATCAACCGCCGTAGGAATCACCATGCAGTAGATGTTCACCCCGGGCAAGGCTTCGTGGTATGCATTGGCAGCATTGGCATATTGTACTCCGCCCTTGCTGCTGCCACCGAAGGCCATGAGGGCACGCACCGAATCAGCCTCTCCCACGATGATGATGCCCGCATTGGCTATCTTGGCCGTGCCGTTCTCGGTAAGCGGCAGGTCGTCAATGTAACGCTCGTCCGCCTCTCTCGCCTCTTCTGCGGCTCGCAATGCCTCCGCGTCGGGATCGGACGGAACGTCCGTACTGGCATGGAAAGAGATATTCTCAGCCCCTCCCACATGGAGCCGGACCAGGTCCTTCCCTATCATGGATATCGTCAACAACTCATCACGGTAGGGTTCCGTGTCGGAAAACCAATGCGAGAACGACGTCGCAAACATACCGGACAGGAATCCGTCGCACGTAAAGGAGGGACGTTTTGTCAGGTCTCTCTTCTCGAGATGGGAATAGGTACTTCGTGGCAGAAAATCAAATACCGCAGACACTGCGACATAGGCCGTCCCTATTAGGATAATATAAATTAGATGTCTTTTCAATGGTCCGTTTGTTTTTTTTAAGATGAAGTTGGCATCCCACCAACTCCCATCTGACGCTGTCATTTTATTCTACAGACTTTTTTCTCTGACTGTGTTGCGACTGTCGCTTCCACACAGCCTCGTCTCGTTTTGTTTTTGACTCTCTTCCTATTGGCTCTCACCATCAGAATAAAAGTATTTCTTCCGTCATTCCCGCCCGGATAAGATCACCTCTTCGACATGGGTGGAAGGGGCTTCCAGCAAGCGCAGAATCTTGACCGAGGTACTTGGATTATACGCGTGCTGGAGATTGTTGACAATCAGCACATCGGTTATGCCGGCCTGGGTAATGTAATCAAGTACGTTTCCTTGAAAGTAACGGAAATCGATGACGTTCACCTCGTCGAACGAACGGAGCAGAAACGATGCGAGCGCATTGCCATAGGAGTCTTTTACAATGAGCAGCCGACGGCCTGATCTCGCCTCCGGATAGCGTACCCGCGTCGTGCGCGCATCGCCATTCATGAACGTGGAGTAGGCTCCGGGACTGCCGTCTCTCCGGGGCAGGAAAAACGATGATTCATAGGGCTCTCCGCTGATCGAGACCACGCTGCGCAGAATACGGTGATCCAGGTACGTGGTCGTTATACGACTGCTGTCAAGGGGACGATACCATATAAAATCTTCCGTCGTGTTCTTTACCGTACGTGATTCGGACCAACGGCCCATCGTGCCGTTGAAACCATGTATGACCTTTCGTTCGTAGTCGGCTGTATCCGGCACTGCCACTCCCGCCTGCGAGGCGAAAGCACGTGCCGCATAATAGGCGCCGAGCGGCATCCAATGATGATCCGTACGGGCATAGATCGGCTCCGATACGTGCGACGAAAGAGAGTCCCACACATCAACCGCACGAACACCCTCTCCCATCTGGGTATATGCCCTGCGAATGACCGGATGCTGATCGTTGCTCAACCCCTTCGCACCTTCTGGCAGATAGTATGCCGCGGAAGTGGGGACTATCATGTTCCAAAGACGGATGGAACTGTCGAGACTCCCACGCCAGCGGTTGACCATGTCGGAATAATAGGTAAACTCATCAGGTGCGCCGCCAAACGCTTCCATGGCACAGACGCGATCCTTCTCCAACGAAACGATGATGCCGCGGGGTGTTTTCCAGCAACGTGCCGGAGCTGCGGTTGAAAAGGCGACAAACAAAAGCAGGACAAGGAAGGTCACGAAACTCACGCTCCGCAACGGACGAAGGACTGAATTCAACGTTCCTTTTGCTCCCACGCAACTGGAATCGTTGGTTGTCACTGAAGGGATCCTTGTTTCTCGATCCTGCTCACACTTATTTTTCAGATGGTTCATAGTCAAAATCGTGTATAGATGAAGGCATTATTCGTATCTCCGACCAGGAGAGCCACAGAAAACGACAAGATAAAAAGGGACATCACTATGCGTACGCCTAAGACGAGTACCGTGCGCAAGAATGGAGAGAAACGCTGAATGGTGACGTCCGCCATTTTCGTGGCGCTGTCATAGATAGGCAGCGAGAAGAGAACGGCAAGGACGAATATCCAGAAATGATCCCAGAATGCACTTTCAACCGTGAAATCGAACAGGTCTCCTCGGAGATGGAAGAGGGTCGCGAAGAAGAAACGCATGTCGGAAAAGTCTTCAAAATAAAAGATGCCCCACCCGATGACAACCACCACAAGGGCATAAAGGTGCAGAAAGGGCTTCCACGCAAACGATACAAGACGGAGAATGGTAAACTTCTCAAGAAAGACGATCACCCCAAAGAAGAGCCCCCAGAGTGCGAAGTTCCAGGACGCTCCGTGCCAGAGACCCGTGAGCATCCAGACAACGAAGATATTGAGTGCCTGATGACGGCGGTTGCCTCCCATTGGGATATAGACATAGTCGCGGAAGAAGGAGCCGAGCGAGATATGCCAACGACGCCAGAACTCCGTGATGGATGAGGAACAGTAGGGATGACGGAAGTTCTCGTTGAAGCGGAAACCAAGACAGCGGCCCAGGCCGATGGCCATGTCGCTGTAACCGGAGAAGTCATAGAAAATCTGTAAGGTGAAGGCCACAATGCCCAGAGCCGCACCGGCGACGGTGAGTTGTGAGTCAGGATGACCGCCCGAAATGAATCCTCCGCCTAAGAACTGCATGGAGACCGCAGAGAGCTGGTTGGCAAGGAGAACCTTCTTGCCCAGACCGATAAGGAAACGCCAGATGCCCTCGCTCACGTCGACGGCAGTGACGTGACGGCGACGGATGTCGGTAGCAATGGTAGTATAGCGCACGATAGGTCCCGCGATGAGTTGCGGGAACATGGAGATATAGAGCAACAAGCCGAAGAAATTGCGCTGAGGGGGGGCTTCACGCCGATAGACATCGACAAGGTAGGAAATGCTTTGGAAGATATAGAAACTGATACCGATCGGGAGTACAATGTGCGGGTCGTGGAACGGAAGGCTAAACGATGCAAGCGTGGTGGCTATGAGACCGGCATACTTGAAAACTCCCAGAATGGACACATTAAGCACGATACCGAGAATGAGAGCCGCCTTGCGCTTGCCAAGGGAGACGTCGTATGCTCCGATGAGCATCCCGAGCAGGTAGTTCAAGAGAACACTGCCGACCATAAGAAGAACATAGACAGGCTCTCCCCAGGCGTAGAAGATGAGCGAAAAGAGGATGAGGACGGCGTTGCGCAGTGTGCAGACATAATGACGGCGTCTGCGCAGTGGACGTGGAGTAAGCAACGTCCTGTCCACACTGAGAGCAAGAAAGTAGGTCAGCAGGAACAGCGGAATGAAGATGAAAAGAAAAATCAGGTCCGAAAATACCATCGTAATCTTTTTTTTACTGAATTAGAGAGCCTATGCGCCGCGCAACATATTCTCCTATGCGCCGCGCACCGGACTTGTTCGTATGCGTGCCATCGACGGTGAACGTTCGCCTGCGTCGCTCGCGGGCCGCGCTGATAAGGGTGGGTGTGTCCAGTCGGATAAGGTCAATGCCAAGTCTGTTGGCACAGGATTCGATAATGGACGCCGTCACTCGCAAATCATGCACTGGAAAGGCGGTGGACTGAAACGGAGTGAGCAGGACAAGACGGGCTTGTGGGAAGAAATGCCGGAGGAGGAGGCAGTCGTAACGCAAGGCGAGGGAGAGACTGGTCAGCGAGCCCGGGGTATAGCATAGAAGGACAGAGTCTGACTCGAAGAACGCTGTCTCTGGAGAGACTCCGAAACGGTTCGGACGGCTGGCGCCAAACCAGGCATCGTTGGTGCCTGCGAGGATAATAATCAGGTCGGGCGATGGTATACGATGCGCTTGCACGTCATTACGGAGACGGAGAATCTGGTTGTAGATAACGTTCTTGTCGGAAAGAATGGAGGAACTGTCCCGAACGTCGGCACTGGTCCGCGAGGTATGCGTCCACGTGGCTCCACTGCGCGCATAACTGCGATAGGACGAGTTGGAGAAGAACGAACGGAATGAGGATGTCCATCCCTCTTCGCGCGTACAGTCATTACCTCCCAGCCAAGTATGAGAATCACCCAGGAAAACAACGCTGCCGACAGACAGGGACTGTGAATCCATAGTAGTGGCAGATCGTGCCGCCATGGAAAAGTGAAGGAATACCGGCAGTCCGAAGTAGAAAACCGCCGACACAAGGACCCTATGTAAACGAAGGAAGTACAAACCGTTCGTTTCTAAAAAAAACAGAGACAAAGGTAAGCAAAAGAGTTTATTTTCAATAGTCCTTTTTACGCCCTTTGCTCGTCACCGTTGGTTCAGGTCTGTACAACGTATGGTATGCTCAGGTCTCCGACCCTCTCCTTGCTTTGAAACGCGGCAAGTAAAAACGTATTTGGTACCAAGGTTAGTCCGGGATACGCTCCTGTCTGCCGTTGTCCTGACCATGGATAGCAGACGTGGCTGTATTTTACAGGAAAAAAGGTAGGATAAAAAAACATCAGACAACAGACTTCTCTCTCTTTCGACTCTTGCCTATCTGAGCAGCCCGAGACCCTCAGCGGAGAGGAATGGCAGTAACTCATGTTGCGGAATGACAAACGACGGAACCCCAGCCGCATAACAGGCTATTTCGTAAGGCTGATAACTGACCACGAGGCCCTCTTCTGTGAAATAGGGAGACATCTGAGGCATAGGAATAGTTGAGAAATCTTCCACCTGTAGGGATTCTCGCAGTTCCTCATCTGTCTGACAGCCGAAATACTCCCGCAGGCCTCTTCGGATTAGATGCTGCCACTTCTGCCGGTCATAATCGGACCGGAGAAGGTCTGACAGTTCCATCCGTTTGCCGTCACTACTCCGGATGATGAGCCCTCCGATACCATGCATGCCGTGAACGCCTCCCATATAGGTATAGTAGCTCACGGTCAGGTTGAACATTCGGGAGGTCTCGTATTCCGGACTGACGAAGTACTCACAGGAACCCTGTTCGTAGGAAATGTCTCGGACGTCTGACATCCCTTCCATGATGGTCTTCATGTTGTCAAGGGCATAGTGTCTTGCCAGCGTCAACCCACTTCTGTACGGTCCAGCGTATGAACCGCCCACCGCATCGCTGACGGAATGAAGAATAGAAGTATCAACTTCTTTCCTGCCAGTACGGGGATAGACGAACACACATGTTGTCGTATCACCATACGAAGAAGCCATTACGCATACCACCGAATCGTGCTTCGCATAGACAGAACCACCCATGTCAGAAACAGAAGACAATCTCACACAAAAGACGGTATCCTGCCCGATCAGGAGTGGCTCATGCGTGGCAGAATCAGCCAAAACATCCTCTGTTGACGCCATGTCCACCGCCGATAGTGCGGACGAGTTCCGACATGAAGCAAGTGTCAGACCGCACAGAGCCATGAACGACGGAATGAGCAAGCGACAAAAATAGGTTCGGTACATATTCGTAAGATTTCTAAAGTTGACAGATTCAAAGATACAAACAAAAACATCAATTTCCACACACCCCCTCCATCCCCTCCATCCCTCCATCCCCTCCACCTTATACCTTATTTGTGGTAGTAAAATAGAAGAAACATGGTATTTCGACCTGTCTCGGATTGCCCGACCTTTGTACCCGTCATCACAAACACTTTAAATCATTTCTATCATGAATCATTCTGACAACATCGAAACAAAACTCATCCACGGAGGTATCTCGTTGGACGAACACACCGGGGCTGTCAATGTCCCTGTCTATCTGACTTCCACCTTCAAACAGGACGGATTGGGAATCCGACGCGAAGGATGGGAATATGCCCGCACAGGCAACCCGACACGCGCCGCTCTCGAATCGCTCATTGCTGATCTCGATGGTGGAACCGGAGGCTTTGCCTTTGCCAGTGGCATGGCTGCCATCAACGCCGTACTATCTCTCCTCAGAGAGGGCGACCGCGTACTGATATCAAGCAATGTCTATGGCGGTACCTACCGCATCCTGGACAAGGTCTGGAAAAACTTCGGACTCTCTTATACCATCGCGGATACTGGCGACCTGAATCACTTTGAATCCGCCATCTCTCCGGATGCCAGAGCCGTTCTGATCGAAAGTCCGGCCAATCCACTGCTGACGGTCACCGACATACAGGCTGTCGCTGATATCGCTCACCGTCATGGCCTGTTGGTCATTGTCGATAACACCTTCATGACTCCCTATCTGCAAAAACCGCTTGAATTAGGGGCTGACATCGTTGTTTACTCCGCAACGAAATACCTCGGCGGACATTCTGATGTCATAGCAGGACTGGTGGTCGCACGCAACAACGAGTTGTGCGAACAGTTGGCTTTTATTCAGAATGCAACGGGAGGTACGTTGGGACCTTTTGACAGTTTTCTGCTTCAGAGGGGTATCAAAACGCTCTCCGTCCGACTGGATCGACACGTCTCCAATGCCGAGAAGATGGTCAGTCATTTGCTTCATCATCCCGCAGTCAGAAAAATCTACTACCCTGGACTGCAGAACGACCCCGGATTCGAGGTCAACCGGAAACAAGCCAAGAACGGAGGTGCCATGATTTCTTTTGAACTGAATCCTGAACGGTATGATGTCCGACTGTTCTTCAAAAGTCTGCGGCTCATCATGCTGGCCGAAAGTCTCGGAGGCGTGGAAAGCCTGGTATGCCATCCGGCCTCTATGACCCATGCCTCCATACCGAAGGACGTGCGCGAGAAAGTGGGGATTACCGATGGACTCATACGGCTTTCAATTGGAATCGAGTTGATCGACGACTTAATAAATGACATAGACCAAGCTATTGATTCATCAGAAATTAAGAAATAAAAACTAAACCTTTACTTAAAACTGGAATATTGGTTATGAGATATTATAATTCCATGAAAGAACTCATTGGCAATACGCCACTGGTTCGACTGTCTCACTTAGGGGTCAAGCCCGGGGTGAATCTTTTCGCAAAATTGGAACTCTACAATCCTGCTGGCTCCACCAAGGATCGCACCGCTACCTATATGATTGAGAATGCGGAGAAAAAAGGAGAACTGCACAAAGGAAGCACCATCATTGAGGCCACAGCTGGCAATATGGGAATAGGCATTGCGTTCGCCGCACTGAACCGTGGATACAAGGTCCTGTTTGTCGTGCCCGAGAAGTTCTCTAGCGAAAAACAAGCCATCATGCGGGCTTTGGGAGCTAAGATCATCCACACTCCAAGCGAAGAAGGGATGCTCGGAGCCATCCGCAAGGCGGACGAGATCAAGAAGGAAACGAAAGGGGCGATCTCCCTCGGACAGTTTGTCAATGCCAGCAACCCACAGGCCCATTACGAAACCACGGGACCTGAAATATACAAGGATCTGGACGGCGATGTGGACTATGTCGTTGCCGGCGCCGGATCCGGAGGGACCATTACGGGAGTTCTGCGATACATCAAGGAACACAACCCATTCACCAGAGGCATCCTTGCCGACCCCGTCGGATCCACCATCGGAGGTGGAGAACACGGCGACTATAAAATCGAAGGCATCGGCAATAACTTCGTGGCAGACACCATGGACCTTTCTCTGATCGATCGTGTGATCAAGGTCAACGACGAACAGGCCTTCTCCGCCGTTCATGAAGTGGCACTCAAGGAAGGTATTGTCGCTGGTTCCTCATCCGGAGCCGCCCTTCACGCCGCCTTGAAGGTCGCGTCTGAAATAGAACATGGCAATATCGTGGCAATTTTCCCAGATAGAGGAGATAGATATTTCTCAAAAGGACTATTTTAAATACCATAAAAACAACTATTTACATATATTATTTTGAATCATTACTTTATTAAAGCAGAGATTCAAACAGAGGAAAAGAGATGGAGCATAGCTACCAAGGGCAGACAGACCTTTTCTGCAAGGTAAATGGGCAGAGTCGAGGGTGCTCGTACGATGCCAGGACTCAAAAAAGGAACTGTCGAAAAAGAATTGATTCTCTTCTATCCATCGCCACTGGGTACTGTGCGAAGTTTCTGATTTAAAGTGTTGACAGGGAGAATCTGCACAAGCGAGTGTCAGATTCTCCCTATTTTTTGACACTTCACCTCCTCAGTCATTTCATTATTTTGTATTTTTGTTTTCAGAACGCTTAGTCCACAGAAATAAATTTCATGATGACGGAACCTCTGCGCATATTAGTCGTCTCACGATACCACCATGGAGAACCCTCCCCCTTCATCCCTGATCAGGTTCATCAGATAGAACGGCTGGGATACCGATTCCAATTGTTTGACATCTGCCATAATGATGCCATCCATACCGAAGGGATCGGAATTCGAGGCTATTACAATGCCTACATAAGGCTTCGTCATGCCATACGGGATTTCCAGCCGGACATCATCCATGCTCATTATGGCATTGCAGGTCTCCTTTCCAACCTGCAACGACGTGTTCCCGTCGTGACGACGTATCACGGTTCGGATATCAATAATCCGAAGGTGCTGCCCCTCTCCCGTCTGTCAATGCTCCTGTCGGCACATAACATCTTTGTGTCGAGAAAAACAATGCGTATTGCCTGTGGAGAGAAGTCCGAAAAAGACTGTTCTCTGATTCCTTGTGCCGTGGATACGGAACTGTTTTGTCAGAAGGATAAACAGTCTGCAAGAAAGGCAATGGGATTAGACCAGGATAAGAAACTGGTTCTGTTTGCCGGTTTCTTTGAAGTCGAGGTCAAGAACTACCCTTTGGCAAAAGAAACGATCGAACGATATAATCAAAAGGCTGAGCAGAAGGCACAATTGCTCGAACTGCGAGGATATTCACGTGAGGAATGCGCTACGCTGTTCAATGCGGTGGACTGCCTGCTTCTGACCTCCAAAATGGAAGGGTCGCCTCAGGTTATCAAGGAAGCCTTAGCCTGCGGATGCCCCATTGTCGCAACAGACGTAGGCGATGTAAGAGAACGGACAGAAGGAGTGGACGGCTGCTACGTGTGCGCTCCTGTATCGGAAGCCCTTTCCGATGGACTGCTGAAGGCACTGGCATCATCCGAACGGACAAAGGGAGCGGAACGGATTGTAAAGGACCGATTGGATGCCCTGTCCATTTCGAAACGCATTGCTGAAATATATGAGACCGTAAAGAAAAGATCTTAAATAACATCCACTATTAAACCATTGGATTCAAAGACAATGAAGAAAATAACACTCATAGCGGGAGCTCGCCCGAACTTCATGAAGATAGCACCTGTCATCCATGCCATTCAGAATTTCAATGGACACCAGAAAGAGGAGCATCACATCTCATTCCGACTGGTCCACACCGGACAGCATTACGATAAGGTTATGTCGCAGACGTTCTTTGACGAACTGAACATCCCCCAACCGGATGTGAATCTGGGATGTGGCGGCGGTAGCCAGGCAGAACAGACAGCGGCTATTCTCACCGCTTTTGAACGGGACCTGAAGGAAAATCCGACCGATCTGGTCATTGTCGTGGGGGACGTCACCTCCACAATGGCTTGCACGCTCGTGGCAAAGAAGATGAATACGCCTGTCGCACATATAGAGGCAGGAATACGGTCTTTCGACATGACGATGCCGGAGGAGATCAACCGCATTGTGACGGACTCCTTGGCGGATTATTTCTTTACGACCACCACCCTGGCTGGGGATAACCTGCGCAAAAACGGTGTTCCCGATGACCGCATCTTCTTTGTCGGCAATGTCATGATCGACACGCTGATGGCCAATCGTCAGCGCTTCTGCCAACCTCCTGTCTGGAACGATCTGAACCTGAAGGAAAAAGGCTATGTCGTGCTGACGCTTCACCGCCCTGCCAATGTGGACGAGGCTTCTCATCTCAAGGCCTTGATGTCAGCCATCACGGATAATGTCAATGGACTTCCGGTCGTATTCCCGATTCACCCTCGAACCGCACGTATTTTCAAGGATGCGGGAGTCGAAGCGTCTAATCTGCATATCATTGAACCACTTGGCTACCTTGAGTTTAACTATCTGGTCGAACGGTCCCTATGCGTGATTACGGATTCGGGAGGCATCACCGAGGAGACTACCGTCATGCATGTTCCTTGCCTCACACTGCGTGACAATACCGAAAGACCCGAGACCTGCACCGTCGGTACCAATTCGCTCATCGGAACCAACCCCGCTAACCTCCCGCCGGCTCTGGAACGCCTGTTTGACGGAAGGTGGCAAAAAGGGGATGTCCCTGAACTATGGGACGGAAAGACATCGGAACGGATCGTGGAAATAATCGACAAACTATAAACACTATACGATTATGGAATATTCGTTCTCAGACAAAGAGTTGGAACGCTACTCACGTAATATACTTCTGAAGGAACTCGGACCACAGGGACAGAGACGGCTCCACGATGGAAAGGTTCTGGTCATCGGAGCCGGAGGTCTCGGTTCGCCGAACCTCTTGTATCTGGCTGCCGCAGGTGTGGGTACAATAGGGGTTGCGGATAAGGATGTCATCGACCTCTCGAATCTGCAACGCCAGGTTATTCACGACACTTCCAGCGTCGGAGAGAAAAAGACAGAATCTGCCCGGCGAAGACTACTTGCCCTGAATCCCGACATATCCGTTCGTACACATGAGGGGAGTATATCAAAGGATAATATTGCCGACATCGTGCAGGACTATGATTTTGTCATCGAAGCAACGGATCAGTCCTCGATCAAGTACCTCGTCAACGATGTCTGCACCCACCTGGGCAAGCCTTTCTGCATCGGAGGAGTTGTCCGATTCCGGGGACAGGTGATGACATACGTCCCTGGCAGCTCGTGCTATCGTTGCATATTCCCGCATCCGGCGACGGACCTGGAGGTACCTCCGAGTTCGAAGGTCGGTATCCTGGGCGCTGTTCCGGGTGTCATAGGTTGTATCCAAGCTACTGAGGCTATCAAATACCTGAGTGGAATAGGTGACCTGCTGACCAACCGACTGCTGACGTTCGATGCTCTCACCATGCAATTCAACACCCTGGAATTAAGCAGAAATAGCGAATGTCCGGTTTGCGGCAATAAATAGAATTTCTTCGCGGAAAAAAAACGCCTGCTACCTGACGGTCTAATGAATAGTCGAAATGGAAATCAGATACTATAAGGAACACAGCTGGATCTTGAACCGCGACATGGAGTTTAAAATCTATGGTCGAAGTGGAGGCAAACTATGTATTGCCTTCGCACCGGAAAACGGACGTTTCTATGATTACGAGAATTTCGGCATGATAGAATCGCTCGCTCCCTGGATTGAGAGCGGACGGCTGCAGGTGGTCACTCCCGACAGCATCGACGCCGAGACATGGAACAATCAGAGTGCCACCCCCCGACAGCGTATCGAACAGCAGGAACGGTGGTTTCGCTACATTACGGATGAACTGTTCGGATGGGTGGTAGGTATCAACGGACATCTCGGTCAGCGCGCCATCGTCACAGGATGCAGCATGGGCGCCACCCATAGCAGCCTCTTCTTTTTCCGACGACCAGATCTGTTCGACACGCTGATAGCACAGAGTGGCATTTACAATGCCAGCCATTTCTTTCATGACTACATGGACAATCTGATCTACGAGAACTCTCCTGTCCACTTCCTGCCACACATGGCCCCCTCGCATTTCTACATGGCTCTGTACCGGAGCAGCCGCATCATCTGTTGTTCCGGACAAGGAGCATGGGAAAAAACGGCATTGGACGAGACACACGCTCTGGAAAGAGTCCTCAAAGAAAAGGACATACCCGCCTGGTTCGACTATTGGGGACTGGACGTGGGACATGAATGGTATTGGTGGAAGAAACAGATGGTCTATCACATGGAGAAACTGATGCCTTGGTAGAAAGAACATAAAAAAAAACGATATGATAATGAGAACACGACTTTTCCTTCTTCTCGCTTGGACCGCATGGTGGTTCTCAGCTAATGCAGCCGGCGAGCGTTACGACATTCTGGTTGCTCAAGACGGAAGCGGTGACTTTACCTCAGTACAGGAGGCCATCCTTTCTGTTCGGGCTGAGATGCAGACTCGCAAGACGATCTACATCAAGAACGGCGTGTACCGGGAGAAGGTCGTCGTCCCGACATGGGCAATGAATGTGACCCTAAAGGGTGAAAGCCGGGATGGTGTCATCATCCGCTGGTCGGATCATGCCAATATGCCATGGGCGGAAACGGGGAAAAAGATGGGGACATTCCGTACCTACACGCTGCTGGTTCAGGGACATGGCTTCACAGCAGAGAATCTGACCATCGAGAACGATGCTCCCGAACTGGGTCAGGCTGTGGCACTCCACGTGGAAGGAGACCGGGCAAGTTTCATCAACTGCCGCATCATCGGAAACCAGGATACAATCTATGCCGGCAGCGAGAAAAGCCGTCAGTATTATGAGAACTGCTATATAGAGGGGACAACGGACTACGTGTTCGGAGCCGCAACGGCCTGGTTCGAAGGATGTACGCTGCATTGCAAGAAGAATTCGTATATCACAGCACCGAGCACACCGCAATACAAGGAGTACGGATTCTTTTTCCACCGTTGCCGGGTCGAAAGCAATGCCGAAATAACGAAGGTTTATCTCGGACGGCCGTGGCGGCCCTATGGGATGAGCGTATGGATAGACTGCGAACTGAACGGATGTGTGCGACCGGAGGGTTGGGACAACTGGCGCAACCCAGACAACGAAAAGACAGCACGGTTCGCTGAATACGGCAGTCGCGGCGAGGGAGCTCAAAGCAATAAGAGAGTGACTTGGGCTGAAACGGCCTCTTTGAAGAAAGCACGGAAATACAGCATCGAAAGAGTTCTCGGAGCAGGCGACCATTGGAATCCTTCTGTTAGGAAACAAAAATAATTTTGCAATTTATTTGGATTTAGAAAAATAATGTTGATATTTGCACCGAATTACAGTCATAGAGACAATAATAATGACAAATAACAGACAAATAGCATTCGGCTTCTGGTGGTGGCACTTACAAATTCCGCGTTTGTGAGGTGCACTGCTTTTGTCGTCTGACTGAATAATAAAAAAATAAAACGAAAGGCTTGCGTAACTCACGCAAGCCTTTCTTGTTTTCATACAGTATCAGATTCCCGAAAAAATATTAACAACATAAAAACCATGAAAATACAAATTGACGAAAACGGATATTACGGAAGATATGGCGGTGCTTTTATTCCTGAGATTCTGCACCGTAATTTTGAAGAACTGAGCAGTCGGTATCTGGATATTCTGGAGGATTCGGACTTCCAGAAAGAATTCCGACAGATGCTGCACGACTATGTAGGCCGCCCTACCCCGCTCTACTATGCCAGCCGACTGTCTGAAGCTGTCAACGCACGGATCTATCTCAAGCGTGAGGACTTGAATCATACCGGCGCTCACAAAATCAATAATGCTCTGGGACAGATCCTGATGGCTCGCAAGATGGGCAAGAAACGGATTCTTGCCGAAACGGGAGCCGGACAGCACGGCGTGGCAACAGCCACCGTGGCAGCGCTGTTTAATATGGAGTGTATCGTCTATATGGGCGAGACCGACGTAGAACGTCAGCAACTCAACGTGCAGAAGATGAAAATGTTAGGCGCAAAGGTCGTTCCTGTAAAGTCTGGAAACAGGACACTGAAGGATGCTACGAACGAAGCTTTCAGGGACTGGTGCAACCATCCGGATGATACGTTCTACATTATCGGCTCAGCCGTAGGTGCAAAACCCTACCCCGACCTTGTCGCTCGTCTCCAATCGGTAATCAGCGAAGAGATCAAGAAACAGCTGATGGAAAAAGAAGGACGGGACTGTCCGGACTATCTGATTGCCTGCGTAGGAGGTGGAAGCAATGCGGCAGGAACGTTCTATCACTATCTCAACGATGAACGGGTCAGACTCATTGAGGCTGAAGCCGCCGGACAGGGAATAGACACAGGCAAGACAGCCGCCACAATCCATTGCGGTACGGAAGGAATCCTGCATGGTAGCCGATCACTCGTCATGCAGACGGATGATGGACAGATTATCGAACCCTACTCTATCTCCGCCGGACTCGACTATCCGGGCATCGGACCTCTGCATGCGCATCTCTCTGAGATAGGACGGACTCAGGTCCTTGCAATCACGGACGATGAAGCATTGAAGGCTGCTTATGAACTGACACGACTGGAAGGAATCATACCGGCCATGGAGAGTGCCCATGCACTGGCTGCACTTCATAAATTAAAGTTCCTCCCTGAGGATATCGTCGTGCTGACTGTCAGCGGACGGGGTGACAAGGACATGCCAAGTTTCATTGCCCATTTCTCCTGATCCACGCAAAAAAAAAAACAAATCACATCCAAACAAGAGAAATAATCATGAAGACCTACACCATCACCGTTAATTCCAAGAAATTCCTGGGTGACCTACTGACACCAGTCGGCATCTACCCGAAGGTACGAGACCTGTATGTCCACAGCATTCTGCTGGAAAGTTCCGACTACAACAGCATCGACCGCAGTAACTCATACATTGCTTTCAATCCGATTGCCTCTTTTTCGGTCAAGGACGGTGTCATTACAACCACCACTCCTGACGGACAGTCTATTCAGAGTCCCGTCCGGGACAAGAACTCCGTTCCCGATGCCTTTCTGGCGTTCACAAGACAGTTCGAGATCAGCAAGGAGGACTTGGCGAAAGGGACAAACGGCTTTTTCGGCTACTCCGCCTACGAAGCCGTGCAATACTATGAGGATGTGCAACTGCACGCTGAGAAACTGAACGAGAATGATCTGCCAGAGATCCACTATGAATTTTTTAAGTACGTCATTACGTTCAACCATTACAAGAACGAGATCTGTATCATCGAGAATCTTCTCCATGGAGAGACGGAGAGCGCACTCTCTGTCATTGAGAAAATCATCAACAACCCTATCGTAAATGCTTTCGACTTCCACATGGAAGGAGAAGAGCAGAAGAATATCAGTGATGAGGAGTACAAGCAGATGGTACGAAAAGGGAAGGACGCATGCCAGAGAGGGGATGTTTTCCAGATTGTGCTGTCACGCCGCTTTTCACAAGGGTACAGAGGCGACGACTTCATGTTGTACCGAACCCTTCGGAGCATCAATCCGTCTCCCTATCTGTTCTATTTCGACTTCGGCAGCTACCGTATCTTCGGCAGTTCTCCGGAAGTGCATCTGCGCATTGCCAACCATAAGGCCCATATCATGCCTATCGCGGGGACAATGAAAAGGACAGGAAAGGATGAGGAAGATGAGAAAATAGCCGAACAACTGCTTCATGACCCAAAGGAGAATGCCGAACATATCATGCTTGTCGATCTGGCACGGAACGACCTGAGTCGCAATACCGAGAATGTCCATGTAGAGTCTCTGCGGACCGTCCAGTATTACTCCCACGTCATCCACCTTGTCTCCAGCGTTGTGGGAACGGTACCGGAGGGAAGTAATACCATGCGGCTTTTTGCCGATACATTCCCGGCAGGAACGCTCAGTGGAGCGCCGAAAGTACGTGCCATGCAGTTGATTGATAGCATCGAGTCACACGACCGGGGGTTCTACGGAGGGTGTATCGGCATCGTAGGACTGGATGGCAGTTGCAACCAGGCCATCACCATCCGCTCCTTCCTCTCGCGGAACAACCGTCTGTACTATCAGGCAGGAGCCGGCATCGTTGCCAGGTCTGACGAGGAAAGCGAACTGCAGGAGGTCAACAACAAACTGGCAGCTCTCAGACGCGCCATGCATATTGCACAAGAATACTGAAAAATGATAAAACTCATGAAGATACTCATATTTGATAACTACGACTCTTTTACCTATAATATCGTACAGATAGTGAAGGACTTGGGATTCCAACCGGACATCCGTCGCAACGACCGCATCAGTCTTGACGAGGTGAAACAGTATGATAAGATCATTCTCTCTCCCGGTCCGGGACTTCCCTCCGAAAGTGGAATCCTGAATGATCTGATCCGAACGTATGCTCCGACAAAAAGCATCTTCGGCATCTGCTTGGGAGAACAGGCTATCGGAGAAGTTTTCGGGGCACGGCTGCTGAATCTTCCGACGGTTTTTCACGGTGTCAGCACACCTATTCACACCACCGTCAGCGACGAATATACCTTCGACGGCATTCCGCAGACTTTCTCTGCCGGACGCTATCACTCCTGGGTGGTGGATAAACAGAATCTCCCACCCGATCTGCAGATCACCGCAGAGAGCGACGAGGGATTGATCATGGGACTGCGACACACCAGGTATGACGTCCGTGGCGTACAGTTCCACCCCGAGAGCGTATTGACACCACAGGGATCGGAGATCATCCGAAATTTCCTGACGCACTGAAACAAAAAAAAAGGAAGATTACATCACATAAGAGAACAGAATCATGAAACACATACTTCTTAAATTATCATCTCACGAGACCCTCTCGCAGAAAGAAGCGAAAGACATCATGTTAAGAATGGCAGACGGAGAGTTCTCTAACGAACAGATTGCCGCCTTCATGACTATTTTCATCATGCGAGGAACGACACTGGACGAACTCATCGGATTCCGGGACGCTCTTCTTCTCACGGCTAAAAAGGTCCACTTCGATGACATGGAGACCATCGATATCGTCGGAACAGGCGGCGACGGAAAGAATACGTTCAATATCTCCACGCTGAGTTGCTTTGTCCTGGCTGGCGCTGGATTCAAGGTAAGCAAACATGGAAATTTCGGAGCGACATCCGTCAGCGGAGCCAGCAATGTGCTGCAGTTTTACGGCGCACGGTTCTCGAATGAGGAAGACGTACTGCGCCGTGCGTTGGATGAGTGCAATTTCTGCTTCTTCCACGCTCCACTTTTCAATCCCGGTATGAAATACGCGGCTCCGGTTCGCAAGGCGCTTGCGGTCCCTACGTTCTTCAATCTGATGGGGCCGCTGATCAATCCGTCACAACCTAAACATCAGGTATGGGGGATCTACAATCTGGAGAAACTGCGGTTATACAACTACATCGCACAGAAGATCGGTATCAACTATACGCTCATCCATACCATCGACGGATATGATGAGATATCGCTTACCGCACCCTCCAAGATTGTCACGAAGGAGAAGGAAATCATCGTCACTCCAGAAGAACTCGGGTTCCGGACCATCCCTCAGGCTTCACTCAGTGGAGGCGACAGCGTGGAGTCCGCAGCAAGGATTTTCATGGATGTATTGGAGAATAAATCAACGGAGGAACAGCGCAATGCAGTGCTGGCCAATTCTGCCATCGCAATCCGTACCGCCCGACCTGATTTCTCTTTCGATGACTGCGTAGGCATTGCCCGTGAGAGTCTCTTGAGCGGAAAAGCAAAGAATGCCTTCCGGAAATTTATCGAGATATACCAATAAAGAGCAACAAAGTACGGTACTTTTTAACGACATTTGCATCCCCATGGACTCGATTCTCTCTCAAATTCTCGACGACAAGCGAAATATGCTGGAGACGGAGGTGAAACCTCACGTCACCATTCAGGATTTCCAACAGCGCCCTCTCTATTCGCGTCCGACCCTGAGTCTGCGCTCCGCTTTGACCCGTTCCGACCATGGCATCATCAGCGAGTTCAAACGCAAATCACCTTCAAAAGGGTGGATTCACGCCGATGCCGACCCTTTGGAGGTCATCCCTGCTTATGACAGGAACGGTGCCGCAGCCGTTTCCATCCTGACGGATACTCCGTACTTCGGGGGAGAGCCCTCGTTTATTGAGGAGGTCCGCCCCCATGTCCACTGTCCGATTCTCCGCAAGGAGTTTATCATTGACGAACTGCAGATCCACGAGGCAAAAGCAATCGGAGCCGACGCCATTCTCCTTATTGCCTCTGCCATTCCGGTGGATACGCTGAGACGCTTTATCCTGCTGGCTCACGAGATATCACTTGAAGTGCTGCTTGAGGTTCACAATCTGGAAGAACTGAATGCAACGCTGAATCTCGGTGCCGATGTCTATGGAGTCAACAACCGCAACCTGAGAACCTTCGTCACGGATGTATCCGTGTCCGAAGTTCTGGCCCGACACTTCACCGAAGAGACGGTGCATATCAGCGAAAGTGGCATCAGCCATCCAGACACCGTGATCCACCTCCGGAAACTGGGATACAGAGGATTTCTCATGGGTGAGAATTTCATGAAGCAGAATCATCCGGGCGAAGCCCTGCAACAATTCATCTCACAACTCAGAAAATGATCAACGGAAAACTTTTGAAAATATGCGGCATGCGGGAGGCGGACAATATCCGCCGCATTGGCTCCGTAATCCATCCTGACCTGATGGGATTTGTATTCTATCCTCCCTCCCCTCGCTATGCCTACTGTCTGGACGTTGCATCCATTGACTCCCTGCCCGATGACACGAAGCGCGTTGGGGTGTTTGTCAACGAGTCTCTCTCCGTCATGCGGGAGACAGCAAAACGCTTCCATTTGGACACATTGCAATTTCACGGAGCTGAAACACCTGTTCAATGTGTCCAGATGAGGGAAGAAGGTTTCTGCATCATCAAGGCTTTTTCCATAGGAGAAGCCGATGACCTGGAAGCCATCAGCGATTACGAGGGGGGCTGCGACCTTTTCCTTTTCGATACGAAGACAAGTACTTACGGAGGCAGTGGCAGGACGTTTGACTGGGATCTGCTACGTCAGTACTCCGGCAATACCCCGTTTCTGTTGAGTGGGGGAATTGGAGAAGATAGTCTGGAGGAGCTGCATCGATTCCACCATCCGAAACTGGCAGGGTACGATCTCAACAGCCGTTTTGAGACCTCACCCGGAATCAAGGACATGGCAGCTCTTCAGAGATTCTGCCAAAGAATGACCGCCTCAGACGAATAAGACCTTTTTTGTGAGCCAGATGAGCAGAGGTCGAACTTTTGAAACCCGGACAATGATAAGCTTGCTTCATCATTTCCTTGGCAAAAAAGGTCTAAATAAAAATAAGGTTTACTCGAACTATGCCATAGCTCAAAAATAAGGACAATTGAAAATAAACTTTTTTCTATCACAAATAAAAAAAAACGATTCTATGAACCGCATAAACCTACTGTTTCAGAACAAGAAAAGCCGTATTCTCTCTGTCTATTTCAGTGCCGGATTTCCACATCTTCATGACACGGTCACTATCATCCGCACCTTGGAGCAGAAAGGAATCGACCTCGTAGAGATTGGCATTCCGTTCAGCGATCCACTTGCCGATGGCCCCGTCATTCAGAATTCTTCCAACATAGCACTGCGTAACGGCATGTCACTCAGCCTCCTGTTGGATCAGTTGAAGGATATCCGCAAGGAAGTCAGCATCCCGCTCGTCTTCATGGGCTATATCAACCCCATACTCCGCTACGGATTCGAGAAGTTCTGTGCCCGCTGTGCTGAAATCGGAATCGACGGTTTTATCATTCCGGACCTGCCTATGCGCGAATACCTGGAAGAGTTCAAGACAACGGCCGACAGATTTCACCTTGAGAATATCCTGCTGATCACCCCTGAGACATCGGATGAACGCATCCGCGAGATTGACGACAACAGCAACGGATTCATCTACATGGTGTCAAGCGCCTCTACCACGGGTATGCAGAAGAGTTTCGCAGGCAGCAAAGAAGCATACTTCGACCGCATCAATGCCATGAAATTGAAGAATCCACGTCTTATCGGCTTTGGCATCTCAAACCGCGAAACGTATGATTCTGCGTGCCGACACGCCTCAGGAGGCATTGTCGGCAGTGCCTTTGTCCATGCACTGGAACAACATCCGGACAATATCCCCGCTGCCGTTGATACCCTGCTGCTTCAACTGAATTCATAGGATCCAGGCACAAGTCCAGCGACTGCGACTTGTAAAAGAGACGAGGTTGCTCCGACTTATTTATTGAATCTCGATGAAGAGACATTCTGAACAACATAAGAATGCTTTTCGTTTCCCCAAAAGAACAAAGGAGGTCGGAACTGACGTTCCGACCTCCTTTGTTTCTTATAATGCAACCCCTTCGTTAAAGGGTAACGCCTCTCTTGAAGATGGCCATTGCATGGGAATCATGCTTCTCATGGTTGACCAGCTCACCATTTGCCACCCGTATGATGTAATCGATGAACTCCTCCTTGAGTTGATCCATGGACTTACCATCTACCAACTGTCCGGCATTGAAGTCAATCCAATTACCCTTCTTCTTGTAGAGAGGGGTGTTAGTGGAAATCTTCATGGTCGGAACGAAAGAGCCGAAAGGAGTACCGCGTCCGGTGGTGAAGAGCACCATCTGACAGCCAGCCGCTCCGAGGGCAGTGGAAGCAACCAGGTCGTTACCCGGTGCGCTCAACAGATTCAGACCCTTTGTCTTGAGCCGTTCACCGTACATGAGCACATCCTTCACATAGGATTTGCCACACTTCTGCGTACAGCCAAGCGCCTTGTCTTCGAGGGTAGAGATACCACCCTTCTTATTTCCCGGAGATGGATTCTCCCCTACTGGTTCGCCGTGCGAAAGGAAGTAGTCCTTGAAGTCGTTGATCAGATGTACGGTCTTGTCGAAGAGTTCCTTCGTTTCACAACGGTTCATCAGAATCGTTTCAGCACCGAACATCTCCGGCACCTCGGTCAGGATGGTGGTTCCTCCCTGAGCCACAAGGAAATCGGAGAACACACCCAGGAGAGGATTGGCTGTAATTCCGGAGAATCCGTCCGAACCTCCGCACTTCAGACCGACCTTCAGTTCGGAAAGAGGAACCTCCGTACGCACGTCCTTCGAAGCCTGAGCGTAAAGTTCTTTCAGGATCTTCACTCCCTCTTCTACCTCATTCTCCACATTCTGTGTGATGAGGAATTTGATGCGGGATTTGTCGTAATCACCCAGAAACTCCTCGAATACGTCCGGCTGGTTGTTCTCACAACCGAGTGCCAGAACCAACACGCCGCCTGCATTCGGGTGCAGGACGATGTCCCGAAGTATCTTCTTGGTAGATTCATGGTCGTCACCCAACTGAGAGCAACCATAGTTGTGCTTGAAAGCCTCGATGGCATCCACTTTCACGTCACTCCCTATCTCGCGCTTGAACTCGGTGATGATATTGTCTGCGATACCATTGACGCATCCTACGGTCGGGACAATCCAGATCTCGTTACGGATACCCACCTCTCCGTTTGCTCGTTTGTAACCCTTGAAAGTCAGTTTTCGGTCCGTATCGTCAAGGGTCACCTTTGTCGGATTCCAGGTATATTCGAGCAAGCCGCTGAGATTCGTCTTGATATTCTCATCGTATGCCCAACTGCCTTTTTTCAAGACCTTCTTGGCATGTCCGATCGGGAAACCATACTTGATGACATCTTCCCCTTCGGCTACATCTTTCAGGGTAAACTTATGTCCTGCTGGAACATCCTCGATCAGCGTCACCTCTGTTCCTTCCACATTCAATTGTTCGCCTTTCGACAAGTTCTCGATAGCCACAGCCACGTTGTCGGACGGATTGATTTTAATGAATTTAGCCATAGTTGATGTTTGTGTTAATTCATAGGACTCTGATCTACGAGACATGATTGGCGGGTACGTCACGTCTGTCTGTTGTCGTTGATACCGGAGTCTGATGTTTAATGGATTGAGTGATTGATTTTATTTTTAAGGTAGAAAAAAAGAGCATTCTTTCTTCCTGAGAGAGGATGCTCTTTTTTCTATTCTGGTTACAATATTAGAGAATCGTCTTGACTGCCTCAAGCATACCCTTCTCCTGAATCAGATCCAGATAACCCTTTACTGCTGCGGTCAGACCCGGAACGGTCTTGTTCAGATTCTCATGCCAGATATACTCTTCTGCGAGCACGCCTTCTGCCACCTTCTGCGTGTCACCGGTTGCCCACAGGTTCTTGAGCAGATCCATGATCTTCTGATCGTCGTTCGGTACGATTTCCGTTCCGTCCTCACGCTTGCCACCTTTGTAATAGGTAATGATGGCTGCCAATCCGAAGACGAGACCCTTTGGCAGTTCGCCCTTGCGCTCGAGATAGATCTTCACACCTGGCAGGTCTCTTGTCTCATACTTAGGGAAGGAGTTCAACATGATGGACGTTACCTGGTGGTCAACGAATGGGTTGTTGAAGCGGTCGAGTACGTCAGCCGCAAACTTCTGCAACTCATCCATTGGCAGGTTCAGAGTCTGCATGAGCTCATCGAACTGTACCTTGTGGATATACTTTCCGATTACCGGGTGGTTGCAAGCATCACGTACGATATTGACTCCGCTCAGGAATGCCACCGGCGAAAGAACCGTGTGAGGTCCGTTCAGCAACGTCACCTTACGCTCGTGATATGGCTTTTCGTTGTCCGTAACCAGTACGTGCAGGCCAGCCTTCTCGGCCGGGAATTCCTCACGCATCTGCTCTACGGTCATATTCTCGGCCTTCTCGATTACCCACAAGTGGAAAATCTCTGCCTTTACTACAAGGTCGTCACGGTATCCGATTCGCTCGCGGATTTCCTCGATGGTGTCACGTGGGAATCCTGGAACGATACGGTCAACGAGCGTAGCGCAAACGTAGTTGTATTTCTCAAACCACTCCTTGAATGCTGCATAGTCAGCACCGAAGTCTGCCTTCCACAGTTCGATGTACTTCTTGATGCAGTCCTTCAGGTGATGTCCGTTCAGGAAGATCAACTCGCAAGGCATGATGATCAAACCCTTCGTCGGATCTCCGTTGAAAGTCTTGAATCGACGATAGAGCAACTGAGTCAACTTGCCCGGATATGACGATGCCGGCTTGTCGCTGAGTTTACAACTGTCGTCAAAAGCAATACCAGCCTCCGTCGTGTTGGAAATCACGAAACGGATTTCAGGCTGGTCAGCCAGAGCCATGAAGGCCTGATTCTGCGAATATGGGTTCAGAGCACGAGAGATAACATCCACACGCGTAATGCTGTTTACGGCCTTACCTTCATCCAACCCCTGCAGGTTCACGTGGTACAGACAATCCTGGCCGTTCAGCCACTCCACCATACCCTTATCGATAGGCTGAACCACTACGACACTCGAATTGAAGTTCGTCTTCTGATTCATGTTGTAGATAATCCAATCTACAAAAGCACGAAGGAAGTTTCCTTCTCCGAATTGAATGATTCTCTCTGGAGCCACCGACTTGGGAGCTGTTCTCTTGTTTAACTCTTTCATAATATTAGTGTTATTTAAAAATTGTTTTGTTCCTTATGCAGACTCGCTTTTCTCACTGCACTTACGGAGTACAAATTTACCGAATTGTTTTTGAAAAAACAAAAAATCCTTTTATTTTTGTCTGCGCAAGGTCAAGGGGGATTCCGGTCTCCCGTCCCCCCTTTTGTTCTCTTGCCTTTGAGGTTGATTAACCGAATTTTATTTCACAAATTTCAATACCTAAAAAATTCACAAGTACTATGAAGAAATTTATGGATGAGAATTTCCTGTTGCAGACGGAAACGGCTCAGAAGCTCTATCATGAGCACGCAAAGAAAATGCCTATCATTGACTACCACTGCCACCTGATTCCGCAGATGGTTGCGGAGAACAAACGCTTCGAGTCGATTGCACAGATTTGGCTCATGGGCGACCACTACAAGTGGCGCGCCATGCGTTCCAACGGTGTGGATGAGCGTTACTGCACAGGAAAGGACACCTCCGACTGGGAGAAGTTCGAGAAGTGGGCTGAAACGGTTCCTTATACTTTCCGCAATCCGCTCTATCACTGGACTCACCTGGAACTGAAGACGGCATTCGGCATCAACGAGACGCTCAACCCAACGAACGCAAAGGCTATATATGACAAGTGCAACGACCTTATTGCCAACGATCCGAAGTTCACGCCTCAGGGACTCATGGCTTTCTATAATGTAGAAGTTGTCTGTACCACGGACGATCCTGTCGATACCCTTGAGTGGCACGACATGGTGGCTGCTGACAAGTCTGCCAAGACCCGCATGATTCCGGCATGGCGTCCTGACGCAGCCATGAATATCGAGGCAGCAACCTGGAAAGGCTATATCGAGAAACTCTCGAAGGTTTCCGATACCAACATCGCCACCTTTGCCGACCTCATCGCAGCACTACAGAAGCGTCACGACTTCTTCGCATCCAAAGGATGTAAACTCTCCGACCACGGTATCGAGGAGTTCTATGACGAACCATACACCAATGCCGAAATCGATGCCATCCTGGGCAAGGCACTCTCCGGACAGACTCCTTCTGTACTGGAACAGCGCAAGTTCAAGCATGCATTCCTCAAGGAAATGGCCATCATGGACTACAATGCTGGATGGACACAGCAGTACCACTACGGTGCCATCCGTAACAACAACACCAAGATGTTCAACCAGCTCGGTGCCGACACCGGCTTTGACTCTATCGGTGAGTTCACGACGGCAAAGGCTTGCTCACACTTCCTTGACGAACTGAACGTAGAAGGCAAGTTGTCGAAGACCATCCTCTACAACCTGAACCCTTGCGCTAACGAAGTAATCGCTACCATGCTGGGTAACTTCCAGGACGGCTCCGTTCCGGGCAAGATCCAGTTCGGTTCCGGATGGTGGTTCCTCGATCAGAAAGACGGTATGGAGAAGCAGATGAATGCACTCTCCTTGCTGGGTCTGCTCAGCCGCTTCGTCGGCATGCTTACCGACAGCCGTTCGTTCCTCTCCTACCCTCGTCACGAGTACTTCCGTCGTACCCTCTGCAACCTCGTAGGAAACGACATCGAGAACGGCCTCATCCCTTACACCGGATATGAGGAGCAGCGTGTCAACCAGATGATCGAAGACATCTGCTACAACAACGCCAACAAGTTCTTCAACTTCTAAACGAAGAATTTTGCCCTCTCAGAGTAGGGCAATATAACCACAGAAAACGGGGAAGGAATTGAATTCCTTCCCCGTTTTCTATGTTCTGATAATAAATAATGTATTTGGCATTTTATGGATAATCGCATACTGCACAGGACTGACGAGCGTCACAATCCCGAATAGCGTCACAAGCATTGGACGTAGCGCGTTCTAAAGGTTAAATGTCAAAACTACACTTTTAAAATTGTGGCGTTATTATGTAAAATATCGCGTTCTAAAACGTCATTTCTTGTAAAATATCGTATTCTGATGCTATGTTTTTATGTAAAATATCGCGTTTTACGTTTTTTCTTCGTATTTTTTCACCCAAAATATCATCGTTATGGTTGACAAAAGGACATTGGAATTCATCCTCACTGACCAGCAGGAGGAAATGGAAAGCAGAGCTGAAGAGGCATTATGCCAGCGGCGTGAAGAAACTTTGATTGATTTTAAAAGCACTCAGGCACAGGTAGTCATTGGTGTCAGGCGAAGCGGTAAGTCAACGCTTTGCTATCAGGCTATGCACAATCACAGCTTGAAGTTTGCATACGCTGACTTCGATGATGAACGGTTGGTTGACCTCAAGGCAGACCAGCTGAACGACG
>DGSL01000028.1:31418-84273 GCA_002393965.1 Bacteroidales bacterium UBA4363 | reverse complement strand
TGTCCGCCTTGTGCCTTGTGGCAGGTGACGGCATAGGCGAATTTGACTTGGAGAGCGTTGAAATAGGGGTCCTGCGCCATCTGCTTGAATCGTTCGCGTCGGTTGGAGATGTGAGCGTAGTCCTCCGCCACAGCCTGGAAGAGCTGGTTCTGGAGTAGAAGAACCTTCTGTGGTGTATCGGCGTAGAGTGCATCGAGAAGGATGCGTGCATCGATATCGCAGTCGTAGTCGAGGAGTCGGAGCGAGAGGTCGGCGAAGCGTAGTCCGTAGATTTCGCGGACGGAGCGGATGCGTGTCACCTCGGCGATGTCGCCATTGGCGAGGAACTCGATGTTGTCATAGTCTTGGGACCAGAAGTAATTATTGCGGGTAATCATGATGAGGTCTCCGTTGCCGATTTCGTCGTCGCGTTGCAGCACTTGGTGTCGTATGCCTTGGTTGTATTGCAGGGCCTGCCAATTGGCGCGAGTGATGACGATGGTCTCGTGGAGTCCGGTGCGTGCGTATTCATCGTTGAGGCATTCGATAAGTCGGGCGCCGGAGATAGGAATCACGTCGGAGAAGGGATCGGCGGAGAGTCGTGGCAGAGAGGGAGGGGTGGAGTTGTCAATGAGATGCCGGACGGCGGTGGCATTGAAGAGTATGCCAGAAGACTGGTCCTGTCGCACGACCTGCGTAAGAGAAAATTCGGTAGGGCTGAGTCCTGCGGAGCGGAGTCGGTTGAGGTCGAGGGCGGGCGAGTGGTCCTGTCCGACGGGCGGGAGCTGAGCATCATCGCCGATGAGCAGCATCCGGCATCCGTTGCCGCAGTAGATAAAAGAGATGAGGTCGTCGAGGAGTCGTCCAGAGCCGAAGGAAGCTTCGGAGTCGCCGCCGTTGGAGATCATAGAAGCCTCGTCGATGATAAAAAAAGTGTGAGGGGAGAGGTTTTGAGCGAGAGCGAAAGAGGGTTCGCCGAGCGTCTTCTGTCGGTAGATTTTCTTATGAATGGTATAGGCCGGCGAGCCAGCGTAGGCAGCCATGACCTTGGCGGCGCGTCCGGTGGGAGCGAGCAGCGTGGTTCGCTGTCGGAAAAAAAGCATGGCGCGTATGAGCGCAGCGATGACCGATGTTTTGCCGGTTCCGGCATAGCCTCGCAGGACAAAAACGGAGGAGGGGTCCCGATTGAAGATAAAAGCGGAGAGCGCGAGAATGAGTCGCCGCTGTTCGTCGGTGGGAGAGAAAGGCAGGAAGGAAGAAATCTTATCACTAAGGAAATTGGACAGCATGCGTTGCGTAAAAAAATGTGGAAACGAAGATAAAAAATAGCAAGGAGAGGGTGGTCTGATACAAAAAACTTTTCTACATTTGCGGAGACTTTGTGTATGTAAAAAAACGAAGTCAAAGATAATTCGCTGAAAAAGGAAAAACAAACATAACACTCAAAACCGGACTTATGAATCTGAAATTAGTAATGAGAGTTGTACTGGGAGTTGTTGCCGTTCTGCTGGCCATCATGTGCTACAGGAGCATTACAGGCCCAATCGAGTTCAATGACGCGAAAGACGCCCGCGAGCGGGATATCATCGCCAAACTGATAGACATCCGCAAGGCAGAGATTGAGTACAAGAATCAAAACGGAGTATATACAGCCAGTTTCGATACGCTGATTGATTTTATCAGAAACGGCAAGATGAAACAGGTGAAGAAAGAGGGCGACTTGACGGATGATCAGTTGAAGAACGGTCTGACGGAAAAGAAGGCTCTGGCGATTGTGAAAAGCGGAAATCAGGCGGAGATCCAGAAGTGGGGTCTGCAGGGTTTCAGTCGTGACACGTCGTACGTAAACGTGTTGGAAGCTCTGTTTGAAGGTAAGTATGATGCCAAGACGATAGAGGAGTTACAGTACATTCCGCATTCCAATCCGAAGATGGCGTTCGAGTTGAAGAAGGGAGAGTCCGAATCGAACGGAATCAAGCTTCCGCTGTTTGAGGCAACGGCTGCATACGAGACTTACCTGAGCGATCTGGACAAGCAGGAGCTTGCGAACCTGAAATCGGCTCAGGAAGATCTGGGACGCTATCCAGGTCTGAAGGTCGGAGACGCATCGGAACCGAATAACAACATCGGAAACTGGGAGCGTTAAGAGACAAAAGATACGAATCAGGATAATCCGGATGTTGAAATCCGGAGAGAACCATAAAAAGGGGGATGCGTTGCCAAGCCAGTAGCGAATCCCTCTTCTTTTCTTAAAGAAACGGGAAAGATGAGAATCATCAGTGGGAGTCGCAGGGGCAGGAAAATCGACCCGCCCCAGGGGCTGACGGCACGTCCGACGACGGACTTTGCGAAAGAGGGGTTATTCAATGTATTGGCGAACCGTGTGGAGATGGAGTCGCTGGACGTGTTGGATCTCTTCGGAGGGACCGGCAGTATCGGGTATGAGTTCGCCTCGCGAGGATGCCGTACGGTTATGACGGTGGAGAAGAACCGCCTGCATGCCGCTTTCATCCGAAAAATGACAGATGTTCTCGGTTTTGAGAATATGGAAGTGGTCCAAGGCGATGTATTCAAATACGTGAAAAGTTGTCGAAGAAAGTATGATTTGATATTTGCCGATCCTCCCTATCAGATGGAGGAACTGGACTCGTTGCCGGACATGATCATGGTGGGACACCTACTGAAAGAAGGCGGGCTATTCGTCCTTGAGCATGGTCCTAAGAAGGACTTCTCAGAGCATCGATATTTTGTGGAGCACCGACACTACGGCAACGTGAATTTCAGCTTCTTCGAGCCGGCTGGAGACGGGAAAGAAATGCCATAAGGAAAGCGGGAAACAGGGAGGAAGAATGATTATCTGTAACACAACGTATTGTATGGAAGAAGAAAGGGTAGAGACCTTTCTGGAATGGTTGCGGGCAGAACATCTGCCGAGAATGGAAGCGACAGGAGTGTTGAAGGATCCGGTGGTGAGTCGTGTGATGTCTTCTTCCGGATTTGGAGACGAGTCGGTAGCCATCTCGGTCCAGTTGCGCGCAGAGAGCATGGTGGTCTATGAAGCATGGGCGGAAAGGGAACGAGAGAGAACGGAAATGATGCTACGGCAGAAATTCGGAGAAACGGTGTTGGGATTCACGACGTTGATGGAAGTTCTGCAATAAGACACCGAGTCATCAGGAAGAGAATACAAAAAAAGATGGAAAAGGCGAATCAAGGGACAAAGCGACCGGAACGGCTGATATTGGGGATTGACCCAGGCAGTAATGTCATGGGATATGGGTTGTTGCGTGTGACGAGTCTCAATAAGCCAGAGCTGGTGGATATGGGTGTGTTGGATTTCCGTAAAGTGAAGGATCACTATCTTACCTTACGTCAGATATTCACAGAGTTGGTTACACTGATTGACCGTTACGTTCCGGATGAGATGTGTCTGGAGGCTCCCTTCTTCGGGAAGAACGTGCAATCGATGCTGAAACTCGGCCGTGCTCAGGGAGTGGCAATGGCCGCCGGGTTGTACCGTGAGCTTCCCATAGCAGAGTATGCGCCGCTGAAGGTAAAAATGGCGATCACGGGTAACGGTCAGGCAGCCAAGGAGCAGGTCGCGTACATGCTACAACGCATGTTGCACATCCCAGATGCCATGATGCCAGAGAAACTGGATGCAACAGATGCGCTGGGCGTGGCGATGTGTCATTACATAGAGACGAGCAGAGGAATAGAAACCAAAGGGACGTACCGAAACTGGAAAGAGTATGCCCGAAGAAATGCGTCCCGGGTGAGTGGAGAAACCGAGTCGGAAGTGAATGAGAAGAATGCGCACTTCGCCTCTATTATAAGAGGGAACGGGAAGAAGGTGCATCGAACCATGCGAACGGAGAAGGCGGAGAATGAGTGGGAAATCCTGGCAAGACACCGAGCCCAGGAACGAAGGGAAAGAGAAGAGAGGAGAGGAGAAAATATAGAATCAAAAGAAACAAAGATCAGAAACGATGATACAGATAGATGATGCGGTAGTCAGTTTTGACGTGTTTGACAAGTGTTTTGTCTGTGATGTGGAGAAATGCAGGGGCGAATGCTGTGTGGAAGGTGATGCGGGAGCACCGTTGGAGCCCGGTGAAAAAGAGGAGATAGAGGCTGCGTTGCCAGAGATAGAGTCGCGTCTTACGCCTGTTGCAAAAGCTGTGATTGCGAAGCAAGGGGTGTCGTATACAGACAATGAGGGTGATGAGGTGACCTCTATTGTAAACGGTCGAGAGTGTGTTTTTTCCTATCAAGATGGTAATATTACGAAATGTGCGCTGGAAGAAGCCTATCTGGAAGGCAGGATACGTTTCAGGAAACCTATTTCGTGTTCCTTATACCCAATACGTGTCACACGGTACAAAGGATTTGTCGGGGTCAATTACCATCGCTGGAAACTGTGTCAGTGTGCAGAAAAGAAAGGATTGTCGCTTGGAGTACGCGTGTATGAATTTCTAAAGGAACCGTTGATTCGGAAATTCGGTGCGGAATGGTATGAGAAACTGGCTTTGGCGGCAAAGGAATACGAGAAGGCGAAGGACGAATGGCGTCAGGGCGAATAAAGAGATAAAAGACACCCCGAAATGGATTGTTATTATCTGCTCCTTCTTTTACCCGGACAGAAATCAAAAAAAGATCTGAATTATGAAAAAGCAGGAGAACGGGGGAATTGTATAAAAGAAAAGATTCTATTTTTGCATAAAATACTAATCACAGAATAAAAATGGAAACGAATGACGAAAAAGATGTGATACAGGAAGTATCGGCTACACCCCAGAAGAGTTTTGTCAAGAAATTGAAGAAAATCGGATGTCTGGTTGTGTTTTTACTTTTGCTGGTCTGCGGAGGATGGTTTTATTTCCATTTCTATTTCGTATTTGGAGAGGGAGTAAAAGCCGGCGAGTTGAATTATGTAGTGAATAAGGGTTATCTGTTCAAGACCAATGAAGGGAAGCTGATACAGGCAGGCTTTAAGGGAAACGGAATGAAGGCAGGTACATCATTGGTTCAGTCGAATGAGTTTGAATTCTCCGTAGAGGATCAGGCGGTGGCTGATTCATTGATGCGTTGCAGCAGCAAAACGGTAGAGTTACATTACAAAGAATACAATGGAACATTGCCTTGGAGAGGTATGAGCCGATATGTAGTAGACCGAATAGTATCTGTGCATTAAGAAAAAGCATAAGAAACAAAGCGGGCCGCATAATGATTGCGGCCCGCTTTGTTTGCTAAAAAAGGAATTGTTACTGATTCATACTCTTAAACGAGGCAATGATCTCGGCGATGGTTGCTCTTTTATAGGTATAAACAATATTGGCTGATGTGTTGATTTGCTGTTGAGAGCCCAATACAGAGTTGAGAACTGAAACCACGTTGGAAACAGTGGCATTGGAGGAGGCGTTTGCAATTTCCTGAGAGAGGGAGAGCGTATTGCCAGAGATAGAATAGGTATAGGTCTCTACACCTCCGTCGTTAGAGCGGGTGAGGGTAAGCGTATTGCCATCCGTCGAGAAAGAACCGCGAGTCAGAAATTTCTTCCAATCGGATGCTTTCCCAGTCCCAGAATAGAGAGCGGAAGCAGCAGCAGCAACGGCAGAGAGGTCCGCAGTCACTCCAGAACCCGATTGTCCGACGCGAGCATAGACACCATTGTTGATGCCAGCGAAGCCGATAGTAAAGAGTTTGAGATATTTATTGTCGGTGAGTCCGCTTATATTTTTGCCAGCAACGGAAGAAGATACGTCAGTGCACTGCCAAAGTCCGAGCAGGGTACCTGACGAACCAGTTTTGGAACTGGAAGAACAAGAGGAGAGCAGCAAGCCCAATGTCAGGGCAGCAGAAAGGAATAAAAGATGTTTTTTCATTGTAGTACTAAAAAGTTATTCTTTTTTGTGATTCTTCATGGCCTCGAATACTTTGACCTTGAGTTCGTCGAGAAGTTCCGGGTTGTCTTTGAGTAACTGTTTGACCGCATCACGTCCTTGGGCGAGTCTGGAATCCTCATAGCTGAACCAAGAGCCGCTTTTCTTAATGATTCCAAACTCAACTCCGAGATCCACGACTTCGCCAGTCACGGAGATTCCCTCGCCGAACATAATATCGAATTCAGCTTTCCGGAATGGTGGTGCTACCTTATTTTTAACGACTTTGACCCGAGTCTGGTTTCCGATGACTTTATCTCCATCTTTGATTTGGCTAATCCGACGTATGTCCAGTCGTACAGATGCGTAGAATTTCAGCGCATTACCTCCTGTTGTGGTTTCCGGGTTACCAAACATTACGCCGATCTTTTCGCGAAGTTGGTTGATAAAAATACAAGTGGTATTGGTTTTGGAAATGGAAGCAGTGAGTTTGCGGAGAGCCTGGGACATGAGTCGTGCCTGGAGTCCAACTTTGTTTTCTCCCATATCGCCTTCCAGTTCTGCTTTGGGAGTCAGAGCAGCAACGGAATCAATCACGACCAGGTCAAGAGCTGAAGAGCGAATGAGTTGGTCCGCAATTTCCAAAGCCTGTTCTCCGCTATCTGGTTGGGAGATGAGCAGAGCGTTGATATCAACACCGAGAGAAGCTGCGTAAAAGCGATCGAAAGCGTGTTCGGCATCAATAATGGCAGCGATACCGCCTTGACGTTGAGTCTCTGCGATTGCATGAATGGCCAGTGTGGTTTTACCCGATGATTCCGGTCCATAGATTTCGATGATACGTCCTTTCGGGTATCCTCCAACGCCAAGGGCGGCATTGAGTCCGATAGATCCAGTCGGAATTACATCAACATCTTCTACTTTGTCATCGCCAAGAAGCATGATAGAACCTTTTCCTTGGTCTTTTTCTATTTTCTCCATTGCAAGTTGGAGGGCCTTCAGTTTTTCAGGAGATGGTTTTCTCCCGGTAGCCTGTTTTGTTTCTTCAGAATCTGTCATAGAAATAATGAGTAAAATTTGTAATCTCCTCAAAGATACTTAATTTGACAGAAAAAGGAGAGTATATAGGGAAAACTTTCAAGAAAAAAGGAAAAAGAAAAAGACATTTTGTCGTAGGAACGACAAAATGTCTTCAGAGTAGCGCAACCGGGAGTCGAACCCGGGTTTCAGCCGTGAGAGGGCCGCGTCCTAGGCCACTAGACGAATGCGCCGTGGCATAAGAGACAGACTATCTGTCTGTTTTTTTGCGTTGCAAAAGTAAGATAATTTATTGAAACAACAAAATGAAAGATTAAGAAAATGGTAAAACAAGAAACCGTTATCCTGTTTATTGTTGTATGGTAGGGATGTTGAGAATTGTTTTACAGTGATTGTATGTAAGAGATGAGTTTTTCAGCCACGGTTGAATCAGTCTCGATAGAATTTCCAACGACAATCATGTCAGCCCCAGCGTCAAACGCTTGTTTTGCTTGTTGTTCGTTCCGGATTCCTCCGCCAACAATAAGAGGTAGGGTTACGTGTTGCCGGACGGAAGATATGATATGAGGCGGTATGGGAGATGTTGTTCCAGATCCGCCTTCCAGGTATATCATTCGGAGTCCCAACAGTTCACCAGCCATGGCGGTTGCCACTGCGATATCATCTTTAGAGGCAGGAATCGGCATGGTCTGGCTGACGTAGGCGACGGAAGACAAGTTGTCAGAAGCAATCAGCATATATCCCGTCGGGATACATTCGATTCCGCAATGGCGAATGAATGGTGCAGCCAGGACGTGTTGTCCGATCAGGAAATCCGGGTTGCGTCCGGAGATGAGAGAGAGAAACAGCAGTGCATCTGCTTTGTCAGAGAGCTGTGTGGCATTACCAGGAAAGAGGAGGACGGGAGATTTAAATTTTTGTTTGAGAAAAGATACGGTTTCCTGGACAGGCATAGAAGTAAGAGAACCTCCTACAAAGAAGAAATCTGGTTGCAGGTCATCCGAGAAGGAGGAGATGGATGATGTCTTGTCGGGATCGATAAGTACAGCCAAAAGTTTTCTTCCTTCAGCCCGAGCCTTAAGAATGGATTCGTAGATTTTCATAATGGAGAAGCGAAAGTCAGAATGAAGTGATGAGATTTCCAATATTGGACATGGAATAATGTCTTGTTATGTGAACAGGACTCGGATGCAGTGCAAGTTCCATTCAGCGAAGAAGGAAAGGTATCTGTATGAATTGTAATATGCGATCGAAAATCATAACAACCATCGTCCATAGATTTAAATACAGACTCCTTGATGGACCAAAAGAGGGTTGCGAAAAAATCCGGGTTGGAGGAAGACTGAATAAACTGTAATTCCGAGCAGGAAAGGAATTTCTCGGCGATTCGAAGTGCCCGTCCAGAAAAACACTCGATATCAATTGCGGATGTATTGTGTTCAGGAAGAAGAGCTATGGTTGCGAAATCTTTGGAGTGAGAAATGCTAATTCTTCGGTTGTCGTTGACAAGTATGGGTTTTCGATTGTTGTAAGCGATACGTAAGGAAGAATCAGTCATCTTTTGCAGAAGGCATCTGACAGCAAGAAATTCCTTACGGCGAGAGGGAGCAGAAATAAGACTAAAAAGATCGTCGTTCAAAATTTCGTGAGGAAGCATGGCGGATAGTTCCGAAGTGGATTCGGATATTTTCCAGATGCCTATCTGGCTATCAGTAGTGGGGTGGAATATTTTCAGCAGCGGCATCTGGAATCTTTTATTTCCAATTGACAGATTCAATAAGATGTCGAATGTCGGATTCGATATATGCGGTAACGGGTGCAATCGAGTCGGCGTTCGGGGTATTGTTGAAATAGAGCGAGCCACGAAGGAAGTGACGGGTACTATCGGTTACGATGAACTGAATTGGTGATGCTGCATTACCTGTAATTTCATAGAGAATACCATAAACATGGTTTTCTTGGTTTTCAAAAGGGTGTTCGATGATTGCATCGGCCCGCACGGTGTGTTTGTAAACGAGATTACGACTATCCTCACTCAGAGCCCTGAAATTTCCATTTATGTCTGTGTAGTTACAATAAATACGACCATTCAGAGACGGATATACAATGTCAATCCATTCGCTTTTTCCGTCCCGAGCCTTGCGGTTTATAACTTGCGAAAAAGCGGACACATCAAAGGAGCATGGAGGGTAAATGCTATCGTAGGATATGTATTCATGCTGAGGAAGGTCGATTCGGAAATATCCATAAGGTTTAGGAGTCTCGTGTGAACACGAAACAAACAGAACGGCAGTGCAAATTATGAGCAGAATATGTTTCATTGTTTGTTTTGAGTGGAAGTTTCGTGTGGGAGAATATTGAGCCGAACAGAGACGATGTGACGGTTGTCCGCTCTTTCGATCAGAAACTCGTAGTTCTTGTAAAGAATCTTTTCCTTATTGACAGGTATCTCGCCTTTTATTTCGAGAATCAGTCCAGCCAGTGTTTCGACTTCATCGGAAAGATCGTTAAAGTCATCTTCGAAAATACCTTCGATGCGAAAAAAGTCATTGAGAGGAATTTTCGCTTCAAAAAGGTATGAAGACGGACCTAATTTATGATATAGTGTGGGTTCCTCGTCGTCGTATTCGTCGCTGATATTACCTATGATTTCTTCCAGGATGTCCTTCATTGTGACTACTCCGGAAGTTCCGCCGTATTCATCCACAACAATGGCTATGTGAATCTTGTTTTTCTGGAAGTCTGTCAGGAGGTCATCGATCATTTTGGTTTCTGGTACGAAATACGCATTACGAACCAGAGACTGCCAACGAAAATTGTCTCCTTTGTCGAGATGAGGCAACAGATCTTTGACATAGAGAATACCGCGTATATTATCTTCAGAACCGCTGAATACAGGGATGCGAGAATATCCGGTTTCGGCTACAAGACTAAGGACTTTCTTGAAGGGAGAGGAGATGTTGAGGCATGTCATGTTCAAACGGGCAGTCATCACCTGGTTGACAGAAATGTTACCGAAATTGATAATGCCCTTGAGCAGTTCGCTCTCTTCGGATATTTTTTCGTTTTTGCTAGTGAGTTCTAATGCTGTAGACAGTTCGTCAACGGAAATGGATGTATGGTGGGCTTTTTCCAATTTTTTGCTGAAGATGCCAGAAGTTCCTATCAGGATTTTGGATACAGGATAGAACAGAGATGAGAATGCATAAAGGATGGGAGCGTGTCTTCTCGCAACACCCAGTCGTGAGAAGGTGGCATATATTTTAGGGATAATTTCACCGAAGAGAAGTAAAAGAAATGTTATGAATACGGTTTGGAAAATAAATTCCCAGATAGCATGTTCTCCAAAATTGAAGATGCGATGAGTGGTGAAGGTAGAAAGAATGACGATGGTGATATTTACCAGATTGTTGCCAGTCAGGATTGTGGCAAGTAGACGTTGAGGATTTGAGATTAAATTCAGGGCCAACTTGTCATTTCTGCGATCGGTGTTCTGTAAAATCTGGATGTCAGCTGGAGTCAAAGAAAAAAAAGCGACTTCGGATGCAGACATAAAAGCCGAAAGAAGTAGAAAGAGAATAGTGGCGGAGAAAGAGAGATAGGAAGAGAAATCGAAACCTAAAAACTGTATAGGAAAAGAAGCCAAAATAAAAAGGAGATTAGTTTGAGGAAGCAAAACTGTAGATTCTTATTCCGTTATTTTGCTGCCAGTATCGGTATTATTGTTTTCTGTTTTCCGTACGATGTTGAAAAAATCGACTTTTTCAGCAATGATTTCTGTTACAAAGTGTTTTATGTCCCCTTTCATGTATTCGCGGTAGCGTATTTTTCCTTCAACTGTCACTAGATTACCTTTGTGGACATATCGTTCAACAAACGAAACGAGGTCGCGTCGTCTGACAGCAATATTATGCCAATCGGTTCTTTCTGGCATTTGTGTTCCATCGGATAGGGTGTATCCGCGTTCGTTAGTAGCTAATGTAAAATTAGCAACTGCACTATCTGTATCGAAATATTTTACATCGGGTTCGCGCCCTACGTTGCCAATCAGAATAACTTTGTTCAGAGACATAAAGTTCTTAATCTTTATTCAGAATAAAACTAAAAAACGGGTGTAAATTTACTGACTATTTTGGATTTGAGAGAGGAAAGAGTCCAAAAAGATTTCAGTCAGACGAGAAATGGGATATGTGTCGATGGCAGAAATCGGAATTTTAAGGTATCCATGTGGTGCTTGCAGATTTGTTAAACTGATAGAAAAGAATCGGGCATATATGTTTTGGTGCGAAAGGACGTGTCGAATGGAAAAAGAGGGCGAAAGAATGGTGGGATTGTCTGCTTCGGGAAAAAGAGACAGGAGGTTCCCTTGGTGTAGAAGTTCGAAGTCTGTAAAACAATGGTCCGACTCAATTAATGGGAATTCGTAGAGATTTTTCCATATATCCCTTCCCGTTCGTTTTTGCAGCAATGTAAAAACGTTGTTTTCTGATTTTTCAGAGAGGAACAGATAATTAAAAAAGCGATCCTTAGATTTGTTTCTTTTTGTTTTAACAGGCAAACTGTTAACAGAATGATTGGAAAGTGCAACGCAATATGATTGGAAAGGGCAGACAGAGCATTCGGGACGTGTCGGAATGCATTGGACAGCACCGAATTCCATCATGGCCTGGTTGTGTAGTCCTGCATTTGTTCTATCAAGTAAAGATTCAGTCATTTTGTAGAACTCCTTTTTCCCAGCGACTGAGTCGATAGGCGTTGCTATGCCGAAAAGTCGGGAAACAAATCGAAAGACATTGCCGTCAAGAACAGCATAAGGCAAGTCGTATGCAATCGACGATACAGCGGCGGCAGTATAAGGTCCAATGCCTTTTTGATGCAGGATTTCCTCATAAGAGTCGGGGAATTTTCCGAAAGTGGCAAACATATTTCTTGCTGCAGTAAGCAAATTACGAGCTCTGGAATAATATCCTAATCCTTGCCATTCTTTCAGTACATCTTGTTCTTTTGCCATGGCTAAAGATTGGAGCGTCGGCCATCGAGAAGCAAACCGAAGGTAGTATTCAGTCCCTTGAGCCACCCTTGTTTGTTGAAGGATAATTTCGGACAACCAAATCAAATATGGGTCTTTCGTTTCTCTCCAGGGGAGAGACCGGTGGTTGGCAGCATACCATTCGTGCAATTTTTTCTGAAAGGTGTTAATTGGGAAAAACGTATCGTTTGTCGACATAAGAATCAATCGTTTGTGATGTTAGAAAACGCATACAAATTTAGGGGAGTTTTTTTTGCTGGGTAAAATAAAAACTCTACATTTGCAAACCCAAAATGGTAAGTGTATGAGTATGGAGTGCTTATGCATAACCAGAAAGAGAGTTTGATAAATAAATACAAAATATATAGAATAATGACAAAAGCAGAAATTGTTAATGCGATTGCAAAAGAAACGGGTATTGACAAGTTGACGGTGTTGAGAAGTGTGGAATCCTTCATGGAGCAGGTGAAGGGTTCTTTGTCAAAGAATGAAAATGTCTACTTGAGAGGATTTGGCAGTTTTATTGTCAAAAAGAGAGCAAAGAAAACGGCACGCAATATTTCAAAGAATACGGCTATTGAGATTCCAGAGCATAACATTCCTGCTTTTAAACCTGCCAAGACCTTCAGTGCCATGGTAAAATAAGACACTGGGAACATCAGGTTAAAATCGGCTGTTGTTTTTCGTGAAAAATTAAGGAGTGTTTCGAAAAAAATTCTAATAATATAATAAAAATATACTATTATGCCAAGCGGAAAGAAAAGAAAAAGACATAAAATGTCTACGCATAAGCGTAAGAAAAGACTGAGAAAGAACAGACATAAGAAGAACAAATAGTCTGTTGCTTAAGGTCTTGGGAAATGAGTGCCTTAAGAAAGATGCTCGTTTCTTGAAAGGAAAAAGAAACAAACTTAAAGTCCTCCGAAAAAGAACATTAGGTTTGTTTCTTCTTTTTTAGGAAAAACATAGTTTGAAAAGCAGAGAAGTGAATTGTGAATTGGTTATAGATGTAGAGGCCGCAGAGGTTACGATAGCTTTGCTGGAGGACAAGCGTTTGGTTGAAGTCCACAAGGAAAGCATGTTGTCGAATGATTTTGCTGTGGGGGACATCTATTTGGGAAGGGTAAAAAAACTGATGCCGGGACTAAATGCGGCATTTGTAGATGTGGGTTACGAAAAAGATGCATTTTTGCATTATTTAGATTTGGGTCCGCATTTCTTATCTCTTCAGAATTTTACTCGTCAAGCTTTGGGTGATCGTCGTCACACACCCATTATTGGCAAGAAAATTCTTGCAACCGAGCTGTCGAAAGATGGTACAATTTCTGACGTATTAAAGACAGGACAGGAGATTCTTGTTCAAATAGCAAAAGAACCGATTTCGACTAAAGGACCACGTTTGACTTCAGAGATTTCTATTGCAGGTCGATTTCTTGTACTCATTCCTTTTTCGGATAAAGTCAACGTTTCGCAAAAAATAAAGGCTAAAGAAGAACGTCTGCGCCTCAAGCAGTTGATACAGAGTCTGAAACCGAATCATTTTGGTGTGATTATTCGGACTGTGGCAGAAAATAAAGGAGCAGCGGAATTAGATAACGAGCTTAAGGTTCTGTTGGGTAGATGGAATGATGCTGTTCGAAAGACACAACAATCGAAAGGTATTACGCGCGTAAATGAGGAAATAGGCCGAACAATAGGCATTATTCGAGATATATTCAATTCCTCGTTTGACTCGATTGTTGTCAACAATCAATCCTATTATGATGAAATCAGAAGTTATATAGGTTTAATTGATGCATCTTCGAGTGAGAAAGTAAAGCTCTACAAAGGAAATCTACCTGTTTTTGACGAATACAATATAACAAAGCAGATAAAGTCTTCGTTTGGTAAGATAGTACCTTTTAAGAATGGTGCATACCTCATTATAGAGCAGACAGAGGCAATGCACGTGATAGACGTCAATAGCGGCAACCGAAATAAATCTGCCAATGGACAAGAAGAGAATGCGCTAAATGTCAATATGGCAGCAGCTGAAGAAATTGCACGTCAGTTTCGTCTTCGCGATATGGGAGGTATTATATCTATCGATTTTATAGATATGGTAGAGAGCGAGCATAAAAGAGCCCTATATGATCATATGCGTGCTATGATGGTGAACGACAGGGCAAAACATAATGTATTGCCTTTGAGTAAGTTTTGCGTCATGCAAATCACGCGTCAACGAGTACGTCCTGTTACTTTTGTAGATGTAGAAGAGACCTGTCCCACTTGTTATGGCAAGGGAAGGATTAAACCCTCCATTCTATTTACCGATCAGTTGGAAAGCAAAATTGCCATAATGGTCAATAAACTGGGAATAAAAAAATTTACTCTTCATGTTCATCCTTATGTTGCTGCTTATATCAAACAGGGTTTTTTTTCTGAGGAAATGAGGTGGAAAATGAAGTATGGATTCGGATGCAAGGTCATTCCATCGCAGAAGCTCGGATTTCTTCAATATAAATTTTATGGACCGAACAGGGAAGAAATTGATTTGAAGGAAGAGATGGAAACAAAGGGCATTTAAAACAGGAAACAAAAAACTGACAATGAACTCAATAGAAACACTCAATAGAGCGGCTGATAACATTAGGATTCTAACGGCTGCAATGGTAGAAAAGGCTAAGTCCGGTCATCCAGGAGGAGCTATGGGAGGAGCAGATTTTATTAATGTACTCTTCTCAAAATACTTGGTATATGATCCCCAACATCCTGATTGGATTAATCGAGACCGTTTTTTTCTGGACCCAGGGCATATGTCTCCTATGTTATATTCAGTACTTTCCTTTACTGGGAAATACTCGATGGATGATTTGCGTCAATTCAGACAATGGGGGAGTGCGACACCAGGTCATCCGGAAGTCAATGTGAGCCGAGGAATCGAAAATACATCAGGACCTTTAGGACAGGGACACACGATGGCAGTTGGAGCAGCTATTGCGGAACGTTTCCTTGTTGCGCGATTTGGTGAGTGGATGGCTCATAAAACATTTGCTTATATAAGTGATGGTGGTATTCAAGAAGAGATTTCTCAAGGAGCCGGTCGTTTGGCTGGAACACTAGGGTTGGGAAATCTGATTATGTATTATGATGCCAATGAAGTACAGTTATCCACTCGAGTTGAAGACGTAACAACAGAAGACACTGCTGCAAAATACCAGGCTTGGGGGTGGTCCGTTCTTGATGTTGATGGACATGATGCCAAAGCCATATCAGATGCATTGGAGAAGGCGTTGGCAGAGACGGAAAAACCAACACTTATCATAGGTCATACGATTATGGCCAAAGGGGCTGTTGCGTCAGATGGAAGTTCGATGGAGGGTCTGATATCAACGCACGGACAACCCTTATCAGCAGCAGGAGTCGATGTAGAGAGAACTATTTGCAATCTTGGCGGAGATCCAGAAAACCCGTTTGTTATATTTGATGAAACTCGTCAGTTGTACGCTGAACGTGAACTTCAATTGAAGGAAATTGTTGAAAAACGATATGAAACACAACATGATTGGGAAGTAAAACATCCAGATTTGGCACTGAAGCTTAGAAAATTCTTTAGTGGTCAAGTTGCGGATGTTGATTATTCAAGCATAGAACAGGCTGCAAACAAAGCAACTCGAGTTGCATCAAGCAAAGTACTTGGAGTGTTTGCAGAGAAGATTGAAAATATGATTGTTTCGTCAGCAGATCTTTCCAATTCTGATAAGACAGATGGTTTTCTTAAGAAAACGCATGCATTTCGAAAGGGAGATTTTTCTGGAGGATTCCTTCAAGCTGGTGTAAGTGAGTTGACAATGGCTTGTGTTATGAACGGAATAGCACTTCACGGTGGCATCATACCTGTTTGTGCTACGTTCTTTGTCTTCAGTGATTACATGAAGCCTGCGATGCGTATGTCTGCTTTACAAGAGTTGCCAGTTAAGTACGTCTTTACGCACGATGCGTTTCGGGTCGGAGAGGATGGGCCAACACATCAGCCTATTGAACAAGAAAGCCAAGTACGTCTGCTGGAAGAGTTGAAGAATCATAGTGGTAGAAACAGTATGCTTGTACTTCGTCCAGCAGATGTTCATGAGACTACTGTCTCTTGGAAACTTGCGATGGAAAATACGTTTACTCCGACGACTCTCATTCTCTCTCGTCAAGGAATCCGAAACATAGATGACCATTATTCACGAGCATTAAAGGTTCAACGTGGAGCTTACGTTGTACGAGAAGAAAAGAATCCAGATATTATTCTTGTAGCTAATGGTTCGGAGGTTGCAACATTACTCGAAGCAATACCACTCTTACAAGAGGATGGAATCCGAGCGAATGTAGTGTCGGTCCCGTCTGTGGGACTTTTCCTACAACAGGATGATCTTTATCGTAATTCCGTTATTCCTCGCGGTGTTCCTGTTATGGGACTTACCGCTGGTCTTCCTGGGTGCCTTCAACGTGTGGTCGGAGCAGACGGGGTGGTTTTTGGACTTGACCATTTCGGATTTTCTGCACCATATACTGTCTTGGATGAAAAATTTGGTTTTAATGCTAATTCAGTACGAAATGATGTTCATCAAGTGTTGAAGCGCTAAATAAAAAAAAGAATCAAAAAAAAGTCATAAATAAGATTCCCCGAAGAAAAAACTTCGGGGAATCTTATTTATACCACAAATTACGGTATGTTATAGTTCGTATAAAAAATTAATCTTCCAAAAGTTTTTTTGCATCAACGTATTGTGCAATACCTTGTGCAACTTTCTTTGCATCTCTCATTGCCAGAACTACCGTTTGAGGTGTGTGTACAACATCTCCTCCTGCAAATACGCCGTGACGAGTGGTCATTCCGTATGGCCTTTCACGGGTAATTACATATCCTGCGTCATTAACATCAATACCTTTTGTAGATGCAACAATACGGTTGGCTGGCCTGCTGCCGACAGCAAACAGAAATTTGTCTACATTGACAACTTTTTCTCCTTCTTGAGTAGATATTCGTGCGGCGGTCAGGCGACCTTCAGAAGACAGAAATTCTGTTACGGACGAGTTCCAAGCGAACTGGACGTGTTCAGAGAGAGCTTCTGTATATTCTGATTTGTTGCAAGTCAGGTCCTCTTCTGATTTGTGATAATATACGGTAACTTTTTTTGCTCCCATTCGCATCGCAGTACGTGCTGCATCCATTGCAACGTTTCCTGCACCGATGATTCCAACAATGTCTCCTGCTTTAATAGGTACTTCGTCCAAGGAAAGAGACTGGTTGTTGTAGAGAGAGACCATTCGAAGAAAGTATGATGACTGCAAGACCCCTTTTGCTTCTTTGCCAGGAATATCCAATGTTTTTGGTATGGCGGTACCACTTCCGATAAACACAGCATCAAACCCATGATTGAACATTTCATCGATTGTAATATCCGTTCCAATCATGCAATTTGTGATAAATGTTACCCCCAGGGCTTCGATTTTGTCAGTTTCCTGTTTTACTACATCCTTAGGTAACCTGTATCCAGGAATGCCGTACAGCAATACCCCGCCAGGTTCGGCTTCTTTCTCGTATATGACAGTATTAAACCCCATGCGAGCTAAGTCTCCAGCTACGGTTAATCCAGCAGGACCGCTACCAATGATAGCAACTTTCCCTCTTGTCTTCGGCGTGACTTTTTCGCGTATCAGACCAACTTCGGAGTCGAAGTCAGCTGCAAAACGTTCCAGTTTTCCAACGCGGATTGGAGTTCCCTTTTTGTTCATTACGCAGTGTCCTTCGCATTGTTTTTCATGAGGGCAGACACGGCCGCATATTGCTGGCAGATTGCTTTTTTCGTTGATAATCTCCAGTGCGTTTCCCATGTTACCCATGGATATCTGATGGATAAACGCAGGGATGTCGTTTTCAATCGGACATCCTTTTACACATTGAGGTATCTTGCAGTTCAGACATCGTTTTGCTTCTGATATAGCCTCTTTTGCTGAATATCCGTCAGCTATCTCTTTGAAGTTTCTTTCTTTGTTTTTATCCATAAAACCTCCATTGAAATATTTTTCTTTATGAAGCAGTTGAAATCAACTAACATTCCTACTTCAGAAGAAATGTTGGCGTTTACTTAATGCTTCTTTTACACAGATCCTCGAATTCATCAATTCTCCGGTCTCGAAAGAAAGGCCAAATACGTCTTACATCCTCCATTCTTCCCCTGTCTATTTCGGCTATGAGAATTTCTTCTGAATCCTCTTTTAATTGTTGAATTAGTTCGCCTTGTGGTCCTGCAATGAAAGAAGAACCCCAGAAGAGAATACCATCGCTTTTGCCACTTGGATCCAATTCAAGCCCGGTCCTGTTGCACGAAGCAGTGTATATTCCATTTGCTACAGCATGTCCCCTCTGAATAGTCATCCATGCATCTTTCTGGCGTTGTTGTTCTTCATGAGTATCGCGTGGGTCATAACCGATGGCTGTCGGGTATATAAGAATTTCTGCGCCTTTCAATGCCATCAGTCGTGCAGCTTCTGGATACCATTGATCCCAGCATACCATCACCCCTAGACGCCCAACGGAAGTATCTATTGGATCAAAACCTTTGTCTCCAGGAGTGAAATAGAATTTCTCGTAAAAACCTGGATCGTCAGGAATGTGCATTTTTCGGTAGGTTCCAGCAATGTTTCCATCGTGTTCGATGACAACGGCAGTATTATGATAGATTCCAGGTAAGATGCGTTCGAACAGAGAAAGTACGAGAACGCACCCTGTTTCCTTTGCTAATGAGCCAAACTCATCAGTTGTTGGTCCTGGAATTGTTTCGGATAAATCAAAATGATGAACGTCTTCAGTTTGACAGAAGTACAGTGTGTTATGTAGTTCTGGAAGAACAATCAAATCGGCTCCTAACTCGGCTGCCTTTCGTATTTGTTGCTTCAATCGTTCTTTGTTGTGCTGTATGTCAGCGCTATTGGCTTGTTGTATCAAAGCGATCTTCATATCCGTAATAATAAAATAAGTCTCTTATTTTTGTTTTTTTTGCAGAAAACCTTCTGGATATTGCATTGTTACGCAGTGTAGCGAACCATGCTGACGTGTGAGTATACGACAGTCAATAGCAATGATTTCTCTGTCTTTGTAGGCTGAACCAATTTGTTTTAAAGCAAGTTTGTCAAGTATAGGGTTGTTATACGTTGGCACAAGGACGGCATCATTGATGACCAAATAGTTTGCGTATGTTGCAGGCACTGGACCTCCTTGAGCATCCAACAGAATTTTTCCGTCATCAGTCAATGCTTTTGCTGTCGGCAAAGGAATTAATCGATATGGTTTTCCCTCTTTGTTTTTCAAAGTCCGCAGTTCATCTTCCATGAGTTTCATGTCGAAATAGTCTTCAGCTTCCTCATTCAATTCCTGTACATATACGATGGTGTTATCAGGTGCTAATCGTGCTAGTGTGTCAATGTGGCCATCGGTATCATCACCATCAATCGCTCCGTTGTTGATCCACAAGATATCACTGGACTCATCGAGGCCAAAATCATTCATCAGTTCTTCCATTATTCCATTCTGTCCTACATGTTCGTTTCGGTTTTCTGATAGAAGACACGATGATGTTGTCAGTAAAGTCCCGTTTCCATCACTCTCTATGCTACCTCCTTCTAAGACAAAATCTTGTTTTGTTATGAAGTTTACGTCTTCTTCAAAAACATCCTCCATCATCAGACGTCTGCTGATCAGATTATCCTTGTCAGCAGCAAATTTCATTCCCCACCCATTGAATCGAAAGTCCAACAAGACTTTTTCCCCCTTGGATAAGACAGATATGGCTGCATGATCTCGAGCCCAAGTATCATTACTCTCAATTTGTACCATTATTACGTTATCTATGTTCGTATCCATTCGAAGTTGTTTTTTTGTCAACTCCTTGTTGTTACAGACAATTAAAACCGGTTCGCGCTTTGATATTTCAGCTGCAATAGAAGCGAAACACTTCACTACATCTTCCATGTTTTCATTGCTCCAGTCGCTTTTCTCATGAGGCCATGTCAGTTGTACGCCGCTTTGTTTTTCCCATTCGGCAGGGAGATATATGTCCTGTTTTTTATCGAACATCTTTACAAACTAATGAGTAACCCAACTTTACAAATATAACAAAAAAGATATATTTTATGGGTAGAAAAACATAGATTGTGTTTTATAGCATCTTTGTGATTCGTTTATTCTCATCTGATTTATTTATTTTTGAGAATCGGAAAAATAGAAAGGAAAATGGTTATGAATAGATGGCAACTTGTTCTTTTCTTCTTGACCCTTTTTATACCTGAATGTTTCGCCAAATCGGTTATAATTAACAATGAAGACGGCGTCCGTATAGATTATGAAATAGGAGGGGAGAGTGCCAAGATGATTCCTCGTGCAAATGGTGAAAAATACGCTGGAATTGTTGCTATTCCAGATAGTGTTTTAGTCGAAGGTAATAGTTTGCCAGTCACTGCAATAGACGAAAAAACATTTGATGCGACAAATGGTTTGCAGGGACTTGTCTTACCTAAAGGAATTACTACGCTGAATATGACAGAGTGCACAGGGCTGATATGGGTTAAAAGTCGTTCGGAACGACCGCCCAAGCTAATGGTTGATGATCTGCTAAAATATGAACTGGGCAATATTTTGTTGATTGTACCAAAGGGCAGTAAAACGAAATATGCAGCAGAAAAGAATTGGAAGGACTTCGACATGATATGGGAAACACCGTTTGTGGAGGATAGTATAACAAACTTGAAATGTGAAGTGTTGGGGTGTACACGTGGGGGTGCGCTTCGTTTACAGGCAGTTGAGGATACAGAGTCAAATAGAACAGAATTATATATACCGGCAGTCATTAAATATCGAGAACGGGATTGCTGGATAGTTTCCTTGACAGATGGCTTGTTTGCAGACAATCAAACGATAGAGACTGTTTTGCTTGAAACCAATAACTTGGTAGAATTAGGATCAGGAACCTTTGCCGGATGCGTTAATCTTAAGAATGTTACATGTTATGCATTGACACCACCAAGAGCTTCATCTTCAACATTTTCAGAAGTAGTTCCCACTTCTGTGATACTACGTAGCAGCTCAGAGGAATTGTATCAGACAGCCGAAGGATGGAAACAGTTATTGGAACAAATAACGATTTCACCTATTGACGAAACGTACATGGAAGATAAGGAACGCGTATGGATTGTGTATGATACGTCTGGTAATTTCCTGGGCAGAGGCAGGATATCAGATGTTATATGTAAAAATGGTAGTTATATACTCGTATCAGACAATGATAATAAAGGACGTATTGTAAGAAAGTATTTTTTACAACGTCCTTGATATTTATCTATCTTTGTACGACAGAATTGCAGATTGAGTTATGTATTATGTGCATCATTATCTTTGTAAATAAAAAACAATTATTATTAAACATGAAAAGACTAGGCTATTTGATTTTGTTTCTTTCTTCATTGCTATTTTCTACGCACGCTTATTCTGCTGATCTCCGCATCGTATGGCAGGATGGTTCGGAAGAGGAGGCTTATGATATGGCAATGGTACAAAGCATTGACCTGACACAATCGGGTGTTATGAGAATAGTCGGGAAAGACGGTAGTTCCCTACGATCGGCAACGTCTCGAGAACTTGTCGGACATCTTGACTTCACGGAAAAGATTCCGACTTCGGACGAGCAATCGTTGGTTTCGTCTCGAATTCGGGTTTATCCCAATCCGGTGAAGATGATCCTTAACATAGAAGGCATCAACGGTGGAACTCTGTCAGTTCTCAACCTACAGGGAGCAGAGTTGTTCTCCGTTCGTGCGGAGCAGGTGGGACGGACTTCAGTTGACGTATCGTCGCTTGCGAATGGGACCTATCTTCTCAAGGTTGGGAAGAACCGTATGTTCAAATTTATAAAGGAATAAAAGACCTCAGAAGCCATCCTCTCCTTAATTTAACTGTATTCATTTATCATTCATGATATGAGAAAGATTCTTGTCCTGCTTATTTTTCCTTTGTTTGCTTTGTCTTTTGCACAGACGGAGATGTGGACCTGGAATTGCGGCACGCCCACTGCGGAGAGTTCTGCTGACAGCGTCACCTTCTCTGGAGAGCGAGACATCTTGCTATACCGCAACCAAAAAGCGGTCCTGCGTCGTCAGGTAGACAGTATCACCTTTGCGGCTCCTGCGGTTCTTCAACTTCCGATTGTACAGTGTGTAAACCTCGAGCTCGGGGAGATGCCGGACCGATGCAACGGTGGTATTCAATCTCCTCTTCTTACGACAGACGTAACCTGTAATCCGTATAAGTCGGATGGTGTCACGGTAGCTCTCAGTTGGTCGGATGACGGCATGGCATTCGGTACCAACACCAACTGGTTTGCCATTGACCTAACTGCGCATCCGGATACATTGATCCGAGCTGCATCCGTGCGTGTTCGCATGAACCGTTATCAAGAAGGAACGCACGACCACATTTTTGTAAAATATGCGCCTGATCAGGAGCCGCAGTCTGTTGCGGTCTCGTCGCTTGTCACTTCTGGTGAGATCATCGACCTGACTCCAACCTCGCCTACGTCATACCTTTGGATAGCCCGGGGGAGTGCTACCACGACGCTCTTTTCGGACTTGTGCCTAACGTTATCGAAGAAAGGAGACGACACCGAACCAGTAGATCCACCGACTCCGGTTGTCATTCCGACCCTTTCGGGTTTAAATCTTACGCAGGGTGTCAAGGTTGGCGAAGATATTGTGCCGGTTGTCATCACGGCAGACGGGTCGGATGTTGTCTTTGATTTGACACCTTCGGAATTGCCGGATGGTCTCACGGCGCAAACAGAAGGAGACAAAATATTCATCAGTGGAGCGCCGGTGACAGCCGGAACATACTCTATTGACGTGACGGCAACGAGAGGAAGCCTTGTATCCGATCCTCTTACAATAACTCTCACGGTAGCACCGGGCGAAGCATCCGTACCAGTTTTGAAGGGACGGAATACGATACAGACCATTACATTGGGAGATGCCATTCAAGAAATCTCCGTCTGGTCGACAAACGCAGATGCGGAAAGTTGGACAATAGATCCTGCCACCCTGCCGGACGGCATCACCATGACGCAGACGGGTAATACACTATATTTCAACGGAAGGCCGACGACGATTGGATACAACTCATTTTCCGTAGTGGCCAATGCCGGTCTTCAGTCGTCCGATGCTCTGCCAGTGTCAGTACTTGTAAAGACGGACCAGGCTCCGGTATTAACATCAAGCAATGTGACGCAGACCATCGAGGCCGGTTCTGCCATCCGAAGCATCAGCATTACCTCGGACATAGATGCTGAATTTGCGATTACGAACTTGCCATCCGGACTTTCACAGTCAGTATCGGGAAAGACGCTTACCATAACAGGAAACATTTCACAGACGGGAACATACACTTTTGATGTTACAGCCGAGGCTGACGGGTTGACGTCGACTCCTGTAACAGTCAATATCGAAGTACTCAAACCGAAAGCGGCTCCAGTGCTGACGTTTGAAACGTCGTCCGACGTCTCGGTCATTGTCAACAGGACCATGCCAGTTGTCACGTTTATCTCTGATTCCGTTTTATCGCACACAGAGATAGAGGCAACGGGTCTGCCGACTGGAATTATCCTTACCGAACAAGGAGGAAACCGCTTCTCGTTGTCCGGAACACCGCTCTTTCCAGGTAACTACGTCTATTCCATCACCGCTACGAAGAATGGATTAACTTCCATTCCAATCACGGGTACCATAGTTGTTTTTGAGCCGCAGGCACCGGTAGTCACGGTGACCCCGTCGACGCAGAGCGTCACGTCGGGCACGCCGATTACACCGATTGTATTCACGTCAGACTCGTCGGATGTAAGCTTCGAAGTATCGACACTGCCGTCGGGTCTTTCATCGACGAACGACGGCAAGACCTTGACGGTGAGCGGTACAGCGACTGCGACGGGCGTGAGCAGCATCAGTGTGACTGCGACGAAGAACGGCAAGACCTCGACGGCATCGGTGTCGACGTTGACGGTTACGGCGAAGCCTGTGGTGGCTCCAGTGTTGAGCATTGCGTCCGGCAGCTTGACGCAGACGGTGAAGGAGACCAATGCAATAAGCAATGTGGTTATCGAGAGTGACTCGCTCGTGACTCTGACCGCGACGGGTCTCCCGTCGGGCATCAGCATCAGTCCAGTGACGGCATCGCATACGTTCACGTTGAGCGGAGTGCCGTCATCAGTTGGAGTCCACAATGTCAGCCTCTCTGCGACGAAGAACGGCAAGACGTCGAACGTCTTGACGGGCACAATTACGGTAATGGCACTGGCGGCACCGGTAGTCACGGTGACCCCATCGACGCAGAGCGTCACGTCGGGTACGCCGATTACACCGATTGTATTCACGTCAGACTCGTCGGATGTAAGCTTCGAAGTATCGACGCTGCCGTCGGGTCTTTCATCGACGAACGACGGCAAGACCCTGACGGTAAGCGGTACAGCGACTGCGACGGGCGTGAGCAGCATCAGTGTGACTGCGACGAAGAACGGCAAGACCTCGACGGCATCGGTGTCGACGTTGACGGTTACGGAGCCGCTTCTTCCTCTGACCATCATAGTTACGGGAGGCAGTGCGACCCAGACGGTCGGTGTAGGAGAGATCCTTACGACAATCACCTTCACGGCCAGTGAGTCGAGTGCATTGCTATACATCAGTCAGGACAACAACATATCTGGCATTACAATCGGAGATCCGAACATTGATAATACATCCTCGATCAGCGGTACGCCAGCTGCAACGGGAGTCATTAACTATACCGTCCATGCCGAGACGACGGACGGTCGTACGGCGCAGTTGTCGGGAAAGATCACCGTAGCCAACGCTACCGGTCCGGTCCTGTCTGTCGAGCCGATCGGCGAGCAGCCACCGGCAGCCGAGTTGCTGAATCAGACTGTAACGGCAGGCAGCAGCATAGAGAACATCAACATCCGTTCTGACATACCTGCCACCATGACCGTCACCGGTTTGCCGGTAGGTGTTCAGGGACTCCAGTCGTCCACGTCTGAGACGGTTATGACCATACAGGGCAAGCCGACGGTATCGGGAATATTCAACTTCACGGTATCGGCTGTAGGAAAGGAGAACGGCATGTCATCGCAAAACGTGATCCAAGGAACCATAAAGGTCATAGGAGCTCCGGTGCTGACGATAAAAACTGGAGGTGAAACAACATCGAACCTGAATCAGACGGTCGAGAAGGGCGATGCGATTTCGACGATTGTCATCTCCTCTGACGTCTCTGCCATTTGGAGTGCAACGGGACTGGCTGATGCTGGACTTTCGGCAGAGACTTCCGCGGACTATAAGACCTATACGATCACGGGTACGCCATCGTCCATTATGAACTATCCGATCAGTGTGACGGCAAAGACGAGCAACCTGGAGACGACCGTATCGGGTACAATTACGGTCAAAGCGAAAACTCCTACGGTCAAGACGAAAACCTACACGGTGGGCAGTGTGTCGTTCAAAACAGTAGAAATTGAAGGAGGAACCTTCCAGATGGGTTCATCGGGAACGGGCATTCCGTTGGAAGAGAGTCCGATACACAGTGTGACTGTATCCGATTTTGAAATGGGTCAGACTGAAGTAACGCAGGCGCTATGGGTGGCTGTATTGGGAGAGACCAACAAGCCGAAATGGAATGCCAATTATGGTATGGGCGACGCTTATCCAGTCTATAACGTGAACTATGACAGAATCGTTAATGAATTTCTGCCAGCCTTGAATGCATCCCTGCATACTTCTGGACAGTTGGCTGCGGACAAACAATTCACCCTCCCGACAGAGGCAGAGTGGGAGTATGCTGCACGAGGCGGGAAAAATTCGGCAGGATATACCTATTCCGGAGGAAATAATCTGAACGATGTGGCATACTATACAGACAACAGTACTTCCTCTGGACGTAAGGCACACTGGCCAGTTGCAGGAAAGGCAGCCAACGAATCAGGACTCTATGACATGTCTGGAAACGTGTCCGAATGGTGCTACGACTGGTATGGTAATTACAGTTCAACATCACAGACCAATCCTATTGGCGTAGCAAAGGGAACGAATGGAAACCAGAACGGCAACAAGGTGTTGCGAGGAGGAAACAGCAGTTCGTCTGCAACAGAATGTCGTGTTTCGGCCCGCAAGGCGACTTCCCATTCATCGATCAGTGTGACTCACTATGGATTCCGACTTGTATTGGACGGCATCACTAAATCGCAGAGTGATTTGAATGAGTAAGCAAGGCCGGTTTGCCACCCAATGGATGGTGTAAGGACAACATAAAAGGAAAGCCAGAACTCAACTGTTCTGGCTTTCCTTTTTGGTAAGAAATTTAGATCATTTGATCATTTGATCATATCGAAGCGCGTGTACGGCTGCAGAGCTACTGGAATACGGATGCCATCAGGCGTCTGGTTATTTTCGAGCAGAGCGGCAACGATACGTGGGAGGGCCAATGCGCTGCCGTTGAGGGTGTGGCAGAGTTGAATTTTCTTATTCTCGTCGCGGAATCGGCAGTGAAGGCGGTTAGCCTGATAGGATTCAAAATTGCTGACCGAGCTAACTTCTAGCCAACGTTTCTGTGCTTCGGAGTAGACCTCGAAGTCGAAGCAGATAGAAGATGTGAAACTCATGTCGCCGCCGCAGAGACGAAGGATGCGGTAGGGCAGTTCGAGTTTTTGAACCAGACCTTCGACGTGATCGAGCATCTCCTTCAGAGACTCGTAGGAGTGATCGGGTGTATCGATGCGGACCAGTTCGACTTTAGAAAACTCGTGGAGTCGATTGAGACCTCGAACATCCTTGCCGTAGGAACCGGCCTCGCGTCGGAAGCACTCCGTATATGCGCAGTTTTTAATAGGAAGATCCTTCTTGTCGAGGATGACATCGCGATAGATATTGGTCACGGGCACTTCTGCAGTAGGGATGAGGTAAAGGTCGTCCACTTCGCAATGGTACATCTGTCCTTCTTTGTCGGGAAGTTGTCCAGTGCCGAATCCGGAAGCTGCATTGACGACAGTCGGCGGCATGATTTCGGTGTAGCCTGCTTTAGTTGCCTCGTCAAGGAAGAAGTCAATGAGCGCACGTTGGAGTCGTGCACCCTTCCCTTTGTAGACGGGGAAGCCTGCACCGGTTATTTTGACTCCGAGATCAAAATCGATAAGGTCGTATTTCTTGGCAAGTTCCCAATGAGGTAGAGCGTCGTCGCCGAGTTCCACCTTGATGCCACCTGTTTTCTCGACGATATTATCTTCTGCAGATTTGCCGTCAGGGACGTCGTCGTTAGGAATGTTCGGGATGGTATAAAGGATGGCTTGGATTTGCTCTTCTGCCTCCTTCATTGTCAGTTCGAGGGATTTGTTTTCCTCCTTCATTCCGGACACCTTGAGTCGAGCGGCTTCGGCCTCTTCTTTCTTTCCCTCTTTCATGAGGAGACCGATTGATTTCGAGATTTTGTTGAGTTCGGCTAGATTGTTGTCCAGTTTTGTCTGCGTTGTCTTACGTTTGTCGTTGAGAGAGATTACCGATTCAATGGCTTCCCGTCCGTCAAATAGTTTGCGAGAAAGTTTACGAATAATGCCCTCTTTGTCTTCGGTTATTTGTTTAATGGTAAGCATAAAAATGGCGTGTTAGTAATGTTTTTTTCTCTAATGCAAAGATAATGGTTTTATAATATTTGTTCCAATTGAATTTGTCAAAGGTCTCAGACAAAAATGATGTAAAAAAAATCCGGTATCCACTTTGTGGAAACCGGATTCAAATAATGTTTTTTCAACTTTTTTGTCTTAGTTTTGTTCTGTCGGCAGAACGGAAACATAAGATTTATCGTTGGTTGTTTTCTTAAAATTGACTATTCCGTCAACAAGGGCAAAAAGCGTATGATCTTTTCCCATGCCGACATTTTGTCCTGGATTGTGCTGCGTTCCGCGCTGACGTACGATGATATTGCCTGCAATTACATGCTGGCCACCAAAAATTTTGATTCCGAGTCTTTTGCTATGTGACTCACGACCATTCTTCGAACTACCTACACCTTTTTTATGTGCCATGATTCAATCTGTTTAAAAGGTTATGCAACAATATCGTTGATTGTAACTGATGTGTACTGATGGCGGTGACCATTCAGTTTCCTGTAGCCTTTACGACGCTTCTTGTGGAAGACAAGCACCTTCTTGCCTTTTGCTGCGCCGTTGACCTCAGCGACAACTTTCGCTCCAGAAATAGTTGGAGTACCAACCGATACTGTGCCGTCATTGTCAATCAACAATACTCTTTCGAACTCAACCTTGTCGCCTTCTTTGGCGTCAGGGAGAACGTTTACAAACAGTTTTTGCCCTTTTTCGACACGGAACTGCTGTCCTTGGATTTCAACAATTGCGTACATTACAATGTGATTTAAAATTATATCGGGGAGGCGGGACAGTCACATGCTCTAAATCCATGTCGTTGCCACTTATGACGTATTCATTGGTACGTCGCCTCTGTGCGAAACGGGTGCAAAGATACATAAAAAACTCATAATTACAATTGTAATGCAAAAAAGAAAAGTTTTTTATACCAATGGTTATTTCTTACATAATATGAACTTGACAGAAATTTGCTTTTTATATTTGTATTTTTCTAAAAAATATGGAAAACGATAAATATTTTACTGGAAAGGAACAGCTGGAAATCTTGCATCTTTATTGGCGAATTTTGCATGCTGCAGGAAATCAACTTCACTCGAATGATTTACATGAGATACATGATTTGTTTCGGAAAATAGTGGATCAAAAGAAAGAATCTGAAGCAGGTCAAGAAGTTCTGAATCCAATTATAAAGGATCTGAATACGGTTTATCTCGCTGTCAGTGAGATTGGAATGGGCAGAGCCACCATTTTAGGAGTTTTGGCGTTTGATGCCTTGCGTGAGGGTGTGTTGATGGAGAATGATATTGAACATCGTTTTGGTCAGGAAGTTTCTATCATTGTTCGAGGATTACTTAAGGCACACGAACTTTATAGTAAGAGTGTGGCTGTGGAATCTGAGAATTTCCGAAAATTGCTTTTGACCTTTGCAGAAGATATTCGTGTTGTTTTTATTCTTATTGCCGAGCATGTTTATATCATGCGTAATCTATCTTTATACGATGAAGAACGCCGTAATCGTATAGCACGTGAGTCTGCCTACTTATATGCCCCTATGGCACATCGAATGGGACTTTACAAGTTAAAAACAGAATTAGAAGACCTGAGTCTAAAATGGCTTTCTCCTGAGATTTACAATGATATTGTGGCTCGATTGAGTGAGACAAAGAGCGAACGGGAGAAATATATCGACGACTTTATCTCACCATTAAAGAATCAGTTAGAATTGGAGGGATTCGATTTTGAAATAAAGGGTCGGACAAAGTCTATTTATAGCATTTGGAATAAAATAAAGAAAAAGGGAACTCCTTTTGAGAATATCTATGACATATTTGCCGTTCGTATTATATTAAATAGTCCTCCAGAGAGAGAAAAATCTGACTGTTGGCAGGTTTATTCAATTGTAACTGATCGTTATCAGCCAAACCCGAAACGACTGCGGGATTGGCTTTCTATTCCAAAATCCAATGGATATGAGAGCTTGCACACTACCGTAATGGGACCAAGTGGAAAATGGGTAGAGGTTCAAATACGCACTCGCCGTATGGATGAAATTGCAGAGAAAGGTCTTGCGGCACATTGGAAATATAAGGGAATCAAGAGTGAACAGGGAATGGAAGAATGGTTGAAGAACCTGCGTGAGATTCTGGAAAATCCAGAAAAGAATGCTGTGGATTTTATGGACGATTTTCGATTGGACCTTTATGAAGATGATGTCTTTGTATTTACACCTAATGGAGAACTTCGGAAACTGAAACAGGGAGCTACGGTACTTGATTTTGCTTTTCATATCCATTCTGCAATTGGTTGCCGTTGTGTTGGGGCAAAAGTAAATGGTAAAAATGTGCCGATCCGACACGTCCTCTCCAATGGTGATCAAGTGGAAATTCTCACCTCTCCGAATCAGATTCCTAAAATTAGTTGGTTGGATTGTGTCGTGACGGGAAAAGCAAAGACCAAGATTAAACAAGTGCTGCGAGAAATGGCAACGAAGGATGCAGAACTTGGAAAGGAAATGTTGGAACGTAAATTTCGAAATTGGAAATGGGACTATAATGAATCGGTCTATATGCGTTGTATTCGAAAGGCTGGGTTTAAGACGGTAACGGAGTTTTATCAAGGCGTTGCTCATGGAACTGTTGACTTGCAGCGATTTCGCGAAAGGATGGAGGCAGAACGGAAGGCAACAAGTGATTCGTTAGTGGAACATTCTGCTGCTGACTTTATTCAAACAGATCCAAATGAGGATGAGAATATTCGGAAACAAGGAATCAGTGATGATGTCCTTGTCATTGACAAAAACCTAACAGGAATTGAATATAAATTGGCAAAGTGTTGCAACCCAATCTATGGAGATAAGGTCTTTGGTTTCGTTTCAGCTGCGGGTGGTATCAAAATACATCGTCTTTCTTGTCCCAATGCTCCGCAAATGATCAGTCGCTATGGATATAGGATCGTTAAAGCTAGATGGTCTGGAAAAGGGGAAAATCAATATACGGTCACATTGCGTGTCACAGGTAAGGATGATATCGGAATTGTGACCAATATCACTTCTCTTATATCAAAACATCTAAATCTCTCCCTTCGGTCTATTTCTGTAGATTCGGAAGCAGGAGTGTTTAGATGTCATGTTACTGTTCGAGTTGGCAATTTGTCTGAATGTGAAGACCTTATCCGTCGAATTGCTGCTATTAGAGGAGTCGCAGAAGTCCTCCGTGAAGGGTGATTTTACTTTGATATCAGATTTCCTAAGGTAATTAGCAGACCAAGTAATAGTAAATTTCGAGACGTGAGCCCTAGATATCGATTTAGCGCTACACCTTTTGTATGGCATATACCATACCATGTCTTGATATGAACTGGAAGGTAAAGCAAAGATAGCAGATAGGCACAATGTCCGTTTCTCATCAGAAATATACATAGTATGGTAGCCAAGATACCGTTCGTTAGATATGCGACACGTCCAAATCTTAGGCCGAAGATAACTACCGTTGTTCGTTTTCCTTCTGATAAGTCTGTTGGGTAGTCTCTGTAGTTGTTTAATACCAGTATGTTAACTGCTCCTAATCCAACTATGGTTCCTGCGAGGAAAACATCTGGAGTGAAATGAATGGTTTGGACATAATAGGTAAAAGCAGTTGCTACCCATCCGAAAAAAACTAGAACAAAAACATCTCCCAATCCATTACGAGATAAAGGGTAAGGACCGGCAGAATAGGCTATAAGCGAAACAACGCATATAATTCCAACTATGATCATTTCCCAACCTCCATAGTAGATTAGCCCTAGACCGAAGATACTCGCCAAGATAATAACTGCGACAATGGCAAATAGCATTGCCTTGGGACTGATCCATCCTGATGAAACAGCGCGAGCAGGTCCGAGACGAACAGAATGAGAATCGGAGGAATAGCGGTAGTCAAAATAGTCGTTTGCCAAGTTAGAAGCAATCTGAGCAAGCAAAGAAAAGAACAAACAAAGTAAGGCAGGCACCCATCGGAAACTACCGTCTCTATATGCCAAGGCAGACGCGACTATGACTGGAATAGATCCGGCTGAAAGAGTGCGTGGACGAAAAGCCAGTACCCATGCAAGTATTGAGTTTTTCTTTATGTCGTTAGCATTAGATGTGCTGATTTCTGTTTGCATGTTTATTTAAAATAATACAAAGGTAGTGAGAAAAAACATTTTTTGACAATTGTGAGTTGTCCGCCACCAATGAGTTGGTTGGATGTTTTCTCGTTTGTGCTATGCATATTCTCTTTATTAGCCTAAAACATCTATATTTGTATTAAATAGAAAAAAAAACATATATGTTTTCGGGTATAGTTGAAGAAGCAGGACGTATTGTGGACCTGCGCAAGGAGCAGGACAACCTGCATATTAGTGTTCAATGTTCTTTTGTAAACGAACTGAAAATAGACCAAAGCATTGCTCATAATGGGGTGTGTCTTACAGTCGTGGATTTGAAGGACGATTTTTATACAGTGACTGCAATTAGGGAGACCATCGAGCGTAGTAATTTGGGACTGTTGAAAGTTGGAGATTTGGTGAATCTGGAACGAAGTATGTTGATGAATGGACGTTTAGATGGTCATATTGTACAAGGACATGTAGATCAGACGGCAGTGTGTCGTAAGGTGGAACAAGCAATGGGAAGCTATTACTTTACATTTGAATATGAATGTGAGAAAGAAATGCAGCGACGCGGATATTTAGTTGTGGACAAGGGGTCAGTGACCATTAATGGTGTTAGCTTGACCGTGTGTGAACCGAATGAAGTAGAAGATGAGGTCCAACATTTCAAGGTGGCTATTATTCCTTATACGTTCGAACATACTAATTTCTGCGACATTAGGCAGGGTAGTGTGGTTAATCTTGAATTTGACATCATAGGAAAGTATATTAGCCGAATGAAACCTCTTTTTTGAAAATTTATTTGAATATTGCAAAGATAGTGGGGCGATGGTTGAGTTCCGGATTCTCCTTCGTTTTCCATTGAGCAATGGTATGTGTGCGGATGGATTCTGTATCAAGAGTGATGTCGGAAGCAACGCACAACTTTGTCTTGGGTGAGCAGGTATTCAGGATTTGTATAAAGAGTTTCTCGTTGCGATAAGGGGTTTCAATGAAGATTTGGGTCTGCATCTCATAAATAGCTCTGGATTCCAATTGACGAAGGCGTTTTGATCTTTCATTAGGGTCTATAGGTAGATACCCTACGAAGGCGAAACTTTGTCCATTAAATCCTGAGGCCATTTGAGCTAGAAGAATAGAGGACGGACCGACAAGTGGGACTACTTGAATATCTTGTTGTTGGGCAAGTGCAACTATGTCGGCGCCAGGATCAGCTATAGCTGGACATCCAGCCTCGGAAATCACCCCTACATCATCGCCCAGAATCAGAGGAGATAGGAATTTTTCAAGATGACTGCGGTCTGTGTGTTGATTGAGAATTTGAAATGTGCTTTCGTCAATCGGAAAGTTATGATGCAGTTTGCGAAGATACCGGCGCGCTGTACGAATGTCTTCTACAATAAAATGTCGGATGGACAATACGATGTCAAATACATGTGAAGGAATGACGTTTCTCGGATCGCAGTCTCCGAGTGTATTAGGTATTAGATAGAGTTTTCCTGTCATGTTTCAGAATAGGACTTTTAGAATAATTCGCAGATTTTAAGCAACCTTTTATGTATTCAAAGATACTCAATTATTTCCAATAGCATCTGCTGGCGAGCTTCTATGGTTGTTAATAACTCGTTTAAAAATGCATATCTTTGTATTCGTTTTTTTTTTAATTTATGTCTTTACCTGAAGCTTTTATAAAACGTATTCAGAATCAAATTCCTGATTGGGAACGTTTTGTGAAGTCTTTGGAAACATCTGCTCCTGTCAGTGTTCGTCTGAATCCCCACAAGCCGGTAGGGTGTTTGGAAGTCGCGGAACGGGTACCTTGGTGCAATACAGGGTATTATCTGCACCAACGTCCAATCTTCACGCTGGATCCTCTTTTTCATGCCGGTACTTATTACGTGCAGGAGGCATCATCTATGTTTATAGAACAGGTGGTTCGTCAATATATAGACAGGCCTGTTCGGACTTTGGATCTTTGTGCTGCTCCCGGAGGAAAGACAACACATCTTTTGTCGCTTCTACCAGGAGGGAGTTTGCTCGTAAGCAATGAGTTCATCCGAAGTCGTGCACATATCTTGGCGGAGAATGTGTCAAAGTGGGGGTACCCAAGTGTTGTTGTGACGAATAATGCCCCAAAAGATTTTTCCCATTATGAGTCTTTTTTTGACTTGATAGTGGTGGATGCACCATGTTCGGGGGAGGGAATGTTTCGAAAGGATTCAGGAGCAGTTGAAGAGTGGAGCGAGTATAATGTACAACAATGTGAACTCCGACAGCGACAGATTATTTCAGATGTTTGGGGGAGCTTGAGCGAAAATGGGGTGTGTATTTATAGTACATGTACCTATAATCCTAATGAGGATGAAGAGATGGTTAAGTGGATCGAACAGGAACTTGGTGCCGAAGAGTTGCTTGTTCCGGTAGATGAACGATGGGGAATCGTTCGTTCGGAACGGGGATACCATTTCTATCCTCATATGTCTAAGGGGGAAGGTTTTTATCTTTGTGTTCTTCGTAAGACGTCTTTATCACCTATCGGTCGTCAACGGGCAAGACATAAGATAACATTAAACTCAACAAAGAATCAAAAGGAAATAATGTCTCACTATCTCGTTCCACATGATTGGCATTTGGCATTTCTTAGAGAGCGTATGGTCGCTCTTTCGTCTGATTATGTTGAATGGATGTTAGACATGATGCAAAATCTGAAGGTAATGCAGGCAGGTGTACCTTTGGGCCGTTGGATTGGGAAAAACTTCCTCCCAGACCCTTCTTTAGCCCTTTCTGTATGTCTGAAGGATAATTCTACGGAGGTTTTTGATGTGAATAAAGAAACAGCCTTGTCCTTTTTGCATAAGGATGCTATAACCCTACCTCCGGATATGGAGAAAGGCATGGTCCTGATCCGTTATATGGGACATGGATTGGGTTGGGTAAAGAATTTGGGAAACCGTTGCAATAGTCTCTTTCCTGACGAATGGCGTATTCGAATGCGAATTGATAAATAGTATTTTAGATGAAATTATTGTTTCTAGGTACCGGGACATCTACTGGAGTGCCACAGTTGGGATGTAATTGTGAAGTATGTCGGAGTATAGACCCGAAGGATATGCGTCTACGGGCATCCGCAATGCTTACGACTGATACTGGCAGGCAGTTCCTTATTGATTGTGGTCCTGATTTCCGCTATCAAGCGCTAAAGTATCATATTGGGGTTGGCGACGCTATTTTGTTCACTCATGAACATTTTGACCACGCATGGGGTTTGAATGAAATACGCCCCTTGCATCAGGCGGACCTCTATGCAGAAGATCGTGTCCTGAAATGCTTTCGGGATACGTTGCCATATATTTTTAACGAACATCCATACCCGGGAGCCCCGGATTTGAGACTACACCGTATCAAAGAAGAGAAACCATTCTCAATAGCAGGAGAAAGGATTATTCCAATTCGGGTTTTGCATATGCAATTGCCTGTTTTAGGATACCGTATAGGAGATTTCGCTTATGTGACGGATTTCTCAAGTATAGCAGAGTCTGAGAAGGAGAAACTGAGAGGGCTAAAGGTTTTGGTGCTTGGAGCTCTCCGCAAGAGTGAACACCCGGCACATTTGAAGTTAAGCGATGCTCTTGATTTAGCAAGAGACTTGGCTGCAGAGCGGACATTCTTTACCCACATGAGTCATGACATGGGTAAACACGAAGATGTAAATCGTCAATTACCGCCGCATGTTCAATTGGCATATGACGGTTTACGGGTAGAGTGGTAGATGCTTTCGGAAACTTGGTACTACGATTTCTTGCACGGGTAGTATGCGATTTGAAAAGTGTTCTCATCCGAAGAATTTATGGACATAAAAGAGTATATTTGTATCAAACTAATTTTAATCAGTATAATATGAGAAAACTTATTGTTGCAGTATCTGCCGTGTTGGCTAGTTCGGTTCTTTTCAGTTCTTGTATCGGTTCGTTCGCTCTTTTCAATAAAGTCTTGGACTGGAATCAGGGACTTGGAAACAAGTTTGTAAATGAGTTGGTGTTTATCTGTCTCAATATCATTCCGGTCTATGGAATTTCCGCTCTGATTGATGCGATTGTTCTCAACACAATCGAGTTTTGGACAGGGTCAAATCCGATAGCTGGAAATACAGTCAAGACTGTTAAGGACGAAAACGGTACGTTTTATATTACTTCTCATGAGAATGGTTATACCATTACGAAGGAAGGACAGGAGGGACAGCTTGATCTTGTCTATAACAAGGAAGATAACTCGTGGAGCGCAGAGAAGGACGGACAGAGTGTGAAGTTCCTGACGTTTGTTGACGAAAACCACGTTAAAATGTACGGATCAGAGCAGGTAGTTGAACTATCCCAGGCTGGAACTCTCGCATACAAGGCTGCAGTCTGCAACAATACCGTTGCTTTTGTTCAGGAGTAAGCGGTATTTGTTTAAGTATGACTTAAAAGAACAGGGGTATCTTCTATTATGGATACCCCTGTCTCTTTTAGTGAATCTGTTTATTGAATCTTACAGCTCTTTACGGAAAGTCGCTCCGAACGTAATAGGCATACCCCGTTGTGCAAATTCATTTCCTATGGATTCAAAATAGAAGGTCTTGTAATCTGAATCTGTCGCATTTCGAACCCATCCGCTCAGTGAGTAGTCTCCCTGAACTAGCGTAATGCTTCCATTCAGCAGTCCATAGAAATTCTGGGAACGTGTGTTTTCTTCGTTCCAGTAGATTTTACCCATTGCTGTCCAGTCTGTTGAAAAACGGATAGCAGAAAGGTGCTTACAGTTTTTGATAGGCAGTTCATATGTTCCGGCAAGAGAGAGAGTTTGCTGTGGAGCAAATGGTACGGTCTTGCCTCGGTAACTGATTCCGTTTTCTTCAAATTGCCGGAAATCGGAATGGGTGAATCCGTAATGGATGGCAAACGATAGATTCTCGTATGGGAGAATTCGTATCGAGGTCTCCAAACCACAGCTTGACACTCTTTCTGCGTTTGTGATCATTCGACTGCCATTCGACGAAGATGTTGGCAACTGCTGGTTCCGGTCGTCAATGTAGAATACAGAGGCATCGACGAAGAGTTTCTTCTGTATAATCTGTGAATGAAAACCCACTTCATAGTTCCATAGATATTCTGGTTTGTAGTAGATAGTGCCTTCTACGTCTCCGGTTTTCTGATTCTGCATCTGTGCCTGCAGGATGCTGGACATCATAGTGAAGTTGTATCCTCCGGCCTTATAGCCCTTCGATACGTTTGCGTAGATATTCAGATTTTTGTTGAACGTATATTTGACGGATACTTTGGGCAGTAGTTGCCAGATATTTCGATGGCATTCTCCAACAATCAGGTAGGTCGAATCGGTCGGAATGACCATAGTGCGTGGCATTGACATATAGACGTGAGTCTGGAGCGATGATGATGTGTTGTAATCAATTCCCGTCCGTTCGTATTCGGCACGCAATCCTGCCGTCAGGGTCAGCTTTCCCAATAGAGTGACCGACGACTGATGATAGAGAGAAATGCCGGATTGGGTCAGTTGAAACATACCGGGAAAGAATAGCGAACCATTGTCTATCAGAATTTGATCTGGAGCGTATGGACTCGGATTGCGAGCTAGGGCTGAGTTGATATTTTCTTCGATAAGATGTTCAATGCCGTAACGACCCATCGTCATGGGAGAGTTGATGTGATTGTTGTTGTGGAACAGGAACAATCCGCTTGTTTGGTTATACTTGCGCAGAATGGATCGGAAGGTCAGTTCTTCGGTAAATGAGTGTTGATGCTGGTGCTCACTCAGTGTGAGTAAGGATTGTTCCGTGAAGTCCTGGTCAATGTTCATTCGGTCGTCCATGTACTGATAGCCTGTTGATGAACTGAGGCGATGGTGCTGGTTGAGGCGCTTCTCGATGTTCAATCCTGAAAACAGGAAGTTACGCAGATAGGATCCGTCCCCGTCATAGTTGATTTTCCCTGTAGAAAGGTTTTCGTATGGATAGGCTTGTTCATTCAGGTGGTCGTAGGAGACGTTCAGACGCATGCGCCATGTCTCATCCGGATTCCAGTGAAGGTGTATGCGTCCGCCGGCAGATTGGTACTTGTTTTTTTCTCTGTCATAAGTATTTTGGAACCATCCGTCATTCCTGTCGTAGTGACCGGAGACCCGAACACCAGTTTTTTCTGTCCCTATTTGATAGGTCAGTCTCTCGGAGATGGAGTTGTGGTTTCCATGCGAGAGTTGGAAACCATAGCGAGGTGACTTTGTAAATGTACTCTCATCCACGGTGGAGATGTCAACGACACCTCCGATCGAGTTTCTGCCATATAAAGTTCCTTGCGGACCGATACCGATGGAGATGTTAGCGATATCGTAGAGGTCAAAGTCAAAGGAACTCTTGTTTTGAAGTGGAATACCATCGACGTAGAATCCTATGGATGATTCATTCATCCGACTTCCGATACCCCGTACATAGATGGATGATGTGGTATGAGAACCATAATCGGGAATGTAGAAGTTGGGTACATGAGCTGACAGGTTTTTGAAGGTGGAGACCTGCAATGCTTCTGTTTCTCGGCTTGTCAGTTGGTAGTTGGAGCCGACATGGTGTTTAGCGCTGTTTTTCCCGCTTTGGTCAGTGACGACGACATCCTTTAGTTCAAAGTCTGCGATGCTGTCAGTCCCGAATGCTTCTGTTGCCAGCGATGCGCCTGCATATGCGTTGCCTGGCCCCGTCGCAAGAAGGGCTAGGATAGAGAATGCTATTTTGTTCATGAAAAAATAAAAATCTGTTTGAATCGTTTATGAATACCCTTTCTGCTTCTGGTCACCGGGATAGGAACTCCTGTGAAAAATTTTTGAAGCAAAAAGGGGAGTCTGTTTTGTCTGGAACTGGACGTTTAGGCAAGGCATGTTTCTCTCTTGCCTTTTTAGTTAGTGGTTACAAAACAGGTGGTGGACGATTAAACAGATGACTTTTGACGCCCTTACAAGTATGGTGTAGGGTGTTTCTTGCTGGTCTTCGTGACGAAGTGCATGTCAGCAGAAAGGAAAGAATCGGGAGTGTGCGTCCTCGTTTGTTTTTATGGTAACGCCCGCAGTGGGAGAAATGGATGCAGTTTACTTCCTTTCGTATTCCTGTGGCGGATTCTGCCCGTACAACGGTGACGGAGCCGGAACCAGAACTTTCTTTTTGGATCAGGATGCGCTTCCCGATAGTCGTAAATGTCTGTAGTAGGAAAAATCCTGCTACCAACAGATAGACCATGATATGAAACGATATCGCTCCGAAGACAAACACGGCTCTTTTTTTAGAGGATGCAAATATAGTATTTTGTGCTCTATTATATAAGCATAACGAAAAAAAACAGGCGTTGAAAGTTCCTGTTTCAACACCTGTTTTCTTTAATGATATGGTCCGTTTTTCTCTTAGAGATCTGTGATTTTTTGGAACTTAGGAACGAGCAACTTCATGCCACCCCAAGCCAAAAGATATGCGAATGCGCAAACTGAGAACATAATCAAATATCCTGTTGCAGAATTACCAGTAGTAGCAATTGACCAAGCTTCACACTTTCCAGCTAACAATTGTACCAATACGCCACCAAGACCTCCCATTGCAGTACCGATACCAGTAACAGTACCTACAGCCTTCTTAGGGAACATGTCAGAAACGGTTGAGAACAAGTTTGCTGACCAAGCCTGGTGAGCTGCACCTGCAAGCGAGATGATTGTGATAGCAAGAACAAGTCCTATCATTCCTTCTGCGCCTGCTGCTGTCTGAGTAAGGAGAAGAAGCAATGGAACAACTGCGATCATAAGAAGCGAAGTCATTCTTGCCTTGTAAGTCTCCCAACCCTTGTTCATAAGAGTCAATGGAATAGAACCGCCGTAAACAGAACCTACGATAGCAACACCGAATACGATGAAGTTGGTGATCATAACTGTATATGCAGTGTCTTCTGGAGTCATATTTTCGCAGAACTGCTGCTTAACGTAAGTAGGCAACCAGAAGAGGAGGAACCACCATATACCATCTGTCATAAACTTACCCCAAGCGAAACTCCATGTCTGCTTGTAAGTAAGCATCTTGCCCCATGAAACAGAACCCTGGTCGTCGCCGCTCTCTGCAGCTGCTTTGTCATCAGCATCGCTGTTGATGTAGTCAAACTCAGCCTGAGAGATTACTCCTTCAGCCAACTTTTGCTTTGGAGACTTGTAAATCTTACCCCAGAAGATAAGCCAGATGAAACCAATAAGACCGGTGATGATGAATGCCATCTGCCATCCGTGCAGTCCGAGAAAGAGGTTCTGATCATTCCAAGTGAGCAAGCACCAAGGCACGAAGATGGCGCATATCATTGCACCGATGTTAGATCCTGAATTGAAGATACCAGTAGCCAAAGCACGCTCCTTCTTTGGGAACCACTCTGCTACGGCCTTAATCGACGAAGGGAAGTTACCTGCTTCACCTGCGCCGAAGAGCGAACGAGCTGCACAATGAGCTCCAAGAGACTTGCCCATGAATGCGCTCAAAATTCCAGCCACTGACCAGAGAATAAGAGAAGCCGCAAGACCAATCTTAGTTCCCACTTTGTCGATTATCCAGCCTGCTACAAGTGTAAATCCAGCATAGAACAATGTGAAAATAGAAGTCAGGTAGGAGAAATGCTGTGAAGTCCAGCCAAAGCCTTCTGCTGAACACATGTAGTCTTTCAGGAAACCGATGACGTTTCGGTCCATGTAGTTGATTGTAGTAGAGAAAAGCAGGAGAGCCGCAAAGGTCCAGCGGTATTTGCCGATTTTCTCTGTTACAGTTTTTACATCTGCCATAAATTAAAGAATTTAAGGTTATTTAAAAATGACGAGTTACCGTCATGCCGTTTTTTAGACAATCCGTAACTCGTCAGTAATTTCAGTTTTTATTTGCGGATGGCATTGATAACCTCAAAGCACTCCTTGCACTTGTTTGTTACATATGCCCAGTCCTGTGCTGCAACCTTGTCCTTAGGGAAGAGTTTGGAACCCATACCTACGCAGAACACGCCGGCAGCGAACCACTTCTCGAGATTCTCCTTCTCAGGTGCCACACCACCGGTAACCATGATCTTGGACCATGGCATCGGAGCCATGAGACCCTTAACTAGGTTCGGACCTACAACATCGCCAGGGAATACCTTTGTGAAGTCACAACCAACTTCTTGAGCCTTGCCGATCTCCGATGGGGTCAGGCAACCAGGACAATAAGTAACGCAACGACGGTTGCACACTACTGCTACATCTGGGTTGAACAGCGGACCTACGATGAAGTTCGCACCAAGCTGAATGTAAAGAGATGCGGTCGGAGCGTCAACGACTGATCCGATACCCAGAGCCAATTCAGGACACTCCTTGCTGGCCCACTTGCTCAATTCTGCAAAAACTTCATGTGCGAAGTCACCGCGGTTTGTGAACTCAAATGCACGGACACCGCCATCGTAACAAGCCTTTACGACGTTCTTGCAGACGTCAACATCCTTGTTATAGAAAACAGGAACCATAGGTGCGGCGGCAATCTTAGCCATCACCTGGAACTTATCAAATTTTGCCATTTTATTGATTGAAAATGAATGTTTTTATAAAAAAGCGGTCGGCTGAAACGAATTCAGCCGACCAGCAAAATTATCTTTGGATACGTCCGTTTGCAGAACCACCAGCCAGGTTCTCAACCTCTTCTACCGATACGAGGTTGAAGTCTCCGTTAATGGTGTGCTTCAGTGCAGAAGCTGCTACTGCAAACTCAAGAGCCTCACCCTGATTGCCCTTTGTGAGCAGACCGTGGATAAGACCTCCAGAGAAGGAGTCACCACCACCTACACGGTCGATGATAGGCATGATGTCGTAGCGCTTCGAAACATAGAATTCCTTGCCGTTGTAGATCATGGCCTTCCATCCGTTGTGAGTCGCAGAAAGGGACTCACGCAGCGTGGAAACGACATACTTGAATCCGAACTCCTGCATCATGCCCTTGAAGATGCCTTCGTAACCCTTTGCGTCCGTGTTGCCACCTTCAACGTCTGCGTCTGGCTTGAAACCAAGGCAAAGCTCAGCGTCCTCCTCGTTGCCGATGCATACGTCGACATACTTCATCAGAGGCTTCATGATAGACTGTGCTTTCTCCGATGTCCAGAGCTTCTTGCGGAAGTTCAGGTCAACAGATACCGTTACGCCATTGCGCTTCGCAGCCTCGCAGGCTAGCTTTGTCAACTCTGCAGCCTTGTCGGAGATAGCAGGCGTAATACCAGACCAGTGGAACCACTGTGCGCCCTTCATGATAGCATCGAAGTCAAAGTCCGATGGATCAGCCTCTGCGATGGCTGAATTAGCACGGTCGTAGATAACCTTGGATGGTCGCATGGATGCTCCCGTTTCTGCATAGTAGATACCTACGCGATCACCGCCACGGGCAATGAAATCCGTCTTTACTCCGTATTTGCGAAGTGCGTTTACTGCAGACTGGCCGATTTCGTGTTTCGGAAGTTTGGTTACGAAATATGCTTCGTGTCCGTAGTTGGCTGCGCTGACTGCAACGTTTGCTTCGCCGCCACCATAGATAACTTCAAACTTCTCAGCCTGAACGAATCTTCTGTTAGCTTCTGGTGACAATCTCAACATGATCTCACCCAATGTTACGACTTTTGCCATGTGTTTTGGTTTTAATGTTTGTTTATAAATAATGATATTGTGTTTTCGCTTTATTCCACAAAGATAGTATTTCTTCTTTTTTTTTCTCCTTTCTGATTGTTTTTTTTGTTTGGATAGTGTTTGTCTCCTTTTTTGTGGCAGACTCATTCCGATAGAGTATAACCCTCTCCCGCTTTTTCGTTCAATAGTTTTTGCAACGAGTCCGTCGTAAGGTCGTCTCGTTCGCTTTCGATTTCGGCTACTGGGGGTTCCAGCGTAACGCTTGCTTTGACTCCTTCAATGCTGTTCAGTGCATTTTCTACTCTTGTACGGCAGTGCTGACACATCATGCCGCTTACTTTCAAGGTTTTTTTCATAATTACCTGTTTAGGTTGTTTTTCTTGTCTTTTTTCTGTGTTTTTTCTATGGGGTAGGGTGACGTTCCGACGGTTTAGACGAAGGGAATTGAGTACAACGCTCACCGACGAACAGGCCATGGCAGCGGCTCCGACCATCGGACTGATCAGCACCCCACAGAGTGGATACAGCACGCCGGCGGCTATCGGGATGGCTGTCACGTTGTACAGAAAGGCCCAGAATAGGTTCTCCCGTATGGTACGTACCGTCGCTTCCGACAGGCGCACTAGTGCCCCGATCTTTCTCAGATCGCCACTGACGATGGTTACCATTGCCGTGTGGATGGCAATATCACTGCCGTTTCCCATGGCAACGGACAGGTCCGCACGTGCCATGGCGACACTGTCGTTGATGCCGTCTCCGATCATGGCACATTTCATTCCCTCTGACTGCAGTTGGCGCAGTAGCCGTTCCTTTTCCTGTGGCAAAGCTTCGGCTCTCGTCTCTTCGATGCCTGCCTCCCGTGCAATGCGTTCGGCACTTTCACGGCTGTCTCCCGTCAGCATCACGACTCTTCTCCCGCTGTTCTTGAGCTCTTCTATGGCTCTTCCTGCTGTGGATTTGACGGTGTCTTCCGCTTTTAGGCTGGCAACGATTTTCCCGTCTATGGCAAAGTAGATGGTGCCCTTCTTTGGAATGAATTCGATGCCTTCATCCATCATCAGGGCTTTGTTGCCTGCAATACACCGGTGTCCCTCCACCTGTGCCGTGATGCCTTTCCCCGGATGGTCTTTATAGTCGCTGACTGTGACCTTCTGTGGCTCCTGCTCTTTTTGTATGTGTGTCAGGATGGCTTTGGCGTTCGGGTGGGACGAGAGTTGCTCCATGGCGTGGAGAATGTCCGTCATCCGTTTTCTTTCCTCTTCTTTTGCGTGCCATTCCCATTCGGTGACTCTCGGTTGACCGTTGGTGAGGGTGCCGGTCTTGTCCAGGACGATCACGTCAATCTTCCGCGCTGTTTCCAGCGCTTCCGCATCTTTGATCAATAGCCCCTCTTTGGCTCCGCGACCGATTCCGACCATGACGGCGGTCGGTGTGGCAAGGCCCAGTGAGCACGGACAGGCAATGATCAGCACGCTGACCATCGACAGGATGCCCCTCGTCAGCCCCTCCTCCGGATCCAGCAGCAACCACGTGACCAGGGTGAGGATCGACAGTAGGATGATAAGAGGTACAAAGACGGAAGCTATTTTGTCCACTAGCTTCTCTATCGGGGCACGACTCCCCTGGGCTTCCTGCATCAGGCGGACAATGTCCGACAGGACGGTCTCTTCGCCGGATTGTGTGATGCGTATGCGTATGGTACCGTTCTGATTCAGTGTGCCGGCATAGACTTTGCTGCCTTTCTCTTTGAATACGGCATTTGATTCGCCGCTCAGCATCGACTCGTCTGTGTAGGTCGTGCCGCTTTCCACCACACCGTCGGCAGCAATCCGTTCTCCGGACCGCACGATCATCCGCTCTCCGTTTCTCAGCGCCTCCGCTGGCTTGTCTTCCTCTCTTCCGTCTTCATCGACCACATGTGCTACCTGCGGACGCAGGTCCTGAAGGCTCCTCAGTGCCTCTGTTGTGCGTCGCTTGGCTCGGTGCTCCAGTGTGCGTCCGATGAGGATGAAGGCGGTGATCATCGTGACGCTTTCGTAGTAGAGGTGCGCCTGCAGACCATGCTGCTCCCACACCTCCGGCCACATCAGGTTGAAGGTGCTGAAGGCGAAGGCTACGGTCGTGCTGACGGAGACGAGGGTGTCCATGTTCGATGTCCCGTGGCGCGCCTGCCGTAGGGCGTTCAGGTGAAATTCCCTTCCGAATAGGATCATCGACGCTGCGGCAAGTACCATCTGCACCCAGCCCGACCATGCCTCTCCGCCGTAGCGCATGCTCAGTACGAACACGGTTGCGGCTGTCAGCGTGGCACCGATGACGGAGCGTATCATCCGTTGGTGATGACGCTCTTCTTCTCGTTCCGCTTCTTCTTCGTCCCGTTTGTCGATTATCAGGTCATAACCTGCCTCCCGCACGGCGTCTCGCAGTTGTTCCGCTCCGCATCGTCGGGAATCGTATTCTACGCTTGCCGTGTTCGTGGCAAGGTTTACGCCGACTTTTTCAACTCCCGCGACGCCTCGCAGTGCTTTGCCGACGTGTGCGCTGCATGCGGCACAGGTCATGCCCCGGACGGGGAATCGTTCTTTTCGGTTCATGACACCACCCTTCTCACAGTTCCATCAGACCTTTTATCATGGGGACTATGTCTGGCGCTATCGGTAACTTTTCCTTCACTTTCTTGACCAGGTCGGTCCCCATGCTTCGCAGGTTGTTCTTTATTTTTGTGGATAGCCCGTAGCTGATCTCCTTGTTCAGGGTGGCGCTGCCTACCCTCTCCGCGAAGTCTTTCAGGTTCTTGCTGTATGTGTTCAGGGTGTTGGCCGTCAGACCGGCTCCCTCGTCGTTCAACACGGTTGTGTAGTCTGCCACCAACTGGTTGTAGCTCTCTACGATTTTCTTTTCCTGATGGTTGTGCGCATCTCGCTTGCTTAGGTAGTAGGGACTTTCCGGACGCTGTGTGGCACAGCCGCTGATTGATAGGAGGAGCACTCCTGTAATGAGGATTCGTACGATGTGTGTCATTTTTCGATTCATGCGTGTTGTATAAATAAAAAAACGAAACAGGGTTAAGTTTCCCAACTTTACCCTGTCTCTTCGAACAACTATAAAAAAAGAAACAACTATGAAATCTTACAATTCTAACTCTCTGGGTTATAATTGCAGTTGCAAATTTATAGTGGTTCTCCGAACAGGGATAAACGAAATTTACGTTTTATTCTACCAAATTCACCGAATATTTCTAATTTATTGATTGATAGTATTTTTCAATCGTGTTTTTCCGATTGTTCAGGACTTATTTTGCCATTGTCGGTACGCTTTCCACCCGTCCGCCTATGTTGCAGTCCTGTAGTACAACGCCTTCCGTTCGGTTGAATGAGATGCCGATAGGGGTTTCCTCTATCGTGACGTTCCGGAACTCCGCATTACGGATTGGTTCGGCTTCCGTACCGTCCAGTATCAGCCCGCCTCGCTTGGCTTTTCGGCACGAGAGCCCGTCCACTTTCAGCCCCTCTATGACCGTGAAGTGCTGGCTGTCTTTCCCCTCTCCGGCGTATTGTGAGGTCGCCAGATACAGATCTTCTACGTCTTCGAAACGCGTGTTCGTGACGTTGATGTTGCGTATCTCTCCACCGCGGTCCGGATTGGTCTTGATGTAGATGCCTCGCTTGCAGTAACCCGAGGCCGTGCATGAGTCCACCCATACGTTCCTCACGCCGCCCGACATCTCACTGCCGATTACCACCCCGTGCAGACCTTTGAATCGGCATTTGCGGATGATGATGTTCTCGCTCGCCTTGCCGTCCTGACGCCCGTCGTCGTCCCGACCCGATTTGATGGCCACGTTGTCGTCTCCGTTGTCGAAGTCGATGTCCTCAATCAGGATGTTGGACGAACTTTCAGGGTCAATGCCGTCGTTGTTCACCAGCTTGGCGTTGTATTTCAGACTGCGGCATATGATGTTGTCCGACCGCAGTAGGTGGATACACCAGAATGGCGAGTTCGTGATACTGACACCCTCGATGGTGATGCCGCGACAGTTGTAGAATTGTACCAGTTGAGGACGCAGGTAATGACCTTTGCCGAATACCCGCTCGCTCACGGGAGTGTGACGGTGGTTCATCTGACGGCTCAGTTGTTTGTCGTCCTCCTGCTTCGCACGCCACGTGCTGAACGTCGTCATGGCGTTGCCGTCTATCAGACCCTTACCGCTGATGGTTACGTTCTCAACCTCGTATCCGCGTATGAATGGGCTGTGATTCATGACGAACGTACCCTCCCACGAGGTGTTCACCGTCGGATAGTGGTTCGGGTCGGGCGAGAATTTCAGCACCGATCCCTCTTCCAGTTCGAGCCATACATTGCTCTCCAGATGGATCGGACCCTTGATGTAGTACGTGCCGCGAGGCACTCTCAAGTGCATGCCGCCCTGTTTCTTCGCTTTGCGCATCGCTTTGTCAAAGGCAGGTTTGCAGTCGCTCGTCCCGTCCCCCTTGGCTCCGAACGCTGTCACGCTCACGGCTTTCTTCTCCGGACGTTTCGCTCCCGTGATGTTTTTCACGATTTCCGCATACGGGGACTCCGACGGTTTCGTCTCTCCTGCAACGAGGCCACATACCGATAGGACCAGTAGCAGCGTCAGGCTTCTTATCTCTTTCATTTTGTATTCAGAATATTTTTTCCGTAACAAAGATAAGCAATCCTTCCCATCTTTCTCCTCTCGATCCTGTTCGTCTCTTCGCTTTTCTCTGGTTCTCCGTTTGCCGGAGGAAGATTTCTCCCTCCTTAAATTTTGCACATGTCCGATTTTGTTCCTACTTTTGCATCCGCAAAGTCGGGAACGTCCCGTTCCCCCTTGTCCACATCCCTTGCGAGTGTAGCACATCGGTAGTGCACGACCTTCCCAAGGTTGTGAGGGCGGTTCGACTCCGCTCACTCGCTCTTCCTTTGATAGTAAGAAACGCCTTTCCGCTCGTCTGGATAAGGCGTTTTTCTTTTTTTACTTTATGAATCGTATTTGTAAATTCAGTTTCAAGTAGAGATGACCATTTTCTTCATACAAAGAACCGAATTTGTGACGACTCAGACTCGGAGTTTCAAATCGAGTATTGAAAAAAAGATAATCTTCTAAATCGTTTCGATCAAAGAAATGGTAACAAACGATATCTCCATCTTCTTTAACAACTATATAGCCACCATTGGCATTAAACTTTCCTTGCCAGGGCTTCGCCGCTGTCATTCCAAGTGCAAACGCTAAAAGGAATTGTTTGATTTTATATTCATAGACTGGCTGGTCAGGGCAATTTATATGCAAAGGATCTTCCTGGGATAGTATCAAGCATGTTTCTTCAATTGTTCTGGCTTGTCCAGAATAGTAGTAAAGCAAACATTTGGCGATTATCTTTTCTAATCCCAAGTCAAGCATCGTAAGGTTATTATGCAGGCTTTTCTTTGCTGTCCCAACGAAAGAAATATGAGCTCTTTCTCGGCTAAACAATTCGAATTTCTCTTTGAAAGATTTCAGACTGTTGATTTTATCAATACAACTATCGAAATTTTCAACCTGAAATATGAAGTTTGTTGCGCCAGAAGCGTTGATCAGTGTGGAGTCAGCACCAAGTTTTGATTTGATGCTATATCCCAATTCGGGTTTTGAACCAGTGTGCAGGTTGTGTATCACGATGCGAATATCGGCCTTATCTTGCGATTTCGCACATACAGTCTCGCATTTTATTTCATTCATAAAATGCATGATACCAACAATGCTTTCCGAACCTCTTATCTTTTTTATGTATTCAAGCAACCGAATAGATTCTGTTCTGAAACGTTCCTGCGACACCTCAAGTTCAATTTTTTCGCCAGAAACTAGAATGTTGTTTTTCGCTGCTTGAATTTTGTAGCTGATTCGATCTGATGCATCAGTTCTGAATACTTCTAAAATAGGATAAAATTTATCATCATAGCGATTTAATTTGCCGTCACCACAATACAATCGACCATCGCCAAGCAATTTTAGAAAAGTATACAATTCCGACCATTCGCCCTTGTTTTTCGTTTTCATAGGGCATCCTTGTTAGAAAGTGTGTTTAATAACTGTTCTGCTGTTGCTTGAATGGCTGGTATAGCAACAGAATTACCGAACTGCTTATATGCAGATGCATCGGCAACGACTATTTTGAATTTATCTGGAAAACCTTGCAAACGAGCCCATTCTCGTGGTGTCATCCTACGTAATCCATCCCTGTTGTATTCCCCTTTGATTCGTGTTGTTGGTGTTAAGTCTGTTTGTCGTTTGTCTATAACTAGATTACGTTCCCGACCCATTCCTCCGACAACAATTGCATTTGCTACCCCGTCATCGGGTATGATTTCATAGCCAAACCCATTCCCTTTTGCAGCATGCCGTTCTTTATGTGCCACAAGTGTTTTTACATATTGATTTGATAAATAATATTTTGCAGCAACGGGATTTTCTTCACGAATATCTATGAATCGCTTCTTGACAACTTTCTGCTCTGGATATGCAAAATCCCCTTTTTTAATACCTAAATCTTTACGAAAACCAACTATGTATATTCGTTCGCGATGTTGTGGCACGTCGAAATACATGGCATTGACAATCTCTGGTTCTGGCACAACATAGCCAACTTCGTCAAGCGTTTTCAATATTGTTTGTAAAGTCCTTCCTTTGTCGTGAATCATCAACCCTTTTACGTTCTCAAGAAAGAAAGCCTTCGGTTGTTTTCGACGAAGTATATCGGCAACATCAAAAAACAGAGTTCCCCTTGTTTCTTCAAACCCTCTTTTCTTTCCCGCAAGAGAAAACGCTTGACATGGGAATCCTCCACAGAGAATATCAAAATTTTCTGGGATGAAATTTTTTGTTCGTTCAAGAGTAATATCACCAAAAGGAACTTCTCCATAATTGGCAAAATATGTTTTTTGCGCTTGAACATCCCATTCTGACGAATAAACACATTGTCCGCCTAAATTCTGAAACGCAATTCGAAATCCGCCAATTCCAGCAAATAGATCAATAAAAGTAAATTTTGGGGAAGGAGGAGATGGAAACGGAATCTTGAAAACATCTTTAAACAAATAGAGTTGCGATGCATCACTCTCTCCGACAGCCCTTATTTCCTCATTTTTCTTTTGAGATGTCCATAAATGGATATAATGGATTCCTTTTTCTGCGTATGATCTTGCAAATCTTGAATTGTGAAGGTGTAGGTAGTGAGTGGCAATAGCCAACTGATCGGAGAAAGGTATTAGATTACCATTTTCATCAAGCGACTGCTCATCATACAGTTGTGTTGCTTTTGTATATGCAAAACCAATATCTTTTAACGACAATGACTTGTCGTTAAATGAAGCAATGTCCTTTTTTACCATTTAGCGCCCTTTTTTAGGCGTTTACTTATCGTTCGGATTTGCGGACATCTGGCCAAAAAAAAGCATGGACTCGAAAATCCATGCTCCAGGCCGTAGGATGCCGCAACACTAGATAAGTCAAGCCCACGCAGAACGCAGACATTTACTGACTTATCCGGTGTGTTGCTTTTGAAATTTCCTACGTTTCGGAGCAACCGAATAAATAGCAAACGCTATGGTTTATTTTAATGTGTTTTTTCTTTCTTCTTTACTTTCTGTTTTATCTTGTTTTTGTTTTGTCTGAAACAAAAATAGTTTCTTTTCTGTATATCTCAAAAAAATATAGATAGTTGAAGATAACTATACAATCATCCACAGTTCCCCCGTTATCTCTACGGCATTGCCTCTGTCCTCAACGTTCCTCACGCTGAATGCGACCCCAATCCCCGCTTCTTGCAGATTGCCCGTGATGACCGACGTGGGGCGGGAGAGGAGCCCGATGCGCTTGCCTCCCCATCGTACCTCCATTTCTCTTCTTGCGTTGCGCTCTATACTGCACAGACTTCCTTCCTTCAGCGTTTCAGCCGTCTGGTAGATGTCCGCGCTCCAGTTCGTGTCACATAGCCCCGTCTCACACAGCAGGATGACACGGTTGCTCTCTTCGCCTTTTTTCCCGACAAAGGCTTTCAGGTCTTCAGCGTTGGGTCTCATAGGATATTTTTTATTGGTCTTTCTTCTGTCCGAAAATGCGGTTGCCTGCCAGCTCCTCTACTGACCATGGCGACGGCTGACCGCCTAACCATCTGTGGAACCAGTCCAGGTGGGCTGCGTAGTACAGGGGCATGCTCTTTGCGTGACTCGGCCAGTGGCCGTCGTTCGGGAATACGATGAGCCTCGATGGGATGTCTCGTGTCTGCAGGGCCGTGAAGTATTGCAGCGATTGTGTGTAAGGAACGCGATAGTCTCTCTCGCCCGTGATAATCAGCGTCGGAGTGGCAAAGTCTGGTATGTACGCCGACGGCGAGAAGCGTTCATACTGCTCCGACTCCCATGGACGTCCGCCTAAGTCGAAGTTCGGGAACCACAACTCTTCCGTCGCTCCCCACATCGAGCGCAGGTCATACACACCCATCATCGACGCCAGACAGCGGAATCGCTTCGTCTTGGCTTGGAACCAGTTCATCATGTAGCCGCCGAACGACCAGCCCATCGCCCCCATTCGCTCCTTATCTACGTAGGGCAGTTTCTCCAGTGCATCACACACCGCCATCAGGTCTTCGAACGGCTTACCTCCCCAGTCGCACGAGATGCCTCGCGTGAAGTCCTGACCGTAGCCTGTCGAACCCGTCGGGTTGGCAAAGGCCACGACGTAACCCTTGCCCGGATACACCTGCCAGTCTCCCCGCATCGAGGCGGTCCATTGACTCTGCGGACCGCCGTGTACGTTCAGTATCAAGGGGTACCGCTTGTTTTCATCGAAGCCGTGTGGCTTGACGAGGAATACCTGTATCTCACGCTCTCCGCTCTTGACCCACATCGTCTCCGCCGGACGAAGATCGACTTCGCGTTCCACGCTGTCGTTCCAGTGGGTCAGTCTTATCATGCCACCTGGCTCTGGCAGTGGGGTGGGGGAGACGGGACGTGTCGTGCGCTCTTCGCGCGCCGTCGCCTCGTCCTGGCGGTAGAGCGCCAGCGGCCTGTCCACCTGCGAGAGGACCATGTATAGTCTTCCATGTGTGTCTTCGTCGAAACTGAACACGGTCACGTCGTCCGTGATGCGCTCCGTCTTTCCGCTCTCCACGTCCGTGCGGTACAGCGGACGACACCCCGGCGCTTCGCCGCTGAATAGGATATGACGGCCGTCGCGGCTCCATTGGAAGTCGTCCACCCAGTTCTCCCGCTCCTTTGCAAGTATCCGCGTGCTGCCGTCCTTCCGGTCGTAGAGTGCCAGACGGAACAGGTCCGCTTCATAGCCCGGCTCCGACTGAGTCTTGTAGGCAATGTATCGCCCGTCTGGCGAGTACTGTGGCTCTCCGTCCCAGGCTTTGTTGCTCTTCGTGATGCACCTCGCTTCCCCGCCTTCCGTGCTGACGGTCCACAGGTCGGCATTGGTCGAGGCCTCCGGATGAGGGTCGTGGTTGCTCATCAGACAGACCTCCAGCCCGTCCGGCGATAGGGCATACCCCGTTCCGCCTCCCAGTAGGAAGGTCGGCGAGACGAACCTCCCGGGTGTCAAGTCGGTGTATCTTCCCGTTTCCTTGTCGTAGGCGATGACGTGGCGCACCTTCCCGTCCTGATAACTCGTCCAGTGACGGTACAGCAGCGAGTCCGCCACGTAGGCCTTCACCGCCCCTTCTTTGGCTTGCTTGGCCCATTCGGCGTTGCGCTCACTGTCCGCCCCGCACTCTGGATACACCTCCGCGCTGAAGACAACTCTCCGCCCGTCTGACGATACGATGGGCTGAGTCACCCCCATGCTGAAGTCGGTGATCCGCTCCGCTTTCCCGTCTCTTAGGTTGGCTTTCCACAGTTGCGGCCGGTCAGCATATTTTCCGTCTTTCTTTCGCTTGCTCTTCGCCGTGCTGACGTAATAGATGCTCTTGCCGTCACTGCTCCATCGGCCACTGTGGCTCCTTCCGTCCTGGGTCAGCCGCCGCACCTTTTTCCCGTCGTTGTCGCTGACGTATAGGTCGGTCTTTGTCTCGCCTTTTTCCAGTATGGTTCTCGTCAGTGTGTACAGCAGGCGGCTCCCGTCCGGTGAGACCCTTATGTCGCTGACGTTGCGCAGACGGTACAGGTCGCTGATTTCGAAGGCGCGTTTCTCGTTCGTGTGGGCTTGTGTCATGGTTATGATGGTTAGCAGGAGCAGGATGAGTGTTCTTTTCATGGTCTCCTTGGTCTTGTTTGCGGTTTGTCCAGTGTGTACAAAGATACGTATTTCTTTACGCATTTCTCCTCCGTCTCACTGCCGTTTTAGGGTTAGTTTTTTTCTGCTCACTACTCCAATACTACTCCAATAC
>DGSL01000028.1:0-31241 GCA_002393965.1 Bacteroidales bacterium UBA4363 | reverse complement strand
TACCACTCCAATACTACTCCAATACTACCCCACTACTACTCCACTACCACTCCACTCTCACCCCCATCATCCATCCGACGTTTTTTTCTTTGTTCTCACTGTCCTTTGATCAAGACGCTTTTCCTTAATATATTATGTGTCTTTTGCCCCTTCATGGCGCCTGCTTGCCCCTTCATCTGCCCTTTCGTCCGTTTCATTGATGTATTTTGGGGGAGGAAATGCTGGATAATTGTATCTTTGTACCGATTTTCCAGCACAAGTGGAGGATTCTAAATATGAAAAGATTACTGTTGAATATAGCTGTCCTGACAGCATTCCTGAGCGGAATTTCTTCGCTCTCCCTTGCTGAGACGTTCACCGTCAACGGCGTCTCTTTTAACATGGTTCCCGTCTCTGGAGGTACCTTCAAGATGGGTGCACAGAAAACGTCGAAGAACGAACCGAACTACGATGAGGATGCCGGCGAGGATGAATTGCCCGTACGCGATGTGACCCTCTCGGCTTTCTCTATTGCCGAGACTGAGGTGACTCAGGAACTCTACCAGGCGGTCATGGGCAAGAACCCGTCGTTCCATAAGGGAGCCAAACTGCCGGTCGAACAGGTCAGTTGGTACGACTGCCAGAAGTTCATCGAGAAACTCAATGCACTCACTGGTCAGCATTTTCGCCTGCCTACCGAGGCGGAGTGGGAATACGCTGCGCGGGGCGGACACCGTAGTCGCCACCGTTTCAAGTATGCCGGCAACTACTCGCTCGATGCCGTCGGATGGTACCATGAGAATAGCGACAAGGAAACGCACCCCGTCGCTCAGAAGGAGCCGAACGAACTCGGACTCTACGACATGAGCGGCAATGTCTGGGAGTGGTGCGCCGATTTCGGCGGTGCCTACGCCGAAGGGGCGCAGGTCAATCCGAAAGGACCGGCCGATGGTGACAACCGCGTCTGCCGGGGAGGATGCTTCCCATGCGGTGCACACAACTGCCGCGTCTCAAACCGCATGAGTAGCCCGCCTAACTATCGCCGTGGACGCATTGGATTCCGCATCGTCAAGTGACGGCATGACAGCTGGATGATCCCTTTACTCACAATAGGACAGAGCCCATCTCTCAGTGGGCTCTGCTTTTTTTAATAACCCTCCGTTCCTCTCAGACACTCTCTCTTTGTCCCCTCAAAAAAAATATTCCTACCTTTGTTCCACGATGATTTAACTTTACTTTTTATGACGGAATCTTCCCCACGCACCCGGCGCAACGCCCTGCTTGCCGATCATCTCATTGCGTCGCTTCGCCGACGTGGCATGACGGCCTTCTACTGTCCTACGGTTGCCGAAGCGGCTCTCAAGGTCAGCGAACTCATTCCCGACGGAGCCTCCGTCACCTGGGGTGGCTCCGCCTCCCTGCGTGAGGCGGGTATCCCCGCGCTCCTCAAGTCCCGCCCGTCACTCACCGTCTTCGATCGTGATGAGGCACCGGACCGCTCCGCTGCGGTCGAGATCTACCGCAAGGCGTTCGACTGCGATGTCTATCTCTCCTCAGTCAATGCCCTTTCCCAGGACGGCGAGATCGTCAACATCGACGGCAATGGCAATCGGGTGGCGGCCATCACTTGGGGACCGCAACGCGTCATCTTCCTCGTCGGTCTCAATAAGGTGGCCGCCGACCTCCCTTCCGCCATCGCACGCGCTCGCGGCGAGGCGTCTCCTGTCAATGCCTCGCGCTTCGATATCCAGACGCCCTGCCGTTCCGACGGCGTCTGCCACGACTGCCTTGCGCCCGACTCCATCTGCAACTACGTCCACGTCCTGCGACATTCCCCTCGCGGCAAACACCTCGTCGTGCTGGTGGGCGAATCACTCGGGTTCTGAGACCCTGACCCTTTCTTCCTTTCCGTGCTCGTCCGAATGGGGGTGGGGGAGCATAACCGACGGACTTGTCCCCTCTCCGATAAATCATGCAGCCACTCTTTTTTTTCTGAAAAAAGAGTGGTATATTTGTATCATGACTCCTCCGTATCGCGACGCACGGGACCGCCGTCCTCGTTGCGCCCCTTTCGGTGTCGGGTCGGACTTTTATTTATCAATCAAAAATCTTTTTTGTACTATGGAATTTAGTCTCAAAAACAAAGCGTTGGCCGAGTTCATCGGCACGTTCGTCCTCGTTCTGGGCGGTTGTGGTACGGCCATCTTCGGTCACGTCGGCTTCCTTGGCGTTGCCATCGCATTCGGTCTCACCGTCGTTGCTATGGCATACGGCGTAGGACACATCTCTGGTGCCCACCTCAATCCTGCAGTCTCCGTCGGCGTCCTCGTCAACGGACGCATGACCGTCAAGGAGTTTGTCGCTTATGTCATCTCCCAGATCCTGGGTGCCATCGCCGCTGCGGCCATCCTCTTCTGCATCGCTAAACAGGCAGGTGTCACAATCGGTGTGTTCGCTGCCAATGGCTACGGAGAAGCCTTCCAGACTGCTGCCGGTGCTGAAAATGGATACCTCAACGTGTCGACTCTCGGGGCTTTCATCACCGAAGCAGTCCTGACGTTCGTATTCCTGATTGTTATCCTCGGTGCTACCGATGGTAAGAAAGGCGCACCTGCAGGATTCGGCGGACTGGCCATCGGTCTCACACTTACCCTGATTCACCTCATCAGCATTCCGTTGACCAATACCTCTGTCAACCCGGCACGTTCCATCTCTCAGGCCATCTTCTCCGAGCAGTGCTTCGCTTGCTCCGAACTCTGGCTCTTCATCGTGGCTCCTTGCGTGGGTGCTGCGCTCGCCGGACTCTGCTACAAGTGCCTTTCTTGCAACGGCGAGGGATGCGGATGCTGCTGCAAGAAGGACTAAACACCTGTTCTTAACCTGAATCAGTTCGAGAATCGAATGAAGAAATTGTTTTTCCTTGCGCTTTCCGGTCTTCTGCTCCTTACCGCGTGCGAAGGACCGGAAGGACCGATGGGACCTCCGGGACCGAAAGGGTCCGACGGGTCATCCAACTGGGATGTCTATACATTCACCGTCAAGGCCTCCGACTGGAGTCTCTCTGGTACTCCGGATGCCAACGGCTCGTATTTCTACTACGACCTTACCGACGATACCGGTGCGCTCACCGCGTTCGTGGCGGACAAGGGAAATGTCTCCGTCTATGCCATGTATAAGAACGAGGCGGATAAGTACGTGTACTCTCCGCTGCCTCTCGTGAGGTTCTATGGCGAGACCGACATCTATACCCAGACCTACGACTACGAATACCAGAAGGACAAGATCCGCTTCGCCATCACGCGTAGTGATTTCAAGACCTCACTGCCGGCCAACCAGGGCGAAGACATTACCTACAAGATCGTCTATACCTGGTAACCCCGAGGCGCATGAGGGCATCTCGCTCTCTCAGCTGCCTTTATATCGATACATTAAACCGAACCGCTTGTCTTTCAGGCGATTCGGTTTTTGTTTCCCATCATCCCCTTTCTTTTGAGTACGATGACCGTATGTTTCCGTATTTCTTTATATCTTTGTGTGCTGTTTTCTGTGCCTGCGTCTGGGGCGAACGCCACCTTGGTACGGAACACTATTCTGATGGTACGTATATTTAAAGAATTTAAAAAAACAACGGTTGAATCAAAATGAGCTTTCTTGGCTTTCTACAGAAAATCATAGGTAATAAGTCACAACGTGACCTGAAAGAGATAAATCCCTACGTGGACCGTATCAAAGTGGTCTATCCGCAAATCGAAGCACTCTCCGACGACGCCCTGCGCCAGCGCTCGGCTGCGATCCGACAACAGATTGCCGACAACGTCGCTCAGGAGAAGGAGCGGATCTCATCACTGCGCTCCCAGATCGACAAGACCGACATCAACCTCCGCGAGAAGATCTATAACGAGATCGATTCTCTCCAGAAGGAGGTGCTGCGCAAGCACGAGGAAATGCTCGAGGCTGTCCTCCCCGAGGTGTTCGCCATCGTCAAGGATACTGCACGGCGTTTCATGCAGAATCCTACCATCACCGTGACCGCTACGCCGTTCGACCGTGAACTCGCGGCCAAAGGAAAGGACTTCGTCTCTATCCAGGGCGACAAGGCCGTCTACAAGAACGAATGGACCGCAGGAGGGAACCTCATCCGGTGGGATATGTGCCACTATGACGTCCAGCTCTTCGGCGGCGTTGTGCTCCACAAAGGTAAGATCGCCGAGATGGCTACCGGTGAGGGTAAGACCCTCGTGGCGACCCTACCCGTTTTCCTCAATGCCCTGACCGGTGAGGGTGTCCACGTCGTGACCGTCAACGACTACCTCGCCAAGCGTGACTCCGAGTGGATGGGACCGCTCTACGAGTTCCACGGACTCTCCGTCGATTGCATCGATAAGTACGAACCTAATAGCGACGAACGACGCGCAGCATATAATTGCGACATCACCTTCGGTACCAACAACGAGTTCGGATTCGACTATCTGCGCGACAATATGGCTACCTCTCCGCTCGACCTCGTTCAGCGTGCCCATAACTACGCCATCGTCGACGAGGTGGACTCCGTCCTGATCGACGACGCACGCACCCCGCTGATCATCTCCGGACCGGTGAAGAAACAGCAGGCTGACCACCTCTTCGAGGAACTCCGCCCCGACGTCGAGGAACTTGTCGCACGGCAACGTACCCTCGCTACCAACTATCTCACCGAGGCAAAGCGCCTCATGAAGTCCTCCGACTCGAAGGAACAGGAGGAAGGAGCGCTCGCTCTCTTCCGCTCCTACAAGGCGCTGCCGAAGAATACACCGCTCATCAAGTTCCTCTCCGAAACGGGTAATAAGAACGTTCTCATCAAGACTGAGGAGTTCTACATGGCGGAGAATAACCGCAATATGCACATCGCTACTGACCCGCTCTATTTCGTCATCGACGAGAAGAACAATACGATCGAACTCACCGATAAGGGTATCGACGCACTCTCCAAAGGAAAGAACGATGCGCAGTTCTTCGTACTGCCCGACGTCGGTGCCGAGGTGGCGGAGATCGAACGCAACGACGCCCTCTCCGATGAGGAGAAACTCCAGCGTAAGGACGAACTCATGCAGGTCTATAGCTCCAAGGCCGAGGTCCTGCACACCATCAACCAGCTCCTCAAGGCCTATACGCTCTTCAACAAGGATGCAGAGTACGTCGTCATGGATAATAAGGTGCTCATCGTCGACGAACAGACGGGGCGTATCATGGATGGACGACGCTATTCCGACGGACTCCACCAGGCCATCGAGGCGAAGGAACGCGTCAAGGTCGAGGCGGCAACACAGACTTTCGCGACCATTACTCTCCAGAACTATTTCCGTATGTATCACAAACTCTCTGGCATGACAGGTACGGCTGAAACGGAAGCAGGAGAGTTCTGGAATATCTACAAACTCGACGTAGTCGTCATTCCGACCAATCGGCCGATCGCGCGAATCGATATGAACGACCGTATCTACCGCACCAAGCGCGAGAAGTACAAGGCGGTCATCGAGGAGATCAATTCCCTCGTCGAACAGGGACGACCGGTACTCGTCGGAACGACGTCAGTCGATATCTCCGAGGAACTCTCACGCATGCTCACCATGCGCAAGATTAAGCATAACGTCCTCAATGCCAAACTGCATCAGAAGGAGGCGGAGATCGTCGCACAGGCTGGGCATCCGGGCACCGTGACCATCGCTACCAACATGGCAGGTCGTGGAACCGATATCAAACTCACCGACGAAGTCAAGGCTGCCGGCGGACTCGCCATCATCGGTACCGAACGACATGAGTCACGACGCGTGGACCGACAGCTGCGTGGACGTGCCGGACGTCAGGGCGACCCCGGAACTTCCGTCTTCTTCGTCTCTCTCGAGGATAAACTCATGCGACTCTTCGGTAGCGAACGTATCGCACGCGTCATGGATCGACTCGGATTCAAGGAGGGAGAGGTGATCGAACATCCGATGATCTCCAAGAGTATCGAACGGGCACAGAAGAAGGTGGAGGAGAATAACTTCGGTATCCGTAAGCGACTGCTCGAGTACGACGATGTGATGAACGCACAGCGCGAAGTGATCTACGGACGACGCCACCATGCCCTCATGGGCGAACGGATCGGGGTCGATATCGCGAATATGTTTTACGATACCACAGCCCAACTGGCAGAGAACTGCGACGGTGACTACGCCGCACTGCGCGACAGGGTACTCGAGGTGTTCAGCATCGAACTGCCGTTCTCCGAGGAGGAGTACGCTTCCATGCGAACTCCGAAGGTCGCTCAATTGCTCAACCAGAGTGTCCTGCAGACGTTCAAACGACGCACCGACCTCATCCAGACTACCGCAACGCCGGTCATCCGTAAGGTGTTCGAGGAACGGGGCGAACAGTACGAGTATATCCTCATCCCGCTGACCGACGGAAAACGTGTTTACAATATACGTGTCAATCTCAAGAAAGCATACGAGAACGACTGCTACGAGGTAGTACGCGATTTCGAGAAGTCCATCCTCCTCTATGTCATTGACGACGCATGGAAGGAACACCTCCGCGAACTCGACGACCTGCGTAATTCGGTTCAGAACGCAACCTACGAACAGAAGGACCCGTTGCTGATCTATAAACTTGAGTCGTTCAACCTGTTCAAGCAGATGGTCGAGGATATCAACGTCAAGGGACTCTCTATCCTCATGCGAGGCAAGATTCCTGTCGCTGAGTCGCAGGATGTGCGGCAGGCAGATCCAGAACAGCGGCAGAACTACCGACAGTACAGCGCACGCAAGGACGAACTGCCGACAGCGGCGGACGGACAGCGCGAGGCAAGCCACACCGATACCCGCGCCCCACAGAAGCAACAGCCCGTCCGCGTCGAGAAGCAGGTGGGACGCAACGACCCTTGCCCTTGCGGTTCCGGCAAGAAGTATAAGAACTGCCACGGACGGCTCATGAATTGACATTTTTTTTGAATTTCCGGTCTTGCAGAGACGTGCCTTTGCAACGGAGTTTATAGTAAGATAAGATGGCGACGCTCGGTTTCATTGTCTGGGATGTTGATCCGGTCCTCTTTTCCTTAGGACCGGTGACGGCACGCTGGTACGGCTTGATGTGGGGCATCGGATTCCTGCTCGGTTACGAACTCATCCGCCGTATCTACCGATACGAGAAGTGCCCCGACGACTGGGCTGATAAGCAGTTTATCTATATGGCAATTGGCACCATCCTCGGAGCACGGATCGGACACTGCCTTTTCTACGGATGGGACCTCAACGGCCATAATTTCTACCTCGAACACCCTACCGAGATGCTGAAGATTTGGGAAGGAGGACTCTCTAGCCACGGAGGCGCTTTCGGAATCCTCATCGCCATGTTCCTCTTCAAGGTCTTCGTCTGCCGCAAGAGTTACATCTGGATCTTCGACCGGCTCGTCATGCCCGTCGCTGTCTGTGCCACCTGCATCCGCTTCGGCAATCTGATGAATTCCGAGATCTACGGCGCTCCGACCGACTTGCCTTGGGGATTTGTCTTTGTTCGTGACTATGCCTTCCAAGTCTCCCACTACGGCGCCTTGCAAGCCTGCCACCCGACTCAGATCTACGAGATGATTTATTGCCTCGTCGCTCTGTCTGTCTGCTCCTGGCTCTACTGGCGACGAAAAGCAGGCGAACGCGAGGGACTTATCTTCGGATCGTTCCTGATCATTGTCTTCCTCACGCGCTTCTTGCTCGAGTTCATCAAGAACGACCAGGAGGCGTTCGAACAGACTATGACGCTCAATATGGGACAGTGGCTCTCTATTCCATTTCTCCTGCTGGGATTATGGATGCTCTTCCGCGCCATGCGCAGACACCCCGAAATCGAATAATGTGAAAAAACAACTGCGAATAATAATTTTTTTAAAATAGTCTGATATATGAAAAAGATTCTTTTGTTGATGGCGATTGCTGTTATGGCTCTTCTTTCTTCATGCAAGTCGGGTTGCGGATGCCCGGGCGGCGGAGGCTATGGTCTCAATGCTGATGTTGAGGCTGTACAAAACGCATAAGGAAACGAGGAGTCGTCAGACAGTCACGTTTTTCTGACGCATTGCTTGCGACGTAGGTTCGTGGCCGGATTTTTCCCCGGACAACGACTCTATGTCGCTTTTTTATCCCATCCTGTCTTGATGTGCTGACCCATTTCTCCATCTCCTGCAACAAACAAGGGCGGCACATGTTTCATGTGTACCGCCCTTGTCTTTTTCCCTGTGTATGCCTCAGTCTGCCAGACAGAAGTCCAACTCCTTGACGATGGCTTCCTTGTCTAGGTGCTGACCGATGAAGACCAGCTTGATCATACGGTCTCCGTATCGGTCGTCCCAGTCGTTCAGGATCGATGGCTCGCGTTTCATCAGGGCTGCCAGTTCCTCCTCCGGCATCGTCGCGTACCAGGCACCCGCTTCCTTGATGCTCTTCTGCTTGCCCGCTTGCTCGAAGACGTAACACATGTCATACTGGTCCGAGAAGTAACACATCCCCTTGCTGCGTATGATGCTCTTCGGCCAGCGCCTCGCCACGAAGTCGTCAAACTTGTTTAGGTCAAACGGACGACGACGGTAATAGACGAATGTACCGATGCCGTATTCTTCTACTTCGCCTCCTTCGTGATGATGGTCATGATGGTGATGATGATGATGCTCATGCTCATGTTCATGCTCATGCTCCTCTTCGTCGTCCTCGTCATGGTGTTTTTCGATTTCTGCTATCCAGGTGGCTGACGTGGCGACGTCCTCAAAGTCAAAGCGATGCGTATGAATGAGCTTGTCCAGATCTACGTCACAGTGGTTACACTCGATGATCTCGGCTTTCGGCTGCAACGTGCGGATGATTTCCTTGATACGTCCCAGTTCCTTCGGCTCGACCTCTCCCGCTTTGTTCAATAAGATGAGGTTACAGAACTCAATCTGCTGAATCACAAGGTTTTCAATATCTTCTTCATCAAGATCTTTGCTCTTCAACGCGTCGCCACACTCAAACTCGCTCTGCAAACGAAGAGCGTCCACAACAGTGACGATGCTATCCAAATAACATGCCTCTCTGCCGGCATACTTGCTGCTCATCTGCTGAAGAGACACAAGGGTCTGAGCAATTGGAGCCGGCTCACATACACCGCTCGCCTCGATCACGATGTAGTCGAATTTATTCTGCATCAGAATTTCATTGACCTGCTCCACCAAATCCATCTTCAACGTGCAGCAGATACATCCGTTCTGCAACGCCACAAGGCTGTCGTCTTTCTTGTCGACAATACCACCCTTCTGAATCAGATCGGCATCAATGTTCACCTCGCCGATGTCGTTCACGATAACAGCGAATCTGATACCTCGCTTGTTAGACAAAATATGGTTTACCAAAGTTGTCTTTCCGCTACCTAGGTAACCAGTAAGTAGCAATACCGGTGTTGATTTTGCTTCCATATTCTAACTAATTAAACCTCTTCTTTATCTCTTCTGCCGACACAACCGACATAATCGGTTTGCAGTCTGGCGTAAAATTATAATTGTCACACGCAAAAAGCGATTCGCACAAATGTTTGACTTCCGCCTCGCTCATCTCTTTGCCGTAGCGTATAGCCTGGCTTTCCGCCATGCTCTGAGCCACTTTGTCGTTCATGACGAAATCATCTCCAACCTCACCTTCCGAAATAGACGAGACGATTCCAAGCAACGTCGCCACATTGTCTTCGTTTGTCTTGTCGGCGGGCACCCCACGGATCTCATAAACATCACGTGTGATCAGCTGCAGATCGTAGCCAAGATTATTCAGCTGTGGCATTATCTCCTCCACAGTCGCTGATTGCGCAGCGGAAAGTTCAAGTGTCTGACGGAACATCACCTGATGCGATGGGATCGGAGAATCTTTCAACTCCGACAAGAATTTTTCATACAGCACCCGGATATGAGCCCTGCGCTGATCTATATAAATAAGATTATCCCCCGATGATGCCACGATATAGCGGCCGGCAAGCTGGAAACAACTGCTGATTTTCGGACGTATTTCCGTCGGCTGCAACAAAGATCCGCTGAAGCCATTATTGGCAGTTTGTGTTTCTCGTATATTCAAAGTAGACGGAATGTCCTGATAATCTATTGCATTGGTTCCGGTCGGAATCTCAGGCGCGGCTTTCTCAAAATAGTCGTAAATATCGCCGAATGTGCTTTCGTTGTCGTTTGGCTTAAATCGTCCGCCACATCCGGAAGTTCTTCCGCCCGAACTGCTTTTCGACGACGGAAATGACGAGTCAAAATCTTTGAACGGGTCAAAATCCGTGTTTATATTCAGATCCGGAGCCTCCAGTGTTGCCTTCTCAAAACCAGGGACATAGGCATCATTCACATTGATGTCAAAATCCAAAGTCGGAAATATATTGCATTTTCCCAACGACTCTCTGACAACTGCCGTCAACACCTTATACAGATCCTGCTCATATTCAAACTTGATTTCTGTCTTGGTAGGATGGACATTGACATCTATCTGATGCGGATCGACCTCAAAATATATGAAAAAACTTGGCGACGTGCCGTCGTGAAGGAGACGGTCGTATGCGCTTGTCACCGCCTTTCTGAAATACGGATGCTCCATATATCTGCCATTGACGAAGAAAAACTGCTTTTTGTTGCGCTTGATCGCAGTTTCGGGAGTGCCGACATATCCGCTTATTTTTCCCATTGTCGTCTCGGCACCGATTGAAAGCATCTTACTGTTCAGATTGTTACCATAAATATTGCCGATTCTTTCACGTATATTGCTTTTATTCAAGCTATAGCATAGCTTGTCGTTATGGTAAAGTTCAAAAAAGACGTCGGGATAGACAAGAGCGATACGGATAAAATCACGCTCTATATTGCCAAACTCAACATTGTCGCTCTTCATGAACTTGCGTCGGGCAGGCACATTATAGAATAGATCCCTGACAGAGAAATTCGCTCCGACAGGGCACGACACTTTGTTGACAGCCTCTATTGTGCCTCCTGATATCAGCACCTGCGTGCCAAGTTCATCAGACTCTCGTCTGGTACGCAGCTCCACATGTCCGACAGCTGCGATACTGGCAAGAGCCTCACCACGGAATCCCATCGTGCAAAGCACACTCAAATCCTCCACCGAACGGATCTTTGACGTGGCATGACGCTGGAAAGCCACAACGGCATCCTGCTCACTCATGCCCTTGCCATTGTCGACCACCTGAATCAGTGTGCGTCCAGCATCCTTCACTATGACACGAATCTCCGTCGCACCTGCGTCGATGGAATTCTCCACAAGCTCCTTGATCACCGAGCTTGGCTGCTGCACCACCTCACCCGCAGCAATCTGGTCGGCGACCGTGTCAGGAAGCAAATGTATTATATCGTCCATAGTTTATTCAGATTCCAAAAAATTTTAGGATTAAGTAAACGACCAACACCGCCGCTGATATTAAGACAACCTTGGTGAACTTGTTTTCGTCAGAAACACCTGATTTTCCTCGCTGCTCACGAAGGAAGCCATGTTGCAAAGTAGTGCGGTGAGGAGTGTTCGACTCGCAATCATCCGTTTTAGCAGATGATCTAGGAACAAAGTCCATGTCGTCAACATCATCTTTTTGAGCCGCACGTTCCCTTTCCTCCTGCAATTGCTTGCGGATTCGCGCCCTACGCTGCTCCATCTCCTCCTTGCGAGGATCCCAATAGCGTGGAGTATAGTTGAACTGACGTATTTCTGGTTTACTGAAAAATCCCATATTTAAATACCCATCTGGTGGGCCTTCTTAATTTTCTTATACAAGTCGGAAGCAAAGATAAGGTTTTCCAAATCCTCATTTCCTGTGTCGTAAATCTCCGTGTTGTTGCCCTGCCAACTTTTATGACCCTTGCTAATGAAGACGATGTTCTCACCTATCTCCATCACTGAGTTCATATCATGAGTGTTGATAATTGTAGTGATGTTATACTCATGAGTGATTTCAAGGATCAAGCGGTCGATAAGCAAAGATGTCTTGGGATCAAGTCCGGAGTTTGGCTCATCACAAAACAAATATTTTGGATTCAGCACAATAGCTCTTGCGATAGCGGCTCTCTTCTGCATACCTCCACTGATTTCAGACGGATAGAGATCCAAAGCACGGAGAAGATCCACTCTTTCCAAACAAAAACGAGCTCTTTCCTCCATCTCCTCCTCACTCTTATTAGAGAACATACGCAATGGGAACATCACATTATCCTTCACTGTAAGAGAGTCGAACAACGCAGATCCCTGGAAAAGCATACCAATCTCACGTCGCAAAAGATTAAGCTCATTCGACTTCATCTGAGAGATATTTCTTCCGTCGTATAGGATTTCACCGCTGTCGATACGATGGATTCCAGCCACAGACTTCATTAGCACCGTCTTTCCGCTACCACTCTGACCGATAATCAGATTTGCGTGTCCCTCGAGCAGATTGGCGGAGATGTCGAACAACACCTGCTTGCCATCAAACGATTTGTTTACATTCTTAACCTCAATCATATCTCAACTTTTTAGGACAACAACAATTTAGTCAACATCACGTCGAACAACAGGATTATCACACTGCTATTCACCACCGCATTTGTACTTGCCTTTCCCACTTCACGAGCTCCACCTTTGACTGTGTAGCCATAATAAGAAGCTATCGACGTCACGATAAACGCAAACACCAAGCTCTTCTCTATAGAATACTGGATACTATATGGCAAAAACGAGTATTGGATACCCTGCTCATATTCCATCGGAGTGATCATTTCCGTAAATAAAGCCACTCCAAAACCACCGAGCAAACCCGTCGTGATACTGAATGTGACAAGACAAGGAATCATTGTGACAAACGCCAGGATCTTTGGCAAAATCAGATAGTTGGCAGAGTTGACACCCATAATATCCAAAGCGTCAATTTGCTCTGTGATTCTCATAGTTCCAATTTCAGACGCGATATTAGACCCCACCTTACCAGCAAGGATCAGACACAAAATCGCAGAAGAGAACTCCAGGATCATAGTCTCACGAGTGGCATAACCCGTAAGCTGCGACGGAAGGAACGGACTCTCCGTATTGATTCTCATCTGAATACAGATCACCGCACCGATAAACACCGATATGATACACACAATCGGCAGAGAGTTGATACCCTGCTTGTGAAGTTCACGCACATATTGTTTGCCAAACATTTTCCAACTGTCTGGTTTGGAAAATGTTTTCCACATCAATCTGCTATAATCGCCTACCCTTTCAATGGCATTCATAATTAGTCGAAAATTAGTTCTACCGCAAAGATAATATTTTCAAAGTGAAATGCGAAATGAGGAATGCAAAATCATTTGCGTACTTTGGAATATACATATATATAATATGACACATTACATACTTCACAGAGAATGTTCAAATCTTTATAATCCTCAAATTCGTCCAAATCACGTAAAATAACGTTAGTTCGCATCGTTTTTATGACAACTTTGGATGTTGTCATCTGCAAATTCTTTTGTTTGATTTTGTTGATTTTCGCAAAATGAGCACAGCGAAATTTTGCGAAAATCAATCATACTGCAAACTTAGAGATGAATTGTAATCTGTGAATCATTTTCCACTTTCTGATTAATATTTAACCTCCTTTTCTCATAAAAAGACAAAGTCTTTCTTTGTGAACTTTTTCTCTCTGTGGTTTTATTAAATTTATGTGCTCGCCTACGGCTCGCACGTGGGAAGGGGTTAGGGCCAATATCAATCAAACATGGGCCCTTAACAATCCTCATTTATGACACTCCTACTATCTTTTTGATTTCGTAGTATTCACGTTAAAATAAATGATGTCAAATAAAATTCATCCACACACAAAAACAACTTCTAAATCAAAACGGAGGAGAAAAACACAGGTAAGTTTTCTTAAAAAGTGTTGCGATTTCTTAAATTGCTCAACAACTATGTTAAATATCATTAAAATCTGGCATTTCGTACAAAAAAAAGGGATTTTTTCCAGTGTTGTTTACAGTCAAGAATATATTTTTGCAAACGGTTACGAGAGAAGGATTCGTCCCAACTTCTATCGCAATCCTAATTTTATATTTGGGACATAATTATTCTTAAAATTTACAGAATGAAAAAATTATTTTTACTAGCTGCCACATTATTCAGTATGTCTGTGTTTGCTCAAGAGCAAGGAGATGACAACGGTTTCGGATTGAAGATACACGCTGGAATCTGCGGAAGTAATTATGGAGCACAGAAGGTAGAAGTAGACCTAGGTCCATTGTCAGGCGACAGCGAGTGGAAAAAAGACGAGAATCGTTCAAACAAGCCATTGTTTGGAGCAAGCATAGACAACCGTTGGTATGTAGCTAACCCAGGCAACTTCGGTATTGCTATCGACGCTCGTTGGTTAGATATCGCTGTCGGAAAATCTAAATGGGAAAAAGAAGGAGTAGAGTATCTAAATTCCACAAATGCTCAGATAGGTCTATTAATGCCAGGTGTTATCGGAACATTCTACTTGGATAATGAAATGGCTATTGATGCCTTCTACAACGTAGGTCCTACAATGGCTATGTCAGCAGTTGAATCTAGCTTAGACAACGCAATTTATGATTCATTGGAAGACACAAAATGGGGATTCGGTTTCTCTCACTTCCTTGGTGCTGCATTCCGTTTCAAGGTATTCCAGGCTGGTGTCGAGTACAATTTCGCTCCTCTAAAGTCAGTAACTTGGTTTGATGACGAAGAGGAAGGCTCTGTAGAAGATGCATTTAATAGTGTTGCTGAGACAAAAACTAAATTCAACAATCTTCGCATCTTCCTAGGATTCAAGTTCTAATTTGAACCCTAACATACAATGACAAAGGCGGGTCAATCGACTCGCCTTTATTTTGTTTACCTAAATCTTTTTTCGTTTTCTCTAATAAATTGCGATAGTACGGTGATTGAGATGTTACTCCCTTAGTAAACCTCTATGTTTTTATATCACCATCGCCAACCCCACCGTCAGCAGACAAAACGGAATGCTCAAGATTGTGGTCCATTTCAAGTCCGCACCCAAATAATAGAGCATGCATGCTGAAAATATAAGGTTGAAGACGGAATTGACCGCAATCGCGTCTCCTCCTAAATCGGCGGCAAACCATGCTCCTGCTATCGTGACACACACCAGATAGACGAGCAGGTCGATGCGGTGAAACCCGTGAGTGACAAATGCCGCCTTGATTCCCAACACCAACAGCACAGCCGCGTGAATCAAAAAGAGCGGACAAAGTGCATTTTTTAACACTTCATACATAATACATTATTTTTGTTGCTGCGCGGCGAATGCCATCGCATACAGCCTCATCTGTTTGATCATCGCCAACATACCGTTGGAACGAGTCGGCGTAAGATGCTCCTGCAAACCGATCTTGTCGATGAAAGTAAGTTTTGCATCAAGAATATCCTGTGGCTCATTGCCAGACAGAATATACACAAGGATGGATACAATTCCGTTGACGATCTCAGTGTTGCTCTCTCCCTGATAGTATACCTTACCATCTACCAACTCAGCATTCACCCACACCTTACTCTGACATCCTTCTATCAAATGGCTGTCGTCTTTGTAACGTGCGTCGATGCCGGCGCCGTCATTACCCTTGTCTATAATCAACTGGTATATGTCCAGCCAATCATCTGAGAACGAGAATTCCTCTATGATTTCCTCTTCTCTTTCGTCAATCAAACTCATATCTGTAATTAATGCTTCTTTCTGTTAAACATTGATGCCACTCTTGCCAATCCTGCGACGAAGGCATCAATCTCCTCTTTTGTATTGTAGACGGCAAACGATGCACGCACCGTACCTTCTATTCCAAAATGATGCATCACCGGCTCCGCACAATGATGTCCTGTTCTGACAGCAATTCCCAACTTGTCCAATAGTGTGCCGACGTCGTATGGATGAATATTGCCAACCAAAAATGAAACCAATCCGCTCTTCTGGTCATTCTCTCCAATGAATCGCATTCCTTCGATCTCCTTCATCTTCTCTTCCGCATAAAGACGCAATGACTCCTCGTATGCGTGGATCTTCTCAATTCCAATCGCAGAGACGTAATTGAGCGCGGCTGCCAAAGCTGTCGATCCGATATAGTCGGGGGTGCCAGCCTCAAACTTGAACGGAAGCTCATTGAATGTGGTGCCTGCAAAACTTACATTCTTGATCATCTCACCACCACCCTGATATGGAGGCAGTTTGTCGAGCCATGCCTCTTTGCCATAAAGCACACCTATGCCCGTCGGACCGTAAACCTTGTGTCCTGAGAAAACAAAGAAGTCAACATCAAGTTTCTTCACATCCACCTTTATATGCGGAGTGGATTGTGCACCGTCAACAAGGACAGGCACATTATGAGCGTGTGCTATTCGCACGATTTCTTCCACAGGATTGACTGTGCCAAGTGTATTGGAGACGTGAGTGACAGACACCAGCTTGGTGCGCGATGTAATCATCTCCTCCAATTTTTCCACCTGAAGATGTCCGCGTTCATCAAACGGAATCACCTTTATCTTGATATCTTTTCTCTGTTGCTGAAGTTGCCAAGGCACAATGTTGGAATGATGTTCCATCTCCGACACGATGATTTCATCACCGTCCACACACTGGCTTCTTACAAAAGAATCAGCCACAAGGTTGATTGCCTCAGTTGTGCCACGAGTGAAGATTATCTCACACGACTTTTCAGCCCCGATGAACTTCTGCACAGTTGCTCGAGCCTCCTCATGAGCCATTGTAGCCGTCTGGCTCAAAAAATGAACACCACGATGGATGTTGGCATTTTGTGTGGAATAATTTCCGACAATAGTATCCAACACTATCTGCGGCTTCTGTGTAGTGGCCGCATTATCAAAATATATTAACGGTTTTCCGTAGACTTCCTGGCCTAAAATCGGAAAATCCTTGCGAATCGACTCTATATCTAACATTTGCATTTTCGTTTTACGGGCTGTTTGTTCGTTTTTGGAGTGCAAAATTACAAACTTTTTACAGCATTTTTTAGAAGCTGCTTAAATTTATTAAAAATTTTGACTGTGGCATTGAGGATTGTTAAGGGCGGAACGCCCTAACCTCCCCCCTCTCTCCGCAAGTCCGTACGGACGAGCGACCCAATATTTGATTCAAATCTCTTTCTCTCATAAAATTCTCTTAAGACTCCGTGTCTCTGTGTTTATTCTATAAGCACTCATCTTCTGCTCGTGCATTACGTATAATTTCACATTCCGCTCACCTCCGGCCTGCATTTCACAATATCTATGTCGTACAGGATGACCTCAGTCTCATTTTTTCGGAATGTCACTTTAGCCATCTTTGCCTTGTTGCCATCCTCCCTACTTTGATCAAAGACAAAATTACCAAGACTATAAATCACAGTACAATCCTTGACATTTTTTACAGGCTGCACTATATGCGGATGATGCCCTACAATCACATCCGTGCCTGCACTTGCCAATAGCATAGCATCCATCTGTTGCTGATGCGAAGGATACGGCATAAACTCCACACCCCAATGCACAACCGCAATTATTTTTGCATCCGGATGTTTCTGCTTATAAGATGAAATTCGGGCAGCCAACTCATTTCCCTTCTCCATACAAATTCCCGGTTCCCCGTCAGTCTGGATCCAGTTTTCAAGTCGGAGAAAAACGCTGTTGAACAGAGCCACTTTTATTCCGTTCTTTTCCAATTCAACAGGTTTGACTCGCTCTTCATCCGTAAAGCCAAAACCCATAGGTATGATATCATTGTCTTTTAAAACCCTGACTGTATTCAGCAAACCTGTGCTTCCTTGGTCGTAAGTATGGTTGTTGGCCATTGCGGCATGAGTGACGCCATATTGTTTTAGCGACGCTGCCCATTTCTCATCAGCCTTGAAAATATATTTTTTCATCACCGGTGTGTAGACGTCGGTAAGCGGACATTCTAGATTTATCACCGTCGCATCAGCCGCCAGAAACGAATCTTTTACAGCCGAAAAGATATAGTCGATTCCTTTACGCTCTATCTGTTTCCTCACACCACGGTCGAGCAAAACATCTCCCGTAAACACAATGCTTAGTTCATCTTCGTTTGTGGAGACGCGATGATTCACGTCTCCAGAGGAACAGCTATTTGCTATTACGGCTAAAACGATGATTATGGATTTAGCAACCCGACGAATAGAGATAGTCCACATTATCTTTCTTTACCGGCTTGTTTATCATGAACGGTGTGATCCAATCTGGGACGTTCGGACACTGGTCGCTCTCATTCAATTTTTGCCATTCCTCGTCAGTCAGACGAGAATTTAACGGACGTACAAACTCATAGTAGCTAAATGTCGCTCCACGTGTCAGATAGTAATAACCATTTATTTCCACCACAACATAAATAGTGTTGGCTCTTCCTACAGCAGTGTGGAGGATTCCGCTCTTCTTACATGACAATACGTTTCTAGTATAGATGTCAGCCACCACAGGCATCTTTTTGTCTACGTCAGCCACTGCTGTCCAATCAGGATATTGTTTACGATCTGTCAGGAATCCCAACGTCATATACTCGACATTACTGCCGAGTGTCCTTATTGTCTCATACTCTTCACTTGTAAGTCGTTTGCCTTGTAACTCCTTCTCACTGATACGGATTAGAAAGTCAACAGTTTTCAAAAGTGATTCAGTCTGACCTTTCAGGGTTCGGCCTGCCTCAAAATTATCATTCACATCATATCCGGCGAGTTTTGCCATTTCGTAAGTTTGCTCTATGGCTTGTCTTAAAGTTTTCCAGAATCTCAAATTAGGCTCCACATACCCAACAAGCTCAGGATCAGGCAAATGGTCATCTCCACCATCTCCACATTCCGCACACATTGGCTGCACCGCATACAGAACCGTATTGTGCTTCAATTCCGACCATGAGGCAAGAGCACTGTTCAAGTTTTTCAGCTGCCAACTGCTTGTTTGCATATAGCCGGGATATTGTTTGTCTGGTTTCTGCAACTCGACCAACATGTGGATCCATTTATTGTAGGCGGTTTTGTTCCATTCGTTGAAAGACGAAAATTTGTCACTCGCCTTCTTTCTGTACATAGGATACTCCTTCCACTCTTTATTATCTTTGAAGAAAGTATCGTTGAGCACTTTAGCAGCCTTTATTCCGAATGCATCAAACACATCCACTCCGCGCGGATAAGCACGTGCAGCGTTCGGCAAACTGTCTGCCATCATATTCAAGATGTCGCCATCCGGCACATAACGTTGCGGCATGAAATTGATTTTTGGCTGACAGCTGATCTGAATCTTAGGCTGAATACTGCTTTTGCTCTTGTTGGCTTCGACAATGGCTACAGATGCTTCATCCATCACCTTTGGATCCAGCAATTGTTCAAAGTCGGCAATTCCAAGTTTGTCCAACAGGCCAGACAATTCAAGAATCGGAATATTGTTTGGCTCACCCATCAAATAATCAAGTGGATCAAATGCCTGTTTTGCTGCCGCTTTCACACCAGCGTCGCTATCCTTAAACACTTTCGCCATAAACAGAGCTTTCTGCAAACCATTGTTTTCAGCACAAAGGTAAGCCGTCTGTAGCCACATCATCGTGCGGAAATATTGTTTGGCATTTTCTGTTCGCGTATATTGGGCGCGAGGTTTGAACAAGCTATAGCCAAACTTGACATCTGTCTCCAAAAGCGGAGATATTTCATCCGTTTCCCCCTTAATCAGACCCAACTCCGCTTCATACGACTCCTTGGATGAGTTTGGCACTTCGTATTTCTTTTCATTAAGTAAAGAAAGGGCTATCGCATAATATGTGGTTGAGAAATCAGCTATTAATTTAAGTTCAGGATCCTTTATTGTATCAGCTATTGCTTTTGACTTTTTGTAAAGTCCCTCACACATCTTATTTAGAGCCGGAGTTATAGACTCCTGCTCTATGCCGTCAAGCACATAACGGTTGTAGAGGCTGAAAAGTTGGAGCATAATATCCGTGGTGACGTAGCTTGGCACCATATTATAGTCGTTCTCCTCGTAGAGCTGGAACATCTGTATGTAGTTGGAATTCTGTAACGCAAAACCATTCTTCTTCAACAGAGTCGTCAAATCAGGATCATCCATAATGCTTAGTTTATTCACTATATGTTCGGCATTGTAGAGTTTGAATCCTTCCACATTTGTATACCTCTCCTTCTCCAGTTCAGCCATACGAGCCTTAACTCGCTTGACAAACTCCTTTTCTGCTGGAGTCAGAGATGTCGATTCCTTCAACCGATCGTAATCATTGTACCATCGTCTCCAATAATCAGAACTCAAATCCGCCTTCAGTTCCCAATATTTATTTACTTCTCCCAAACTGTTAGTATAGGAAGTTTCTTCATAGTAAGTCTCATTAATAATATCTTTATACCATTCCAAAGAAGTATATCTTGCATTCAATTCATACTCCTTAAACCAAAAAGCATGTTTTGCGTATGGATAATGATATAGTAGACGCAGGTCTGAATACGACAAATTGCCGAGATCCATATTATAGTCTATGGAATCTAATAGCAGGCTGTCATATTGTTGAGTTTCCGCATTGACCGAAACACTATCGGCGTTATTTGTAGAGCCAGGCACATCCGCCGCTTTGTCGTTGCAAGCCGCTAATATCACACTTGCGATAAAAACGCATGCTTTGAATATTCTTTTCATAGGCTTTTTATTTAGTAACGTAATTTTCAAAATCCAATCCAAACATGCCAAGTTTGAAACGTATTCCTTTGAAATTCTGACTGGTGATGGAATCCGGAAATATACGCTCGTCATACTCGTTTTGAGTGATGACACGTGCAGGGACAGAATCACGTTCGATATGGAAATCAATCAGTTCACTGCCGGCTCTGGATCCCAGCCACAACGGTCTGATATGGTCGTAAGAATTGAGCTGGAAAATGAACAATCGTTTCCCCTTATTCTTGAAATACCTAGTGCTCTTTATCACACCCACGGCTATCTCTTCCTTCCCGTCGCCATCCAAATCTCCGTGATCCAACCGGTAGACGGGATATTTCAACCTCCACTCTGAAACCACTGAATCATTGCGAAGGAATTTCAAAAAATGCAGACTGTCGTTCACTTGGTCCAACCTCACTATCCCTCCATTACACTGAAACTCATTCTTCTTGTCGTTTGAATTTGAAGAAGAAGAGCAAGTGCAAAAAAATATAGTTAACAGACAGAATAACACATTGAAACTAACATTCTTATACATCTTCATTCTATCGACCCACTCCATATCTTTCCGTTGAAAAAGCAATAGGCTCCATACCTTATCGAATCAGATACGGAACCTATCTCATATTTATATCATCCAAAGCGACGTATTACAGAATCACTTCACCAGATTGATATCGTATGGTGTTATCTGATATACGAAATAATTCAACCAGTTGGTGTAGAAAAGATTCGCATAGCTTCTCCACCTCACATGAGGACCCTTCTCTGGATCATTATCCTTATAGTAGTTGACTGGAGGTTCGATCGGCAAACCTTTCGCCAGATCACGACGATATTCGCCATCAAGGGTGTACGGCGCATACTCTGGATGACCCGTCAAGAAAAATTCTCTGCCATTGTTTGCCATCATCATGTAAGGGCCAGGGATATCCCCCTCGGCAAGTATCTTCAAATCTGGCACCGCCTCGACGTCTTTTCTGTCCAATGTACAGTGACGGCTGTGAGGCACAAAGAAAGTGTCGTCGAATCCACGGAAAATAGGATTCAACGGTTCAAGAATCTTATGCTCAAACACGCCAAAGATCTTTGAGTCCTTCATCACTTTGTTGATGCCATAAAAATGGTAGAGTGAAGCAAAAGCTCCCCAACAAACGTAAAGTGTGGATGTGACATGTGTACGTGCCCAATCAAAAATCTCTGTGAGCTCATTCCAATACGACACCTCTTCATAATCCATAAATTCAAGAGGTGCTCCAGTAATGATCATACCGTCGTATTTGTTTTTCTTCAAGACCTCAAAACTCTTATAGAATGCCATCATATGTTCGATAGGAGTATGCTTTGAAGTGTGACTCGAAATCTGCATGAACTCAATCTCAATCTGCAATGGAGAGTTAGACAAAAGACGTATCAAATCAGTCTCTGTCGTAATCTTGACTGGCATAAGATTAAGTATCACAATCTTTAATGGTCGGATGTCTTGATTGGCGGCTTCAATAGAATCTTTAACAAAAATGTTCTCTTTCTTCAGTTCATCTACCGCCGGCAAATTCTTCGGTATGTTTAACGGCATAATACCTCCTTCTTTAGTTCTCTTCTCAATTTCTTTGCAAAGATAAGCATTTTTTAATATTTTTGAACAAATTTATTAGTAGTATGGACAGATTTGTGATAATTGTGGCCGGAGGTTCAGGATTAAGAATGGGTACGGAAATACCTAAACAGTTTCTGCCGATTGCCGGCAAGCCAATTCTTTTGCGCACAATAGATGCTTTCAGGAATGCAGTAGACGGGATAAAAATAGTCGTCTGTCTGCCAGCCACTCATTTCGACTATTGGGAAAAATGCTGTAAGGAGAATGGCTTCGACACCCATGATATCACTATCGTCGAGGGAGGAAAGACGCGATTCCATTCCGTGCTCAACGGATTGAATACAATCAAAGCAGACGGTGATGCTCTCGTCGGCGTTCACGACGGAGTCCGTCCTTTCGCATCCGCAGAGATGATCAACCGCCTTTATGACGCAGCTGAAAAAGACAAAGCTGTCGTGCCTGTTGTGGATTCCGTCGACTCTGTTCGCATACTGTCTCAAAATGGAGAAAACTCACAGATCGACCGCAGAATGGTGAAGCTCGTCCAGACTCCACAAGTGTTTGATCTGCAATTATTGAAAAAAGCATACGGAGCAGGATTCATCGAAACATTCACAGACGATGCAAGCGTGGTGGAATATAGTGGGCATAAGATATCACTTGTCGAAGGCTGTCGTGAGAATATAAAAATCACTACTCCTATGGATCTCGCTATTGCCGAATTTATATTGAGACGATAAACGAGAACTAAAAAACTATAAGCCATTTTAAAATTTAAGACTATGTCAACAATAAATATAGAAATAGAAGTGCCATCATCAATGCCTTGGTCAAAAAAAGATTTCATTGATATGGTTAAAGCCTATGCTAAAGCATTGGTTAATGTAAAATTAAAGGAGACAAAAAAGGAGGAAACTGAATACGAAAATTTTGTAATGTCGTTGTGCGGAGAGAATGAGGACTTTGTCTCAGCAGAAAAAATGTGCAATGACATTAAAGAATTCAGGACAAAACATAAAACTCGTAAAATAGTATCTTTTAATGGAGAATAAATATTTGCTTGATACCAACATCTGGATCTTTTTACTTCACGGAGATAAAAATATCGCACAAATGATGATTTCTGCAGGAGAAGGAGCATGTTGCTTATCAATCATAACAGCTTACGAATTGATGTTTGGTGCATATAAATCAGGTAGAGATACGGAGATCCTAAAAGTAAATACTATTTTGGATAAATACCAAATTATACCTCTTGGTAATCCTAACTTGTATGCAATGCAAAAGTTAGAACTGACAAGCAAAGGAATGATGATAGACGAATTAGATTTCATGATCGCTTCCACAGCTATTGAAAAAAATCTTATTCTAGTCACAGACAACACCAAGCATTTTTCTCGATTTGATAATTTGATATTAGAGAATTGGAGAAAAAGATAAAAATATAACACTAATAATTTGTCGACTGCATTCTACAGAACAAGAGAACTGACACACTGCCGAGGCATATCTCCACGCAAAGCAGAGGTGTTGAAGGGTGAGATAGAAGTGTTTCACCCAGAGGACCTGTTGTATTATTTCCCTTACAGATACATCGACAGAAGCAAATTCTACTCCATCCGTGAAATCTCAGGAGCCAACACCTATGTTCAGATAAAAGGTAAGGTCGTCTCGATGAAAACCGTCGGCAAAGGGAGACAACTGCGTCTCACCGCTGAATTTTCCGACGGCAGAGACACTATCTCCCTGGTTTGGTTTCAGGGAGTGCAATATTTCATCGAACATATCCAGACTGACAAAGAATACATCATTTTCGGCAAGCCGACCATGTTTGGAGGCAGATGCCAGATCGCACACCCAGAGATGGACACCATCGAGTCGGCATCTAAAAAGCATCTCACCAATGGCCTGATGAGCATGTACAACACGTCCGACAAGATGAAACGCAACTACTTGGACTCGTCCGGGTTGCGACAGATCATCATGGATGAACTTCAAAACCTGAAGTCTTCCCCACTCGACGAGACTCTCCCCGCCGACATCCGTGAACGTGAGAATCTGATGGAGCTCAACCGTGCGATATGGAATATCCATAGCCCGGAAAATTCACAGTCTCTAGCCGAAGCTCAGTACAGACTGAAGTTTGAGGAACTTTTCTATATCCAGCTGAAAATGCAGCGTGCCTACAAACGCCAGATCAACGAACATGGTCTCGTCTTCTCCCGCATCGCCGACTATTTCAACAATTTCTACAACAAACAGCTTCCTTTTCCACTCACAGGAGCCCAGAAAAGAGTGCTGAAAGAGATACGTGAGGATGTACGCACCGGCAAACAGATGAACCGTCTGCTACAGGGAGACGTGGGTAGCGGAAAGACCCTCGTCGCCACTATGACAATGCTGATGGCTCTCGACAATGGCTATCAAGCGTGTCTGCTTGCCCCAACGGAAATCCTTGCAAACCAACATTTTGAAACTATATTTGCACAGCTGACTCCAATCGGTGTCAACGTTGCTCTTCTGACCGGCAGCACGAAAGCAGCGGTTCGCAAGAAACTCTTGCCATCGCTAAAATCGGGCGAGACGCAGGTGCTTATAGGCACTCACGCAATTCTTGAAGACCCCGTCGTTTTTGCGAATCTCGGAATGGCTATCATCGATGAGCAACATCGATTCGGTGTGGCTCAACGCTCAAAACTATGGCATAAAAACACCATTCCGCCACACATCCTTGTGATGACGGCGACTCCGATTCCTCGCACCTTGGCAATGACACTGTATGGCGACCTCTCCGTCTCCGTAATCGATGAGCTGCCACCGGGAAGAAAACCAATCCAGACATTCCATCAATATGACACCAACAGAGCAAAGCTCTACCACTTCATGCGTATGGAAATCGCCAAAGGCAGACAGGTGTACGTGGTTTTTCCTCTGATAAAAGAGAGTGAAAAACTCGATTTTCAGAACCTCACCGCCGGATACGAACGTCTGTGCGCAGTCTTTCCACAACCACAATATAATATATGTATGGTTCACGGCAAGATGACGTCGGAAGAGAAGGACGAGAATATGCAGAAATTCGTGTCAGGCCAGGCAAATATTATGGTTGCGACGACGGTGATCGAGGTTGGAGTGAATGTGCCTAACGCCAGTGTGATGGTGATCGAAAGCGCCGAACGATTCGGTCTCAGCCAGCTACACCAGCTGCGCGGCCGTGTAGGGCGTGGAGCAGACCAAAGCTACTGTATCCTGGTGACTGATGTCAAACTTGCCAAAGAGTCAATCCGCAGGATGGAGATCATGACCCGTACCAACGACGGTTTTGAAATTGCTGAAGCGGATCTCCGTCTGCGAGGGGAAGGAGACATCGAAGGCACACAGCAGAGCGGCACACCGATGAAGATGCGTATCGCAAATATCGCCACCGACGGTGTTATCCTCATGCGTGCGCGAGACGCTTCAATAAACATCATCACAAAAGATCCCGATCTGAAACTGCCAGAGAATCAGATTTATGCAAACCAGCTCGCCCACTTAGCACGTGAGCTGAATGTATGGGGAAACATTTCGTAATTCATAATGCATAATTCATAATGCATAATTAATTTGCGTGCCGACAAAGTGGTGACACCTACCTTCCCGTCGCCGTAGGTGACGCTTTGCCAACGGCAACGGTAACCGATTCCTGCGAGCATAGCGAGCAGGTGTCGGATAAAGAAAAAAAAACTATGATCAACGAATATATAAAAAATGCGGGCATTGCCCAGCTCAACGAAATGCAGGTGAAAATGCAGGAAGTGTATCAAAAAAATGACGCTATCCTTCTTCTCTCACCTACGGGTTCAGGAAAGACCCTGGCTTTCCTTCTTCCTCTTTGTGCCGACGTGGTTAAAAACGGATCTAAAGCATTGATCCTATCACCGTCGAGAGAATTGTCGCAACAGATCTTTGAAGTGCTGCGAAGTCTGAAATCCGGAATCAAGGCGACGCTACTATGCGGAGGCCACTCCACAGCTGAGGAAGAGAAACGTCTGCGAGAAAAGCCATCAATAGTGATTGGCACACCGGGCCGTGTGCTCGACCATATCCGTCGCCAGACATTCGCGGCGTCGACAATCAACACATGGGTAGTGGATGAGTTTGACAAGGCTCTGGAAATGGGATTCTCATCCGAGATGCAGAGCATCAACGACAGTTTGACATCAGTAGACAAACGCATCTTCGTCTCAGCCACAAGCAGCGTCGACATCACTCCATGGACAGGAGAAAAGCCAGTGGAGACGCTGGATTTCACGACCGAGACTCCCAACGACAACTTAAAGTTGATGCGAGTAACGTCGCCAGAGAAAGACAAACTACCTACCCTTCAGGGACTTGTGACAACATTCAACAACGAAAGCACAATCGTCTTCTGCAACTTCCGCGACACAGTGGAGCGAGTGGCAAATGCTTTGGAGAAAGACGGACACGACGTAGTGGTGTATCACGGCAAGCTCGAGCAGAAAGATAGAGAGAGAGCACTATTCATGTTTGCATCAGGATGCTCAGCAATCCTCGTCACGACCGATCTTGCCGCACGTGGACTTGATATATCCCAAGTGAAGCATGTGGTGCATTTCGAGATGCCAAACACACTCGAGACATTCACCCACCGCAACGGACGAACAGCCCGTCAGACCGCTTCAGGAACCGCCTATGTGATGATTTATAGAGAATTCAGTTTGCCGGATTTTCTTCCAAAGAAGTTGGAAGAATACAAATTCGAGCCGACTGATGCTGTGATGAAATCCGAATTCACGCCAGTCTATATCAGTCGTGGAAAGAAAGAGAAGATCAGCCGTGGCGACGTTGCAGGATTCGTCATCAAGACAGCTGAGTTGGCAAAAGAAGACGTCGGTATGATCATGCTATACGACCATTATTCCCACGTCGCAATCAGATCCGACAAAGCCTTTGCCGCAATCAAGAAACTTGATGGAGCGAAGATCAAAGGAGGAAAAGCGAAAGTGGAGATAGCGAAATAAATGCTAAATTAGAAATGCAGAATGCGTAATTATAAAATCCCCCGATATTCTTGGCGGAATTCGGGGATTTTTACTTTACCATTCGACAACTTGATTTAAGAAATCAATGATATTTAAGTGGGTTATTCCGTTTCTACTCATATCTATTGAATCCGCACTTATCACATATTTAGGATAATTGTTTCGTATAGACTCAAGATTACCAAATTCCCTATCAACATCATGTTCCGTGATTAAATATGCCACTTGTATATATATTGTTTTGTCAGCTTTCGTACATACAAAATCAATTTCTGCATCATTAAGTTTGCCAACATACACATTCCAGCCTCTGGCCACCAACTCCATATAGACCAAATTTTCACAGACATGACCGATATCCAGCTTGTCGGTTCTACTTAATATTGTACGAAATCCTAAGTCGACACAATAATATTTCTCAGAAGTCTCAAGGAGCTTCTTTCCCGTTATGTTGTAACGAGGTACAGAATATAAAGCAAACGATTTTGTGATTGCCTCAATATAAAGCAAAATAGTATCAACACTTGTCTTGACACCCTCGCTCTTAAATTTCTTTACTATGGAATTGGCTGAAAATGTATTTCCTATATTGTCCACGAAAAATTCAAGCAATTTTCTCAAAAGCACGACATTCTTTATGTCGTTTCTCTCTACCACATCTTTCAAAACAATTGTTTCATATAAATCAGAAAGATAAACATTCCTCGCGTCATCATCATTAAAAACGAATCTTTGGGGAAAGCCTCCATATTTTAAGAAATCAGCAAATAATTTTTCATCAGATATTGCGACTCCTTCATTTTTGTAGTATTGCTTGGCTTCTGCAAAAGAGAAAGGAAAAACATTGAAAGAGACATATCTTCCACGTAGGTTTGTAGCCAATTCACCAGAAAGCAATCTGGAATTTGAACCTGTAATATATATATCACAGTCAAAATCTACTCTGAAGGAATTGATTGCCTCTTCCCAATTTTTGACCTCTTGAATTTCATCAAAAAACAGATATGCTTTTCCATCACATTCCGACTGCCACTGACAAACATATTTATATAAGTTATCCGCATCCTTTATATGGTCGAATCGTTTTGACTCATAATTAACACTCAATATTTGCTTTTGTGAAACTCCACGTTCAAGCAATAGATCTTTTATCTGTGTCAACAACGTGCTTTTTCCGCAACGACGGACTCCCATAAAGACCTTAATCAAATCCTTATCTATAAAAGGAAGTATCTGTTTTATATAGCTATTTCTACGTATCATAAAATTCATTTTGAAACAAAAATAGCAATTTTATCGGTCTCTGGACGTATAAAATTAGAAATTTTACAATTTTATCGGTCTTTGGACGGATAAAATTCAAAAAATTCCAAATTCTTTCTGTCTTTAGACGGATAAAATTAGGAAACTATTTGTCTGGCAATAAACACAAACGGAGGACCGATAATAATTTGCGTTTTCCGTTTTCAAATCGTAATTTTGCTCAAACTTATAAAACCATATAAAAAAACAGAAAGATAGATTAATCTACATATTAATAGATAAAGAAGCGTTTGCTTTAGAGTGTCTCAAAATCGCCAAATTTTAAAACATCTCTACAAAAGTGAATGCCTACGCTATGCGTGGGTATTACTGTAGAGGTGGGGTGTTTGGCGATACCTTGAGACAACGGTAATTTCCCACGCTTCTTTTCATAAATCGCCAAAATATGAAAAGAGAACAAATACACATAGGAAACATGATAGCCTCATTTATGAAGAGTAACGGTATATCTAAATCTGAATTAGGAAGAAGGATTCCATGTCACAGGACTCATGTCTATGAAATTTTAAACAGTCCAAGTCTGCATTCTCAACAAATCCAACGTATCAGTGAAGTTTTAGACCACGATTTCTTTGCAGATCTTAGTGAAAAGATGAAAGAAGTGTAGTGTAATAGGCTATATGTAGGGTGATTGGCGACGGTATTTCAAAGCAGTTATGTTCAACATAGTTATCTTGCAAACAATCAAACGGATTTATAGATAGTGGTTGAACATTAAATAAATTAATCAAAATGAAAACAAGTATTACCGATATACCACGCATAGGCAAAGGGAATGATGATGAATTCCAAATAGGTTCATACGAAAAAGGTCTGTCGACTTTCATAGAAAACACATCAACCCCCATTACAATCGCATTACAAGGAGAATGGGGAAGCGGAAAGACTTCTCTTATGAATGTTCTTCGTGAAAAACTTTGTAATGAAAGTTCATTGTTTCATCCCGTGTGGATAAACACTTGGGAGTATTCACTGATGTCTAATCCAACAGAAACAATGATGCAGATACTTGGGAAAATGGTGTCTGCGACTTCTGCATATTCCAAGAATAATGGAGATGTTGCGGAGAATGTGAAAAAAGTATTCGGCACATTTCTAAAATTTGGTGCCAAAGCAGTCATTGATAAAACAGGATTTGATAGTGGTATTGTTGACGAACTTTGTCAAAGTAGGGACTCTTCTGTTAGTGAATTACGAAATAGTCTTCAAATATCTATTGATAGCGTACTAAAAGAAACAAGGAGAAAAGGGTTCATCTTTTTTGTAGATGATTTAGATAGAATTGATCCTTCTGTAGCTGTAGAAATATTGGAGTTACTAAAGAACATTTTCACTTTAGAAAATTGTGTGTTTGTTCTTGCTATAGACTATGATGTTGTAGTAAAGGGATTAAAACCGAAATTTGGAGAATTGACACTTGCCAATGAACGAGAATTCAGGTCTTTCTTTGATAAGATTATCCAAGTGCCATTCTCAATGCCAGTTGCCAGATACAATGTAGATTCATATATTGTCAAGCAACTCCTAGAAATAGGTGTTTTGAATGAAACTGACACAAAAGATGAAATGTTTGTAGCTTCGTTAGTAAAATCGGAGCAATTAACAATTGGTTGCAATCCTCGATCAATCAAACGTTTTATCAATACGCTATCACTTATAAAATGTATAGGAGATGCAACAAATAAGGAAGAAGACCGCAAAGAGGAAAGAGAGCGAAAGCTAGACATTTTTCTAAATATCTCTCTTGTTGGCATGCAAGTCGCCTATCCTAAGATTTACAACATATTGGCAGCCAATTCAGATTTTGTAAATTGGGATGACAAAGCTCTATCAAAAATGGGTGTCAATATAATAAGTGAGGAAGAAAGGAATAAGATAAAAGAATCTGAAGAATTTGATGAGACATGGGAACAAGTTCTTTATGCAATATGCCAAACAGATGCCTATTTGAAGCGTTGCGCTCTTCAAATTTCTCAATTGTTCAACAAAATAAGAGATTCGATATTTGATGTTTACAATAATGATGAAAATCAAATTAGTGAATGCATTGAAAATCAATTGAGTTTTACCTCTATCACAGGAATTTCCTCAAAAGAACAAGTTCAACAGCCAATGGACAAACGTACAAAAGAGTATAGAAGAGAACTTAAAAGAATTTTATTAAATAAGGCATTATCTATCCCTGGCGTTGTGAAATCTGAAATTGGCACAGGAAAAAGATTAGATCAATTGGGGGCTTCTCTTTCTTCTGGCAAAGCCGACTTCTATTTTACAGATGTGATCCAACAAACCATGCAGATATTCTTGGAATCAGAAAATTCCGAATTCGTAAATGCAATTAGATCCAAATTTAAGTGTGGATTCAATGAACATAGGAACATGATCTATTTAGATGTCTACCATTTTCTGACAGAAGATCATGAATCATATGTCGAAAAGGTTATTCAATATTGTCAGGAGAACCTAAAATAACGACGTTTCATTATTAACTAAAAACATTTTATATGAGTACTAAAGTTTTCAGAATAGAGAGTTCGTTCCACAGAAGAGAGCAATTCCCTA
>DGSL01000011.1 GCA_002393965.1 Bacteroidales bacterium UBA4363 | reverse complement strand
CTCGGCTTGCTCCAAAATTGGGACTTTTGTTTGTCTTGTTTCACAAGACATTTCGGGCGGAGGGTGAAGGCGGAGTGAATAAAAAGCGTATCTTTGCAAGTGTGCGTCTGAATCACAGCAGACGTCGGGAAGTTAAGAAAAGACATGTCAGAGAAACAGCCTATTTACAGTAACGGGGTCATTGAGTTCGTCACCGTATGTGCCGAGACAATCCGATTTCTTACCTCGTCGGAGGAGTACACGAAGAAGGACTTGGTGGACAGGGCGTTGAAACTGTTGCCGTTGGTGTATCTCAAGGTCACCCTGTTGCCGGAAACGGACCGGGTGCTGGAAGAGGAAGAGTTGGAGGACTTCGTCAGTGAAACGGAGTATGAGTACCTGCGTTCGTCGCTCGCGACTCGGTTAGGAGAATCGGACCGCTACCTGGACGTGGACGAAGAGGACGGAGGCTACGGGGAGGAGGTCCGTTCGGCGGACGTGAGCGAGGACCTGGCGGACGTGTATCAGGACCTTCAGAACTTCATGATGCGATTCCAGATGGGAAATGAGGCGGTGATGAACGATGCGTTGGCGGAGTTGACGGACCATTTCCATACCTATTGGGGTATGCGCCTGCTCTCGGCACTGCGTGCGCTGCACCGGATCCGGTGGAGTGAGGAGACCGAATGGGAAGAAACGGAGAAGGTAGAGAAGGCAGAGGAGGACGAAGCGGCGCCACTGCCCATGGGCGAGAAGCCGTTGCTGAAAAAAGACACGATGCGCGACAGGATATTGGACTACCAGAAGAAGCCGAAGAAGTAACCGTCCATCACCCGTGAGTCAAAAAGAGATACACCAAAGAAGAGACGTTACATTGGAAATACAGGCAAAGATCACAAAGGAAGAGGTCAGCGCGTTGCCTCCGGTGCTTTTCGAGGGCAGGATTGTCCTTGTGGAGGACATGGAGGCGCTGGGCAAAGCCTATGACCGCCTGTCGAAAGAAGAGGTGATCGGATTCGACACGGAGACGCGTCCGTCGTTCAAGAAAGGCGTGAGCAACAAAGTGGCGCTCATGCAACTCTCGACGGACGAAGTCTGTTATCTGTTCCGGCTGAACAAGATCGGATTTGCCGGTCCGCTGATCCGTCTGATGCAGAGCCGGAAGGTGAAGAAGATAGGGTTGTCATCGCAGGATGACATCCTGATGTTGCGCAAGCGTGCGCAGTTCCGTCCCGCCGGCTTCGTCGAACTCCAGAAGCACGTGAACGAATACGGCATAGAGGAGTTGAGCCTGCAGAAGATTTATGCCATCCTATTCGGAAAGCGAATCTCGAAGGCGCAGCGCCTGACGAACTGGGAAGCGGAGAGGCTGACGGAGAAGCAGATGCGGTATGCCGCCACCGACGCCTGGTGTACGCTACGGATCTACCGGTACCTGAAGGAACTGAATCAGGGCGACCTGGATGGGTAAGCGAGCGAAAGAGACCGAGAACAAGAAGGGTGGGAGAGAAAAAATGACAAAGAATGGTGGACATTCGGAGGGGAAAAATTATTTTTGTAGGATGAAGGAGGCAGGCGAACGCCGTTATTCGTCCTTAGAGAAAACAGAAAAAGGCAATAGAAAAATTATGGAAACCGAGGCTCTGGTATCGATCATTATCCCTACGTTTTCGCGTCCGCAGAACCTTGTGCGTGCGGTGGAGAGTTGCCTGAAGCAGACGTACGGTCCGATAGAGGTCATCGTGGTAGATGACAACGGGGAAGGAACGCCCTATCAGCAAGAGACGGAACAGATCCTGAAAGAATACGTGTCGAACGGTACGGTGGTCTATCTCAAGCATGACGTCAACCGAAGGGGCGGAGCAGCCCGAAACACGGGACTCAAGGTATTCAAGGGAGCGTACTATACGTTTCTGGACGACGACGACTGTCTGTATCCGCAGAAGATAGAGCGAGAGGTGGAGCAGTTGCAGAAGCAAAAAGACCGTGACGTGGTCTATTGCGGCTACGAGAAACGATGCGGAGAACAGAGCCGAAGATTCGTCCCGACCAAGGAAGGTGACCTGCACAAGGACCTGTTGCTTCGTCAATGGCATTTCGGAAGCGGAAGTAATCCGCTGTTCCGAAGGGAAGTGTTCGAGGACGTCGGATACTTTGACGAGACGTTTGTCCGTCATCAGGACTTGGAATACATGGTCCGCGTGTTGCGGAAACACCGGGTGGCGGTGGTGCAGGACGTGCTGTTCACCAAATACACAGACACACAGACGAACCGTCCGAAGGCAGAGAACTACCTGCCCATCAAGGAGCAATTCCTGACGAAATACAGAGAAGACATCGAACGATACGGCAAGTCGGTGCAGTCCAGCATCTACCGCAATCACTGGTACGAGTTGGCCCAGATGGGATTCGGTGACCGGAACTACCGAGTGGGATGGCAGTGCTTGCGAAAGGCATGCGGATACCGATGTCTGACAGCAAAACAAATCCTGAAACTGGTGTATCAGACGGTAAGATTCAAAGAATACGGAAGATGAGCAAATGGAACAGAGAAGGGTAGAGTCGTACATATTGAATGCCTTCTTCGTCGCCTTTCTGTGTGCGTCGTTCGAGTTGGTCGTGCGAGAGTGTCTGCAGCTGCCGACCCTGCACCGCATCGTCATGACGGTGGATGAGGTCTATATTGCCCTCCTGACAGTATTCACGATACTCTATAAGAAAAAAGTCCGTCAGTTTCAGTTTCTCCTGCTTCTGCTTGGATTTACCGTTACCGGAAGTCTGGGCGGGTACGTAAACGGCAGTTCGGCAACGGTGACGATGCTGGGCGGATTCAATACGGTGCGCACCTTGCTGTTGTACTGGTGTTTCTGTCAATATGACTTCACCAAAGAACAGTTGCTGTCGTTCCTGAGGCGGTTCAACATCATCTTCTATCTGTCGTTGGCAGGCTTCGTCCTGGACATACTCTATCCCGACTTCCGGCCCATGCTGAACATGGTCACGCAACACGAGAACGAAGTACGACTTTTCGGACTGCGATCGATCGGCGGAATCTACAACCGCTTCACGTACGCCTCGTTCTTTGGTCTGCTCTTCTACGTCAACTATAAATACTACTTAGGCGGAGGGCGTTTCAAGCAGGCAATGTCCGCCCTAATGATTCTCCTGACGCTGAGGATAAAAGACATGTTCGGTTTTCTGGTTGCGTTGTTCACCTCCCTGTTCAAACGGATCGGGCTGTCGATTTTTCTCCTGTCTGGGTTGTTTATCATCGGACTTTTTGTCAGTTACATAACCCTGATGCCCGAGCACTATGAGAAATACTTCAACGCAGAGAACGACAATATCGCGCGTATCGTCCTGATGAAAACATCGGTGCAGATCGTGCAAGATAAATTCCCTCTCGGAGAGGGGTTCGGACGCTTCGCCTCGCCGATATCCATACAACACACGTTCAGTCAGAGCTACGCCAACTACGGCATTGACAATGTCTATGGCATCAATCCGGAAATGGGCGCATCGTTTGCCTACGACGGATTCTGGCCTATGCTAATGGGCGAGACGGGCTTCATCGGAACATTGCTCTACGTCTGGATGATGATGATAGCGTTCAAGGAACCGATTGCAGGTTACCTGAAAGACACGACGGACAGGCGCTATATCTATCCTGTATTCCTATTTATCTTCAGTTTCTTCGGGACATTCGGAAAGTCAACCTTCACCGGACCGCCACACTCGCTGATGCTATGGGCGATGGCGGGTCTATTCTACAGCCTGAACCGTCAGGGAATCCAATGGACAAACACGGTCGGAGAGAAAGGCGATGAGCCGTCGGAAGAGAGAGAAAGCGAAGAGAAGTCGGAAGGACTCCGAGTACGGACAGAATCACTGGAAACACACTAAAAAACGATGGAGAAGAGCAGTAAAAAAATCGGCTATGTGATGGCGTACGCCCGCAACCACAACAACTACGGAACGTCGTTGCAAGGCTATGCTCTGTTGCGGAAACTGCGTGACATGGGCTATGACCCGGAAATCATACAGTACAAGAAGCACCTGAGGCTATGGGATAAGGCATACCTTACCATCCAGATGCTACGCTGCGGAGCGGTGGGCGGAAAGGTACGCGTGGTGAAAGAGCGAGTGAACAAACTGCTGCACCGAGGTTATGCGCATGACATAGACATCCGGACCCGAGCCGTGAATGCCTACAAAGAGGAGAAACTATGTCCCTACTTCAGAACCTATGACGGCTATGATGCGCTACAAAATGGATCGCAGAACTACTCCCGAGTGATAGTAGGCAGTGACCAGGTGTGGACGCCGCTCAGCCTCTACAGCCGGTTCTACAACCTCCTGTTCGTCGATGACAGGGTACCGAAGATTGCCTATGCCTCCAGTTTCGGTGTGTCAGAGATTCCGGACTTTCAGAAGTCGGAGACCGGCGGTTATCTGAACCGCTTCTCGAAGATCGGCGTGCGCGAGCGGAGGGGCAAGGAAATCGTGGAAGAACTGTCCGACAAGCAGGCGGAAGTGGTGGCCGATCCTACGATGCTCCTGACGCGGGAGGAATGGCAGGAAGAGATCGGAGAAAAAGAAACGGAGGCGAACGACCCTTATATCTTCTGTTACTTCCTGGGCAGGAATGAAGAGTGCCGCAGGGCGGCGCTACGCCTGAAAGAAGAGACGGGATGTCGCATTGTCACCATCCGTCACATGGACGAGTACGTAGCCCGGGACGAAAGATTCGGCGATGAGGCTCCTTATGCGGTCGATCCCAACGGATTCGTGCGTCTAATCAGTCAGGCGGCGTATGTGTGTACCGATTCGTTCCACTGCACGGTCTTCTCCATCCTCTTTCACCGGAAGTTCATGACGTTCTACCGTTTCCGCAAAGGCAAGAACTCCCGCAATTCGCGCATCGACAGCCTGTTGGGTTTGCTCGGTCTGGGAGACCGCCTGTACGGCGGAGCGATAGAAGCCATTCGTACGGACATTGACTATGACAGCGTGGACCGCAAGCTGACGACGCTACGAGAGAACTCGCTGCAATTTCTGCAAAACAGCCTAAAACAGGAACCGTGATATGAAAAATCCCATCATCACCCAGCCACTAAGTGACCAAGTGCTCATGATCGGGGTGTACTACAAACACCACGCCCCAGGCGGAATGGCCTCGGTGGTCCAATATTACGAGCCATACTTCGAGACGTTCCATTACATTGCCTCGTGGCGATCGTCGAAGCGATGGTCAGTGCTCTACTATGCACTCACGGCGCTGGTAAAGGCCGTCTTCCGTTTAGTGACCGACAAAAGGATAAAGGTGCTGCATATCCACACAGCGGCAGACGGCTCGTTCTGGAGAAAATCGTGTTTCCTACGTATAGGGAAACGGATGGGGAAGCGGGTGATCCTGCACGTACATGCCTCCCGATTCAAGGACTTCTATGCCGAATCGAGCAAGAAAGAGAAGATATGCCGGAACCTGAACATGGCGGACAGGGTCATTGTCCTGTCCGAATCCTGGAAGGAATGGTTCGAATCCATCGGAGTGGAAAGCAGCAAACTGGTCGTCCTGCATAACATCACCGCCTATCCGGAAAAGTCGGAAGATCGAGAGCAGGACGGTAAGGTACACTTCCTCTTTCTGGGAGAGATAGGAGAACGGAAGGGAGTGTTTGACATCCTGAGGGCCCTCCACATACACAAAGCCGAGATGGAAGGCAAGCTGGAGTTGCGAATCGGCGGCAACAAGAACGAAGAACTACTGATCAAAACCATCCGGGACTACGGACTGGAAGAGACCGTCCGATTCGAAGGATGGGTAGGAGGCGAGAAAAAGAAATCGTTGCTGAACTGGGCTGACGTGTATATCCTGCCCTCGTTCAATGAGGGTCTTCCGATCGGCATCCTGGAAGCGATGAGCTATGGGTGTGCGGTCATCTCGACTCCGGTCGGCGGCATCCCGGAAGTGGTAAAGGAAGGGAAGAACGGGTGTCTGGTCGCTCCGGGCAATGCTGAAGAGATAGCCACTGCCATGCTCTCGTTCGCAGAAGACCGAAACTTGGCGTCCCGATACGGTCAGGAGGGCGAGAAAGAAGTGGAGACCTATCTGCCAGCCCACGTCTTGCAGCACCTGAAAACCATCTATACCTCCCTGCTATGAAACCGTCGCGCATCCCCCTGTACGTACAATTGATCAGTGCCATCTTCGCGTTGTTTTTCAGTCCGTCCGTCGCGCAGGAAACATCGTTTGCCGAAGAGGCATACGTGCGGTCCTCCATGGTCCTGCCCGGGCATCCGCGTCTAATCTTCCAGCGGGGAGACGAGGCCAAGATCAGCGAAATGATACAAAAGGATTCGGTCTGGCAGAGCGTGCATGCCATCCTCCTATCCGAATCGGACTCCATCGTCACGAAGCCGCTGTCGAAACGTGTGTTGACGGGGAGAAGGCTGTTGCCGGTCTCGCGAGAGTCGTTCCGCCGAATCGTCTTCTGTTCGTACGCCTACCGCATGACCCAGGAAAGAAAGTATCTGCAATACGCCAAGGCTGAAATGCTCAATGTCTGTCAGTTCGCGGACTGGCATCCGGGTCATTTCCTTGACGTGGCAGAGATGACGGCTGCCGTGGCATTAGGCTACGACTGGCTCTATGAGGAACTGAACGAAAAGGAGCGTGGTCTGATACGCCGCGCCATCATCCAGAAAGGTCTGCGTCCCTCGTTGAATGTGCAATACAACAAGTCATTCAATCAGCAGAAGACCAACTGGAATCAGGTGTGTCATGCCTCGATGCTGCTGGGCGCCCTTGCCGTGTGGGAGCAGGAGCCGAGGCTGGCTGTCGAGATTGTGAACCGCTCGATCAGCAACATCCGCCATTCGATGCAGAACTATGCGCCTGACGGCGCCTATCCGGAGGGTCCCGGATACTGGTATTATGGAACGTCGTACAACGTGTTGGAGATAGCTGCGTTAGAGACGATTTTCGGTACGGATTACGGTCTGTCGGAGTCGGAAGGATTCCTAAAGACAGGCGAGTATTACCTCCAGGTGTATTCTCCGTCGCTGAACTGCTTCAACTACTCGGACAACAGCAACGTCCAGCACTTCGTACCAGCCGCCTTCTGGTTCTACAGAAAAACCGGCAGGGAAGAGTTGTTGTACAACCAGATCAGAATATACAAAAAGAAAAAGGACGGCGTGGTGCGGTCGGACCGATTCGCACCTTTCCTGATGCTCTTCGGCGAGGGAGCCCGCTTTGACCATCCGAAGAAGCCCACCCAGAATGTTTGGACTGCGAACGGAGTCAATCCGATTGCGATCATGCGCAACGGATGGGAGGACAGCAAAGCCGGCTGTGTGAACGTCAAACTGGGAACGGCGATCGTGGGTCACGGACATATGGACGTCGGATCGTTCCAATACGAAAGAGACGGAGTGCGATGGGCAGAGGACCTCGGTGCGGAGAACTACAACAAAATAGAAAAACAGGGTGTCAGGATGTGGAAAATGGGTCAGGAGTCGGACCGATGGAACCTGTATAAATACGGGAACCTTCAGCACAACACGCTGACCTTCAACGGATCGAAACAATGGGTACGAGGAAAGGCGGAAATCTCGGAAGTGGTGGATACGGACACGTTGAAAAGTGTGGTTTCGGACCTGACACCGGTATATGAAGGTCAGGTCCGCAGGGTAGTCCGCAGGGTCACGCTGAAGGGCAACGGAGACTGTCAGACCGAGGACTCCGTCCGCAACGAATCGCGTCCGACGGTCATGACATGGACCATGATGACACGGGCAAAGGTTCAGAAAGTGGACGACCAGACGTTGCGTTTGCAGGAGAAGGGTAAATCACTATATTTGCATGTGTCGGGAGTGCGTAAGGCGACGTGGGAGATCAAACCGGCGACGCCGCCCACCGCGTATGAGAATCAGAACAAGGGCTTCACAGCTATCCACATCCATGCAATGCTGAACCCCAACGAAGAGACAACGATGCGTGTTCTTCTCTCCTCCCGGACGGAAGGAACAAGAAAAAGCGAGAAAGATGGGAAATGACCGAAAGAAAAAAATAGTGGCAGTCGCCTCCATCGGAGGTCACTGGATACAGTTGTTGCGCATCACCAGGACGCTGGAATCGGAATTTGACGTCTCTTACGTCAGTACGCATGAGAAGTGTGGTGTCATGGTCAATGGTCATCCTTACGAGCAGGTCGCGGACTTCAGCCGGTGGGATGCGTATAAGTTGATTCCCGCGTTCTTCTCTTATTGGAAGATCTTCCGAAAGATGCGTCCCGACGTCATCCTGACGACGGGAGCGGCCCCAGGCTTGGTGGCGCTGGCGGTCGGGAAGATGATGGGAATCAAGACCATCTGGGTTGACAGCATTGCCAATGTGGCTACGTTATCGGCCAGCGGGCGTGTGGCGGCGAAATTTGCCACCTGCGTCTATACGCAGTGGGAGGACCTGTCCTCGGACAGCATCCGCTATGCCGGGAATGTGTTAAATATCCAACAATAAAAAAGATTATGAAGCGGCTATTCCGATTCTTATTCCTGCATCTTCAGCACTTGCCGATGTCCGGTCATACGATGCGTCCGATATTGGTCAAACTGGGAGGAGTGAATATAAAAGAGCGAAAGGGAGTCTTCGTGGGTGAGCATGTCGTTTTTGACAGTCTGTACCCCGAGAAAATCGTTGTGGAAGAAGGGGTGCGGATCACTCAGGGAGTCAGTATCCTGACGCATTACCTGGATCCGTCAACCGGGAAGTACAAAAGCGGGAACGTCATCCTCAAGCGGAAGTCACATATCGGCTGGAACGTGACGATATGCAAGCCTATCACGATAGGCGAAGGGGCTATTGTCGGCGCCGGCAGTGTGGTAACAAAGGACATTCCGGATCATGAAGTCTGGGCGGGAAATCCGGCACGATTCATCAAAAAACGAGAGAAATGATATTCGTAACGATAGGAACACAGGCACCGTTCGACCGATTCATCGAGATGATGGACGAGATAGCCGGAGGCATGAAGGAAGAGATCGTAGCTCAGACCTGTCACGGCACCTACGAGCCGAAACACCTGAAAACGATTGACTTCGTACCGCCGGATGAGTTCGAGCAACTGTTTACGAAAGCACGGCTCATTGTTGCCCATGCGGGTATGGGAACCATACTTTCCGCCCTGAGCCGGAACAAACCGATCATAGTCTTTCCCCGCATAGCGGCACTGGGCGAACACCGGAACGAGCATCAGCTGGCCACGGCAAAAAAAATGAAGGAGCTTGGACTGGTCTATGTGGCCTCGAACCGAGAAGAACTGGAGCAACTGATCAAAACGGAATCATTGGAAAGTCTTGCGAAAATAGGCGAAACAGCCTCGGAGAGCCTGACGGAATCGTTGCGAAGAGAGATCAGAAATACACCCTAAATGAAGATGAGAACGACTATTATCATAATGCTGATCGCAGTATTTGGAATGTCCTTACGCAGCACGGCAGAAATCATCAATGAGGACTTCACCGTGAACGGAGTGACATTCAAGATGGTGGCCGTGAATGGAGGTTCCATCCTGATGGGAGCTCAGAAGACAGACCCAGAGGGCGAAAACTACGACCCGATGGCCCTGCCGGATGAATCGCCAGTCAGGCGAGTCTGGATGGGTGACTACTGGATAGGAGAGACGGTGGTGACCCAGGATCTATGGGAGGCGGTGATGGGCAGTCAGGACACTACCTTCCTGAAGTACGGAGTCTGTCAGAGGACCCCCAAAGGAGACGCCTATCCAGCGCTGCATATCAGCCGAAAACTGGCTCAGGTGTTTGCGGACAGTCTGAATGTGCTCCTCGCTGAGAAGTTGAACGGCCGAAAGTTCGCTTTGCCGACCGAAGCGCAATGGGAGTATGCAGCCAAAGGCGGAAGGGAGAATCGCGGATATACGCGATTCGCAGGCAGTGATGACTCCACGTCCGTAGCCTGGACCCGGTCAGACAAGACGTGGATGGTCGTAAAGGTGCGTGGGAAACTCCCGAATGAACTGGGTCTGTATGACATGAGCGGCAACGTACTGGAATGGTGCAGGGACAGGTGGTGGAATCAATTCTATTCCGCGGACGGCAATGACGAGAACCCGATATGTCAGAAAGGTTTGTCCTATAACAACAGAGGCGGTTTTGCCAACTACTACGCAGAGAGATCGAGGGTCGCGCGACGTCATGCGGACAAGGATACCTATTATGGTTATGACATCGGCATGAGGCTCGTATTGGAGCCCGAAAAGAATTCGCTCTCGAACATACGGAAGTTCACGGTGGAAAAATGGAAAGCCGTGATTGACGGAGACCAGATAGTGCTACGTCTGCCAAAGGGTACGGACCTGACCAATCTAAAATCAAGAATCAAAATATCGGACGGAGCGACCCTGACTCCTGACACCAAAGACTTCAGCAATCCGGTCGTCTATACGGTAACGTCGGAAGACGGCATCAACAGCAAGGAATACACGGCAACGGTCACCGCAGACCTGAATGACGATGCGCGTCTGACCTCGATGACCGTTGACGGACATGAAGCCGTGATAGACGAAGAGAGCAAGACCGTGACCGTCACCGTTTACAAGAACTCCGACCTGACGAATCTCGATATCGATTACACGACCTCGTCCGGAGCAACGGTCATCACTGACGGAGACGACTACCTGACTGGAGTCACCTACATCATCGGATCGGAAGACGGCATGCATCAGAGCGAATACCTGCTGACCGTAACGAAAGTGGACGAAGAAGAAACTACGGACATCGAAAACGAAGAGGCAAACAACCCGATTGTCAAGACGCAGTACTTCAACATCGGCGGCCGCAACGACATCGGAAGTTGCGGCGTTAAGGTCGATTTCTACAAGAACGGAAAGAAAAGGGTGGAGAAAATCCTATATTAACGGGGTAGTTTCCCGTCATGCATACCTTAGCCGAGGACCCATCCCTGACTTACGGGAAAGAGGAAAGATTCAATAGTTCTTGTTGTCGATATAGCTTTCCAGCAGTTTGGTGATTCCATTCTCGTTGTTGGGCGTCACGTCGAAGTCGGCGACGCTTGCGGGAATGAGGCAGCTGTTGCCTTCGGAGAGATGAATGGTACTGTTGAGAAAATCAGGCATGACGTCTTTCCCAAAGCCATGAGTGCTGCGAACGGAAATGTTACAGTCGCCGGCAATGCAGGTGTAGATTACAAAGGAATCATACTTGAACAGTTTGCGATGGAACGGTCGGTCGGTCTCCAGGAGTTTGACGGTGAAGAAAGGAGAATCGATGAGCATGACCGGTTTGTTCCGTTGGCGGGTGTAGTGTGTCCGGTAATCGTCATGGACGGTATAGTCGATGGCGTCGCGTGCTTCCCGGACGTGAAGCTGACGCAGTTTGCCGTCCAAACCGGGGCGGTTATAGTCGAAAATGCGGTATGTAATGTCGCTGCTCTGTTGTATCTCAGCCAGCAAGACTCCTCCGCAGATGGCGTGGATGCGTCCAGCAGGAATGTAAAAGACATCGCCTTCGCGGACATCGATTCTGGTCAGCACCTCGCAGATGCTGCCGTCCTCGACACGTTTCTCATACTCGTACTTAGAGATCGACTGTGAGAGTCCCAGAAAGAGATGCGCATTCGGTTCGGCCTTCATGACGTACCACATTTCTGTTTTTCCAAAACAGTTGTGGCGGGAGCGAGCCATGTCGTCGTCGGGATGAACCTGGATGGAAAGGTCTTTGGCAGCATCAATGAACTTCACCAGCAGTGGGAAGTCGGTCCCGTATTTTCTGTGTACGGATTCTCCAAGTAGGAGTTGGGCATATTCTTGAGTCAGGGATATGAGGTCGCGTCCAGTCAAGGGTCCGTTCCGTACGATGGAAGAACAGGAAGGGATGGCGCTGACCTCCCAGCTTTCGCCTACCGGTTCGTTGTCGGGCGGAAGATTCTTGAAAGGCTTCAGGCGGTTTCCTCCCCACACCACATCGTGGAAGTCGTTTTCAAAAAGAAGTGGATAGAGTGTCGTCATAAGTCGCAGAGACAAAATGAGTATGACAAATGTAGTCAAGATTTTCCGTAATAGACCGTTTTCGTTTGTTTTATTCTTATATTTGTAGAAACATAATCAGAAAAGAGTATGGCAAGAAACGTGGCTCTGATAACTGGAATTACCGGACAGGACGGTTCCTATCTGGCTGAATTCCTGATAGAAAAGGGGTATGATGTGCATGGAGTGCTGAGGCGTTCATCGTCCTTCAATACAGGAAGAATCGAACACCTGTATCTGGACGAATGGGTGCGAGACATGAAAAGGTCTCGTCTCGTGAACCTGCATTGGGGTGACATGACGGACAGCAGTTCCTTGGTGCGAATCATCAGCGAGGTGAAGCCTACGGAAATCTACAATCTGGCAGCCCAGAGTCATGTGAAGGTATCCTTTGACGTGCCGGAATATACGGCGGAGGACGATGCGATAGGTGTTCTCCGTCTGCTGGAGGCCGTTCGAATCTGCGGTCTGGACAAAATGTGCAAAATCTATCAGGCATCGACCTCGGAGTTGTACGGCAAGGTGCAGGAAGTGCCGCAAAAGGAGACGACACCCTTTTATCCCCGTTCGCCTTACGGAGTGGCCAAACAATACGGGTTCTGGATAGTGAAGAACTATCGAGAGAGTTATGGAATGTTTGCCGTGAACGGCATCCTGTTCAATCACGAAAGCGAACGACGAGGCGAGAATTTCGTGACTCGCAAGATTACGCTGGCTGCCTGCCGCATTGCCCAAGGATATCAGGACAAATTGTATTTAGGTAATCTGGATGCCCGCCGAGACTGGGGTTATGCAAAGGACTACGTGGAATGTATGTGGCTTATCCTGCAGCAGGATGAGCCGGAGGATTTCGTAATTGCAACGGGAGAGATGCATACGGTGAGAGAATTCTGTACGCTGGCATTCCGTGAAGCGGGCATCGAACTGAGATGGGAAGGTAGCGGAGTTGAGGAAAAAGGCATAGACAAGGAGTCGGGAAAGGTATTGGTGGAAGTGGATCCGAAGTATTTCCGTCCGTGTGAGGTGGATCAGTTGCTGGGCGACCCAACAAAAGCGAAGAATCAATTGGGATGGAATCCGGTGAAGACGCCTTTTGCCGAATTGGTGAAAATCATGGTAAAGCATGACATGACGTTTGTCAAGAAACTGTACTTGAAGGCTCAGGTCGCAGAGTAAGGAGAGAAATAATCATGTTGAAAAAAGACAGTAAGATTTATGTTGCCGGTCACCATGGACTGGTGGGTTCTGCCATATGGAACAACCTGAAGCAGCGTGGATATGAGAATCTGGTCGGCCGCAGTCATCAGGAACTGGACTTGCTGGACAGCGTAGCGGTGCGAGCGTTCTTCGACGAGGAACATCCGGATGCCGTGGTGCTGGCAGCGGCGCATGTGGGCGGGATAATGGCCAATCTTCGGTATCGGGCAGATTTTATTTACCAGAATCTCCAAATACAACAGAATGTCATCGGTGAGAGTTTCCGGCACGGAGTAAAGAAACTGCTCTTCTTAGGGAGTACGTGTATCTATCCGCGTGAAGCGCCGCAACCAATGAAAGAGGATGTCCTGTTGACTTCTCCGCTGGAATATACCAATGAACCGTACGCCATAGCGAAAATCGCAGGACTCAAGATGTGTGAGAGTTTCAATCTGCAGTATGGAACGAATTACATAGCTGTCATGCCGACCAATCTATACGGGCCGAATGATAATTTCCATCTGGAAAACAGTCATGTCCTGCCGGCGATGATCCGTAAGGTGCATCTGGCCAAATGCCTGAATGAAGATGACTGGACTGAGATTCGGAAAGACCTGGATCTGCGACCAGTGGAAGGAGTAAATGGGAAAAGTGAACAGACAGAGATTGTGGATATCCTAAAGAAATATGGTATCGAATCGGACTCCGTGACGCTATGGGGCACAGGAAAGCCTATGAGAGAGTTTCTCTGGAGCGAGGAAATGGCGGATGCCAGTGTCCATGTGTTGCTGAACGTAGATTTTGAGGATACCTATAAAAAAGGAGTCCGAGAGATCCGGAACTGCCACATCAACGTAGGAACAGGAAAAGAACTGAGCATCAGAGAAGTGGCGGAAAAAATAGTCAGAGAAATCGGATTTCGTGGTACGTTGAAATGGGATGATACAAAACCAGACGGCACCATGCGTAAGCTGACGGATGTCAGTAAGTTGCATTCTCTCGGCTGGCATCATAAGGTTGAGATAGACGAGGGAATCCACCGCTTGTACGAATGGTATAAAACAGGGGTTTGCATCAATCACCAACTCTCATGATCATATGGCAAAAGGTATGGATTGAGAAAAAAATATTCAAGAAAAAAGTATAGAGTGTATTTTGGTTTAAAAAAAATAATTATTTTTGCACCGATTTTAAGTTCTCATACTATTCAGAAATTAATAATTTCAAATAAAATCATGAAAAAAGTTACTTTTCTTTCAGTTGTCTTCTTGACAATTTTTGCATTCGGTGCTACAGCACAGCACTATGACCATTGGTCGATCATGGCCAAGGGCGGAACCTCTAAGGTTAGAGGCGGAGACTACAACCAGTCTTACGGCGCTCAGTTGGAATATGGCTTCAGCCCATACTTCGGACTCGGTGTTGAGGGTATGCTCTTCGAGACCAATCCAAAGGGAAATGGTCCTAAGAACGAATTCTGGGGAACACAGCTCTACGGTTCTATCAACCTGAGCAACCTGTTGAGCTCTACTCACAGAAAGATCAACTTCTTCCTGAACGGTGGTGCCGGTCTCGGATGGGGCGGTGAATGGAACTATGAGGATACAGATGACTGCATGACGTTCCTTACATCTCTGGGTCTTGCTGCAGAATGGAATGTCAGCAAGCACTGGGGTATCAATCTGGAAGGACGTTATGTGATGGTTACAAGCAAGCACATCTACGGCTTCGAGAATGAGAATAAAGGACTTTATCCACCTTATGGTCTTTATGGTTTCTATGACTTCAACCTTGGCATCCGTTACAAGTTCACAGCATGGAGCCACGAAGGCTATCACGTAAGAAACGCAGACGTAACCAAGCTCAGAAGATTCTAATTCAGAATATTCATAAATAAAAAGAAGAGGCTCAGTAATCTACTGAGCCTCTTCTTTTTATTTATAATTGGGAAAAGAATCAGAGTTTGATTCCAGGAGGCATAAAAGACGAAACGTCTTTGTCATAATTCAGAAAGTCCCTCACAATGGTAGAAGAGATGGACTCGTATTCGGGTTGAGTAAAAAGGAGGACCGTTTCTATTCCACCTTCTTTTCTATTGATATCCGCAATGTTTTTTTCGTATTCGAAATCGTTGAAGTTCCGTATGCCCCTGAGAATAAACCCAGCGTTTTCCTGTTTTGCAAAATCGATGGTCAAAATATTATATTCCTTAACTGTTATCTGGTCTTCGTCTTTAAATGCCTGACGAATCAGATCCAATCTTTTCTCAATCGGGAAGAATTGTTTTTTTGCTTGATTGATCCCAACGCCAATAGTGATATGGTCAAACAGTTTTAACCCCCTAAGTACGATGGAATAGTGTCCTATTGTAAATGGGTCAAACGAACCAGGAAAGATAGCTTTTTTCATAAAGACCTATTGTATATGTAATGTGCTTTACAAATTTAAGGAACTTTTACAATATGATTTCTGTGTATTCATGGTAATTTACAGAAATTAGTATGTTAAAAAACGAATTTTTTTTCTCATTTCGGTTCAAATATCATAAAAAAATTTAACTTTGCAACGATATTCTATCCGGAGATAGAACTACAAGGTGGTGAGAATGTCGTATGTCTCTGATTGTTTGACAGTATACAAACAGGTTTGGCAGTATGCGAGATTCTCTTGTAGAAAATCTTAATACTATGAAGAAAGTCCTTTTTTTATTAGTCTCCTTGTTTGGTTTCAGTGCGGTGAGCGTCATCGCTCAACAGCGTCCAATCTACGACCAATATCATTTTAATTACTACTTGATTAACCCAGCTGTCGCGGGTGCAGACAAATGTTCCCATTTGATGGCAACCGGAAAACAGAGCTGGTTGGGGTCTGACGGTCCGTCAACGTATCTGCTTTCCTACCGTACAAGATTGAATTCCAAGAACATCGGTTTGGGAGGCTATATCTATAATGATCATACTCCACAGTTCAATTATATAGGAGGTCAGTTTACGTTTGCCTATCATATCCCGATGAGTATTGGCGGAAAGTACAGTCAGAAAGTTGAATTAGACCGTCAGTTGTCATTCGGAATCAGTGCCCGGGTGAAATATCTCAAATATGATGAGGTAGAGAACGTAGATGATCCAGCGAATATCAGTGAGGGCGAATTCATGCCAGATGTCAATCTCGGTGTCTATTATGTTTCTTATGGTTTTTTTGCCGGAGCATCTGCCACGAACATCATCAAGTTCCAGCCTGACATGCTGGGCGACAGTTATACGGATGAATATCTGACGGCATTTCTCTTTATGGGATATGATTTTGATTTCAGCAGAGAGCGTACGTTGGAGCCGTCTGTGAACTTCAACATTGATACGAAAGAGCACCGTCAGGCCGAGTTCAATCTGAAATACATGCAGAATAATTCGGATCTTGACTTTGGGTGGTGGGCACAATTATCATATCGCCATTGTCTGGACAAGGGGAATGCTCAACCATTGTCTTTGATCCCGATTGTGGGTGCCCGATTTGGAAAGTTCCAATTGGCGTATGCATTTAACCTTTCTCTGAACGAGATGGCATCGCACAACTATGGCACACATGAATTGATGTTGGCATATACCTTCTGCATACCAAAGCGTTTCTGTCGTTAAAGTCGAGTATTCCTGACAGCAAATGTGGCTTTTGTATAACATCGGGATTTATGTCTATGCATTCTTGATTTTCGTTGCAAGTTTCTTTGATGAGAAAGCAAAAAAACGTTATAGAGGACAGCGAGAATCGTTTTCTTATCTGAAAAATAACCTTGCGGGAAAAACTGGAATTCTTTGGGTTCATGCCGCATCCTATGGAGAATTCGAGCAGGCGCGTCCGATCATAGAACGAGTAAAGGAACGATATCCCCAGCGTAAGATTCTTCTTACATTCTTTTCTCCGTCAGGGTATGAAGCTCAGAAGAAATACAAGCATGCAGACTATATCTGTTATCTTCCATTAGATACGCTACCGAACGCTATCCGTTTTGTAAGATACGTCCAGCCCGAAACAGCCATTTTCGTCAAATACGAGTTTTGGCCCAATCTTCTTCGAAGGTGTAAGTCAAAGAATATCCCTGTCTATGTTGTTTCCGCACACTTCCGCCCCAATCAGGTTTTCTTCAGGTGGTATGGAAGGTCTTATACCCGGCTTTTAAAGCTTTTCCGCCGTATCTTTGTTCAAGATCAGCAATCAAAGGAATTGCTCCTGAACTCCGGGATTCAAAATGTATCCGTTGCAGGAGATACAAGGTTTGACAGGGTGGTTGAAATAGCGCAAAGGCGCAAAGCGCTTCCGGTCGTCGAATCTTTTGTCAGTGGGTCACGTATTATAGTAGCAGGCAGTTCCTGGCCCAAAGATGAAGAATTGCTCATCGCGTATGCTCATAAGCGAGGTGTGAAGCTCTTAATTGCACCGCACGAGATCAATGAATCGCATCTAAACTGGATCGAAGAGCAATGGAAGAAAAAGCATAGTCCAGACACCATAATGCGATATACCGAGGCAACGGAAGAAACCGTCAAAGACAAACAGTGTCTTCTGATAAACAATTTCGGAATGCTATCCTCCGTGTATTATTACGGACATGTGGCATACGTAGGAGGAGGATTCGGAGTCGGCATACATAATACGTTAGAGGCGGCAGTTTATGCAATGCCTGTAGTATTTGGTCCTAATTATCATGCCTTTAAGGAGGCTAAAGACTTGATAAAAGTCAAGGGAGCGTTTTCGATAAGGGACTATGAGTCTCTGGAGAAGGTGATGGACCGGTTGTTGGCCGACGGAACAGCAGAGGGTCAGCGTTCAGGTCAATATGTGAGTGAAAACAGAGGAGCAACGGACATGATACTGAAAGAGTTGTTCGCTTGATTGAAAAGACGATACTCAGAGAAAATCATTTATCTATGCAGAAAGTAGGGATACCCAAGGGTACACGAGATTTCTCGCCAGAGGAGATGGCGAAACGAAATTATATTTTTGAAACGATAAAGGGGGTTTATAAGCTGTATGGATTTCAGCAGATAGAGACGCCAGCAATGGAAAATCTATCCACCCTGATGGGAAAGTACGGAGAAGAAGGTGATAAGCTTTTATTCAAGATACTGAATTCGGGAGACTATCTTTCTTCAGCTGACACGGAACTGTTGACACGCAAAGACAGCGTCGGTTTGATTCGGTCTATCAGTGAAAAAGGATTGCGTTATGACTTAACGGTTCCATTTGCACGATACGTTGTACAGCACAGTGGCGAACTGACAATGCCCTTTAAGCGTTATCAGATACAGCCCGTATGGAGGGCAGACCGACCGCAGAAAGGTCGTTATCGGGAATTTTTCCAATGTGATGCAGATGTCGTCGGGAGTGATTCTCTCCTGAATGAGGTGGAGTTGATACAGATTGAGGACGAGGTTTTTGCCCGATTGGGAATTGATGTCGTCCTTAAGGTCAACAATCGGAAAATTCTTGCCGGGATTGCAGAAACTATTGGAGAAACGAACAGAATAGTAGATATTACGGTTGCAATTGACAAGCTGGATAAGATAGGTTTGGACAATGTCAATGCTGAGCTATTAGAGAAAGGGGTATCGAAGCAAGCCATTGAAAAGTTACAACCGATTATCCGAATAAGTGGAAGCAATGAAGAGAAACTGGAAGTCCTAAAGGAGGAACTGCAGTCATCAGAAATTGGGAAAAAGGGAATAGAAGAGACGGAGACAATTTTCGAATATCTGAAAAGTATTCCTCTGAAGTTAGATATCGAGTTAGACTTGACGTTAGCCCGTGGTCTGAATTATTACACGGGAGCCATTTTTGAGGTAAAGGCTAAGGGAGTTGAGATGGGAAGTATCTCAGGTGGAGGTCGTTATGATAATCTTACGGGAGTATTTGGCCTGCAGGGTGTTTCTGGTGTTGGAATTTCTTTTGGGGCGGATCGGATCTATGATGTCCTGAATGCCTTAGACTTGTATCCGAAGGAAACAGCAGAAACGACAAAAGTATTGTTCGTATGCTTTGGCGAGGATGAGGTTCGATATGTACTTCCGTATGTCAAACAAATAAGAGAAGCAGGCATCTCTGCCGAAATATATCCAACGCCAGCCAAAATGAAGAAGCAACTTGGATATGCAGACAGTAAGCGCATTCCGTATGCGGCAATTATCGGAGAAGAAGAAAAGCGTCAGAACAAGTTCATGCTGAAAGATATGGAAAGCGGAGAACAGACATTGGTAACTTTACCGGAACTAATCGCAACCTTGAAATAGGATTGAATTTTTAATGTATCAGGTATGGGAGTTCGTTGATGGGCGGACTCCCTTTTTTTTGATTCTCAACAGATTTTCGTAATTTTACACACATATAAATTAATCGTTTAATAATGGATATGCACACGAACGATAAGGATTTGGAAGAACTGGAAGAAAAGAAAGGAGATGATGCCAATAACGAAGATACGTCTATAGAGGATAAGAATCAAGACCTTATTCCCGATGAGGATGCTGATAATGAAAATGAGGATGACGGGAAAGTCGTGACACACCGAGGCAAGTACAAGATTCCTCCATTAAATACGGAAGAGACAAAACATTTTCTTTCTGGAATGTATCAAGAATGGTTTCTTGATTATGCTTCTTACGTCAATCTGGAACGTGCGGTGCCGAATATAATGGATGGTCTGAAACCCGTACAACGTCGCATCCTGTATTCGATGAAACGTTTGGATGATGGACGTTATAATAAAGTAGCCAATATAGTCGGCTATACCATGCAGTTTCATCCTCATGGAGACGCATCCATCGGAGATGCCCTGGTAACCTTGGGACAGAAGGATTATCTTATTGACTGTCAGGGCAACTGGGGTCATGTCCTAACCGGGGACAGTGCGGCGGCCCCTCGTTACATAGAAGCTCGTCTTTCGAAATTTGCCCTGGACATCCTCTTCAGTCCAAAGATAACACAATGGAAACCCTCATATGATGGAAGAAACCAAGAGCCAATCACTTTGCCGGTAAAATTCCCTTTATTGCTCCTTCAGGGAACAGAGGGAATCGGAGTCGGGTTGAACTCCAAGATTCTACCCCATAATTTTAACGAAGTAGTGGATGCGTCCATATCTTATTTAAAAGGAGAAGATTTTGTCCTATATCCAGACTTTCAGACAGGAGGATATATGGATGTCTGCCGTTATGACGACGGACGACGAGGAGGAAGTGTCCGTATTCGTTCCAAGATTAACAAGATTGACAGTAAAACGCTGGAAATCGTAGAGATACCATACGGAACGACAACGGTCTCTTTGATTGAAAGTATATTGAAGGCGAATGAGAAAGGGAAGATCAAGATAAAGAAGGTTGAGGACAACACAGCAGAGGAAGCGCATATATTAGTACACCTACAGCCAGGAACATCTTCTGACAAGACAATAGATGCCTTGTATGCTTTCACGCAATGTGAAATGAACATATCTCCCAATTGCTGTGTCGTCAGTGACAATAAACCTTTGTTTTTGGGAGTCAGTGACGTTCTGCGAGCCAATGTCGATTTGACCCGCGAATTCCTATGTAAGGAGCTGGAGATAGAAAAATCGGAATTAGAAGAACGTCTTTTTTCTGCCTCGTTGGAGAAAATCTTCATTGTCGAACGCATATATAAGGATAAGGAATTCGAGCAGAGCAAAACAATAGACGCTGCAATAGAGCATGTCAGCAGACGTTTAGAGCCATTCGTGAAAGATTTCATCAGAGAGGTGACTCGTGATGACGTTGCAAAATTATTAGAAATCAAGATGGGACGCATCATCAAGTATCGTTCGGATAAAGCTGATGCAGACATTCAGGCATTGAACGATGCGATTGAAGAGGTAAAATATCATCTTTCTGACTTAACCAATTATACGATAGCGTGGTATGCAGGTCTAAAATCACGATATGGAACGAAGTATCCTAGGAAAACGGAACTCCGAACGTTTGAGACTATAGTAGCCTCAAAGGTTGTCGAGGCCAATGAAAAGTTGTATATCAACCGAGAAGAAGGTTTTATAGGAACGGCATTGAAGCGAGACGAGTACGTTTGTAACTGTAGCGACATGGACGATATTATTGTATTTTACAAGAGTGGAAAATACAAGGTGGTGAGGGTGTCAGACAAATTATATGTCGGGAAAGACGTACTCTATCTTTGGGTATTCAAGAAGAATGACCGGCGTACAGTTTACAATGCAGTCTATCGAGATGGAAAATCCAGTATTTATTATATCAAGCGTTTCTTTGTCACGGGTGTCACTCGAGATAAAGAATATGATTTAACCCAAGGAAAGCCCTCCTCACGTGTGATGTATTTTTCTGCCAATTCTAATGGAGAAGCCGAGGTTATAAAGATAACACATAAGCCAAAACCACGATTGAAGGTTCTTGTTTTCGAGAAAGACTTCTGTGAAATTGCCATTAAGGGAAGACAGGCCAGAGGTAATATTCTGACTCGAAATGATATTTTTAAGATTGTCATGAAGCATCAGGGAGGGTCAACATTGGGAGGCAGGAAGGTGTGGTTTGATTCGGATGTCCTGCGGCTGAATTACGATGGGCATGGCGAATTACTCGGGGAATTCTTCAGCGGAGATCAGATTCTAGTCATTACAAAGTCGGGAGATTATTATACAACAGACTTTGAATTGTCAAACCATTTTGACCGCGATTTTCTACGCATAGAAAAGTATGATCCGAAAAAGATCTGGTCTGTTGCTCTTTCCGATGCTGACCAGCAAGGATATGTCTATCTCAAAAGATTTGTAATGGAATCATCCTCGAAGCACACACACTTCCTTGGAGAGAATCCGGATTCAAGGATGTATCTGATTTCAGACCAGGCTTATCCTCGTTTTCAAGTGATATTTGGCGGAACAGACAAAAACAAACCATCAATGGAGGTAGATGTAGAAGAGTTTGTCGCAGTAAAAGGTGTGAAGGCAAAGGGAAAGCGAATCAGTACCTTGAATATTGAAAACGTGGTAGAGTTAGAACCAACGCGATTCCCTGACAATACAGAAGACAGTCCTGACGAAGGGAAGGAAATGGAAAATAAAGAAAGTAATGAGGGCGAAGAATTGAGTAATGGCGAAGTTTTAGATGAACTTACAGGACAAATGAAACTCTTTTAAAGGTATAAAGGCGATGGGGAGGCATCGCCTTTATTGTTATTAAAATGAGTGATATGTACCTCATATCACTTAAATTACCAGGAGAAGAGTTGTGATAATTTTGAAAAGAGATATGGAATTACCCCCTTTTAACTTTAAAAATTTGTAAAATTCTATTTCTATTTAGTAAATTTGTAACTGGAAAAAACTACCATAAGATATCACATGAATGGCACGGGGATAAATAGGATAGATACACGTAACGTGATGAAATGGCTGATAGTTCTTTCTCTGTTTTTTGTCGGGTCGGTTGTTGAAGCCGCGTTTAATGCTGCGATTTCCATAGCAAAAGAAGTTACAGAATGTGGAGAATACGGAACTGGAAAGGTCTTTGTGATTGTCAGAGATGCGAACGGAAATAGTAAAGTCGTCTTACAACGCAAGAATGCAGCTGGAAATTGGGTCAGCGTCGGAACCGCTTCTAATGTTCCGAACAATGGTCAGGCTGCATTTGACAAGTTGGAGGGAGGCGTGTATCGTGCGGAGGTTCGAGACAAGGCAGGAGAAGGGACACTAATCTATTCAGAAGAAAAGAATGTTAAATTAAGTCCTACAGGATATATTGCCCATACAAAACGAATCTCCTGTTCGAAATTGAGTGATGGAACGCCAGGACACGACGGAGTGTTGGACGTTGCTTATGGTGGTGGAATGGAACCTCTTTCATTTAGATGTTACCAATCGGATGGAACAGAGTTTCCTATGGATGGGAATATAGCCAGGAATCTACCTGAAGGGGAGTATTATGTAGTTATTTACAATGCTGATGGTTCTTGTCCATTCACTACAAACAAAAGCCGGATCTGGTATTCAAGTGATATAAGTATCTATAGAAAGAACACCGTAACCGCAGACTGCGAAGGAATGGGAGGATCCGCATCGGTTGTGGCTACTGGAGCTCTCTCAGAATCCTACACATACACATGGTCAGATGCTACAGGTGAAGTCATCAAGACGGAAACAAGAACTACTGCTATAGACGATGAGTCAACGCTGGATAATGTTCTTCCTGGAACATACAATGTCAGTGTGACAAATGATAAAAATTGTTATCCTGCTACTGATGTTCTCACTATCAAACCGAAGATGATTGAGGTAAAGGTGGAAGCAACACGTATACCAGAGTGTGAAGGGGAGGAAGCGCAGTTTACTGTTCGGAATCTTGCTGGTGCGTCTTCTTATTTATATAGTCTGGATGGAAGTTCTGCTAAATCAGAAGTAAAGCAAGGAGATGTTATAACTGTGACGGAATCCGTTCACTCAATAAGGATTGAGGATGCTTTAACGGCAGCTTGCTATTCTGATACAACAATCGATTTCACACACAAGGATAATATTCAACCATCCATCACGGTACAGGGGTTTACTGCAAATGTGGAGGAAGGAAAATGCGAGATAACGATTCAAGGAACATCGTATGACGCTTCAGCCACAGACAATTGTTCCATCAAGGATGGGTCTTTGAAATATACTGTATCAATTAATGGGACAGAACAGAGTGGGGTAACTTTGGATGGAGTTACATTCCCCAAAGGTGAGTATACAGTAGAATGGACAGTAGAGGATGTTAACGGAAATCAAACCACAAAAAGTCAGGCGGTAAGCATCAAAGATAATCAGAAACCGATCATTTCTGGCACAATAGAAAACCAAGAGTTGTCTGACGGAGCAAGCTGTTCGTTCACTATGCCTGATTATACGGGTCTAATAAAAGCTATTACAACGGATAATTGTGGTACAGATGGCCTGATCTTTTCGCAGACCCCTGCAGTTGGTACCCAATATACAGGTTCCGCTTCGCCACAGAATATTTTGGTAACAGTAACAGTGGCAGATGCATCTGGAAATTCGGACGGTACTTCATTTACGGTGACTATACCGGCGAAACCAACGGTGAAAGCAACTGTAACCAAACAAGTGACATGTGCTGGAGGAAATGATGGAGAAGCTCAAGCTGAGGGTTCTGGGATAGGGTTGTCATACTCTTGGACAGACGGTTTAACAGGAATTGCTGTTAGGGAACTTTATGCAAAGGAATATACGGTAGTAGCAACGGATGAAAATGGTTGTACTGCATCTTCTTCTGTAAAATTAGAACAACCGGAACCTGTTGTTGCAGCTCTTTCTGTGATTCAGCCTTCTTGTGCTGGCGAACAGGGAGTATTGACTTTTTCTTCTTTAACAGGTGGGAGTGCTAATTATTCCTATAGTTTGAATGATGGAGAATGGTTGTCTATTCAGCAAGGTGAATCGATTGCTATTGAAGATGGTCTGTCTTACAAAATAGATGTTAAAGATGGGAATGGATGCCCCTCTTCGACTATAAGCGGAAATGTTGGAACAATAAATAATACAGATGTTCAGGCACCTGAACTTTCTTGCCCGTCATCCGTTGAACTGTCAACATCTCTTGGTAGTTGTAATGCTGTCATATCGAATGAAACGTATGATGCAGTTGTTACTTCTGAGAATTGTTCTGTTGTGTCTCTTCGTCATGATTGGAATGCCAAAAATCCCTCGACTTTAAACGGGGCAGAACTTCCTAAGGGTGTTTCTTCTGTTACATGGACTGCAATGGATGGTAGTGGAAACGTAGCAACATGTGTATCTACATATAACGTGGTTGATAAAGAAGCACCGACCGTAGTTAACATGCCAAATCTTACAACCTACAATTGTGCAATTCCGAATATTGAACGTTTGGCAGAGCATATCCGAACTTATGCATCAGATAACTGTACAGAAACCTCTAAACTTGTATTCAGTAATCAAAGTATTTTGGCTGGAAAAATAATAGACGGAACGACAGCTCTTACCGTTGACGTAGCTGATGAAGCTGGAAATTCAATCACCGTCAGTGTGAATGTACAGTTGCCGGATGCTCATGATGCAATTAAAGCCACCCTTTCTGCAAATACAGATAAAGCCTGTCTCAACGGAGATGCAGTTATCCTGACCTTTGGACCAGTCCCATTGACATCCGATGCAGTAGAACATCTTTACGTGGACGGAAATCCGGTTTCGTTGAGTTCTTCATTTCTCCCGTCTTCCGTTTCCGTAGGCACACATAAGATAACGTATGAAATAGCAGCTTATGGGTGCACAAGAGACGCATCTGTAGTAGTGACTGTCAATCCTAATCCGTCAGTCAATTTAGTCGCGACAAATGCATGTCCGGGGAATCCAGTACGATTCGAAGTGACAACCTCAGCTACAGTACCAACAGTAGAGTGGATTGTAAATGATAATGTTGATGTAAGTCAAACGGGTCTATCTTATTCTCATGTTGCATCGACAGCGGCTGGAACAAGTGTGACAGCATCTGTGGTAGTTTTAGACAATACCAATGGTTGCAAAAGTTCTCGATCTCCAGAGACTCGAGCTGAGGTTTATAATGTTCCACTCTTGAAAGTGTCACCTGAGAAGCCGGCAGTTTGTGTCTATGAAAACCCAGTACATTTCACGACTTCGTTTTCTGATGGGTTAAGTTATGTTGTCAACTATAGTGGAGAAGGAGTGACAGGAGAAACCTTCGATCCTTCGATAGGATCAGGAAATCACGTGATTCATTATACATCACAACCTTATGGATGTAGCATAGATGGTACAACGTCGGTAATGGTTAACGAGCGACCATCTGCATCAATCACAACATCCGATGTCTGTGAAGGTGCGACTTTAGTTTTTGATATTTCAACGTCTGCTGTTTCTCCAAGAGTCGACTGGACGGTTAATAATAAGATGGATGGAACAGAAAGTAGCACGATTCTATCCATTCCGAATGCTTCAGGAATATATAACGTTATAGCTGTTGTTACTGACGATTTGACTGGATGTCTCAGCGAGGGTGTCTCAGCAGATGCCTCGGCCTTGACCTCACCAGAATTGCCGACTGTAACAGATTATGAAACTTGTCAGACGTGGGGTCGTAAGAGTTGGAATAGTTTGATAACTAATCTTCCTGAAGGTGCGTCTGTTTCCTGGTATAGTGACGAAGATGCAGTCAATAGAATCCCTGATCCGGGATATATAGATAATTCAAAGCCGCAACATACGACTTATTATGTTCGTACTACGCTGGACATAGGGTGTTTGTCTGCTGAAAATAGCCCGATCACGGCGATTGTTCATGAGAACCCTGTAATTCTTTCAGTAAAAAAGAATGATGATACGCAGGAGGTAGAGTTGACTGTTGATAAGGGTATGCCCCCATATCATTTTACTTATGGAAATGTTTCAGGAGATTTTTCTGTTTCTACGATAAATCTAGGACGCTTGGCTGTCGGTACAAGAGCTTTGACGGTGACGGATGATTATGGTTGTAGGGTCGATACGGCCTATACAGTCAGCTCGGTGGAAATGGCGTCTCCAACATTTTTCACCCCTAATGGAGATGGTAACAATGATATGTGGATGTTGACAGGAATGAAGTGGTATCCCGATTCCCGTATCATTATCATGGATCGTTACGGAAAGGTTCTATTGGATAAGAAAGGACAGGAATTTGAAGGATGGGATGGTACTTATAATGGAGAACCAGTGGTTGCAGATACGTATTGGTATCTGATAGAAGCTCGAGAAACGGGTGAACGAAAGATAGGTCACTTCTTGCTAAAGAGATAGTCTTGAAAAACGTAAATACAGTTAGACAATGAACGCTATAAGAAAGTTTGGGAGTCTTCTTGCATTAGCTTTTTGTTTTATAGCAAGGCTTTTTGCACAGGAGTATCCGGTGAACAACCAGTATTACTTCAACTACTACCTGATCAATCCTGCAGTGGCAGGAGCGGCGAAGTGTCACTACTTCATGCTGACGCACAAGCAGCAATGGATGGGCATAGACGATGCTCCGTACACGACGTCGCTGAGCTACCAGGGACGTTGGCGCAACAGCGTGGGTGTGGGTGCCTATGTGTACAACGACAAGAACGGCTACAGCCGCCAGCAGTCGGTACAGGTCACGTTTGCGTACCACATACCGATGAGCAACGGTTCGAAGTACATCCATTCGGTGAGCTACGACCGTCAACTCTCGTTCGGTCTGAGCGCAAAGGGGTACCTGTACGGAGTCGATGAGGACGAGTTCCGCAACGACGCGCGAGCCCAGATGGACCGTGCCATGAGCGACCTGGACGACGTGCAGGCATTCAACGTGAACCTGGGTGTTTACTACGAGTCGTACGGCTTCTATACGGGATTGTCGGTAACGAACCTGTTCCACATGAAGATGCCGCACTACGACGGCAATACGGAACCACATATCCCGTTCACGGGCTATTTCTTCCTGGGCAATGAGTTCCATCTGAGCGAGTCGGAGGTCCTGGACCCATCG
>DGSL01000023.1:37413-37962 GCA_002393965.1 Bacteroidales bacterium UBA4363 | reverse complement strand
AAATTTTTTTAATTTTAATTTTTTATCATAAAATCGTATTACTATGAACAAAGCAGATTTGATTAACGCAATCGCTGAAAAAGCAGGCATCAGCAAGGCAGATTCCAAGAAGGCTCTTGATGCATTTGTAGGTGCAGTAACCGAAACCCTCAAGAAGGGAGACAAAATCAGCCTCGTAGGTTTTGGTTCTTTCTCTGTAGCAGAGAGAGGAGCACGCCAGGGTATCAACCCAGCTACGAAGCAGAAGATCACCATCAAGGCAAAGAAGGTTGCTAAATTCAAAGCTGGTGCTGAGCTTGCTGACGCTATCAACTAATCAGTCGAAATTCAGCAAAACATAGAAGGACCCGTAACCGTGAGGTTGCGGGTCCTCTTTTATCTTCTATCTAAGAAAAAAGCAGTATGGATGCCATCAGTGACCATACTGCTCTAATCTAATGTTTCTTTTTTTGTGGGCATTGTCTGGGAGTCTTTCGAAAAGAAGGAGAGGACAATGCGGTTGTGATTGAGAAGGGACTCGAACCCTTAACCTACAGCTTAGAAGGCTGT
>DGSL01000023.1:0-37369 GCA_002393965.1 Bacteroidales bacterium UBA4363 | reverse complement strand
CTTAGAAGGCTGTTGCTCTATCCAGTTGAGCTACTCAACCTCTTTCGTGTAAGGTCCCGCTAAGGGGCCTCCAAAAAGACGGTGCAAAATAAGTAAAAAACTCGCATCCGTGCAAATAAAATATATTTTTCCTTGTTCCTATGGCGCTGTATTTTATGGGATTCATTACCTTTACACAATTTTTGTCGTGTTCATACGATCAGAGGGGTGTCGTCTCTTTGGGGACTCCCTTGAGATTTTTTTTGCAGACTAAGAGCATATCGCAGATTATAAGAGATTATGAAAGTATTAAAGTTTGGAGGAACATCCGTAGGTTCGGTGGAAAGCATTCGTTCTGTTCAGTCCATTGTCGCATCGCAGAGCGAGCCGGTCATTGTCGTTGTCTCGGCGTTGGGCGGAATCACGGATGAGTTGTTGGAGACGGCCAGCGCGGCGGCGCAAGGCGGAGAAGGATACAAGGAAGGGTACGGCAGAATCGTTCAACGTCATCAACAGGTGATGGACGGTTTGGGTGCAGGACCGGAGGTGGAAGAAAAAGTCCATTCTCTCTTAGCCGATCTGGAAAAGGTCTATCAAAGCATAGCGGAACAAGGGGTGCTGAAGCCGCGAGAGAAGAGGCAGGTGGTCTCGTTCGGCGAGCGCATGTCGTCACGAATCGTATCGAGTGTGTTGTCGGCAGAGTACGCTTACTCTCCGGACTTTATCAAGACTAAGGAAATAAGTGGCCGGACCGTGCTTGACATGGAAGTCACATCGGATTTGGTGCGTCGAAGATTTGCCAAAGGAACCGCGGACGTTGTCCTAGCTCCTGGATTCATTGCTACGGATACGGAGACGGGTGAGATCACGAACCTCGGCCGAGGCGGTTCGGATTATACGGCAGCGATTCTGGCGGCAGAGTTAGGTGCAAGCCAGTTGGAAATATGGACTGACGTGGACGGATTCATGACGGCGGATCCGCGTGTCATCAGCAAGGCATATGTGATAGACAGGTTGAGTTACGTAGAGGCGATGGAGTTGTGCAACTTCGGAGCGAAAGTCATCTATCCTCCGACCATATTTCCCGTTTACCACAAGAATATACCTATCCTCATCAAAAATACGTTCAACCCATCAGCGCCCGGCACCTATATTTCCCGCAACAGGGAGTCGGAAGGGAACAGCGTCAAGGGGATTTCATCCATCAATGATACGGCGCTGGTCTCGATGCTCGGAATGGGCATGGTCGGCGTGACAGGCGTGAGCAAGCGCCTCTACGGATCGTTGGCTGATGCCGGGATTTCGGTATTCTTCATCTCTCAGGCAGCCTCGGAAAATACGATTACCATAGGAGTAAAAAACAGCGAGGCGGACCATGCGGTGGAGCTGATTTGCCGTGAGTTTGCGCATGAGCTTGCGACGGGAGAGATCAACGAAGTCAAGTCGGAGAAAGACCTGGCGACGGTGGCGGTGGTCGGTGACCGAATGAAGCGTATTCCGGGTATTTCGGGTAAGTTGTTCGGCGTGCTGGGTCGCAGTGGCATCAATGTGATCGCGATTGCCCAGGGCGCCTCGGAAACGAATATCTCGTTTGTCATCCAGAAGGATCAGCTCCGCAAGACGTTGAATCTGATTCACGAGTCGTTCTTCCTGTCGGAATATCAGGAGTTGAACGTCTTTCTCTGTGGCATAGGCACGGTGGGAGGCGGATTGCTGGAGCAGTTGTTGCAGCAGCAGGAGTTGTTGCTGAACCAGAACCGTCTGAAGATAAAAGTGGTGGGTATTGCGAGCAGCAAGAAAATGGTTTTTGACAGGGAGGGTATTGACTTGCATGATTATCGTACCCGTCTGGAAAGCGAAGGGGAGGATAACACTCCGGAAGCCTTGTTGGAAGGTATACTGGAAATGAATATATACAATTCCGTGTTCGTGGACTGTACGGCCTCGCCGTCGGTGGCGTCGCTCTACAAGGCGTTGTTGACCAACAACGTGTCGGTGGTGGCCGCGAATAAGATAGCTGCCTCCTCGTCGTATGAGACGTATGCGGAACTGAAGGATCTCTCCCGCAAAAAGGGCATCAAGTTCCTGTTTGAAACCAACGTGGGTGCGGGTCTGCCGATCATCAACACCATCAACGACCTGATTAACTCGGGCGACCGAATCTCCCGCATTGATGCGGTGCTGTCGGGAACATTGAATTACATTTTCAATACGCTCAGTGCGGAAGTTCCGTTCTCACAGACTATCCGGATGGCGAAGGAGGCGGGCTATGCGGAGCCGGATCCGCGTATCGACCTCAGTGGGAAAGACGTCATCCGGAAGCTCGTCATACTGGCGCGCGAGGCGGGCTATAAGGTTGAGCAAGAAGACGTAGAGAAACATCTCTTTGTTCCTGACAAGTACTTTGAAGGTTCGTTGGAGGATTTCTGGAGCACCATATCGGAGATGGATGCGGACTTTGAGTCCAAGCGTCGTCAGTTGGAGTCGGAAAACAGGAAATACCGTTTCGTAGCCACATTGGACAACGGAAAATGTTCTGTCGGTCTTCAGGAGGTTGATTCGCGTCATCCTTTCTATGACCTGGAGGGTTCGAATAACATCATCATGATCACGACGGAACGCTATAAAGAATATCCGATGATAATCAAGGGATATGGTGCAGGAGCCTCCGTCACGGCTGCCGGCGTATTCTCAGACATCATCAGCATAGCCAACATACGATGAGAGCGGGACGATTGGGTGTTGTATTGCTGACATTGTGTTCGCTCACCGGATGTGAACGCAGTGTGCAGGTTCCGTACAACAAACTGCCGGCTGACTCGACGCAGCAGCAGATAACGGAGCTCAATACCGTCCTGCAGTCGGTGGAGGAAGAGCAGATTGACTCTTTTGTGAGCGCCCGAAAGGATTTGTCGTTTGAGCCCTCGTTGACGGGGTATTACCTTGCCGTGAAGAAGGCAGGAGATGGCAGCGCCGTACAAAACGGAGACGTGGTGCGGGTGGAATACCGCATTCTGCAGTTGGACGGTACATTGCTATATGACTATACGGGGTCATCGGCGAAGATACAGAAGGTGGGCTCGGGCCGGAGGAACAAAGCGCTGAATGAGGCGTTGCAGCGGATGAGAGAAGGCGGAAGTGCCGTGCTTGTAACACCGTCACTGTATGCCTATGGGGCGTTGGGAGACAAAAACAAAATCATGCCTCGGACGCCGTTGGTATATGAAATAGAATCTGTAACGAAAAAGTAGAGAAAGAATGAACAGACTATCTTTGTTGCTGGCAGGTATACTGCTGTCAATCGTGCTGATTTCGTGTAACGATGACGGTAACTATGAGGATCTGCTAAAGGCGGAATCCAACAGTATATCCAATTTCATCAAGACGAACGGCATCCAAGTGACGACACAACAGCCAACGGATGAGGAATGGGCGTCGAATCCCAACCTATGGTACCGAACATCCGACAATATCTATCTGCGCATAGATGAGGTGGGAGATAAAACGGTCACCCTGAAGGCGAACGACTATGTGGTCCTCACGATGGAAAAACGGGAGCTGAGTGGCATCGTGGTAGCAGACTATACCAAGCAGCCATTGTCGTTTAACTTCGTCACACCAGGGTCGACGGGAAGTACGTATTTCTATCACAGCAAAGGCTTTGTGGAAGCGATGGAGATCATTGCGCACCATCAGGCATCGGCCCGTTTCATCATTCCGTCGCGTATAGCGAACTATACGGACATGAACAGCGTAACACCGTACCTGTATGTGATAAAACGGTTGAATATACCAGATTGAAGCGTTGCTTCGAAAAATAAAAACAGAGACAAACCACAAAAAGAAATAGTATGACACTGATCAAATCGATATCCGGAATCCGCGGAACCATCGGAGGAAAATCCGGTGAGGGTCTTAATCCGCTTGATATTGTCAAGTTCACGGCAGCGTATGCCACATGGAACCGCGTCAACGTGAGTAAGCCGACGAACAAGATTGTGGTAGGAAGGGATGCCCGTGTGTCTGGCGAAATGGTGTCAGACATAGTCATCGGTACCCTTGTCGGAATGGGCTTTGACGTCGTCAATATCGGTCTGGCGACCACGCCTACGACGGAGTTGGCGGTTGTGATGGAGGATGCGTGTGGCGGTCTGATCCTTACGGCGAGTCATAATCCAAAGCAATGGAATGCCCTGAAGCTGCTGAATGAGAAAGGTGAGTTTCTAGATAAGAAGGAAGGCAATGAGGTATTGAAGATTGCCGAAGAGGAATCCTTTACGTTTGTCGAAGTGGACGGTCTGGGTCATGTGGAGTCGAAGACGGATTATACAGACCGCCATGTGCAGGCCGTTTTGGGGTTAAAACTAGTAGATGTGGAAGCGATCCGGAAGGCTAAATTCAAGGTGGCCGTCGATGCCGTCAATTCGGTAGGAGGCATCGCTATCCCCAAACTGCTGTCTGCCCTGGGCGTGGAGAACGTTCTCTTGCTGAACGGCGAACCGACGGGTCACTTCAGTCATAATCCGGAGCCGATACCTCAGAATCTGGGTGAGATCTCAGCGGTGATGAGTCGTGAAGGAGCAGACGTCGGATTCGTAGTTGATCCAGATGTAGACCGTCTGGCGATCATCAACGAAGATGGCAGCATGTTCGGAGAAGAATATACGTTGGTATCCGTTGCCGACTACGTGTTGCGACATACGCCAGGCAACACGGCCAGCAATCTGTCATCATCTCGTGCCTTGCGCGACGTAACGAGGCGGTATGCCGGATGTGAGTACTACGCAGCTGCAGTAGGAGAGGTGAATGTGGTGACAAAGATGAAAGAAAAGAATTGCGTGATCGGCGGCGAAGGGAATGGAGGAGTCATCTATCCTGCACTACATTACGGTCGTGACGCATTGGTGGGTGTAGCCTTGTTTTTGACGCTTCTGGCTAAAAGCGGCATGAAGACCTCTGACTTACGTAGAACCTATCCGAAGTACTGCATCTCCAAGAACCGGATTGACCTGACCCCTGCGATGGACGTGGATGCCTTGCTATCGGCGGTTAGGGAAAAGTACTCATCAAACAAAGACTACGAGATCAACGACATTGACGGAGTGAAGATTGACATGCCTGAGGGATGGGTTCATCTGCGCAAGTCAAATACAGAGCCGATTATCCGTGTCTATTCGGAAGCAGAAACGGAAGAAAAGGCGGATGAATTTGCACAGGGAGTCATAGCTGAAGTCAAGAAGATAGCGGGACTTTGAAAGGAGAAAGAGAGGCGGAAGCAAAATAAATCATAGAAAATATTTTCGGCTTTTCCTCTTTTTTCTTTATCTTTGCACCGCTTTTCAGCAACGGCGAGGTAGCTCAGCTGGTTAGAGCGCATGATTCATAATCATGAGGTCGGCGGTTCGGGTCCGCCTCTCGCTACGAAAAAAGACAGATTCTTAAGGGGTCTGTCTTTTTTTTGTTGTCCAGTCAGTCAATTTTTGCAATATCCGAGGAAAGAGTTCTCTCGCATGTCTGAAGTATATGTCCTTGCAAACTGCATGATCAGTATCATGGAGTGTTGGCTTGGACCTTCAGAAGAAAGGCTGGCAAGATTCTGCTCTGAGGAACGGCAGGAGGAAGTCTGTGTGGTTTGGTCTGAAATGTCAGCAGGAGTAGAGTTTAAATTCATAGGCAAAAAATATTTATTTTTCAATCAGGTTTTTTTCAGGGGGGGGCATAGCAGGGTTCGGATAAATTATGACTCTGCTGTTCTGTCTTTATGACCAAGCCGAAACAACAGGATGTCATTCCAAGAGTAAAAACGCAGGAAAAGCGAGAAAATTGTATAGGATCTATCAAGAATATGCTGTATAACATAAAACAAAGAGAAAATATCAACAGTTATACATGGAAAAGTCAGATAATCAATATGATACAAAAATTGCACAAAAACATTCTATTGTGAAAAATTCACTATTGAGATTTCCTGTCTTTCGGGAATAATGTCTATTTTTGTTAAATTAAAATGGGCAAGAATTTCATGGTAAACCCGAGTTGATTTTGGGTTCTGAAGAGAATCGATGTTGACATTCAAGAAAAAAATAATCTATAAATCTAATTGACACAAAATGGGTTTGAAAATTGTAGTATTAGCAAAACAGGTGCCTGATACGCAACATGTCGGCAAGGATGCGATGAAGGAAGACGGCACGGTGAATCGTGCCGCTCTGCCAGCTATCTTCAATCCGGAAGACAAGAATGCGTTGGAGCAGGCCTTGCGTCTGAAAGACCGTTATGAAGGCACAACAGTGCAGGTATTAACAATGGGTCCAGCCCGTGCGGCGGAAATTATCAGAGAAGCATTGTATCGCGGTGCCGATGGTGGTGCGGTGCTGTCGGGACGTGAGTTTGCCGGCAGTGATACGTTGGCGACATCCTATGCGATATCCTGTGGAATCAAAAATTTTGGTGATTTTGACATGGTGTTGTGTGGCCGTCAGGCGATTGACGGAGATACGGCTCAGGTGGGTCCTCAGGTAGCAGAGAAACTGGGTTTGCCTCAGGTGACGTATGCGGAGGAAATCGTGGCTGTGGAATCCGGTCAGGTGACGGTGAAACGTCGAGTCGAGCGAGGAGTGGAGTTGGTCAAGGCTCCGCTTCCTGCCGTTATCACGGTCAATGGTTCGGCGGCGGAATGTCGCAGTCGAAATGCTAAGCGCGTGATGCGTTTCAAACGTGCGCTAGTGCCGTCAGAGGCTCAGGCACAGGCTCCTGCTTATCCAGAGCTCTATCAGAAAGATGAGGCTTTGAACATTAAGGAGTGGGGTGTAAAAGACATAGAAACGGATGTGAACATGCTCGGTCTAAAAGGATCACCTACGAAAGTGAAGGAGATACAGAGTGTGTCTTTCCAGGCGAAGGAAAGCAAACGACTGACGTCATCAGACGAAGATATCGATGGACTGATGAAGGAATTGATTGGCAACAACATAATCGGATAATCTTTTAGCAATGAACAACGTAGTAGTATATCTTGAAATTGAAGAAGGAGTAGCGGCAGATGTCAGTCTGGAACTATTGACAAAAGGTCGCAAACTTGCCACGACGCTCGGCGTTCAGTTGGAGGCTGTTGCCATCGGAAGCGGTCTGGACAAAATTCCTGCTCAGGTCATGCCTTATGGAGTGGATACGCTCTATGTGGCTGATGACAAGCGGCTGACGTTCTATACGTCATTGCCTCATACCTCCATATTGGTAGGCCTCTTTAAGGATATTGAACCACAGATAGCCCTGATGGGGGCAACGTCAACGGGAAGAGATCTCGGACCACGAGTATCCTCCGCCCTTTTCAGTGGTCTTACGGCAGACTGTACGTCTCTTGAGATAGGAGACTACACAGATGCGAAATCCGGAAAGGAATATAAGAACCTGCTCTATCAGATCCGTCCTGCCTTTGGTGGTAATATCGTAGCCACCATTGTCAATCCGGAACATCGTCCTCAGATGGCTACGGTGCGAGAGGGAGTAATGAAAAAAGAAATTCTCGATGCGGATTACAAGGGGGAGATCAAGCGTATCGACATCGACAAGTACGTTTCGTCAACCGACTTTGTGGTCAGTGTGCTGGAGCGTCAGATGGAGAAAGGGAAAAACAACCTGAAGAACAGTCCTATCATCGTCAGTGGCGGATATGGAGTGGGATCGAAAGAGAATTTCCAACTGCTCTATGATCTGGCGAAGGAATTGCATGCAGAAGTGGGGGCAAGCCGTGCTGCAGTGGACGCGGGATGGGTTGACCATGATCGTCAGATTGGTCAGACGGGAGTTACGGTCCGTCCAAAACTCTATATTGCCTGTGGTATTTCCGGACAGATTCAGCATTTAGCCGGTATGCAGGAAAGTGGCATCGTCATCTCGGTCAACAGTGATCCGGATGCGCCTATCAACGCGGTAGCAGACTATGTCATAACGGGCACGGTGGAAGACGTATTGCCTAAGTTAATTAAGTATTTCAAGAAAAACAGCAAGTAAAAATGGCCAATTATTATACGGACAATGAGGCGTTAAGGTTTCAACTGAACCACCCTCTGATGGATAAGATCGTCAAGCTGAAGGAAAATGACTTCGCTGACAAGGATAAATATGATTACGCACCACAGGATTTTCGGGATGCAATGGACAATTACGACCGAGTGTTGGACGTGGTAGGAGAAATAGCAGGGGATGTCCTTGCCGAGAATGCGGAAGGCGTTGATCAAGAAGGCCCTCATGTGGAAAATAATCGAATCCGTTATGCCTCCGGAACACAGAAAAACCATGACATGCTGACGCAAGCAGGAGTTTATGGTATGTCATTGCCTCGGGAGTATGGCGGTTTGAATTTCTCAATGGTTCCTTACGTGATGGCAGATGAGGTGATCAGCCGAGCAGATGCCGGATTCGGAAACATCTGGGGTTTGCAGGATTGTGCGGAAACGATCTGGGAGTTTGCGAGTGATGAGTTGAAGGCGCAATATCTTCCGCTCATCAATAAGGGATACACGTGTTCCATGGACCTTACGGAACCGGATGCCGGTTCTGATCTGCAGAGCGTGCAGTTGAAGGCCACCTGGAGTGAAGCAGATTCCTGTTGGTTGCTGAATGGAGTGAAGCGATTCATTACCAATGGAGATGCAGAAATCAAATTGGTTCTGGCCCGTAGTGAGGAAGGGACGAAAGATGCGCGCGGTCTTTCTTATTTTGTCTGCACTAATCCGAAGGATGGTAGCATGAAGGTGCGTCGTATAGAAGACAAGCTCGGAATTCATGGTTCGCCGACGGCGGAGCTTGTATTCACCAACGTCAAGGCGCAACTGGTTGGAGACCGTAAACTCGGACTTATCAAATACGTAATGTCCCTGATGAATGGTGCCCGTCTGGGGGTCGGTGCACAATCCGTAGGTCTCTCTGAGGCAGCCTATCGAGAGGCTCTGTCTTATGCACGTGACCGCCGTCAGTTCGGCAAGGCTATCATTGAGATGCCAGCCGTCAGTGAGATGGTATCTCTTATAAAGGCTAAATTGGATGCCAGCCGTGCTTTGCTTTATGAGACTACCCGATTTGTAGATTTTACGAAAATCTATGGAGACATATCGCGTACGCGAAGCCTTACGAAAGAAGAGCGTGTAGAGTTCAAGTATTATCAGAAGCTGGCTGATGCGTTCACGCCTGAGACCAAGCTCTTCGGGTCGGAGTTTGCCAACCAGAATGCGTACGACTGTATCCAAGTACACGGAGGAAGCGGATTCATGCGAGACTACACCTGTGAGCGTCTCTACCGTGACGCTCGCATTTTGACCATCTATGAAGGAACCTCGCAATTGCAGACCGTTGCGGCTATCCGTCATGTCATGACAGGAACCTACCTGTCCCGTATCCGAGAATATCAGGAGGAGGCAGTGGATGCTTCTCTGAATGGACTGAAAGAACGTCTTGCTTCTATGGCGGCTGCTTACGAAACGGCAGTCAACCTTGTTGAGGAGCGAAAGAATGCCCAGTCCGATGCAGAAGAAGGACAGGCGTATCTTGATCTGGTGGCCCGTCGCTTGGTGGAAATGGCAGGAGTGACCATAATGGGTTATTTGCTTATTCTCGATGCGACACGAGCCATAAAGGAAAATGGGCCAGATTTTATGGATTCAGCCCGTGTGTTCATAAACTGGGCTGAGGCGGAAGTTGCCAAGCACTCTGCCTTTATCCAGCACTTAGAACCGGAAGAGTTGTCCTCCTACCGTAAGGAGTGATAGGCAAGAAAGCGGATCAGTGTAGGAAAAACATCCTACACTGATCCTTTTTTGAAAACATATGGAACCATTTAAATTTATTCTCGTATGATAGTATTCATGATTATTTTGTTCCTCGTCGGTTATTTCTGTATCGCCATGGAACATCCATTCAAAGTCAATAAGGCTGCATCGGCCTTGCTGATGGCTGCTTTACTCTGGACTGCCTATATCCTTTATGCTCCCTCTTTTCTGCCTGGGGTGGAGGAATTTAACGATTGGGTGAAGAGTCAACCTGTCGGAGCGTTACACGAACAGGTCATTGCCTATGTAACAAACGTTCAGATAATCGAGCATTTGGGAGACACGTCAGAGATCATCTTCTTCCTGCTGGGAGCTATGACGATTGTCGAGCTGGTTGATGTTCATGGTGGATTTGAGGTCATAACGCGTCATATCACCACCCGAGAGAAACGTAAATTGTTATGGGTGATTGCGATTCTTGCGTTCTTCCTGTCAGCCATTCTGGACAATATGACAACCTCCATTGTCATGATTATGTTGGTCAGGAAGCTCATTGCGGAACAAAAAGACCGTTGGATTTTTGCCTCAGCCATCATTATTGCTGCCAATGCAGGAGGCGCCTGGTCCCCGATTGGTGATGTGACCACCATCATGCTGTGGATCAAGGGCAACGTCACGACCGCCCACCTGATACCTGAGTTGATCCTGCCATCCTTCATAGCCATGGCTGTTCCTACGCTTATCCTTTCTTTCTCATTGAAGGGTCAGTTAGCGGTCGATGCGTCGACGGAACATGGTGAGTTTCATAATTTCACGGCCCGAGGCATTATTTCAGAGTCGGAGCGTCTGACAATCTTCTGTATGGGAATCGGAGCTTTGGTTTTTGTCCCGATATTCAAGTCTATTACTCACTTGCCTCCGTTCCTGGGTATTCTTTTGGGATTAGGAGTTCTGTGGGTATATACGGAATTGCTTTATCATCACAAGTCGGAGGTGGATGAAAGTCGAAAGGGACGTATCAGCAAGGTTCTCTCGCGTGTAGATATTTCCACTCTGCTGTTCTTCCTTGGTATTTTGATGGCTGTTGCTGTCTTGCAGTGTGTCGGAATTCTTTCCGACTTTGCAGTCATGCTTGACAAACATGTCGGTAACTTTTATGTTATAGACCTTATCATCGGAGTCATCTCTTCGATCGTTGACAACGTACCGTTAGTGGCAGCAGCAATGGGCATGTATCCGGTGGCGACGCCTGCCGATATAGCAGCTGATCCGTTGTTGTCGCATATGGTTGTTGACGGACAGTTCTGGATTTTCCTTGCTTACTGTGCAGGGGTGGGAGGTTCGATCCTTATTATTGGATCAGCGGCAGGAGTCGTTGTGATGGGTATCGAAAAGATGAACTTTATCTGGTATCTCAAGAAGATTTCCCTGACCGTTTTGGCTGGATATCTGGCAGGAGCTGGATTCTATATACTACAAATGAAAATCGTTGCTCCGCTGTTTGGTATTGGCGGATAATATTGAATGTAAACCGTAAATAATAAGGGGTTGCATCGAGGTAAAGATGCAGCCCTTTATTTGTATTTCGGAGCAAATATATGTTTTATAGAAATGAAGAAATATCAAGTGATGTGGTCCGTTTTTTTGAGATAGAGAGAGTCCCAGACAGGATCTCATCGAGTTGTTTCAATGGAATCAAATAGAGTACTTCGGGCCAGCTGGGTTCTCCGCCAATACCAAGTACAATGGTTACTGGAATATTACGTGATAAAGAGTAGGAGCGGTATATAGAAATCTGTTCTTTATGAAACAAGTCATTCCTAATGTCGTAAATTCTTTCCCGCCATTTGCATTCAACAGCAAATTCTTTCTGTTTATACCGAAACACGAAGTCCGGATATCGATTGCTTTCCGGGTAGGTCTCGTTCCAGGATTTATCGCTTCTCCATTCCACCAAAGAAAGCCCTTTCTTTTGAGTTTCAAATTGATCTAACACGAAATCTTCAAATAATCGTCCTTTCATGACATCTTCGGATTGTGTGATTGATCTGATCTTTTGGTCAATAGACAGATAAGAACGTTGCAAATCCTTGTGTATGGCATGGATCCCCATATCGGCATAGAACATGCGAAGCAGTGTCTTTTCTTCTGAAACGGTCCATCGTTTCGATGGGGTCTCTATCTTCTCCTCTGATACAATTGGTTCTTTTATGAGATGACAGACTTCTTTTTTCCCTTTTAGGAGGGGGAATACACTTCCTGTTTTATTGATATATCCACAGGTGATATGCGGACAAAGGGTCATAACGTATTTATTCCTTAATATCGGAGTATAACCTTCTCCTTTCGGTTCGTTACGACGTAGTGTGACAATAAGTAACCTGTTCTCTTTTAATGCGTGTTGAATCTGGATGTTGTTCTCATCGGTAAACCGATTCATGACAAATAGAACGGTTGGAATATGCCTAACCAACAGTGCTTTCAGGACTTCAGATTCCATGACAGTAGAGTTGAAACAGGCAATGCAATCGTTTTCTGTCAGAGAGTCAGTCCATTGAAATATGTAGTGATAAAGGTTCAGTGGTGTGTGTTTTGAGCTTAGAAACAGAGTCGTGATATGTTTCAATAACTCTTCATTCCCTTCCTGCTTTAAGGTTATCATAGAAAATCATATTTTGAATCATTTCAGTTACCACAAGGTTCGACGGAAAAATCCATCGGCACGGAGAAAGAACCAGCATTGATAGCGGTACGGTTTGTTACTTTGACCGCCTTCATCTCTACTGTCTGTTCCTGCATGGTCCTCCGACTGTACAGAATAACGCCGTGAACGTCAGGATAGAGAAAGAAATTGACGTCCTTTCCTCCGATATAGTCAGTAGCCCATATTTCCTCGGTATATGTGTCGCCATTCTCGATCATTGTGACGAGATAGCCGTGACATGGATAGCCTAAAATGGTTCGTAATTCGGATTTGGTCTCTATCGTTGTCTGGATGTCGGCTTGCGCAGAGATGATGTCAACACTGTCACAACGGACAGCAACGCGATCTGTTTCGGTTTCTGCCATGTTCAGCAGCATCATGCTGTCTCGGTTGCCAATGAGATAGGTTGTTTCCTGGGGAGTTTTTTTTGTGAGACGAGTATTGCTTCCTCTGACCTCCAACATAGCTGTTTTGGGGAGGGACTCGGATGGTACGTCTGGGAATCCCGTGTAGGAGAGTCGATAGTCAACTTGTGCCATCCATAGTTTGCGTACTTTGTTTTGGGCTGAGACATTGATAACAGGAATAAGAAACAGGAGAAACGATAAAAGGATGGTTTGTTCTTTTTTCATTGGAATGAGAATGAGTTTTACGGGAGGTAAAGGTAAAAAAAGTCCGTCACGCTTATCTTGTGTGACGGACTTTTAGTGTTCGGAAAGTAATTATTTTTCCGAGAAATAGCGTTTGAAGAGACCTGCAAATCCTTGTCCATGTCGTGCCTCGTCCTTAGCCATCTCATGAACAGTATCATGAATGGCATCCAGATTCTGAGCTTTGGCATTTTTAGCAATACGGAATTTGTCTTCACAAGCTCCGGCTTCTGCCATCATACGCTTCTCCAAGTTGGTTTTCGTATCCCATACGATATCTCCCAAAAGTTCGGCAAATTTGGCGGCGTGTTCAGCTTCTTCGAATGCATATCGTTTAAATGCTTCTGCAATCTCCGGATAGCCTTCACGATCCGCTTGGCGACTCATGGCAAGATACATGCCGACTTCAGAGCATTCTCCCATGAAATGTGCATTGAGATCTTTTTTTATCTCAGGATCTATGTCCTTTGCGACGCCAATGACATGTTCGGTAGCATAAGTAATGGCATCGTCTTTTACTTCTTTGAATTTTGAAGCTGGTTGTTTGCATTGTGGACACTGTGCTGGTGGTTCATTTCCTTCATGAACATAACCACAAACGGTACAGATGAATTTCTTTTTCATTTTAATTGAATTTAGTGTTGATTGATATTTGTAGTTCTATTATATATCAGAATATATTCCAAGAGATACAAAAATAGTAAATTCTGTCATAGTTCAAAAAATATTGAAACATAATTAGTTTGGTGTCGCAATGGCATTTGGATGGTGATCGGCTAAAATGATGTATCTTTGTACTGCTAATTAAATGATGTATCAGAAATTATGAAACAGTCGATCGAGCATATCCGAAATTTTGCCATCATAGCACATATTGATCATGGCAAATCGACATTGAGTGACCGACTTTTGGAACTGACAGGCACTGTCCAAAAGAAGGACATGCAGGCGCAGGTGTTGGATGATATGGATCTTGAGCGTGAGCGTGGCATCACCATCAAGAGCCATGCTATCCAGATGCGTTATAAATATGACGGAGAGAAGGCAGAAAAGGGAGAATATACTTTGAATTTGATAGATACTCCCGGACACGTTGATTTCAGTTATGAGGTTTCGCGAAGCATTGCTGCGTGTGAGGGGGCTTTGTTGGTTGTCGATGCAACGCAGGGGATTCAGGCTCAGACAATCTCGAATTTGTACATGGCACTCGAACACGATTTGGAAATTATTCCTGTGATGAATAAGATGGATGTTGACAGTGCCATGCCTGATGAGGTTGAAGATCAGATCGTGGAGTTGTTGGGCTGTCGTCCGGAGGATATAATACGCGCAAGCGGAAAGACGGGTATGGGAGTGAGTGAGATCCTGAGTCGAATTGTAGAAGACGTTCCTGCTCCAGAAGGAGATCCGCAAGGTCCATTGCAATGTCTGATCTTTGATTCTGTTTTCAACTCATTCAGAGGTATTATTGCTTATTTCAAAGTCGTAAATGGGACAATGCATTCGGGTGACCGAGTAAAGTTTGTTGCAACAGGGAAAGAGTATGATGCGGATGAAATCGGGATTCTCGAACTTGATATGCATTCTCAGAAAGAACTATCGGCAGGCAACGTAGGTTACATCATTTCTGGCATTAAGACAAGCCGGGAAGTGAAGGTCGGAGATACGATTACGCATGTCGAGAACCCTTGTAAAGAAGCCATTGCAGGATTTGAGGAAGTAAAACCGATGCTCTATGCTGGTGTTTATCCAATCGAGACAAGTGAGTTTGAGACACTTCGTGCCTCGATAGAGAAGTTACAATTAAATGATGCTTCTCTGACGTTTGAACCTGAATCATCTGTCGCTTTGGGATTTGGTTTTCGTTGTGGATTTCTGGGCCTTTTGCATATGGAGATTGTTCAGGAACGCCTTGACCGTGAATTCGGTATGGAGGTGATTACAACAGTTCCGAATGTGCAATATAAGGTTTATACGAAGAAAGGAGAGATGTTGGAAGTCCATAATCCTACAGGCTTACCTGAGCAGACAACGATTGATCATATTGACGAACCATATATACGAGCATCCATTATTACGAAAACAGCATTCATTGGCAATATCATGACTCTGTGTCTTGGTAAGAGGGGAGAGTTGATAACACAGAATTATATATCCGGAGATCGTATTGAGTTAGTTTATGATATGCCTTTGGGGGAGATCGTATTTGACTTTTATGACAAGTTGAAAAGTATTTCAAAGGGTTATGCGTCATTCGACTATCATATCATTGATTATAGAAAGAGTGATCTGATCAAACTGGATATTTTATTAAATGGCGAAACCGTGGATGCCTTATCTTCGCTGATTCACCGAAGCAACTCGGAAAGTCTCGGACGGAAAATGTGTCTGAAATTGAAGGATCTGATACCGCGTCAGCAGTTTGATGTGGCGGTTCAGGCTGCCATCGGTGCGAAGATTATTGCTAGAGAAACAATTAAGGCTGTTCGTAAGGATGTAACGGCAAAGTGTTATGGTGGGGATATATCTCGAAAGCGTAAACTCTTGGAGAAACAGAAGGAAGGAAAGAAACGTATGAAGCAGATAGGTTCGGTTGAAGTTCCTCAGAAAGCATTTTTGGCTGTTCTAAAGTTAGATGATTAACTTCTCAGATAAAATACAGGGGGACGTTGAGAAATACTCTCAATGTCCCCCTGTATTTTTTAAGGAGTAAGTCTCTATCTACGAGAGGGTTCTTCTTCGTCGTTCATTAACAAAGCATTAAACTTGCGAGGAACAGGAGTTTCAAATCGTAAATCTGACTCTGTGGCAGGGTGTCGGAATGCCAAGGTCTTTGCATGAAGGCAAAGCCGTCCAATGGGATTGGTTGAGGCTCCGTATTTGTTGTCTCCAACAATCGGATGTCCAATTTCAGCCAGATGAACGCGAATCTGATTTTTACGTCCTGTTTCAAGATTGACTCTCAATAGACAGTAGTGTGTGCTTTCCCTTACGACACGGTAATGTGTTACAGATAGTTTTCCCCCGTCATCGTGATGGCTGGAGAGCATTATTTGTGCACGATTCTCGTGAAGATAGGAAACAATCGTATCTTCCTTTTTCTCAGGGCATCCTTCTGTAAGAGCCATATAGGTCCGCTCGGATATGACTTGTTTCCAGTGATCACGCAGGTAATGTTGCATCTCTGGCGTTTTTGCAAACATCATCACACCCGAAGTGGCTTTATCAAGTCTGTGGACGACGTAGAGGCGCGCTTGGGGATCCTTTTTTTGAAGATAGTTAAGCAGAATACTGAATGCTGAAAGTCCTTCTTTTGTTGCTGAGGCAGTGACGGACAACAATCCTTCGTTCTTGTCAATGACAAGCAGATAATCATCCTCATAGAGTAGTTTTAGATGGGAACTCCTTAACTCATAATTGACATTTCCTGAATTCAATAATACTACATCACCAGGATCAAGTCTCAAGTTGTACTTTGTTTCCGGATGTCCATTTACACAAATGTTTCCGTTCCGTAACAAGCCTTTCATGGATGTGCGTGACATGCCGGAAAAATGTCTGCTCAGAAAATCCATCAGGATGCAGGATTCTCTAACGCGAAGGGTCGTTTGTTTGTTCCGAGGACGCATATGTCAGATGTTATGACTCAATCCTTTTTGTGATTGTTAGGTTTGTATGGCTTTGGCGTGATGTTTCCACGTCGGTCGATAGCAGGCTGATCTTCCAGTTCTTTCAGGATGTTCTCATCATCGGTTTGTCCCAACTTTTGTTCGATGGCTTGTCTGGTTTCCTGTTGCACCTGTTTGGTATCGCCATAGAATTCATTGAACCGATCTTCTGTTTGTTTTTTCTCATTGTTTGCTTGAACAGCAATTCCTTCTTTGGCTGTTTCTGGTATAGAGGAGGAACTTCCAGTTAATGTTTGCGTCTCTTGGTTCTTAATTCCGACGGTTGGTGTTGTTTGACCAGAGAAAAGATTACCGGGTTCTACACCCACTCGCCGCCATTCTTTTCCAAGGTCTAAGTCCATCACTTTGAAACCAGTGGCGATGAGTGAGATTTTTACTTGATTTTCCTCAAGTTCCTCATCATAGTATAATCCCCAGATGACTTTCTCTGCGATGCCGTTCTCTGCCATAAAATCATTGATTTCGGATATTTCATCCATTTTGATTTGGCCAGAGTCGCTGCGACAGTAGAATACAAATAAAATGCGCTTTGCGCCATGTATGTCGTTATCCTTCAGAAGCGGAGAGTTAATGGCATCGTCAATGGCTTTGCGCATTCGGTTCTCACCTGTTGAATATCCGGTATTCATGACAGCGACTCCCGAGTCTTTCATGATGGTCGTGATATCTTGGAAGTCAACGTTGATTTTTCCCGTTTTAGTGATGATTTCGGCAATGCCACGTGCAGCATTGGCTACCACGTCGTCAGCCTTGTTGAAGGCTTCTGTAATTTCCAAATCCGGATAAATGTCACGTAAACGTTCATTGTTGATAACTAACAGGGCATCAACGTTTTTTTCTAATTTGGAGATTCCTTCCAATGCTTGTCGGATTTTAGCTTTCCCTTCGAATAAAAATGGTATGGTAACGATTCCAACGGTGAGTATTCCCATTTCTTTTGCCAACTGGGCAATGATAGGAGCGGCTCCTGTTCCGGTGCCGCCCCCCATGCCTGCAGTGATGAACACCATGGATGTGTTATGACTGAGATAGTTTTTTACGGTTTCCAGAGATTCTCGCGCTGCCTCTTCTGCAATTTCGGGTCTTGCTCCAGCTCCTAATCCCTTACAGCAGATGGGACCTAAAAGAATTTTGTTTTCATCGGGTATAGGGGAAGATTCCAACGCTTGTCTGTCAGTATTGCAAATGATGAAATCGACTTTCTCGACTTTTTCGTCAAACATATGATTGACAGAATTGCTACCTCCTCCTCCAACTCCAATTACTTTTATAATGGAGGATAATGAAGACGGTTCCTCAAAAGGAATAAATTTAGGCATCTCTGCATTTTGACTGTTAGTGGTGGAATCTGTTCTGGTTTCATTCGCAGAAACGAATTCGTGGCTCATTTCAAAGTCTTCCATGGCAGTATCTGTTTTTTGTTTTTCTAAATGAATTTCAGATTATTTATTTTTCTGATCGTCGGTGAAATGGTCATCCGTGTCTTGAAAGAAAAATTCTTCGGCAAATGCCCCGGCTTTTTTACTGGCTTTCTGGAATAAATTTCCTAATCGACCTTTCCCTTTTCTTCCGCTGTTGTCTGTATTTGTTTTTTCTTGTTCAGAATGATGTCCATTAGAGGAATCTGTTTCTGTTGAAGACGTGTGAGAAGCTATCTGCGTTACTCCAGGGTCGTCTTTTGCTTTGGGTGATTCTGGAACTTCTTGCGGAATAATTTTAGGTGTCGTACAGTCGTCCTCTGTTTCTGCATTGTATAATAGTCCGAGAAGGACGGAATTTTCCGGTCGTATCCATTGAGGATCGACATTGGGTTGAACCAATTCGGGAAAGTCTGCTTTGCGGACTGTCATGCCTGTCTTGAAAGCGACGAATTGCTCGATGGAATGTAGTTGGGAACCGCCTCCGGTTATGACTATTCCATCTGATAGATCGGAGAAGAAGCCTGATTCGTCGATCTCCTTGCATACCTGATCCATGATTTCATCTATGCGTGCCTGAATGATTTTTGCCACTTCAATTTGATTTGTCTCTATTGAAGTTTGTCCAGGAAGCTGTATGGTGATTTTTTTCGATTTCTGGACACAATCTACCATGGCATATCCAAATTTGCGTTTCATTTCCTCAGCCTGATTCGATGTAAGGCGCAGTGTGGTCAGGTCTTCGGAAATACTGTTGCTGCCGAACGGTACAACGGCTACGTGGCGTATGAAACCATTTTTATAGACGACTATACTTGTTGTTTCGGCTCCAAAGTTGATCATGGCACATCCCATCTCTTTTTCGTGGTCTGTCATGACGAAATTTGCTTCGGCAATTGCGCTTATCACGCATCCCTGTTGAGCCAGAGGGACTCGGGATGTAGCAGGTGTGATGCGTTCTTCAAATGCTATCTTGCTGCTGACTATCAGGAATCTTGCTTTTACCTTGCGTGCCGTGCATCCTTCTGGGTTGACGATTTCTACATCGTCAAGATTGAACTCTTGAGGAATGACCTCGTAAATGATGTTTCCTCTCTGTTCCATCTGGTCTTTTGCCATTTGCTCAAGGTTTCTCAACTCTTGTTCATCCAGTTCTGTGTCTTGTTCATATTCTTTTTCCACACAGAACACCTTGGACGTCAGCGTGCGACCTCCTATGCCAATGTATGCCGATGTAATGTTGCGTCCTGTTAGCAATACGTGATTCCGAAGTCGGGATATGATTTCCTGTATATTCGATGTGACGATGCTTTTGTTGTTGACGACTCCGTTTCTGATAGGAGTGTCCTTGGGTTTATGATGAATGGTTTGACAATTCAGAATCTCTAATTTTCCGTCCTCGGTTCTTTGTGCCATCATGGCACTGATTTTTGAACTGCCTAAGTCTAATGCGATGATGATATTTTTGTTCATCTCTGCTCTCCTTTTTTTGAAATGGTACGTCCTTCTTTATTGGTTTGTTTTGTTTCTCTCGATTTCTTTTCTTGTACAGACAACTTGGTTCTCGTAATCGATGTTGATGCTTTGATATCGTCCCCACCCGATTACGTTCAGCCCTTTCTCGTAGAATAGTTTCAGCTTTGCTAACTTTTCAGCGTAGTTGTCCGCCTTTCCAAAGATAATAGAATGCTCACCATACGTTGGAATTAATATGATATTAAGTTCAGGTGATACATCTATTTGTTGTATTTCGTCCCTCAAAAAGATGTCAGCCCGAATCAGACGTACCAATGGAACCAGTTTTTCGCATACAAATTGTGTCGGAGGATTGCCTGTTACAATGATTACTTGCGCGTTGTACTTTGGAGAGGTTGGAAATCTTTTCCCTTCTTCATCTACGTAGTAGTCTGTTTGTGACTTCTTTACGGGATATTTGATGGTATCTGCAATATCGGCATTAACTTCCACATTACCAAATACACGAAGAATGGGTAGTCGTTGCCAGATTTTGACAGCGAGGTTGCCGGAGGGAGCAAAGTAACATTCGGACTTTCGTATGAAAGGATTCTTGGCGAGCTGGCTCTCCAACTCGGCCGTATTGATGTTTTTTTTACGCATTCCGATTATCTTCGGATATTTTTTCAGGATATCTGACTGTACGTCTTGTTCGGATATGAAATGCTCATCCAGCGTATCGCAGATGGAAACATGGATGCCATGACAAACGGATTCTCTCTCGCTGCTGTCTGTCCGTATCAGAAGGAATACGGATAAGACCGCCAGTGTCAGAGCTAACACTAGGAAACTGATGTTTTTCCAATTGGGACGTCTGCGCATCTTATTTGATTTTATTTCCCGAATCGGGCTGTCATGTATCTTTCCAAATCGGGGAGAAGTAGGTCAATGTCTCCGGCACCTATGGTCAGTAGTAGATCGAAGTCGTGCTTGTCCAGTTCTTTTAGGAGGTCTTTCTTTTCTACGATTGCTTTCTTTGCCGTCGTGATCTGGTCCAGGATGATTCCGGAACTCACCCCTTCAATTGGCAACTCTCTGGCGGGATAGATGGGAAGGAGCAGGACGTCGTCCAATAAGGAAAGTGATGAAGCAAATTCCTTAGCCAGATCCCGTGTGCGGGAATATAGGTGTGGCTGAAATAATCCTAATATCTTTTTGCCACCATACAGATATTGAGCTGATTCGATGGTGGCTCTCAGTTCAGCAGGGTGATGGGCATAGTCATCAATGATGTGCGTTCCGTGTTTCTCAAAGCGTCGTCGTGTTCCGGAAAAGGTCGCAATGCCCTTGACGATTTCTTCGTCACTGGCTCCGCAGAGCTGACACACTGCAATGGCTGCGACGGCATTTTCTACGTTGATCCGGACGGGCACTCCCAGTTTCACGTTTTGGATCTGACCGACAGGCGAGTGGAAGTCAAACACGATGGTATTGTCCTCTATATGAATGTTTTCGGCATAATAGTCTACTGTCTCCCCCTCTTTCTTTTCTGCCGCATAGGAGAATAAACGGACTGCCTTCTGAAGTCGTGGATGTACCTCTACGCCCTTTTTGAGCAATAACGCTCCACCGGGCTGTATGAGGGAGGTAAAGTGCTCAAAACTTTCATGTACGGCATCCAGAGTCCCGTATACGTCCAGATGGTCAGCATCTGCTGCCGTGATGACTGCTATATAGGGTCTCAGTTGATGGAATGATCGGTCGAATTCATCAGCCTCAATGACGGTGTAATCGGTCTTTTCCGAGAGAAGCAGGTTGGTGTTGAAATTTTTGGATATTCCGCCGAGAAAGGCATTGCATCCCTTCTCTGTCTGGAAAAGGATGTTGGCAATCATGTTGCAGGTGGTTGTCTTTCCGTGCGTTCCGGAGACGCACAGTCCTTTGGCATTTCGGGTAATAAGACCTAAGACTTGTGCTCTCTTATAGACTTCGAATCCTTGCGACTCAAACCACGTACGCTGCTCGTTTTCTTTGGGAACGGCAGGTGTAAATACGACCAGGGTGTTCGCTTTGTTTTGATAGCGGAGTGGAATCTGGTCTATGGTCTCTGAATAGGTAATTTGAATGCCTTGTTTCTCCAACTCCTTGCATAGCGCACTGCGTGTGCGGTCGTACCCGGCCACGTTGGCTCCCTTCGATTTGAAATAGCGAGCCAGGGCAGACATGCCTATCCCTCCGATTCCGAGAAAATAGTAGTTGTCATATTTTGTGCTTTCGGTCATACCTCAGTCTTTGATCAGTTTCAATACTTCGTCAGCGATGCGGTTGGCTGAGTCTTCTTGTGCTAATGTAAGTATGTTTTGACGTAGTTCAGAGAGTTTCTCCTCGTCTTTTATTGTCTTGATAGCTGTTGGCATCAGCTCTTCTACGGCTTGACTGTCTTTAATCATGATGGCGGCGTTACGCGATGATAGGGCCAGGGCATTCTTTGTCTGATGGTCTTCCGCCACGTTGGGGGATGGGACGAGTATCGATGCTTTCCCCAGCAGACATAACTCGGAAATCGAACTCGCTCCGGCACGTGAGATAACCAGGTCAGCGATGGCATACGCATAGTCCATGCGGGTAATGAATGGAGTGACGATGAGTCGGTCGGATAGGTACGGCTCCGCTTCTTTTTGCGCATTTTCGATATAGTACTTACCCGTTTGCCACAGGAGTTGTATGTCCTTTTCTTCACTGATTTCTTTCAGTTTGGCAATGACGCTCTGGTTGATGGTTCTTGCTCCAAGACTGCCTCCCATGATCACAATGGTTCGCTTCTTGGCATCGAATCCGAAGAAGGAATAGGCCTCGTCTCTGTTGACTTTCTCTGTCAGGTTTTGTCGTACAGGATTGCCGGTCAGAATGATTTTCTCCGCAGGAAAGAACCGCTCCATTCCCTCGTAGGCGACACAGATGCGTGCGGCTTTTTGTGCCAGCAGCTTGTTGGTTACTCCCGCATAGGAGTTTTGCTCTTGAAGGAGGGTCGGAACACCGGCCCAGTTGGCGGCTCTGAGTGCGGCGCCACTTGCATATCCGCCGACTCCCACTGCCACGTCAGGTCTGAATTCACGGACGATTTTCCGTGCTTTCCATAGACTTTTGATCAGTCGGATGACCACCTTGATGTTGGCCGCTGGATTCTTGCGGTCAAAGCCGGAGATCGGGAGTCCGATGATTTTGTATCCGGCAGATGGGACCCGTTCCATTTCCATGCGTCCTTCCGCTCCGACAAATAATATCTCAGCATCGGGACATTTTTCTTTCAGGGCATTGGCAATGGATATGGCTGGGAAGATGTGCCCGCCAGTTCCTCCTCCACTGACGATGATATGTGGATTTTTTTTCATAGGATAGGAGTTTTAATTTCGTTTTCAGCTGTGTCCGTACTCGAGTCTTCTTTCTTTTGTTCCTGCTTGCTAATGTATGCAATTTTTTGGATGCAGGCAATACTGAAGCAGGTGATGAGTATGGCGGATTTTCCTCTTGAGATGAGCGGTAGCGGCTGTCCCGTGACGGGTCCGAGGTGTACGGTGACGGCAATGGACATAAGTGCCTGAACGACGATGAATGCCCCCAGTCCGAATACCAGCAGGGCAAGATAGGGATCCTTCGTCCTCCTTGCAATGATGCCGCAACGGTAGAAAAGTGTGAGGTATAGTCCGATCAGGAACAGGCTTGCTATGAACCCGTACTCTTCGACGAAGATGGCAAATACGAAGTCGGCGTATGCTTGTGGCAGTTTCGACCGCTCGATGCTGTTGCCCGGGCCCATGCCGAAGGTTTCGCCTCTGGCGATGGCAATCTGCGAATGGATGATCTGCATGCTCTTCGCGTTGTAGTCGTATTTGTCTCCTCCGGCAAATTCGTCAATACGCGTTTTCCACGTGGACAGTCGTTTCAGTGATGAGTTCTGCGCATCGTCCAGGTCCATGTTGTGGATGGTGACCACGCCGATGGCTCCGATGAGTGTCAAGGCCAGGAAGAGCCACAGTATCGCTTTGTCCCACACGCCGGAGAGAAAGATGATGATCATGCCGATAAATCCGAACAACATGGCTGTCGACAGGTTTTCTTTGACAATCAGGATGTCGAAGAGAATAATCGGTAGCAGTGCAAGGAGAAAGCGGACAATCTGTATCTGTTTCTTTTCCGTCAGCACCTGGAATTTTCCCCAGTTTCTCAACTTCTCGACGGGCCATTGGATGAGCCTTCTCGTTGGTTGGACGGTCAGGATATGGGCAATGGAGGCAACCAATCCGATTTTCGCTAATTCCGATGGTTGGAATGTGATGCCGAACAGGCTGATCCATCGGGAGGCATTGTTTTCGCTCACTACGCCGAACAAGGGGAACCCTCCGATTTGTAGATGGATGTTCAACCCCAGGAATAGGATGCTCAGCAATAAGATGGCGAGGATGAATATGCCGAGGATTGCGTTTCTGAAGTGCTTCGGTTGGAGGTAATGGACGGATAGCAGGGCTCCGATCAGACAGGCGAGGAGAAAACCTCCGTGACTGACCGCTTCCTTGTAGTCATTCGCCTTGTTGACGACAAACTGGCTTGTCGCACTGTAAATGACGAGAAAGGACACAAAAAACAGCCCTGCCAGCATGACCCATATGATCCGGTCTCCGATGAAGACCCGTTGCAGGAAGTTGCTGGCGTCGCTCATTTTGCGTCCCTCTTGTTTTGGGACTGACGCTTCTGCGTTCTTGGATGGATGTCCGTTTTCTTCTGTCATTATTTTCTGAACACTCTGAGGAATTTTGTCTTACAGGTTCTTCACGCAGTTGCGGAACTGGTCGCCACGGTCTTCGTAGCTCGAGAAGAGGTCGAAGCTCGCACAACAGGGTGAGAGCAACACGGTGTCGCCTTTTCGTGCCATTCTCTGACACTGCTCGATACATTCTTTCATGGAATGAGCTTCTGCGATGTGCTCCACTTTACCGTCAAAGAAAGCGTGCAACTTGCGGTTGTCAACTCCCAGGAAGACAAGGGCGTGAACTTTCTCTCTGACCAGGTCTTCTATCTCGGAATAGTCATTCCCCTTGTCCTTTCCTCCAAGGATCAGGACTACAGGTGTGGTCATCGATTTCAGGGCATACCAGCACGAGTTCACGTTGGTGGCTTTCGAGTCGTTGATGTATCGCACTCCGGCCACGGTCGCTATGTATTCGATTCGGTGTTCCACACCCTTGAAGTCGGAGAGCGAACGACGTACGTTTTCCTTGCTCAGGTCCATCAGTCGGGCAGACAGTCCGGCTGCCATTGAGTTGTAGGTGTTGTGCTCTCCCGGAAGGGCGAGTTCCTGTACCGGCATCTGGAATTTGTCTTTGTGGGTTTCGATGACCAGTTGCAGACTCTCGATATAGGCACGTACTCCCGGTTCATGACGCAGGGAGAACGGATAACGGGTGGCTTTTATTTCGCTGCCGTGTTTTTCCAGTTCTTTTCGGATGACAGGGTCGTCGTTCCAATAGATGAAGGCGTCATCGGATGTCTGATTGCGTGTGATGCGGAATTTGGCATCTACGTAGTTCTGGAACTGATGGTCGTATCGGTCCAGATGGTCCGGCGTGATGTTCAGCAGGATGGCAATGTCTGCTTTGAAGTCGTACATGTTGTCCAACTGAAAACTCGAGAGTTCAATGACGTAGCAGTCATGCTCTCCCTCTGCCACCTGCAGGGCCAGGCTCTTGCCCACGTTCCCTGCCAGCCCCACGTTCAGTCCTGCCGACGAGAGCAGGTGGTAGGTCAGCATCGTCGTGGTTGTCTTGCCGTTGGAACCGGTGATGCAGATCATTTTTGCATCGGTATATCGCCCCGCAAACTCGATCTCCGAAATGACGGGAATGCCTTTCTCCGTGACTTGGATAATCATGGGAGCATCGTTCGGTATGCCGGGCGATTTGATGATTTCGTCTGCCGACAGGATTCTCTCTTCCGAGTGATGCCCCTCTTCGTACTCGATTCCCTTTTGGATGAGCATCGAGCGGTAGCTTTCCTTGATGGGAGAGGAGTCGGAGACAAACACGTCAAAGCCTTTCTTCTGTGCAAGTACGGCGGCCCCTACACCCGATTCTCCGGCACCGAGGACTACTATTTTCTTTTGTTCGTTCATTCCGTTTTTTCTTTCTTTGATGATACGATCTGGTTATCTGATTTTCAATGTGATGATGGTCAGTGCGGCCAGGATCAGGCAGATGATCCAGAATCGCGCGACTATTTTGGACTCAGGCAAGGCCTGCTTGGGCTTTTGGAACAGGGCCTTGACCGTTCCTGCAGGCTCCTGGAAGTGGTGATGCAACGGCGTCATCTTGAAGATGCGCCTCCCTTCTCCGTATTTTTTTCTCGTAAATTTGAAGTACGATACCTGTAGGATGACGGACAGGTTCTCTACGAGGAATATTCCACACAGTATCGGGATGAGCAGTTCCTTGTGCAGGGCGATGGCAAACACGGCGATGATTCCGCCCAGGGTAAGCGAACCGGTGTCACCCATGAAGACTTGCGCAGGATAGGTGTTGTACCATAGGAATCCGATGGTGGCTCCCATGAATGCGGCGGCGTAGATCACCATCTCACCGGCTCCCGGGATATACATGATGTTCAGATATCCCGCATAGTTGATGTTGCCCGAGACGTAGGCAAGTATGCCGAGTGTGGCACCCTGGATGGCCGATGTGCCTGTCGCCAGCCCGTCCAGTCCGTCGGTCAGGTTCGCCCCGTTCGAGACGGCTGTCACGATGAAGATGGTAATCAGTACAAAGAGTATCCAGCCGGCTTCCTGCTTGTGTTTGCCGAGGAAATGGAAGGCTTCGGCATAGTCCAGGTTGTGGTTCTTGAGGAATGGGATGGTCGTCTGCGTCGATTTGATGGATTCGGTGCTGTATTTTACTTCTGTCTGGTGTGTGACCGGATCGACGTAGGTGGAGACGTTCTCCTGTATGACCGCGCTCGGGGAGAGATACAGCGTCAGGCCTACGATCAGTCCCAGACCCACCTGACCGATGATTTTGGTACGTCCGTGCATGCCGTCTTTGTTGTGGCGGAATACTTTGATGTAGTCGTCCGTGAACCCGATGACTCCCAGCCACACCGTCGTGACCAGCATCAGGATGATGTATATGTTGCCTAACTTGGCAAAGAAGAGCGTCGGCACGAGGATGGCGAGGATGATGATGACGCCTCCCATCGTCGGAGTCCCTTTCTTTTTCATCTGACCCTCCAGACCGAGGTCTCGGATGGTCTCTCCGATCTGCTTGCGTTGCAGATAGTGGATGATGCGCATTCCGAACCATGTCGCGATGAACAGCGAGAAGATGAATGCCAGACCCGCACGGAAGGAGATGTAGTTGAACATTCCTGCTCCTGGCAGGTCATAGGAGTCCAGATAGTGAAAAAGGTAGTAGAGCATGCTTGCGTATTCTTATTATGTGTTTGTTTGTTTTTTGTTTTCAGAAGCACGAACGGATCTCTTCGTGGTCGTCGAAGTGGTGCTTGACGTCGCCGATGATCTGATAGTCCTCATGTCCTTTGCCGGCAACCAGGATGACGTCCTTCGCCTGTGCCAGCGTGCAGGCCGTCCGTATGGCTTGCCTGCGGTCTGTGATGACGAGTGTTTTTCTCCTGTCTTCCTCGTCCAGACCCGCCAGCATGTCGTTGAGGATGGCCTCTGGGTCTTCGTGCCGCGGGTTGTCCGATGTCAGGATCACTTGGTCTGCTCCGTTCACGGCTTCCTTGGCCATCATCGGACGCTTGCCCTTGTCCCGGTCTCCGCCGCAACCTACGACGGCAATCAGCCTCCCGCTGTCACGTCGCGAGAGACGGATGTCGTTGATTGTCGCCAGGACGTTCTGCAACGCGTCAGGCGTGTGGGCGTAATCGACGATCGCCGTATAGCCCTTCGGCGCACGGATGGTCTCGAAACGTCCGGACACGGCTCTCAGGGCTGAGATGTGACGCAGCGACTCCTGGGGGTCCAGACCCAGACACACCGCCGTGCCGAACACCGCCAGCAGGTTATATACGTTAAAACGGCCGATGAACGGCACGTGGATCTCGTTGTTGTTGATGTTCAGCATCATCCCGTCGAAGTCCTCTTCCAGGATCCTTCCCTTGAAGTCTGCCGCCGAACGGGTGGAATAGGTCTTGTGCGCCGCACGGCAGTTGGCGAGCATCTGCAAGCCGTTTTTGTCGTCAATGTTCGTGACGGCAAAGGCTTCCTTTTTCAGGTTGTCAAAGAACGCCTTCTTGGCTTTCAGGTAGTTGTCGAACGTTTTGTGGTAGTCAATATGGTCACGTGTGATATTGGTGAAGATGCCGCCGTCGAAGTCCAGCCCGCCGATTCGCTTCTGTACGATGGAATGGGACGATACCTCCATGAAGGCATACTCGCAGTGGGCTTCCACCATCCGTGCGAGCAGCTCGTTTAGGGCGATGGGGTCCGGGGTCGTGTGGGTGGCAGGGACTGCTTCCTCGTCCACGTAGTTGACGACGGTGGACAGCAATCCGGCTTTGTGCCCGAATCTGCGCAGCAGTTGGTAGAGCAGTGTGGCGGTCGTCGTTTTTCCATTGGTTCCGGTGACTCCCACCAAGGTCAGTTTCCTCGACGGGTTGCCGTAGAAGTTCGATGACAGCAGCGCCAGGGCCTCTGCCGAGTCCTTGACGCGTACGTACGTGATGCCCTCTTGCTTTTTTTCGGTCTCGCTTTCGTGTACGATGACGTTGGCTCCGGCTGCAATGGCTTTTTCGATATAGTCATGACCGTCGGACGCCGTCCCTTTGATGGCTGCGAACAACGTCCCTTTACCCACCTTTCGCGAGTCGAAGGCGATGGACTGGATCTCGGTGTCCTTGTTTCCGACGATGGTTTCGACTTCAATGTTCTGAAGCAGTGCTGAGAGTTTCATGACGGTGTTATTTAAGGTATAGCTGCAGGACGCTGTTCCGCCGTAGCGGAGTCCCTGCTGCGGGAATCTGTTTATATACTTTGCCCCGACCGCTGACGCGGGGTATGAGCCTCCGGCTCTCGGCCAGGTAGATGGCATCTTTCAGCCCCAGGTGCATGCAGTCCGGGGTCTGGTTTGCCTTGGTCTTCGTCGCGGCATGCAGGAACCGCTTCTTCCCTTCTTTTGTGATGTCTTCCAGTTGGGCGAAGGTGCGGTAGCTGACGTCCGTCCCTGTCGTGTCGCCTTCTTTCTGCAGATGGTCGCTCTCGATTTCGCGGTACTGCGAGACGGGTATGTACGTCTTCGAGGCCATCAGGTGCTCGGCGATTTCACGGAATACGCCTCCCGCCATCGGACCTGCGGCAGCGGGTGCCTTGGGGTTCTTGATGAATACGATGCAGGAGTAGCGCGGCTGCTCGTACGGGAAGAATCCGCAGAAACTGATCTGATGATGCGGTGTCTTGTTGTTCTTGTAGTCGTAGCGGGCGGTTCCCGTCTTTCCGGCTATGCGGACGTATTTGCTCCGGACGGATCTTGATGCCGTTCCGTGTTCGTCTTCCACTACGCCGAGCATCATCTCACGTATGGCGTTCAGCGTTTTCTGCGAACAGATGGAACTCTTCATGACCGTGGGCTGGAACGACCGTTCCTCGATTCCGTCGCGCGTGATGCTGCGGATCAGGTAGGGCTTCATCATGGTTCCGTTGTTCGCGATGGCGTTGTAGAAGGTGAGCGTGTACAGCAGCGGCATGTTCACCGAGTATCCGTAGGCGATGGATGCCACGTCGGTGTACGTCCAGTCTTTGCGCTCCTCGGGACCTTCAATGCGCGCATGGGCCATTCCCTTGAATCCTAAGTCGATGTGCTGCCCGACCCCCATCCCCTTCAGGACGTTGATGTAGTGGATGGCCCTCTTTTTGTTGTCGTAGTGTTCCAGTATCGTTTTGCCCATGGCGATGTTGGAGGAGCGGACGATGGCCTGACCGATCGGGATGACGTGATTGGCTTTCTCCCCTGTGTTGTGGTCTTTGATGGTGATCTTCGGATTCACCTGCCACACGCCGTTGCCGCAGTCCACCGAGTCGCTCGTCGCGACGGTCCCGTCTTCCAGTGCTGCCATCAGGGCTGGCACCTTGAAGGTCGAGCCCGGCTCCATGTCCGACCTTAGGGCGATGTTCTTGCTCTCAGAGTAGGAGGTGCCCGTCGTGTCGGTCCTGACCAGGTTGGCAATGGCTTTGATCTGACCCGTCTTCGTCTCCATGAGGATGACGGCTCCCTCGTCTGCCTTTACCTCCAGCATTTTCTTCATCAGGGCTTTCTCGCAGATGTCTTGCATCGAGACGTTCAGCGTCGTATGGATGTCCGAACCGTTGACGGCAGGTATGTCCGCCGTCAGGATCGATGCGCCTGCCATCTGCTCGATGTGGCCCTTGCCGGCTCTTCCCCTCAGGATGCTGTCGTATGCGTGCTCAATGCCGTTGTAGGCTTTGGCTTCGTCCACGGAGTATTTGCCGAGGGTCACCGATGCAAGGATGCCGAATGATTTGATGCGCTTGATTTTCCGGTCTCTCACCAGACCGCTCTTGTTCGAGCCCAGACGGAAGAGAGGGAACGTCTGTATGTGCTTGTATTGGTCGTGATTCAGGGTCAGACGCGACAGGACGCAGTAACCCGACCTCGCACGGTACCCCTTTTGCATCTCGCTCTTGTACTGCGCGGCGGACTGGTCCCCCAGATAGCGGGACAGACACAGGGCAAGCGAGTCCACGTTCTCCTTGAACAGCCTCCCGTTGTCCTCTCGCAGGGCAGGGGTCTTGAAGTCTATGGCTAACTTATACACCGGGACCGATGCCACCAGCAACTGGTTGTCGTCGGCGTAGATATTGCCTCGGTCCGGCAGGATGTCTTTCGAGATGTTTTCCTTGCGCAGCGAGTCGGAGAGGCTCATCCACTGCGGGTGCTCCGCGTGCTGGATGTTGTAGATGCGGACGATGATGAGCATACACGCCACCGCACAGAACAGATAGATGATAATCGCTCTTTTCCAGATGGTTGTATGTAGTTCCTTGTCCGACATGTCTCTCCCTTTTCTTTATTCTTGCGTGATGATGAATGATGCGGTCTTCGGACTGTGCAGGTCCGGCAGGTATTCCTGTACGGAATCCGCCACCACCGACTCCCGCTTCATCTTCATCAGACTGGCTGATTTGGCAACGTATTGGTCCCTCAGGTCGCGGATGTTCAGTATCAACTCTCTTTTGTGTCGCTGCTCGCGCTGGTAGTGGTACCTCGAACCGATGAAGATGATGGCTATGACGAACAGAAACAGAACCAGACCGTAGAACGAACGGATGGTCTTGCTCGAAAGGAAATTCCCGCCTACCACCTCCTGTAGGACGTGTTTGGTCGTGTTCTTTATTTGTTCGATGCTAGGCATAGACTGCGGAGTTTTGCACTGCGTGCTCGTGGGTTCTCTTCGGTTTCTTCTTTTCGCGGAGCGATCATTTTCGAGGCTCGGAACACCGGCAGGCTCCTGTCTGCTCTCGATTCCGCCTCTTTCTCTCGGAAAGCGTTCTTGACCATCCGGTCCTCGATCGAGTGGTAACTCAGGATGGCAAGAACTCCGCCCGGAGCCAGCAGGCGCGGCGCCGTTTGGAGGAATTCTTCGAGCGCATCCATCTCGCGGTTTACCTCGATCCGTAGGGCTTGAAAGAGTTTCGGCAGGTCGTTCTTCGACGGCTTCAGGACCTCCAGCAGGTCGCTGACCCGCTCCAGGGACTTGCCCCTGCGCGCCTCGACGATCTTTTGCGCCATCGACCGCGCGTTTCTCAACTCTCCGTAGTAGTACAGGATGTCGGCAATCTTCTCCTGAGGATAAGTGTTCAGTACCGTGCCGGCCGTGCGCTCCGACTGCTGGTTCATGCGCATGTCCAGACTCGCGTCGAATCGGAACGAGAATCCCCGCTCCGGCGTGTCGAAGTGGTGGAACGATACGCCCAGGTCTGCCAGGATGCCGTCCACCTTCGGCACGTTGTCCTCCCTCGCCGCTTCGTTCGGCAACAGGTGGTAGCGCAGGAAGTTCAGGAGATGACGGAAGTTGCCGTGTACGAACGTGAAACGCCGATCGTCAGGCTTGTTGCCCTCTGCATCGGCGTCCTGGTCGAAACCGAACAGCCGACCTCTTTCGCCCAGTCGTGAGAGGATGGCACGCGAGTGACCGCCTCCTCCGAACGTACAGTCCACATACACGCCGTCAGGCCGGATCCTCAGTGCCTCGAGGGTCTCGTCAAGCAGGGCAGGTATGTGATAGGGCTGTGTCACGCTGGTTCTGTTTGTTTCTTATTCTTTCGGGTCTTTGAATTTCTGCGCAAGGCGCGAGGCAAATTCCTGTGGGGCGAACTTCGCTTTCTCGAATTCCTGTGGCGACCACAGCGCGAAGCGGTCAATACCGCCGACGAACAGCGCGTCGCCTTCGATGCCGGATGTGTTCAGGTATTTGCGCGGAATCAGCACGCGCCCCTGGGTGTCGATCTCCAGTACCTCCGCCTCGGAGACGAACTGCATCAGCAGGATCTGGTCGTCAGCGTCCCATTCGTTCAGGTGCGACTTCAGGTCGTTCAACTTGGCGTTCCATACCTCCTGTGGGTACAGGATCAGACAGTTGCGGTCCGGGTCCTTCCGCATCACAAGGGTGCCGCCGCCGATGCCGGCAAGCTGCTTCCGGTAGGAGGCGGGGATGAAGATCCGCCCCTTGGCATCCGCCTTGGCTTCCGTATTTCCTATGAAGAGTAACATGTTTTTCCCCCTTGCTTTGGTCCGACTTCTTTTCCAGGGTCAAAGGTAGGTATTTTTTTGAATTCCCCACTTTCCACCACGAAATATAGTTATTGGCAAATTTAGACGAATTATCGACATCTTATCGTCTTTTTATCGACTATTTATCAACAATCGTTATAAATCTATAAAACTGAAAATAAATCTTTTATGTCTGCCGTTGCCGAAAAGGGGCGGAAAGTGGGGGATTTTTACGCATGCCATGCGCTTCTGTAGGGTCTGCGAAGGAGTAGGGGTTTTAACACTTGCGGACGTGTTCTCATTCTTTCCGTCTGACACATCCGCTCTCCGCCGCGTTCTTTTCCTGAAAAAAAGTGCCTATCTTTGCCCCGCATCCGACGGGGAGAGGAGCGGAACGCATGGTTCCGCCCGGTCATAGGGCCGGATGTTTTTCTTTGTATTATGGGTTCGTTTCCTTTGATCGACATCGAACAGGTGCTGGCGGATAAGATGCCGGCTGGCAAGAAAGTTCCGCGCTGGGCAGTATGGCTGCTCAAGAAGATCATCCACCAGGACTGGATGAATCAGATGCTGAAGCACTACGAGGGAGGCGGCGGCCTCGAGTTCGCCGACGCTACCATGAAGTACCTCCGCACGACCATCGAGCCCTTTGGCATCGAACGGCTCGAGGACCGGAAGTATATCTTCGTGAGCAACCACCCGCTCGGCGGACAGGACGGCGTCTCGCTCGGGACGGTGGTCGGCTCCCGCTTCGGCGAGGTGCAGTTCATCGTCAACGAACTGCTCTATCTGCTCCCGCCACTCCGCCCGCTGATCGTCCCGATACGCATGGGCGGCAGGATGCAGAGCCGCGAGAATGCGCTCGCCATCGAACAGCTCATGGAGAGCGACCGACAGGTCATCATGTTCCCGGCTGGGATCTGCTCCCGCTTCCAACTCGACAGGATGGCGGTTCAGGACTACGAGTGGAAGAAGTCGTTCGTCGCTCAGGCGGTCAAGTACCACCGCGATGTCGTGCCTGTCTATTTCCATGGCCACAACTCCTTCTCCTTCTATGCCCTCGCCTGGATCCGGCGCCACCTCCGTATCAAGGCGAATATCGAGATGCTCTTCCTTGTCCATGAGATGTATAAGAACCAGGGCAAGACCTTCAGGGCTTACTTCGGCAAACCCATTCCGTGGCAGACGCTCGCCTCCGTCCGCGACAAGCGCCGGTGGGCCAACGAACTGCGCGACCGTATCTATCGCGAGAAGCAGCACCTCGCCGAGTGGTGACCCACCTCATATTCCCTGATATAAACAGGTATAAAAAAAAGGGGAGGAACCCGTTCTTTGGGGGCTCCTCCCTTTTTTTTGTCGCTTGTCCGTCGCGCTCTCCTTAGTACAGCACGTCGGACAGTCGTCCCATTACCTTGTATCGCGTACCGTACGACGAGACGGTCGGCTTGTACAGGATGCCGTCGTACTCCAGGTAGGTGCGCCCGTTGATGATCAGGGTGTTTACGTCATAGATCGGCAGCGCCGGGACGATGGCTCCCATCGGCGGATCCACCACCTCGTAGTACCCGTTGATGTAGTTGTAGTAAGCGCCGTCCGAGTAGAAGAAGTCCAGGTTCCCGATGCGGAACGCGAAGAACGACGACGGGATCGCCGTGACGCGGATGTGGCGCGGAGGCGTTACCACTACGTACCGGTTGTCTCTCAGCGTGTAGTAGATCCCGTCACGGTAGTAGTAGTCCATGTTGCTGTGGTGGATGCGCACGTGATGCGATATGTCGCTGATGTGGCGGTCGTAGTGACGGGCCACGACGTGCGACTCCTGACGTGGATAGACTTTGATGTGACGGTCTTTGTAGCGCGGCGCCGGCTGTGCCGGTTGAGGATTCGTGCTCATCGGGACCGTGTGCTGAGGCTGCGCCGCACGGGCGTTATGCCGCTCCGGTGCGCCTGCGGTGCTCCGGCTCTGCGTGCCGACGTTGCTGCGCGTGTTCGACGGCGCCGGCGCGCTGCGGTACGCCCCGCCGTCGCTCTGCGACGACCGTGTGCCACTGCCCGTACCCGCCGTCGTGGCGTTGCTGCTTGGACTCGTGCCGCGCCCTTGTGCGTGGCTGTAGGCTGCGCTGCCCATCAGGGCAATCAACAGCGGAATGATTATTCTCGTTTTCATGGCTTTTCGTTTTTTTGTGTTTTTTCACCAGTCGTAACGACAAGCCCCGTGCCACAGTCCGTCGTCCGTTTTCTGTTGTTGGACATCTTTTTTAGTTTTTTTCAGAGTCTGTCTCCGTGCGTGTGGCGGAACTGATTTCCTTGAGCGCCTCCAGCGCTCGTGTCACCGACCCCAGCTGCTCGGTCGAGTACACCTGTATCGTGACGCTCCCCTTGAAGATGCCGTCCTTCGAACCGAACTCGACGTGCGTGACCTTGACTTTCTCTCCGTACAGCACCCCCATGATCTTACCCACCACACCCTCTGTGTCGATGCCGCTGACCGATACCGTGATGGGGAAACTGCTCTGGTTCTGCGACGTCCAGACGGCTTGGACAATCCGCTCGCCGAAGTTGGCTTTCAGCTTGTCCGCCACCTCACAGTTCCGCCTGTGCAGCGTCACCGACCTGTAGTCTTCGTTGATGAAGGCGATGACGTCGTCGCCCGGGATCGGACGGCAGCACGGTGCGATGCTGAAGGGCGTCGTACTGTGCTTCGGGTCGTCGGTCAGACGGAGCACCTTTTTCTTGTTGATCTTCGGCAGCGAGGCGGAGTGCGATGGCGACGTCTCGAATCCGGCCACCGAGGGGTCGAACTTGTCGGGATGCGTGTTCGTCGTGCTGTTGGCTGTCGCGTTGGCAACGGCTTGCGCGTCCTTCCGCGCGTTGGCGATGACGGCGGCTTGCTGGTCGCTTGGGGCTTCGTCCTTCTCCTTCCGCGTCGTCAGCAGCGGAATCGACGGGATCATCGACGTTACCTTGCTGACGTATTTCAGGAAGCCTTTCTTCTCTTCCTTCTTCTTCTGGAATACGTCCTCCAGCAGGTGTTCCAGACGGATCACGCCTTTCCCTATCTCGTAGTACAGGTTGTTGCGGGTCTGTATGTTGAAGTAGTTCAGTATCAGCTGTATGGCTTGGTTGTCGAGCGTCAGGTTCCGCTTCCGGAACAGTTCTTCCAGCGCCAGCTTGCCCGATTCCATCACCTTGCGGTCCTCTTTCCGGAAGTAGGACTTCAGTTTGTTCTTCGCCGTGGCGGTGGTGCAGAAGTTCAGCCACTCTCGCTGCGGCGTCTGCTTCGTCGAGGTCAATACCTCCACCTGGTCGCCCGATTTCAACTGCTCCGACAGGGGCACCAGCCTCCGGTTCACCTTCGCTCCGATACACTGCGAACCCAGGTCCGAGTGCAGCAGGAAGGCAAAGTCCAGCGCCGTCGCCCCCTGAGGCAGCGTCTTGATCTCGCCCGTCGGGGTGAATACGAAGATCTCGTTCGTGAACAGGTTCAGCTTGAACGTGTCCAGGAAGTCCAGCGCCGACGGCTCCGGGTTGTTCAGGATGTCCTTGATCGTCTTCAGCCATTCGTCCAGCTCCGAGTCCGGACCCTCTACGTCCTGCTTGTATTTCCAGTGGGCGGAGATGCCCCTCTCTGCTATCTCATGCATGCGCTCCGAACGGATCTGTACCTCGATCCACTGACCGTCCGGACCCATCACCGTTACGTGCAGCGCCTCATATCCGTTCGACTTCGGGGTCGAGATCCAGTCGCGGATCCGGTCCGGATGCGGACGGTACAGCGAGGTGATCGCGCTGTAGATCATCCACGCCTGAGCCTTCTCGTCCATCCCTTCCTTCACCTGGTAGATGATGCGCACCGCCATCAGGTCGTAGATCTCGTTGAACGGCACGTGCTTCGTCTCCATCTTGTGGTAGATCGAATACACCGTCTTCTGCCTGTTCTGCACGCTGTACGTGTAGCCCAGAGCGTCCAGCTTCTCACACAGTGGCGTGATGAAGTGTGCGTACACCTCTTCGCGCTGCGTATTGCCCGCTTCCAGCAGGGCGTTGATCTCTTCGAATTTCTCGGGGTGCTCGTAGTGGAACGAGAGGTCCTCCAGTTCCGTCTTGATGCGGAACAGGCCCAGCCTGTGCGCCAGCGGAGCGTAGATGTACAGCGTCTCGCCCGCTATCTTGTACTGCTTGTTCGGCGGCATCGAGGAGAGCGTCCGCATGTTGTGCAGCCGGTCCGCTATCTTGATCATGATCACGCGCACGTCCTCCGAGATCGTCAGCAGCAACTTGCGGAAGTTCTCCGCCTGCGACGATGCCTTGTCGCCGAATACGCCGCCCGCTATCTTCGTCAGGCCGTCCACAATCGTGGCTATTCTCTTGCCGAAGATGCCTTCGATGTCCTCCACCGTGTAGTCCGTGTCTTCCACTACGTCGTGCAGCAGTGCCGCACAGATTGACGTCGTGCCCAGACCGATTTCCTTCACCACGATGCGCGCCACCGCCAGCGGGTGTATCATGTACGGCTCGCCACTCTTCCTCCGGATGCCCGCGTGGGCCTTGTTGGCGAACTGAAAGGCTTTCTCCACCAGGTCGAAGTTCAGGTTGTGACCCGAGTTCTTGTAGTCCTCGATCAGCAGGTCATAACCCTGCTGTATCATCTGACGGTCCGCCAGTTCCTGCTCTTCCGGCGTGATGGAGCCTCCCGCCTCCGCCGGCTGCACGACCGCATCCGCCTGTCTCTCCTCTGTGTTCATCGCGTCCTCGCTCATGTTCCGTATGCTTAGTTGTTTTTTGTTTGGTGGAGTAGTCGAAATCCAAAGATAAACAAAAAAAAGTACGTAACCACCCTCTCGCGTTCCGAAAAGTTTTTTTTCCATTTCCTCTCCCTTTTTTGAAGGTGCACGACTCCAATACGACTCCAATAC